>CAYVQJ010000081.1:0-175577 GCA_964454165.1 uncultured Myxococcales bacterium | reverse complement strand
CGAAGCGCGCGCGCAGCGAGGCGTAGCCGAGCGAAGGCCGCTCGGCGACAGCCGTCGCGGCACAGGACCGCGAAGCGCGCGCGCAGCGAGGCGAAGCCGAGCGGAGCCGCAGGCCCGGCTTCGCCGGGCCGTCGCGGCCGGACTCGCCCAGCGCATCCGACTGAATCCGGCGAGTCGCGGCGTCGAAGAGAAAACGATGCCGCGGCTCGCTGCGCTTCTGGCCGGCGCCCTCGCCCTCGCCTGCACCAGCGTTCCCGATTCCGGGACGGCTCGCGGGGCACAGGCCCCTGCGCTGGAGGACTTCCTGTCCCACGAGCCGCTCGATCCCGCCAGCGTCTCGCTCGAGGCCGAGCCGATCACGGTCGAGGACTCCTTCATCCTCCAGCTCTACACGTGGCTGCACGGGCGCGACTACAGCGCCACACGGGTGCGCATCCCCGGCAGCGACGGCCAGCCGGCAACTGCGCACTTCCTGCTCCCGGCGGGACCCGGGCCACACCCCACGGTGCTGGTGTTCCCGATCCTGGCCGGGTCGCACGTGGTCTCGGAAGCGCTCGCCAAGGCGCTGGTCGAGCGCGAGTTCGCCGTGCTGCACATCGAGCGCCGGCCGCTCGACTTCGAGACGGCCGACGGGCCGGAGGTTCCCGCCCGCGCCTTCCGCGACTCGATCCGCGACGCACGCCGCTTCCTGGACTGGCTGGTCACGCGCCCCGAAGTCGATGCCTCGCGCGTCGCGGCGGGCGGCGTGAGCCTGGGCGGCATGCTCGCGGCTTCGCTCATGGGCGTGGACGACCGCGTGCGCGCGGGCTTCTTCGCGATGGCCGGCGGCGGCTTCGCCGAAATCCTGTGGGACTCGACCGAGAAGCCGGTGCGCAGCTTCCGGGAGCGCCTGCGCTCGCGCCAGCAACTCGCCGACCGGGACGCGTTCCTGGCCTACGTTCGGCCCTGGACCGACCCGGTCGACCCGCTGCGCAACGCCTCCCGCCTCGACCCCTCTCGCGTGCTCGTGATCTCCGGGCGCTTCGATCGCGTGGTCCCGAAGGCGCGCACGGAGGCGCTCTGGAACGCCCTCGGGCGACCCCGCTGGATCCGGCTGCCGGTCGGCCACTACCAGCTGTTCCCGCTGTTCTGGTGGTCGGTCTCGCGCGCCGCGGAGCACCTGGAAGCCGCGTTCGCCACCCCCGCGGCGCTGACTCCCGTGACTGGGTCGTCGCGGGCGAGCCTCGACCCGAGTGAGTCGCGCTAGACGCGCGGCGCCAGTTGAGTCATCTTCCTCCGACTTCAGTCCGCTAGAGCCAGATCCGAAACGGGGGGATGATGAAGCCGACCGCGAGCGCTGCGCCGCCTGCAGCACCACGCTCGAAGGGCCTGCGCCGCAACCTGCTCTTGTGCGCCGGCTACTTCGCGGTGCTCGCGCTGATCGCCCGGTCCTGGCTGTAGACCCCTAGCTGCGGGCCACGAAGTCTCGGGGGCCGAAGAAGAAGCCCAGCTCCTGGCGCGCGGTCTCCTGAGAATCGGAGCCGTGCACGGCGTTGCGCTCGACGTCGCTCGCGAAGTCCTTGCGCAGCGTCCCGGGCTCGGCCTTCGCGGGATCTGTCGCGCCCATCAGCTTCCGGTAGCGCGCGATGGCGTCCGCGCCTTCCAGCGCCGCCACGGCGATCGGTCCGGACGTCATGAAGCCGACCAGACCCTTGAAGAACGGGCGCTCGCGGTGGATCGCGTAGAAGCGCTCTGCGTCGGCCTGCTCCAGACGCCGCATCGAGAGCGCCACCAGGCGCAGGCCCGACTGCTCGATTCGGTCCAGGATCTTCCCGGTCAGGCTCCTGGCGACGGCATCCGGCTTGACGATGCACAGGGTGCGTTCCATGGCGGGCGCACCATAGCGGGCTAGCGCAGGCCGAGCCAGCGCAAGAGTGAGCGCCGCGCCAGCTCGAGGAACGCCAGCAGCGGCGACCTCGCGCGAACGGGCGTCGGAGCGCAGGCCTGCGCTGCGGAAGCCGAAGCTTCGCGCGCGACCGCGGCGAACGCCTCGAAGAACTGGACCGCCATCTCCCTGGCGACCCCCGACAGCATGCGCTGCCCGAGCCGCGCGATGGTCCCGCCGATCTGAACCTGCGCGTCCCACGCGATCTCGGTGCCCTCCGGCGCAGGCGCGAGCGAGAACGCGGCGGTGCCATCGACGTGCCCCGGCGGACCCTTCCCCGCCAACCGCAGCCGCAGCCGCTCGCCGGGGACGCGCTCGAGGTACTCGACGGTCCCGGCGAAGCGCCCGCTCATCGCCGGCAGCTTCACCTCGAGCAGCGCCTCGAAGTGGCCCGGGGAGATCTCGTCGAGCTTCTGCAGCCCGGGCGTGCAGCGCCGGATCACGGCTGGATCGATCAGGCGTGCGAACGTCGCAGCAGGCGCGCCGGGCACGCGCTCGCGACCCTCGAGCTTCACGCGCGCGCCCGCGCGCCTGCGCGGAGCAGCGCGCGGCGCATGTAGACGGAGACGAGGTGGCGCCGGTAGTCGCCCGAGGCGTGAATGTCCTCGAGCGGGTCGACCTCCTCGACGTTCGCGCAGAGCCGCCGGAGCGTCGCGTCCTCGAGCGGCTGGCCGCGCAGCCGCGCCTCCACGCTCGCCGCCCGAAACGGCACGGCGTTTGCGCCGGTCACGCCGAGGGCTGCCGCCTCGCAGCGGCCGGCGCGATCGACGCTGACCTGCGCCGCGATGCCCACGATCGCGAAGCCGGAAGCGGGGTGGCGCAGCTTCTCGTAGGCCGTCCCGCTGCGCGGCGGCGGCGGTGCAAGTCGCACCTCAGTCAGGATCTCGTCGCCGCGCAGCGCGGTCGCGAGCATTCCGGTGAAAAACTCCGCGGACGGGATCAGCCGCTCACCGCGCGGCCCGGTCGCTACGGCTTCACCGCCGAGCGCCAGGAACACCGCGGTCCAGTCGGCCGCGGGATCGGCGTGCACCAGGCTGCCGCCGAAGGTGCCGCGGTTTCTGACCTGGCGGTCGCCGAGCACGCGGCCCGCCTCGGCGAACAGCGGGAGCGACGCCAGCGCGGGCGAGCTCGCCACTGCGGCGTGGGTCGCGAGCGCGCCGATACCCACACGCCCTGCCCGCTCCGCGATCCCGTCGAGCCCTGCGATGCGCCCCAGGTCGATCACGGTCGCAGGCGACACCAGCCGGTGCTTGAGCGCCGGGATCAGGCTCATCCCACCCGCGAGCAGCTTGGCGTCCGGCTTCGAGACCAGCAGGTCGAGCGCCTCTTTCAGCGAGCGCGGGGCGAAGTACTCGAACTCCCCCGGGATCATCTGCGCGCCTCCGCGGCGCCGCGGATCGCGCGCCATACGCGTTCGGGCTTGAGCGGCATGTCGAGGTGGGAGATCCCGAGTGGGCGCAGCGCGTCGAGCACGGCGCTCACCACGCACGGTGTGGCGCCGATCGTGCCGAGCTCGCCGATCCCCTTGGCGCCGAGCGGATTGACAGGGGTCGGAGTGACGGTGTTGGCCAGCTCGATGCGCGGGAACATCGCCGCACGCGGCAGCGCGTAGTCCATGAGCGTCGCGGTGAGGAGCTGCCCCGACTCGTCGTAGATCACCTCCTCGCACAGCGCCTGCCCGAGGCCCTGGATGATCCCGCCGAGGCGCTGCCCCTCGGCGAGCAGCGGGTTGATCACGCGCCCGCAGTCGTCAACCGAGACGTAGCGCTGGAGCTCGATCGCGCCGGTGTCGGGGTCGATCTCGACCTGACACAGATGCGCGCCGAACGGGAAGGTGGTCGCCGGCGGCTCGAAGACTGCAACCATCTCCAGCCCCGGCTCCTCGCCCGGGACGGCCACGTTCCAGAGGTGGGCGGCCATCGCGACCTCGCGGAAGGACAGCCGCCGCTCGCCACCGCGCACGCTGAAGTCGCCGTCGGCGAACTCCACGTTGCCTTCGACCGTGTCGAGCAGGTGTGCCGCGATGCGACGCGCCTTGGCGCGGACCTTCTCCAGCGCCATGTGCACGGCCGTCCCACCCACGATCAGACCGCGGCTGCCGAAGGTCCCGACGCCGTGAGGGACCAGGTCGGTGTCGCCGTGCACGACGACGACGTCGTCGATCCCGATGCCGAGCGCGTCGGCGGCCAGCTGCGCGAAGGCGGTCTCCTGGCCCTGACCGTGAGGCGAGGCCCCGGTCATCACGGTGACGTTCCCGGTCGGCTCCACGCGCACGGAAGCACTCTCCCAGGTGCCCGAACGACCTGGGGGGCCGGCAGTGGTGCTCGGTCCGAAGCCGCAGATCTCGGTGAACGTCGCCACCCCGATCCCTACCAGCCGCCCCTCTGCGCGCGCCTTCGCCTGGGCTTCGCGCGCGGCGCGGTAGTCGAAGCGCTCGAGCGCCAGGGCCAGCGCGGCCTCGTAGTCGCCGGTGTCGTACACCGCGCCGGTCGGCGTCGTGTACGGGAACGCGTCCTTCGGGATGAAGTTCTTGCGCCGGACCAGCACGGGGTCGAGCCCGAGCTTCGCGGCCAGCGCGTCCATCACGCGCTCGATCACGTAGGTCGCCTCGGGTCGCCCCGCGCCGCGGTAGGCGTCGGTCGCCATCGTGTTGGTGTACGCGACCTCCACGCCCCACGACACCGCGCCGACGCGGTAGCAGCCGGGCAGCATCAGCGCGGTGAAGGTCGGAATCGCGGCGCCGACGTACGAGGGATAAGCGCCCGCGTCGGCGAGCGTGCGGCCGCGCACCGCGAGCAGCGTGCCGTCGCGCCGGTAGGCCGCCTCCGCGTACTCGACGTGCCCGCGGCCGTGGGTGGTGTTCAGCAGGTTCTCGGTGCGCGTCTCCGCCCACTTGATCGGGCGCCGGAGCCGCCGCGAGGCCCAGCCGAGCAGACACTCCTCGGGGTAGACCGGGATCTTGCAGCCGAAGCCGCCGCCCACCTCGGGAGCGATCACGCGCACGCGGAATTCCGGGATTCCGAGGCACACCGCGATGAACTGCTTCGCCGCGTGCGGCACCTGCGTGGAGAGCCAGACGGTGAGCTTCTGCGGGCCCTCTTCCCAGTGCGCGAGGACGGCGCGGCCTTCCATCGGGACGGGCGCCACGCGCTGGTTGACCAGCCGCAGCGAGAGCGTGCCGTCGGCCTCGCGAAACAGACGCTCGACGTCCGGATTCGGCAGCACCGGGATGCGCACGCAGGCGTTGTCGGGCAGCTCCTCGTAGACGCGCGGCGAGCCCGGCTCGAGCGCGCGCTCGAGATCGACCACCGCCGGCCGCGGCTCGACGTCGATCTCGACCTCGAGCGCGGCGTCGCGCGCGGTGTAGCGGTCGGTGGCGATCACGACGGCGACGGGCTGGCCCACGTAGCGCACCGAGCCGTCCGCGAGCAGCGGATGCGCGACGTCGCGCATCAGCCCCTCGGGGAGCAGCGCGCTGATCGGCGTGCGCCCGACGTGTCCGCGCAGGTCGTCGTAGCTGTAGACCGCGAGCACTCCCGGACGCGACCGCGCGCGCGAGACGTCGACCCCGCGGATGCGCCCGGCTGCGTACTCGCTGCGCGCGAACGCCGCGAAGGCCATGCGCGGCAATTGCACGTCGTCGGTGTAGGTCGCCATCCCGCGGATCAGCCGCGGATCCTCGCGGCGCTTGATGCGCTCGCCGAGCTGCACCGGTCGCAGCGGCACTAGCGGGCCTCCCGCACCAGCCGCGCCGCGTGGCGCACCGCGTCCACGATCTGTTGATAGCCCGTGCAGCGGCAGACGTTGCCCTCGAGCCCCTCGCGGATCTCGGTCTCCGACGGGTCGGGGCTCTCTTCGATCAGGGCGGCCGCGCTCATGATCATCCCGGGCGTGCAGTAGCCACACTGGAGCCCGTGCTCCTCCCAGAAGCCGATCTGCATCGGATGTAGCGCGTCGCCGGGCGACAGCCCTTCGATCGTGGTCACGGCGAGGCCGTCGGCCTGCACCGCGAGCAGCGTGCAGCTCTTCACCGGCTTGCCGTCCAGGTGCACGGTGCAGGCGCCGCACACGCTGGTCTCGCAGCCGATGTGCGTGCCGGTGAGCGCCAGCGAATCACGCAGCCAGTGCACGAGCAGGAGCCGCGGCGGCACGTCGGCCGGGCAGCGCTCGCCGTTGACGGTCACCGAGATCTTCACGGCGCCTCCTGCCCCGGTGCTGCGGCGCCCGTCACGCTGCGCAGGACCTCGGGGACCTTCTCGTGGACTTCTTCCGGAACGCGAAACGTCGTCATCCACTCCAGCACGATCAGGTCCTCGAGCGTCACGGCGTCGCGCCCCGCGAGCAGCGCGCGCCCGCGCAGCAGCTTGATCGCCTTGACCAGAAAGGTGCGATCGGTGAGGAGGGAGTTCGTCTCGTCGCAAGCATAGTCGACGACCAGACGGCGCAGGACCTCGAGCAGCGCGTCGCGCACCGGCTCGGGCACGCGCACGGCCGGCAGGCGCGCCCAGAGCGCGCCGAGCGCCGCGGCGTCGAGCACGGGCTCGATCTGCGGCTGCTCCACGACGGCTCCCGAGGCGAAGCGCTCCACGAGCAGGCGCGCGGCGTCGCCGCCCGCCGCGAGCAGACCTCCGACGCGCAGCTGCAGCGCGAAGCGATCCAGGTTCGCCGGATCGAGGGGCTCGTTGTAGTACTCGTCTTCCATCGGATTGCCCGTCGCGATGCAGCAGACGAGCGGGATCTCGCGGTCGCCGAACTTGCGCTCGTTCAACACCCGCAGCAGCACGTTGAGCGCTTCTCCCGGGGCGCGCGAGATGTCGTCCAGCACGCAGACCTCGGCCGTCAGGATGCCGCCGGGCTCGATGCGCTGGTGGATGCGCTCACCGTCGCCGGTCTCCAGCGCGCGGCGCTCCAGCACCACGTCGCCGACCAGCTCGGCGAGCCGTGTGTCGCGGTGGAGCTGGTAGAAGAAGAAGCCGAGGCCGGCGCCGCGCGCTGTGACCTCCGCCATGCGCGTCTTGGCCGTGCCGGGCGGGCCTTCGAGGTACACGTGCTCGCGGCAGACCAGCGCGAGCAGGAGCGCCTGCTTGGCGTCGTCGTGCCCGATCACGTGGCGATCGAGCAGCTCGCGCAGGGCGGCGACGCGCTCGATCATGCGCCAACCCCGCGCTCGCGCAGCCGCAGTCGCCCGTCGGCGCCGGGACGCGCATCGAAGCGCAGCCCGCCCGTCTCGCGCGAGATCAGCTCGAGCACCGGCGGGTAGTCGCCGAGGCCGAGGAAGACCGTGTGAATGCGCACGCCGAGCCGCCGCGCTTGGGCGCGCTCGGCGGCGAGCGTCGGATCGCCGGCGACCGGAACCCCGTCGGTGAGCAGCACCACGTGGCGGTTGCGACCGGCTCGGGAGCGGAGCTCGCGCAGGGCGATCTCGAGCGGCGCCTGGTAGTTGGTGCGCCCCTCGGCGCGGCGGCGCGCCGCCAGCGCGAGCAGCCCACGGTAGCGCCGGTGGAAGAAGCGACCGCCGGCCGCGTGCCGCTCCGCCGCGTGGTTGAACTCGACGTAGCCGAGGCGCATGCGGCGGCGCGCCCCGGCCCGCACGATGCCCGCTACCACTTCGCCGGCCCAGCGGCTGAGTCTTCCCTCCATGGAGGCGGAGACGTCGCGCAGCACGGCGACGAGGCCGCCCGCGAGCCTGCGCTCGCGGCGCTGCACGCGAGGCCAGCCGGGCAGTCGCGCCTGCGCGAACAGCAGCGCATCGAGCGGGTCCGCGTCGTGGATCTCGTCGAGTCGCGCGAGCCGACGCCAGCGGCGCGGCTGACCGCCGGGATCGTCGCTGCGCTCGATGCGGCCGCGCTCGAGGCGTCCCTCGAAGACGCGCAGCAGCGGCAGGACGTCAGCGTGCGCCGGCCGTGCCGGCCGCGCGTGCGCCTCGAGCAGGCGCTCGGCGTCCGGGCGCTCGACCGAGACCGCGGGCGCCGACTCGCCGGCCGCAGTCGCGCGCTCGCCCGCAACCCGCATCGCGTTCGCGCCGCTCAGCAGGGACGCCCGCGCGGGCGCGTGCTCGATCGCTTGCTCGATCCAGCCGGGGACGAGCGCGAGCGCCTCCGCCGGCAGGCGACCCGCGACCATGTAGCGCGCCGCGCGCAGGTCGCGAGGCTCGACGCGCGCTCCGCCTCGCAGCAGCGCGTGCGCCCGCATCAGCGCGAGCGCCTGACGCCCGAAGGCGCGATCCGAGACGAGCGCGCGCTGCTCCAGTCCCAGACTCGACGCGAAGCGCGCCGCGAGCTCCCGAAGTGCGGTCAGGGCGGCGGGCTCGATCGGAAGCGCAGCGCTCGCCGCCTGCAGCGCGTGGCGGGAGGCGTGGTCCAGAGGGGGCGGACGCGGCGGCTCGCCCTGGCGCGCGAGTAGCTCGCGCGCCCGGCCCCAATCGCGACCGCACAGGAGCGGCCGCAGCCGGACCTGCGCCGCGAAGCGATCGAGCTGCGTGGGCTCGAGCGGATCCAGATAGCCCTCCGCCTGCGCCGGCGCGCCGGTGGCGATCGCGGTCTCGAGCGGGAGCAGCCGCCCCTGCCACTCGCGCTCCGACAGCAAGCGCAGCAGCGGCGCCAGCGCTTCACCTGGAGCGCGCGGCAGATCGTCGAGCACGGCAAGCTCCGCCGCATGCAGCGGGCTGACGCCGTACGCGCGGCGGATCCGCTCCACCCCGCCGCGCGCGCTGCGCTGCACGTGCGCGTCGCCCAGCAGCTCGCTCTCGCGCACGTCGCGATGGAAGCCAATGCGTGCAGTCGCCGCGCCGGCGGCGGCGCACAGCGCCTCCGCCAGTGCCGTCTTGCCGCAGCCCGGCGCACCCTCGAGCCAGGCGTGCTCGCGCGCCACCAGCGCGAGCAGCAGCCCGGACTTGGCGTCGTCCTGCCCCACGCAGGTGGCGTCGAGCGCGGCGAGCAGACGGCGCGCGGGCTCGGGAACGACGGCGATCACGGCTGGCGAGAAGCGGGTCTTAGTCCTGACGGAAGAGCTGGCCCATCTTCATCAGGATGCCGAAGTCCATCGGCTCGACCTTGATCTTGCCCTGCATGAACAGCATCTGACCCTCTGCCGGGTTCGACATCATCTTCAGCAGGTCCTGGTGATCGACGGTGATCGTGATGCTCGGGCTCGTGTGCTTGCCGGCACCGACGTCGAGCTTCCCGTCGTCGACGGCAAAGTAGTAGTCCTTCCCGCCGTCGCCGGTCACGCAGTACTGGTAGGTCGCCTTGAAGCCCTTCGCGGCATCGGCGATGAACTGACCGGGGGCGCGGGAGATGATCTCGTCGACGTTCTTCGGGGGGGTCGCCATGGGTTCTCCTTTGGATGGGGGCGCAGTCGGCGTCGCGGCCCTGCGGCGCGGCGCATTCTACACGAACCGATGCGCCCCTTAGTCGTTGACGGGGCGCGCGGCCCGCGCGTAGCCTGCGCGCGATTGCACGACGAAGCCGCCGAGATCGCGACGACTGGCGACCGGGCGCCGTCGAGCCGGGAGAAGATCCTGGAGACGGCGGAGGCGCTGTTCGCGCGCCAGGGCTACGCCGGCCTCGGCATGCGCGAGCTCGCGGAGCACGTCGGTCTCGGGAAGTCCTCGCTCTTCCATCACTTCTCGAGCAAGGCGGCGCTCTGGGTCGCGGTGCTCGAGCGCGTCCTCGGCGAGATCGACAGTCGGCTCGAGCGAGCCCTCGGCGCCGAGGGCTCGGGCGCGGCGCGGCTCGAGCGCTGCGTGGAGGGCCTGGTCGATACGCTCGCGGAGAGCCCGCCTCGCGCAGCGCTCCTGCTGCGCGCGCTGATCGAGACCGACGCCGGGCGCTCGCCCGCGGCGAGCCCGCTCGATGCGACGCTCGAGCGGATCCTCGGACGCATCGCTGCCTTGCTCCAGCAAGGGCGCGAGGACGGCTCGCTGCGCGACGTCTCGACGCCGAACGCGATCCAAACCCTGATCGGGATGACCGTCTACCCCTTCGCGTCGGGGGAGTTCGGCGAGCGGCTACTCGGCTGCTCGATCTTCAACGCCGCGGAGATCGACCGCCGCAAGCGCGAGCTGCGCGCCTGGCTCCGCGCGGGCATCGCCGCGCCCTTGCCAGCGCCGGCGCGCCGGCGCAGCAAGCAGGCAGCTGACCCTACTGCCGGAAGCGGGACGTCTCCTTGCTGAGGGCGAGCGAGTCGGCCTGATCCGGGTGGAGCTCCTTCGCGCGCGAGAACAGCTCGTCCTCGGGCTCGAGGTTGTTCGGATCAGGCACACAGCAGTCGACCGGGCAGACTTCGGCGCACTGCTCCTTGGCATGGAAGCCGACGCACTCGGTGCACAGCAGCGGATCGATCACGAAGGTCTCTTCGCCTTCGGTGATCGCTTCGTTCGGGCACTCCGGCTCGCAGACACCGCAGTTGATGCACTCTTCCGTGATCATCGTGGACATGAAAGGGGGTCTCCTTCGATCCCTAGTGAGTGAGCTTGAGCGACGACTCGCCGCGCGGGATGCGACCGGACAGCAGCACCTCGTCGGCGCGCGCCAGGCGAAATCCCAGGCTGTCGCTCTGCGAGGTGGAGTCCAGGGCGAGCTCAGTCGCCAGGAGCTGCCTGCCCAACCGGACCAGCGCCTTCAGCTGGGCCGCTGAGGTTCGATCGAGCCGCTGACCGGGCGTCTGCTTGAAGTTCGAGACCGCGAGGTGGACTCCGGGAGCCTCTCCAGTCCCGTGGCACAACGGGCAGACCCGGCCCAGCGCCTCGCGGAGGGTGGACTCCACGAAAGCAGTCTGATTGGGGAGCTCGCGAAGCGATCGCGCGAGCTCCGCCGAGAGCCGGAACGTCATCGGTTGCCGCGGTGTCACGTACTGCATTTTGCAGTACACGGGAGCCCGCTTCAAGTCGCGGCGTTACCAACTCCCCGGATGGCGGTACATACCGTTCAGGGAAGGCTTCGCGGAGGGATGGGGCCTGCCCGCACCCGGCGGACTGCGACCGCACGTTCCCGACTGCCGGCACGAACCGGCGGACAGGGAGGAGCGGCCTCGCGGGGGTGGGCTAATTGGAGCGACCCTACGGGTCGCAGGAGGAGGAAAGAACCCCCGCGAGGCCAGAACCCTGGCTCCGGGCGCCAAAGGCGCGGAGCGGAATGAACTCACTGCGTCTCGGCTTCCCCCTGCGCTCGCGCGGTCAGGGTCGCCTGCGCGTAGGACGGACTTCGGCCAACGATTGGCGCAATGCCGCCCGGTTCGATCTGCACGCTTCTACTCCCTTCCCCTCCAGAAGCGCGCAGCTCGAGCGCAACGACTAGACCCCCCATCCGTCGCTGCCATCAGTACTGTACCTGTGGCTTGGATTGCGTGGCGTCCACGCCACACAAAAATTCGCAACCGGCCCCCGGGCGCTGAACATCGAGCGCCCTATACTGTCCGCGACCTTCCTGCCGGAGGTTTGCTCTGGACTCGGATGAGACTGGCGACGCGGGCTCGCTCCCGCGCCCGCCCCGAACGCGCCGCCGTCGCCGGCGACGCGGGCGACGCAATAGCGAAGGCTTCGTACACGGGACCGGTGCGGCCGCGCCGGTGAGCTGCGACGACGCATCTCCAGCAGCTCCCGCTACGGAGGATGCGTTCACCGCCGAGCCGGCCGGACCCGATGTCGGCGCTCCCGGGCCCGAAGAGGAGCTCGCGCCCCAGTCCGGCGGCGATTCCTGGCCGCGCTCCGGCCGCCGTCGCAGGCGGCGGCGGCGTGGCGGCGGCGGCATCTCCGACCCGCGCCGACAGGAGATGCTCGAGCTGCTGCGCAAGGAGTTCGGGCTTCGCCACTTCCGGCCGGGTCAGGAGCAGGTGATCCGCTCTGTGCTCGACGGCCGCGACACGCTGGCCGTGATGCCGACTGGCGGCGGCAAGTCGCTGACCTATCAGCTTCCGAGCCTGCTCCTCCCCGGACTGACAGTCGTGGTCTCGCCGCTGATCGCGCTGATCCGCGACCAGTTCGAGAAACTGCGCGCGCGTGGCATCGAGACGCTGCGCCTCGACAGCTCGCTCACCGCGACCGAGCGCGAGGAGGCGCTCCAGCTGCTCGATGCGGGCGAGCAGAAGATCGTCCTGATCACGCCCGAGGGCGCCACCAGCCCGGCCTTCCGCAAGCGCCTCGGCGACACGCCGGTGTCGCTGCTCGTCGTCGACGAGGCGCACTGCGTGTCCGAGTGGGGGCACGACTTCCGCCCGTCTTATCTGGCTCTAGGAGCATTGGCGGAGGATCTCGGGCGCCCGACGGTGCTGGCGCTGACGGCGACCGCTCCGCCACTCGTGCGCGAGGAGATCGTCAAGCGACTCACCCTGCGCGAGCCCGAGATGGTGGTGCGCGCCATGGCGCGCCCGAACCTGCGCTTCGAAGTCACCTCGTGCTCGTCCGAGGACGTCAAGCGCCGCGAGCTGATCCAGCTGATGCGGCGGCTGCGCCGGCCAGGGATCGTCTACTGCTCGACGGTCAAGGACGTGGAAGAGCTCGGCGCGCTGTGCAAGCTCGCGCGCATCCCGGCGGAGATCTACCACGGGCGCCTGACGAAGGCGGAGCGCGACCACGCGCACCAGCGCTTCATGTCGTCCGGCAAGCGCATCGTGATGATCGCGACGAGCGCATTCGGGCTCGGCGTGGACAAGCCAGACATTCGCTACGTGATCCACTACCAGGTCCCCGGCTCGCTCGAGGCCTACGTGCAGGAGGCGGGGCGCGCGGGCCGCGACGGCCTCGCCGCGCGCTGCATCTTGCTCTGGTACCCGCAGGACCTCGACGTGCAGAAGCACTTCCTGTCCGAGGGACCCGCCTCACGCGGGCAGATCAAGAAGGTCCTCGACGGGCTGCGCGCGTGGAGCAACGACGGACAGGCCGTCGAGCCAGCCGTGCTCGCCATGTCTACCGAGGTCGGCATCACGCGCACCAAGGCGATCCTGGAAGGCCTGCGCGACTCGGGGCTCGTCGAGGAGCGCGAAGGTGCCTTCCAGCTGGTCGGCGACCCCGGCGACGACGCCGTGAAGCTCCTCAACAAGCGCTACGAGGAGCGCCGCACCGCGGACCGGCGGCGCCTCGAGGGCATCGTGCACTACGCGACGCAGAGCGACGGGTGCCGAGTGCTGCTGATCCGCAAGTACTTCGAAGACGCCGAGCCGCGCGTCTGTTTGCGCTGCGACATCTGCCAGCCCAAGCTGCGCCGCCGACGCCGACGCAACAAGGGTCGCCCGCAGCAAGCTGGCGGACCGGCGGAGTTCGAAGACGACGATCCGGGCGACGAGTAATGGATCTCGAGCGCGAGGCAGCGGCGGCGCGCGCAGCCGCGGAGGCTGCGGGCGCGATCATCGCGCGACACGCGGCCGGTGCGCGCAAGAGCTGGGATAAGGCCGAGGACAATCCGGTCACCCACGCGGACCTCGAGGCCAATCGCGCCATCCTGGCAGTGCTGGAGCGGAGCTTCCCCTGCGACGCGATCCTCTCCGAGGAGACGCGCGACTCCCCGGAGCGGCGCCGCGCCGAGCGGCTCTGGGTGATCGATCCGCTCGACGGCACCAAGGAGTTCGTCGAGGGCGTGCCCGAGTTCGCGGTGTCGATCGGGCTCGTGATTCGCGGCGAGCCCGTGGTCGGCGTCGTGCAGCAGCCGCTCACCGGCGAGCTGTTCTGGGGCGTGCAGGGCGGCGGCGCCTGGCTCGGCGGCACGCGGCTGCACGTCGCTGCGACGCGCCGGCTCGAGGAGAGCCGCGTGCTCTCCAGCCGCACCGAGCTGGGACGCGGTCAGCTCGAGCGCCAGCGCGGCTGGTTCCGCGAGGTCGTGCCGGTTGGCTCGGCTGCGCTCAAGCTCGCCTGCGTCGCCGCCGCGCGGGCGGATCTATGGTTCTCCGTCGCCCCGAAGAGCGAATGGGACGTGTGCGCGGGCGACCTGCTGGTGCGCGAGGCCGGCGGCTTGTTCCTCTCGCTCGACGCCGGCCCGCGCAGCTACAACTGCGAAGACGTGCTGCTGCAGCCGCCGCTCGTCGCCGGCGCGCCGGCTCTGGTCGAGGCGTTCGTGGAGCGCTGGCGCGCGTGCTGAAGCACCCGATCTGCGCGCTGCGCGAGGTCTCCGACGAGCGCTACGAGGTCGTCGAGCTCGACCTGCGCGGCCTGTCGCGGCTGCGGCTCTGGCTGTTCGACCTCGAGGCGACCGGTCTCGACACGTCGCGCGAGCGCATCACTCAGATCGCGGGAATGCCGCTCGTCGCGGGGCGCATCGTCGAGGAGGCGGGCTTCTCCTCACTCGTCGATCCCGGCCCGGATGCGGTGATCTCGAAGGAGGTTCAGGAGCTCACGGGGCTGACGCCGGAGCGGCTGGCGGGAGCGCCCGCGTTCCCTGCCGCGTGGGCCGCCTGCCGTGACGCTGCTCTGGCCTGCGACCTGTGGGTCGGCCAGAGCGTCTTCGAGTTCGACGTCCCGCTGCTCGAAGCGGAATTGGCGCGCCACGGCCTGCCGCCGGAGCTGCCGCCCATCCTCGACTCCGTCGTGCTCGCAACCGCGCTGCTCGGGCAGCCCGAGAACCGCTGGAGCACGAGCGCGCTGCTGAACCGCTTCAAGGTCCGCACCGACGGTCTGCGGCGCCACGACGCGCTCGACGACGTCAAGATCCTCGGCCGCATCCTGCTGCCGATGCTGGAGGAGATCGAGCGCGATCACGCCGATCACGTGTTCGTGTCGTCGCACGCTCCGCTCTCGATCAAGCGCCATCCCCCGATCAAGAGCGCAGGCTGAGCAGCCGGCGCGCAAGCTCGTCGGCCAGAGCGACGAACTCGTCGGCGAGGCAGCGCCCCGTGTGCAGCGCCGGATCGGCACCAAAGCGCATCGCGTCGTCGCGCATCGAGACGAGCTGCGGATAGAGCACGCGGCGCGGTCCGAAGCTCGCGGGCAGGATCTCGGCCTCGCGTGTCAGGCGGCCCTGGAAGCGGAACACCGCGAAGGTCTTCGCGCTCGGCTCCGCGTCGGAGAGCAGTGCTGTGATCGCGTCCCGGGCGGCCTGCATCCTGCGCGTCTCGCGCTCGTGCGAGCGCAGCCACGGCTCGAGCTCGGCCGCGAGGCGGCGATCGGCGAGCCCCGCGCGCACGGCGGGCCCGGCGCGCGCGCGCTCAGCGAGCAACCCGTCCAGTGAGCGAAGCGCCGGCGCCGTCTCCGCGCGCGCCGCGAGCGCCGTGCGCAGCGCGTCGAGCCCGGCTTCGAGCTCGCGATCGCGATCCTGCGGGCTCTGTGCGGAGTAGCGGTGCGCCGCAGCAAAGGTGCGGAACGCGTGGGGCGCGCCCGCCGAAAGCTCGTCGAGCGCGGCGCGCCACGCTCGCTCCGGGTCGTAGCTCGCGGGATCGGCGAGGAAGGCCGCCGCCGTGTGGAGTGCGACGGCCGAGGCGCGGGCGTGCTGCATCGGATTCAGCATCACGCCGCTCGCGTGCGCAGCAAGCGTCGGGGCGCGGCCCTGGTACGGCGCCAGGTGGAGCATCGGTCGCATCGGGCCGTCCGCGACCGGGACGTTGTCCCAGAGCAGGAGTCGGCGCCGCAGCGTCGCGGAGCGGGCGGCGGCCTCGGCAGCGGTGATCGTCGGCGACACCACCGTGCGTCCGGTCCAGCCGATCTCGATCGAAGCGTCGAGCTGCTCCCCGAGCGTCTCGAGGTAGTCCGTCGCTTCGATCCCCAGGTAGTCCGTCGGACACAACCAGAGCAGCGCGTCCGGAAAGGCGTGCCGCAAGGCGTGCGCGAGCTCCGCGTGGGCGGCGGCCAGCGATGGGAAGCGCCGCCGGTCCGCGTCGTGGACGAGCCGAGTAGGCACGTCGTCGAGCAGCAACGCCAGGAAGCTCGAGCCCAGCTCGCGGAAGCCGCGCAGCTTGTCGAGGAAGGCGGCGAGATCCGGCGCGGAGGCGTACTCGATCGAGAGCCCCGGCGAGAGCGCGAAGCCTACGCGCACGCCGACCCGCTCGCCGACCGCGACGAGCTCGCGGAACTCGCGCAGCGTCTCCGCCGGGTAGGGTTCGCGCCAGCTCGCCCGGTGCAACGGATCGTCCTTGGGCGCGTACAGGTAGCGGTTCATGCCCCAGCGCCCGAGTCGCTCGACGATCCAGAGGCGATCCTCGTGTGCCCACGGCGGCCCGTAGAACCCCTCCGCCACCCCCCGATGCCGGAACTCGATCAAAGCAGCGCGATCGCGACACGGTGCGTGACGAAGCTCGCGCCCCAGGCCAGTGCGAGCATGTAGGCGAACGCGAGCGCGGGCCAGCGCCAGCTCCCGGTCTCGCGCGCCATCACGGCGATGGTCGAGGTGCACTGCAGCGCGAACACGAAGAACACCAGCAGCGCCAGCGCCCCCGGCACACCGAGCGCGCGGCCGCCGCCCTGCGAGGTGTCGTGTGCGAGCGCAGCGCGCAGCCCCTCGAAGTCGTCGGCGTCGCCGATGGCGTAGATCTGCGCGAGCGTCGCGACGATCACCTCCCTGGCCGCCAGACTCGCGACCAGACCGACGCCGATGCGCCAGTCGAAGCCGAGCGGCGCGATCGCGGGCTCGATCGCGCGCCCCAGCGCGGCGCCGGCGCTCGCCTCGAGCTGCACGCGCGCTTGCTGCGCGGGATCGAGGCCTGGATCCGGCTGCACCCGCGGGAATGACAGCAGCACCCACAGCAAGAGCGACACCGTGAGGATGATGGTGCCGGCGCGCTTCAGGAACGCGCGCGCGCTACCCCAGACCTGCGTCGCGAGCAGACGCAGCGTGGGCAGCCGGTACGGCGGCAGCTCCATCGAGAAGCTCGACGGCGTGCCGCGCAGCAGGGTCGAGCGCAGCAGCGCCGCGCTGAGCAGCGCCGTGACCGCGCCGAGCAGGTACAGCGCCACCATCACCAGCGCCTGCACGCGGATCGGCCCGACCGAGAGCGTCCCCGGGATGAACGCCGCAATCAGCAGCGTATAGACCGGCAGCCGCGCTGAGCAGGTCATGAACGGTGCGACCAGGATCGTCGCCAGGCGGTCGCGCGGGGACTGGATCGTGCGCGCCGCCATGATCCCCGGAACCGCGCACGCGTAAGACGACAGCAGCGAGACGAAGCAGCGCCCCTGCAGGCCCGCCCATCCCATCACGCGATCGACCACGAACGCCGCGCGCGCCATGTAGCCGACGTCCTCCAGGAAGTGGATCAGCGCGAACAGGATCGCGATCTGCGGTAGGAACACGAGCACGGAGCCAACGCCCGCGATCACGCCGTCGGCGACCAGGTCGGCGAGGAGGCCCCTGCCGAGCGCGGCGCGCGAGCCGCGTGCGAGAGCGCCCGTCGCGCTCTCGATCAGGTCCATCGCCGGCACCGCCCAGGAGAAGATGCTCTGGAACAGGAGCACCATCACCAGCGCGAAGATCGGCACGCCGAGCGCGGGATGCAGCAGGATGCGGTCGAGCCGGTTGCTGCGCGCGTCGGGGGCGAGCTCGCTGGCGCCGATCTCGCGCGCGACGGCATCGACCCAGGCGAAGCGCGCAGCGGGATCGTCGGCCGGCGGCAGCAGCGCGGGCCGCGGCCAGCTCTCCGGCGCGCCGAGCAGGTCGCGCAGCTCGGCGAGCCCGATCCCGCGATGACCGACCACCGGCAGCACCGGCGCGCCGAGGATGCGCGCGAGCATGGCGAGATTCAGCGCGCCGCCGCGCGCCCGCACCTCGTCGACCATGGTGACGACCACCGCCGTGGGGCGCCCGAGCTGGAGCACCTGCGCGACGAGACCGAGCGAGCGCCGGAGCGTGGTGCCGTCGACGACGACGGCGAGCGCGTCGGGGACGCGCTCGCCGGGACGGCGCCCCTTGAGCACCTCGTCGACCACGAGCTCGTCGGGCGTCTCCGGGCGCAGGCTGTAAGTGCCGGGAAGGTCGAGCAGCAGCGTCGGCCGGCGGCCGTTGCGCAGCGCGCCTTCGCGCCTCTCGACCGTCACACCCGCGTAGTTCGCGACCTTGGCGCGCGAGCCCGTGAGCGCATTGAACAGCGTGGTCTTGCCCGAGTTCGGCGCGCCGATCAGGGCGACGTGCAGCACGCCTGCGCTGGCGGTGGCTGCGCTCATCGCGACTGCGGGTCTGACCGTGTACGGCGCGGCTGAGCCGCGCCTACGGCTCCGCTCGGCTGCACCTCGCTGCGCGCGCTTCGCGCTTGCGGGTCTGAGCGGTGTTCGGCCGCGGGCGGCCGCGGCCTACCGCCTTCGCTCGCCTGCGGCTCGCTGCGCGCGCTTCGCGCTTGCGGGATCACGCACACCTGCGCGAGCGTCTCCCGCCGCAGACACAGGCGATAGCCCCGGATTTCGAGCTCGACGGGATCGCCGAGGGGCGCCACGCGGATCACCTCGAGCTCCGTGCCGCTGACGAAGCCGAGGTCGGCGAGCCGGGCTGGAAGCGCGCTCGCACCGGAATGACCGCAGACCCGCGCACGGCTGCCACCAGGCAGCGACGACAGCGGGACACAGTCCTCCTTCACGGAGGGATGATAATGAGAGGCGTTATCGCTTCGCCACCGCCCCCTAGCCGAGGAGGCGACCCACCGCGACCAGGCTGGCCACGGTCGTCACGCCCGCCAGGCCGTAGAGCACGCCTGCGATCGGCATCTCGAAGCGCTTGAGCCCCACGTCGAGCGTGAAGTGGCGCAGGTGGTGCGCGGAATGCCAGGCCATGAGCGACAGCAGGACGGCGATCAGGGGCCCACCGATCGGGTTGGCGACCAGCGCGCGCACGCGGTGATACGACACCGCGTAGTCGCTCCACCAGCCGAGCGGGGTGCCGAGCACGAAGCCGAGCAGCAGGCCGGGGAGGAACAGCGCCGTCGCGAAGCCGCCGGCCCCGAACAGCAGCCACCAGATCGGCTCGAGTCGATGGATCGGGTTCACAGCACCACCCCGGCGGCCACCAGGATCACGAGTCCGGTCAGCGCCAGCAGACCCGCGAAATGTGCGATCAGCACGACCGGGCCCGGCATCGCGGGCACCGGCCCGATGTCGACGGTCGCGACCTTCACGCCCACACGCAGCCAGCGCAGCGCGAAGAACAGCGTCGCCGCGAAGATCACCAGGCTCACGAGCACGCCGAACGGGCTGCGCAGCCCCGCGAGATAGGCGTCCCACGCCGCCGCGCCGCCGGCCAGCGCGAACAAACCCTCGAGCAGGACCACCACGCCGAGCCAGCGCAAGAGCGCGCTGCCGTCGAACAGCACGTAGCTGCGGTAGCGCGCGTGGCGCGTCCAGTAGCCGTCGGGCGGCCGCGCCGGCGCGGTGCGGGTGGGGGCGGACGTCGTCGCAGCGCTCATTTCGCACCTCGCAGCGGCAGCAGGCGCAGCCACTGCAGGGAAGTGAGCAGCTTCGACTGCTGCACCGCCGCCGCGGGATCCACGTGTTTGGGGCACACCTCCGAGCACTCGTTCGCGTAGGAGCAGTGCCAGACGCCGTGCTCGCCGGCCAGGGCTTCGAAGCGCTCGGCCTGGCCGAAGTCGCGCGAGTCCAGGTTGTAGCGGTGCGCCAGCGCGATCGCGGCGGGGCCGAGGAAGTCCTCGGAGTGCGAGAGCACCGGACACGCCGCGTAGCACAGCGTGCAGTTGATGCACATCGAGAACTGCTGGTAGCGCTCCAGATCCTCCGGCGACTGCAGGTACTCGCCGTACTTCGGGTCCTTCTGCGTCTCGCGGATCGTCCACGGCTTCACCGCCACGAGCTTCTCCATGAAGCTCGAGAGGTCGACCACCAGGTCGCGCACGATCGGGAAGTTCGCGAGCGGCCCGACCGTGATCCTGTCTGGATAGTCGCGCACGAAGGCGTTGCAGGTGAGCTTCGGTGAGCCGTTCACCATCATCCCGCAGCTCCCGCAGACGCCCATGCGGCAGGACCAGCGGTGCGAGAGCGTCGGGTCGATCTCATCCTTCACGTAGTTCAGCGCGTCGAGCACGACCCAGTCTTCGAGGCACGGCACCTCGTAGCTCTGGGTCGTGGTGCCCTCGTCCTGCTCGGGTCTGAAGCGGGTGACCTCGAGGGTCACGGTGCGCGTCTCGGCCATCTCAGTACTTGCGCTCCTCGGGCTGCCAGCGGGTGATCGTGACCGGCTTGTAGTCGAGCCTCGGTCCCTCGGGCGCAAAACGCACGAGGCTGTGCTTGAGCCATTCGCCGTCGTTGCGGTTCGGGAAGTCCGTGCGCGTGTGCGCGCCGCGGGACTCGCGGCGGGCCGCCGCGGAGAGGGCGACGGCCTCGGCCACGTCGAGCATCGCACCGAGCTCGAGCGCCTGGGTCACCTCGGTGTTGAATACCTTGCTCTGGTCGGAGAGGCCGAGGTCGACGTAGCGCTTGCGCAGGTCGGTCACGGCGCGGACCATGTGGTCCATCTCGGCCTGCTCGCGGAATACGCCGCAGCCGCGCTCCATCGCGGCGTGCAGCTCGCGGCGGATCTGCGAGATGCGCTCACCGCCGTGCTTGCCGCGCAGCTTCTCGAGGCGCGCGGCCTCGGCCTTCGCCAGCTCCACCGCCGGGGCCTCGCGCAGCGGCGCGGCCTCGCGCGCGTAGCGCACCGCGCTCTTACCGGCGCGTGCGCCGAACACCAGGCACTCGGTGAGCGAGTTCGACCCGAGCCGATTCGCGCCGTTCATCGACACGCAAGCGGTCTCGCCGGCGGCGAACAGACCCGGCACGACGGTCGCGGCGTCGATGTCGGTGTCGACGCCGCCCATCATGTAGTGCACGACGGGCCGCACGGGGATCGGCTGCACGACCGGATCGATCCCGACGTAGTTCCGCGCGAGCTCGCGCACGAACGGCAGCTTCTTGTCGATCACCGCCTCGCCGAGGTGCGTGAGATCGAGGTGCACGTACTCGCCGTACGGCCCCTTGAACGCGCGGCCGGCCTCGATCTCGCGGATGATCGCGCGCGAGAGCATGTCGCGCGGCCCGAGCTCGGCCTTGTTGCCCACGCCGTAGTCGCGCGTGACCAGGAAACGCTCGCCCTCGGCATTCCTGAGGTAGCCGCCCTCGCCGCGCGACGCCTCGGTCATCAGGATCCCCGTGCCCGGCAACCCCGTCGGGTGGTACTGCACGAACTCCATGTCTTTGAGCGCCACGCCGGCGCGGTACGCCAGCGACATGCCGTCGCCAGTCTTGATCGCCGCGTTGGTCGTGAACGGGAAGATGCGGCCGCCGCCGCCGGTGCACAGGATCACCGCGCGACCGAGCACCGCGCGCATCTCGCCGCTCCGGATGTCGAGTGCGGCCACGCCACAGGCGCGCCCGCCGTCGACGAGGATGCGTGTGGCGAAGCTCTCGTCCAGCCGCCGGATCTGTGGGAACTGCAGCGACGTCTGGAACAGCGCGTGCAGCATGTGAAACCCGGTCTTGTCGGCGGCGAACCAGGTGCGCTTGGCGCTCATCCCGCCGAAGGCGCGCACGGCCACGCGACCGTCGGGCTCGCGGCTCCACGGGCAGCCCCAGTGCTCGAGCTGCGTGAGCTCGAGCGGCGCTTCCTGCACGAACGCCTCGACCACGTCCTGGTCCGCCAGAAAGTCGCTGCCCTTGAGCGTGTCCCTGGCGTGCAGCTCCAGGCTGTCGTCGTCGCGCGCGACGCCCGCCGCGCCGCCTTCCGCCGACACCGTGTGGCTGCGCATCGGATAGACCTTGGAGACCAGCGCAACCGTCGCCTGCGGCCAGCTCTGCACGATCTCGATGGCCGCGCGCAGCCCGGCGCCGCCTCCGCCCACGAGGACGATGTCGTGAGAGATCACCTCCAAGAGCTCCCCCCTCGCCGGGGGAGCCCCCGGAAGGCGCCCTACTAGTAGCAGAGAAGGCCGCAACGTGGCGGGCGTGCGATGATCGGCGGATGCGTCGGGTGGAGCTCTTCTTCGACTGCTCGAGTCCGTGGACCTATCTGGCGTTCCACGCGGTGGGACCGCTGGCCGCAGAGACGGCGGCGGAGCTCGTCTGGCGCCCGATCCTGGTCGGAGGCGTGTTCAACACGGTGAACAAGAGCGTGTACGAGCAGCGCGCGCAGCCCGTGCCGGTCAAGGCGCGCTACTACGCCAAAGACCTGCGCGACTGGGCCCGCGCGTACGGGCTCGCGATCGGCCAGCCGACGGTCTTTCCCGTGAACAGCGTGCGCGCGATGCGTGGCGCCTTCGTCGCGCTCGAGCACGGCGTGCTCCCGCCGTACGCGCGGGCGGTCTTCGAGGCGTACTGGGGCGACGACCGCGACATCTCGCGCCCGGAGGTGCTCGCCGCGATCGTCGACCGAGTCGGGCTCGACCCCGACGAGTACTTCCGCAAGATCGAATCGGACGCGTACAAAGGCAAGCTCCGCGCAAATACCGACGAGCTCATCGAGCGCGGCGGCTTCGGCTCGCCCACTCTGTTCGTGAACAGCGCCGACATGTACTTCGGCAACGACCGCCTCGAGCTCGTGCGCCGCGCCCTCCTCGCGCACCCCGCGTAGACCGCAAGTCCTCCGCGCGCAGCGCGGGCGCCTCGCCCGAGCGAAGGCCGCTTGGCGATAGCCATCGCGGCAAAGGCAAGTGCTCCGCGCGCGCAGCGAGGGCGCCTCGCCCGAGCGACGCCGTAGGCGCGGCTTCGCCGCGCCGTACACGGTAAGAGGAGATCAAGCGGGCGGCCGGCCACACCGACACGGGGGTGGAGCCCCCCCTATGCGCACCCCGCCTGCGCTTGCGCTGCTGTGCCTTGTCGTCGCCGGATGTCTGCGTCCGCCCGTCGAGCTCGACCGCTATCGCGGGCTGGTCGCCACGCATTTCGACGGCGTACCCGATCGCGCCGAGGTGTGCGCGATCGTGACCAACCGTGGCGACGCGCCGGTCGGGTGGGTGCGCCTCCGACTGCGCTCGTGGAGCCGGCTCGGCGAGGAGCCGGGAGCGTGGACCACGCACTGGATCTGGCGCGGCCACCTCGCTCCCGCGGCGAGCGCGGTGATCGCGTTGCCCAATCCTCCGGTCGCGGAGGAGATCGCGCTTGAGGTGCGCGCCAGCGGAGTCGGCGCGCGCGTGGCCCCGGGTCGCGCCGCGCTCGCCACCTCGGAGTGCTCGGACGACGCCCTGCAGCGCATGGCGCGCGCGGATGGGACGGGACGCACGGCCAGCGGCATCGAGCTGCGCGCTGCCCTTCGGCGCGGCGACGCCGACGCGATCGTCGTCGCCGAGACGCGGCCGGACGCTACGCGCCGCTAGGCGCGCGCAGCGCCTCGAACAGCCGCTGCGGATCGCTCGGGCCGTAGCCCTCGAGCAGCGCCGGCGGCGCCAGCGCGAATGCAGCCGCGTCGAGCGCGCGCAACGCGTTCCGGACCGCGCTTCGTGGGGCGAGTGCCTGCGCGGAGCGAAGCGCATCGATCACGCCCGGGTCGAGGCCGTCGGGCAGGGGTGGCGCGACCGCTGCGCCAGCTCGTGCCTGCACCCAGGCGCTCCGCAGCGCATCGACGCCGCCGAGTGTCGCGCGAGCGCGAACGCTCGCCGGGGCCTGCTTCGCGAGCGCTCCCGCCACGAGGGCGCCGAAGCCGAAGCCCGCCACGTCGACCTTCGCGATCCGGAGCGCGTCGAGCAGCGCGCAGAGCCGCAGGGCCTGGGACGCCGGGCCGATCCCGCGCAGCGGGCGCGCGGATCCGCCGAACGGCGGGAGCGAGGGCGCGAGCACGCGTCGGCCCGCCGCACCCGCCGCGGCGAGCTCCCGAGCGAACAGCGCGCCCGAGAGCCCGACGTCGTGGAGCAACAGAACAGGGACCGGATCCTCCAGGGCCCCTTCGTCCGCGATGCGGAAGCGCACGCCGCCCGTCTTGAAGTCGCGGGCGGCGACGAGCGGCGCCGCCGCATCGGTCGCGCCCTCCGCCGCCGCGAAGCGCCCGCGCAGCTTGGCGAGCGCGCTCCGGTGAAGCG
The DNA here is from genome assembly GCA_964454165.1 of uncultured Myxococcales bacterium. GTDB lineage: Bacteria > Myxococcota_A > UBA9160 > SZUA-336 > SZUA-336 > CAYVQJ01. Next base: position 151,756 of record CAYVQJ010000081.1, on the reverse strand, counting down.
CGCGGCGCAGCGCCGCGGGCAGCGGCACCGGAAACGCGCCGCCGAGATCGATGATGCCTGGAGCGCCGCTCCGCGTGCGCAGCACGTTGGTCGGGCTGCGCAGATCGAGGTGCGCGAGCCCGCGCGCGGCGATCCCGTCGACGATCCCCTCGAGCGCGTCGAAGAACACTTCGGGGAGCTGCATCGCTCGACCCTGGCGCCGCAGCGGATCGCCGTCGAGATATTCCATCGCCAGCGCATGCGCCCCCAGGCGTCCATGCGAGCGCGGAACGCCGGCCAGGCCCTCCAGCCGCTCCAGCGCCGCGAGCTCGTGTGCAATCAGCCGGGGCGCCAGCCAGCGCCGCACGAACGCCGAGCGCCGTCCCCAGTCCTTCACGATCAAGGGCGGCTGGCCCACGCGCTCCAGGTAGAGAACGTCGGCGTTCGCCGGGCCCCCGCGGTTGAGCACGCGCACGCCGGGACCGAAGAGGTCGGCCGCGCCGAGGCCAGCGCTCAGCGAACCACCAACAGCGCTACCAGCGCGGCCACGCCGCCGAGGATCGCGAGCGCCATGCCGAGCTCGTGGTTATCCGCGAAGCGGTCGCGGTTCCAGACGAGCGTCGCGTCGCCCTCGCCCGCCAGCGGGTGGTACGCGTGTAGCCGCGGCAGCAGGGCCGGCACAGCGGTCGCGTAGCGGCGGAACGCGTCGCCATAGATCGCCTCGAGCCGCGCACACTCGATGCGCTCCTTGTACGGCAGGTAGTACAGGAAGTACGCCGCCAGGAAGAACGCCCAGAGCCCGAGCGCGAGCGGGCTCGCCGCCATCCACGCGAGCCCCGTCCCGACCAGCAGCGTGCCCAGGTAGAGCGGGTGACGCAGATACGCGTAGGGACCGGAGACGCTGAGCGCGTCGTTCTTGTGCAGGTAGCCGGTGGCCCAGACCCGGAGCGCCACGCCGGCCGCAAGCGGCACGAGCCCGAGTGCTAACGAGCGCGGGCTCGGGCGCGCGGAGAACAGGAGCGCGAGGCCGACGGCGTAGACGGCGAGCAGGCGCGGCGAGAGCCGCTTGCGCAGGGAACCCATGCGCGGCGGAGACTAGTGGCTGTAGCGGCGGCGAACGAGAGCGCGCATCTCACGGCGCAGGCCGTCGCGGAAGCTCGCGGGGGCGTCGATCCCGAGGCGGTCCGCGGTCGCGAACTCGTGGAGGTCGAGCGGGTCGGGGGCTTCGATGCAGCCCTCGACCTCGTCCCAGAAGGCTTTCGCCTTCCAGACGGAGCCGCTGTCGCGGTTGGATTTGGTGCGCTCGCTCATGCTGGCTTTCAGCTTCGACCGAGGTCAGGCGGCAGGCAGACACATGTCTGGACAGCGCCGGCGACGCACGCCGTCCGGCCTCGGCCTTTCCCACCCTCGCCCTTCGACATATGAGTGGACGAGCCGTAGCGAAGGTGGCGCGACCCGCTGCAAGCCCGCGGCAAATGGCGCGAAACGGGGGCGGCGCCCCTCAGGATCCGAGGTGAATCGAATCGTTCGGCAGCCGAGCCGCCAGCGCGCGCCGGGCGCGGTACAGGCTCGACTTGACCGCGTCCTCGGACCGCTCCATCAGCTCGGCGATCTTGCGGATCGCGAGCTGGCGGCCGTGGCGAAGCTCGAGGATGCGGCGCTGGTCCGGCGGGAGCTCCTCGATCGCCGCCTGGACGCGCGCGAGCGTCTCGCGGGCCTCAGCGGCCGGTCCCGGTCCAAGGTCGACCGGCGCAGCCTCCGGCGGGAGCTCCTCCAGGGAGATCAGCCGGATCCCGCCGCGGCGGCGCAGGCGGTTGTTCAAGATGTTGCGGGTGATCCCATAGATCCACACCAGGAGCTCCGACTTGCCCTCGAACCGATCGAGGCAGCTGAAGACCGCGGTGAAGACCTCTTGCGTCACGTCTTCGGCCTCGGCGGGGTCGCCGAGCCTGCGCAACGCGAAGTTGTAGATCCTGCGGAAGTAGCCCTTGTACAGCGTGTCGAACGCTCCGGCGTCGCCCTTCCGGATCGCGTCGACCATGGTCTGGTCTGCGTCGCTCAAGCTCAGCCCCAGCTCGTGTCGCCGGCGCGGTTGGCTCCTCCTCCAGCCGCATCCGGGGGCCTCTCGGCCCAGGTCGCACCCGCCCGCTACAGAGCAAGCCGTATGCCAATCGGCAGGCGGCAGCTCCGCGTCCGCGTGTCGCGAATTCGCGGGGTTGGTCGCGGCGTCGCCGCTTCGGGCTCGAGGGCCAGCGGCCGCAGGGGAAGGGTTTTCCCAATTTGGGCAAATCGGCCGGGAGCGGCGGGTCGCTAGGCCGATCCTTCTACGTCGTCGACGAAGCGGCTGAGGACGTCAGCGCTCGGCTCGTCTACGGCCCTGAAGCGCACCGCGAACCCGCTTGGCTCGTCGTCCCCGGCGTGCCGCACGACCTCGCCCTGCAGGCGCAGGAAGCGCCCGCTCGGGGGCAGGCTCAGCACGATGCTGACGGGCGAACCGAGCTCCGGGGGCTCGGGCGCTGCCAGGAAGATCCCGCCCTCCGACACGTTCAGAGCCTGAGCGAACAGCTGCTGGCCCGTCTGCTCCAGCGCGACGCGGAAGCCCACGCGGGCCCGCCTGCTCGCGCGATGCTCCGGGCTCGCGTTCACAGCTTCTCCGGGGAGAGCACCCAGGTACCGTTCCGCTGGCGCCAGATGTCGGCGCGCTCCAGCGTGACCGCGCTGAACAGCACACGCCGGCCCCGGCGCCCGGAGAGCTCGACCTGTACCCGCGCCACGCCGGGCTCCTCGAAGCGAAACTCCCGCACACGCACGCTGTCCGCGCGCCCGAGCCGCAGGTCGGCGTCGCGCACCTGATTCGCGAGCGAGGCGTACCAGTCCGAGAACTCAGCCGGCGTCGAGAAGTACCCGTGCAGTCGTGGGTCCTCGAAGGTCGCGGCCGAGTCGAGCGGCCGGCGTTCGAGCGCGCGGTAGAAGCCGTCGATGCGCGCAGCGAAAGCGGCGACCCCGGGGTCGTCGACGCGCGAGGCGCTGCCCGCGGGAGCGGATGCGCAGGCCAGGCCCAGGCATGCCGCACTCGCCAGGACGATCGCGCGCTTCACTGCGGCGGAGGTTCGAGGACGGCCCGCGCCGCCGCAAGCCGCGCGATCGGCACGCGGTAGGGCGAGCAGCTCACGTAGTCGAAGCCCGCAGCGTGGCAGAAGGCGATCGAGCGCGGATCGCCGCCATGCTCGCCGCAGATGCCGACCTTCAAGTCGGGCCGCACCTTGCGGCCCGCGCGGATCCCGAGCCGGCAGAGCTCGCCCACGCCGCGGATGTCGAGCGTGACGAAGGGATCGGCCGAGATGATCCCCGCCTCGAGGTAGGCCGGCAGGAAGCGCCCGGCGTCGTCGCGCGAGAGCGCGAGCGTCATCTGGGTCAGGTCGTTGGTGCCAAATGAGAAGAAGTCGGCATGGCGCGCGATGCGATCCGCGGTGAGAGCCGCGCGCGGCACCTCGATCATGCTGCCGATCGTGTAGCGCACCCGGCGGCCGCGCTCGGCCATCACGAGCTTGCCCACGCGCTCGACCGACTCGCGCAGGATCGAGAGCTCGCGCACGTCGGCCACCAGCGGGATCATGATCTCGGGCGCGGCGCGGAGCCCGCCGGCGGCGCAGTCGCACGCCGCCTCGAAGATCGCGCGCGCCTGCATCTCGTAGATCTCGGGATAGGTGATCCCGAGCCGGCAGCCGCGGTGACCGAGCATCGGGTTGTGCTCGTACAGCGCGCGCACCTTGCGCTCGACCTCGGCCTGCGGGGCGCCGAGGTCGCGCGCCAGCGCGGCGAGCTCGGGCGCCTCGTGCGGCAGGAACTCGTGCAGCGGCGGGTCGAGCAGCCGGATCGTGACCGGCAGCCCCGCCATTGCCTGGAAGATCCCGACGAAATCGCCGCGCTGCATCGGCAGGATCTCAGCGAGCGCCGCCGCGCGCTCCGACTTGGTCTGCGCCAGGATCATGCGCCGGACCGCCAGGATGCGCTCGGTCTGGAAGAACATGTGCTCGGTGCGGCACAGCCCGATGCCCTCCGCACCGAAGCGGCGCGCGATCTCGGCGTCCGCCGGCGTATCGGCGTTGGTGCGCACGCGCAGCCGACGCACGCCATCGGCCCAGCGGATCAGAGTCTGGAATTCCTTGCCGAGCGCGGGCTCGATGGTGGGAACGCTGCCCTTGAACACGAAGCCGGTCGAGCCGTCGAGCGTGATCACGTCGTTCTCGCGAAACTCGACACCACCGAGGAGTGCTATGCGCGCCTCCGCGTCGATCTCGAGCCCGGCGCAGCCCGCCACGCAGCACTTGCCCATGCCGCGCGCGACGACGGCAGCGTGCGACGTCATCCCGCCGAGCGCGGTCAGGATGCCGCGGGCCGCGTGCATGCCGTGGATGTCCTCGGGCGAGGTCTCGTGGCGCACCAGGATCACGGCCTCGCCGGCGCGCGCGCGCTCTTCGGCGACATCCGCGGAGAACACGACCTTGCCGCACGCGGCGCCCGGCGATGCCGGCAGCCCCTGCCCGATCGGCGGCGGCGCGGCCGCGGAGTCGAGCGCCGGATGCAGCAGCTGGTCGAGCTGGTGCGGATCGACGCGCAGCAGCGCGGTCTTCCGGTCGATCAGCTTCTCGCGCACCATGTCGACGGCCACCTTGACCGCCGCGCGCGCCGTGCGCTTGCCGCTGCGCGTCTGCAGCATCCAGAGCTTCCCGCGCTGGATCGTGAACTCGAGGTCCTGCATGTCGCGGTAGTGGCGCTCGAGCCGCTGCGCGACCGCGAGCAGCTCGCCGTACGGACCCGGCATCGTCTCTTCCAGCGACGCCGGCTGACCGCGGCGCCGGGCGCGGCGGCTGATCGCGCGCGGCGTGCGAATGCCGGCGACGACGTCCTCGCCCTGCGCATTGGGCAGGAACTCGCCGAAGAAGCGGCGCTCCCCGGTCGAGGGATCGCGCGTGAACGCGACGCCCGTCGCGGAGTCGTCTCCCAGGTTCCCGAACACCATCGCCTGCACGGTGACCGCGGTGCCCCAGGCCTCGGGGATCCCGTTCAGCTTGCGGTACACCGCCGCCCGCGGCGTGTTCCAGGACTCGAACACCGCGCCGATCGCGCCGCGGAGCTGCTCGAGCGGATCCGACGGGAACTCCGTGCCGAGGCGGTCGCGCACCAGCTCCTGGTACTGCGCGACCAGGGACGCGAGCGCGTCCGTCGAGAGCGAGGTGTCGTCCGCCACGCCGCGCTCGCGCTTCAAGGCGCCGAGCCGGCTCTCGAGGTCCTCGTGCTTGATCCCGAGCACGACGTTCCCGTACATCTGGAGGAAGCGGCGATAGCTGTCGTAGGCGAAGCGGCGGTTGCCGGTCGCGCGCGCGAGCGCCTCGACCGTGTCGGCGTTGAGCCCGAGATTCAGAACGGTGTCCATCATTCCGGGCATCGACACGCGCGCACCGGAGCGGACCGAGAGCAGCAGCGGGTTCACCTGGTCGCCGAAGCGCGCGCCCATCACCTGCTCGATGCGCGCGAGCTTGGCGAGCACCTCGTCCCAGAGCCCGGGCGGTAGCTTCCGGCCGAGCCGGTAGTACTCGCTGCAGACCTCGGTCGAGATCGTGAAGCCCGCCGGGACTGGGACGCCGAGGCGGGTCATCTCCGCGAGATTCGCCCCCTTGCCGCCGAGCAGCTCGCGCAGGCGCGCGCTGCCTTCCGCGCGCCCTCCACCGAAGCCGTAGACCGCCTTCCGCACGCGGCGGCGAGCGGCGACGGGCCTGCGCTTCGCAGCGGGCTTCGCTCGCTTGGCTCGTCTGCCCACGGCCTCCTCGCTCTCGGGGCCGCCCTGGCTGGCCTCAGACGGGCGCCAAGGGCGCGCCGCCCTCTCCTGCCGCGCGCGGTCCGGGCGCATTGTTTCCGGGGGGGGTGGCCTCGTCAAGCGAGGGACGGCCGAAGCCGACGAGCGCATGCACGGCCTCGCGCGAGCGCGTCTCGAGCCCGACGTGGAAGCGGAAGAAGCGCTCGAGCAGGCTCTCCGCCTGCCGCACCGCGCGCTCCGACAGGCAAAGCTCCGCGCGCTGGCGCAGCGGTGCGCGGATCCCGGCGTCGACCGCGAGCAGCAGGTCGACCGCGACGGACTCGTCCTCGGGCGCCGCGCAGCGCGGGCACGCGGCGCCGCCGTGCCGGATCGCGAAGGCGACCTGTGTCCGGCCGGCGATCGGCTCCCCGCAGACAGCGCAGGCGGCGAGCACCGGCCGGAACCCGAGCCGGGCCAGTGTCTTGGTCGCGACGAGCAGCGCGAGCAGGCGATCGGGTCGCTCGCCCTCCAGCACGCCGAGCACGCCGAGCGCGAAGCGGTAGAGCTCAGGGTGGCTGTCGCGTTCGCCCGCGCAGCGATCAAGCAGCTCGACCAGCTCGCAGGCGATCGCGAAGCGCCCCACGCTCGCGGCGATGCCCTCGTGCGCGCGCTCGAGCTGTGCGGCCTGGATCCGCACCCAGCCCGAGCGAGGCGACTCGACGAGCACGAGGTCGAGTGCGGAGAACAGCTCGAGCGTGCCGGGGAAGCGCCGCCGCGAGCGCCGCGCGCCCTTGGCGATCGCCGAGACCCGCCCCATCCCCTCGGTGTACAGGTGCACCAGGCGATCCGACTCGCCGTGATCGAAGGTGCGCAGGACGAGCCCGCGCGTGCGGTGCTCGGACATGAGCGGAGGTTACCGGAGCTGGCGGTTACTTCCCCGCGCCCAGGCGCAGGCGCTCGACGTAGTCGGGGCGCAAGACGACGTCCGGCGCGGGTGCGGCCCGGGCGTCGAGCAGCGCGAGCAATCCCCAGGCGGCGCCTGCCGCGGCGAGCGCCGCGATCAGCGCCGGGGTCCAGCGGGGCACGACGAGGCGCCGCCCGGGCGGCTGTGCGACCGGCGCCGCTTCGAGCGGCGCGGGCGCTGCGTCGCAGAGGCGGCCGGCGGCCTCGTCTGGATCCGCGCCGATCGCCAGCGCGAGCGCGCGCGCCGCGGCGCGCCCGCTGCGGTCACTGCCCAGCGGATCGTGCCCGGCTTCGAGGGCGCGAAGGCGCGGGAGTGGGAGCTTGGTGCGCAGCGACACCCACTCGAGCGGGATCGCGCGGAGTCTGCGCTCGCGCGCGAGCCAGGCGCCGAAGGCGTCCGCGCTCTCGGCTCGGCGCGCTACTCCAGCACCGCGAGGTAGTCTCGCGACTTCTTGCCCCAAACCGCCTCTCCCCCCCGATCCGCCGCAATCCGGAGCTGCGCGATCGCCCGCTCCCGCTGACCGAGCCGGACGTGCGCCATCGCCATGCGGAAGCGCGCCTCGGCCTCCGCGGCGCGGAACAGCTCCGGCGGTCTCGCCCGGAGCAGCTCGAGCACCTTGCCGAACGCGTCCACCGATTCGCCCAGCACGTGCTCGTCGTAGAGCACGATGCCGAGATTCAGCCACGCCTGGTAGTTCCCTGAGTCAGTCGCGATCGCGCGGCGAAACAGCTGCTCGGCGCTCGATCGATCGCCTGACTTGTAATGAGCCCATCCCATGTTGACAAGGGCGCGGCCTGGTCGGAGGAACGTCGGATCCTCGATCAGGAGCTGGTTCTCGCGGATCGCGTCGGGCCAGCGCTCCTGCTGCAGGTACACGACGCCGAGATTCAGCCGCGCGTCGAGGAGCTGTGGGTCGAGCTCGAGTGCCTTCGCGAAGTGGCGCTCGGCCTCCGCGAAGGCCTGCTTCTGGCGGTAGGCCTCACCGAGCGAGAAGTGCGTCTCGGCGTCGCCGTCCCAGAGCTCGACCGCCTCGCGGTACTCGCGGATCGCCAGCTCGAGCTGGGCCTTCTGCAGGTACGCGCCGCCGAGGTCGCGGTGCGCATTGAAGCGGCCGCGCTCGTCGGACGAAAGTGACGCGCAGCCCACGAAGAGGAGCGCTGTAGCGATTCGCAGCGTGGCGTTCATCGGTTTCCCTCCGGCTAGAAGAACGAAAGCAAGCGACCCAGCGGATCGATCCCGCGCACGCGCAACGCGATGCGGGCGAGGACGGTCTTGCCCGCCGCATCCAGCGCCGCAGCCGCGGTCGCGCTGGCGGGGTCGGTCGGAGCGGCGGCCGCCGCCGGGGGTGGCGGCTCCGGCGCGGGAAGCGGCGCAACGGGGACGTCGGGCTCGTCGGGCTCGGGGGACTCCGCGAGCGCCAGCTCGATCGGAGCGTCGTGCTTCGCCTTCTTCTCGCGCCTGGCGTGCTTGACCTTGCGCAGCTCGTCCCAGCGGGCGACGCGGAGCGTCCGCTCCACCTCGTCGAGCCGCTTGAACTCCGGGTCGTCCATCAGGAAGCCGAGCGAGAGCGCGAAGCCGAGCCCGCTCTCGACCGCGCTGTCCAGATCGGCCTCGTTGTCGACCGGATGCGCGAAGCGATAGCGCGTGACCCGAGCCGGATCGAGCCGGCGCAGCAGCACGACCACCACGCCCTTGGTTCCGTTCCAGATCCCGGCGACCGCGGCGCGGCACAGGTGCGTCCCGTCGGGCTCGCTCTGCTCCACATCCGCCAGCGAGAAGGCGAGCGCACGCACCAGATCGGCGCGGAGCGACGTGGGCCCGTCCAGCTGCGAGAACATCTCCCCTGCGCCATCGGCGCGGGGGAGGCGCAACTTGAAGCCGGGCCGCGGTTTTGGCGCAGGACCTGCGCGCGCTAGAAGCAGGCCGCCTGGCCGCAGACGGCGAAGTGCGCCTGCGCTTCGCACTGCGCCCGCGCCGCGAGCCACTCGTCAGCCAGCAGATCCTCCGAGATCTGCTCCCAGCACGGCACCGCCGCGCTCGCGACCTCCGCCATCAGCGCCAGGTGGCTGCTGCACGTGGCCCCCGGAAGCACGTCCCCGACCTGCTCGGCGGGGCTGCACCAGTCCTTGATCGCAGCAAAGGCGCTCGAAGGCGCCAACGCCACGACCGCAGCAATCCGAAGGGTCTTCGTCCACGTCATTGGCAGGCCACTCCCTCGCACATGATCGCCTTCCCCAGAACCTCGTTCCCGGATCCGATCGGGCCGCTGAACGGCGCCTTGCATGGGTCCCCGCACGCCATGGTCTCCTGTGGGACCAGGATCAACCCTGCGACCGCCGCCTTCGCCTTGTTGAAGTCCACCACGCCGACGACTGCGCCCGCACCATCGTGATCGAACTCGCCGCAGCGCTGCGTGTCGCCCGAACCACCCTCAGCGGCCGTGCCCCCGCAGTTGCTCTGTGTCATCAAGCCCGGACTAGGGAGCAACGAGAACTTCATGTCGTTGAAGTCCGTCGCGGTTATCACCGCCCCCTGGTTGTTGTAGTCGAAGTCGCAGTGATTCCCGATGCCGTCGGCGTCGTCGTCGAGCTGACCGCTGACCGTCGTCCGGTTCGTCATGCTACCCCCAAAGGCCGGATTCGGCCCCAACTGGAGCACGTCGTTGTTGAAGTCCGGCTGTCGCCCGCAGGTGTCGCAAACGTCGTCTACTCCGTCGCCGTCCGCGTCCGCGGCAACCGGGTTCGGCACGGTTGGACAGGTGTCGTACGCGTCTCGCAGCCCGTCGCCGTCGATGTCCCCGATCCGGTTGTAGTAGACGTCGGGATTCGGACACGAACTGACAAAGTAAGGAAGCGACGGATAGTTCGGATCGTCCGAGGGGCATCCACCCGTCGGGAGAAGTCGCCGGTCGTCCGACCATGCGACATGGAAGAGGCCACCAGCGTCGACTGCCACTTGGTCATAGTCGCCGTGGTAGCACCTCGAGGTCCCTTCACCGTAAGGCGGCAGGTTTCTCGACACCGGAGAAGTGCTGCCAGCCTTGCTCGCGAGATCACTGAGGCGAACGTTGGGGCGCCACGTGATCCCGCCATCGTCGGACATCGACAGGTAGCGGTCGAACCTCCAGTTTCCGCTCGGATCGTTGCGCCGGTCGTACCAGGTTGCCGCGACGACGCCGCTTGCGCTCACAGCTAGCGCCGGGCTCCACTGATCGGTCGGAGTGTTGGGGTTGTCTTGGTTCAGCTGTACCTGCGCCGACCACTCGCCACCTTGGTTCGTAGATCGACGGTAGAAGGCGTTGGACTCGTCCGGTCCCTCTCCGTCGGAGTCGTAGAAGTAGCTCGCATGGATCACATAGGCAGGCGGAGGTAGCGCCGGATCCGGATGAATGGCGATCTGTGGACTCCCGGAAATCCGAATGTCGCCATTCAGCGCGGGCCTCCCGCAGCGGTCGGGATGAGAGGCCACCAAGTTCCCCGCGCGGCGCCCTGTTGCGATCGGTGTAGGAGGCTGCCAGATCGCACCCCCATCCGTGGAGCGTGAGATCCGGATGGTCTGCTGACCTCCATGCGCGGTCTCATACTCGACGAACGCGACATACACGTCGCCGTTTGGCGCAGTCGCCACCCACGGCGCCTGCGTCACCCATCCGGGGACTGGGAGGGCCACGTCGCTGATGTTCGACCAGTTGTCCACTGGTTCCGGCGGTGACGCGGGATTGTCAGACCAAGCAACGCGGACCCTGAGGGCTTGGGTCAAGTTATCCTGAACCAAGAACGCCACGAAGAGACGGCCGAATCGGGGAGAGCTCGCGCTGTTGTCGATCGCAAGCATTGGTCGATCCGACAGCTTGAGGGTCCCCGGGGTCGTGCGGTTGATCCGTCCGAGAAAATTCCAAGCCTGGCAGTCCATCGATCGGAGAACTACGAGCCCGACCGTGAGCGAAGCGACCGCGACGAAGTAGAACTGCGCGTCTGCCGCTCGAAACGCAAGAGTAGGGTCGAACCCATCCACCGGACTCGGAGTCGGGAAGCTCCCGCCGTCGGAGAAACTCACACCGTCTCCCGAAGCTGCGAATCCGTTTCGCTTCACCAGCCCTACCCGGTCGTTGTACGCGATGCAAGTCACCGCGTTTCCCACGGCAACAGTGGTTTCGCTCTGGCCAATGCCCACCACCACGCCGTCCGCATCGCTGTTGACTCGGATGTCGGCAATTTGCGAGTACGCAAAGCTCGCGTCAAGCAGGACGGCGGCGGTGATCAATGAAGCACAGGAACCCCTTCACGATGTCGGAACCTACTTCGCTGGTCGCCGGGTCGGCATCATGTCTCGCCTTCGCCACCATGCAAGTAGCGCGCACGCTACACCGGTAAGAGCGCCGCTGCCGGGCTCGGGTACGATCGTGGTCACTGTTCCCTCGAAGCCGAAGATCGTCTCCTGAACCTCGTATGCCACTCTTAGCTGATTGCCCGTCCACCCAGAGAGCGGTGGAGGCGCTGTTGGCAAGGCGCTGCTGGTTAGCTGGCTTGGGCTACCCCGCAGCGACCAAACCCCGGTGAGATTGGAACCTGGACCCAGAAGCGTCGCGCCGCCGGGAAAGGGCCCAGTAGCTTCCATCGACGGCGTCCCAACGACGTATGCATCGGACAACGCGCCGTCCTGAACGACGATTACCAGACGGTCAGATGTGCCACCTCCGCTGCGGAAGACGTAGTTTCCGACGCGGATCTCAATCCCAGCGGGTGTCGGAAACTGAAACCGGCCAACTCCGGGGTCTGCGTCGAGATCAGGTGCCGCCGGATCGAACGTGTAGGTTCCCGTGAAGGGCGTCCCGATACCGATGGATGAGTCGATCCATCCGTCGTCACCCGGGAGGACCTCTGAATCGAACACCTGCGTGACGACGCCGGCGAGCTCGAACGTAACGGACGCAGCGGACGCCTCCGCGCGGAGCATCACGCTGCAGCCGATAGCGATAGCGGACGGTACGAGCCGTCGCCTTAGCGCGACCATCGACACCTCCAATCTGGCCGACCTCGTGCCCGACGTTGCGACGCTACCCCCCCCGGCATTCCGAATACAAGGGATCGTGCGGGTACAAGCGAATTTCGAGCCCACCGACGAGGGCCCGCACTAAACCTAGAAGCGCGTCAACGCGCGGAAATCCTCGAAGCGGGCGTCGACCTCGGCGGTGAGGGCGCGGAAGCGGTCGACGCTGAAGCGCTCCACGCAGAAGCAGGCCATCACCGAGCCGTGGATCACCGCGCGCGGTAGCGTGTCTGGCGCGAGCTCGCCTGCCGCCGCGAGGGCGCCCATGAAGCCGCCGGCGAAGCTGTCGCCGGCGCCGGTCGGGTCCTGCAGGAGCACCGCGCCGCGCTCTCCCGCTTCACGATCACGACGCGCGGGCCTAGTGAATCGCCGCGGCGGCGCGCACCACGTTCGGCTCACCGGTGAGCTGGCCCAGGCAAGCTCGCTGCCGGACGAGGACCGGCGCGGTCGGCGAGGGAGTAGTGGGGTGGGCTTCAGCGCTCGCCGCCAGCCTGCGCCGGCGGACGATCCCCGGCCGCGACCGCGGATGCCCGAGCGCCACCGCGTGTGCGACGCTGTAGCACATGGGTCGAATCGGCGTCCGTGCGCTACGCCAGCAGGCCAGCGCCGTGCTGAGACGAGTCGCTGCGGGTGAGCATATCGAGGTGACCGACCGCGGACGGCCCGTTGCGTTGCTCGTCCCGCTGCCGCAGGGCGACAGCTTGGCCAGGCTCGATGCCGAAGGGCGGCTCGCGCGCGGACGGGGCGATTTGCTCGCGCTCGGCCGACCGATTCGCGCAAGGCGCGGACGGGAGTCGGCCTCTCGGCGTCTCTTGCGCGCGCGCTCTCGTGAGCGCTGATGGCGGCGCGCGCGCCGGCGTAGTCAGCGGCGCGCCCCTGCTAGAAGCGCGTCAGGGCGCGGAATTGCTCGAAGCGGGCGTCGACTTCGGCCTGGGTGAGGGCGCGGAAGCGGTCGAGGCTGAAGCGCTCGACGCAGAAGGAGGCCATGACCGAGCCGTGGATCACGGCGCGGCGGAGCGTGTCGGGGGTGAGCTCGCCCGCCGCCGCGAGCGCGCCCATGAAGCCGCCGGCGAAGCTGTCGCCGGCGCCGGTCGGGTCCTGCACCTCCCGCAGCGGGAAGGCGGGCGCAGAGAAGACGCCCGCGTCGTCGAAGAGCAGAGCGCCGTGCTCGCCGCGCTTCACGATCACGACGCGCGGGCCGAGCGCGTGGATCGCGGTGGCGGCACGGACGAGGTTCGACTCACCGGTGAGCTGGCGCGCCTCCTCATCGTTGATCACGAGACCGTTCACCCGCGCGAGTGTCTGGCGCAGCTCGGCCGGCGTGCCCTCGATCCAGAAGTTCATCGTGTCCATCGCCGTGAAGCGCGGCGCGCGCACCTGCTCGAGCGTGCGGAGCTGGATCTCGGGGTGGATGTTCGCCAGGAACACGAATGGGGCGTCGCGGTGCGCCTCCGCCAGCTTGGGCTCCCAGCCGTCGAACACGCCGAGGTCGGTGAAGAGCGTGTCGCGCTGGTTGAGCGACGCGTGGTACCGGCCACCCCAGCGGAAGCTGTTGCCTGCGCGCGCCTCGATCCCGGAGCAGTCCACGCCCTTCGCAGTCAGGAACTCGAGGTGCTCGCGCGGGAAGTCCGAGCCGATCACGCCGACGACGGCCACGGGGCCAAAATAACTCGCGGCGACCGAGAAGTGACTCGCGGCGCCGCCCAGCACGCCGCCCACCTTGCCGGCCGGGGCCTCGATGTCGTCGAGCGCGACCGAGCCGACGACGACGAGGTTCGCGCTCACTTCACCTGCGGCGCGGCCTGGCGCAGCGTCTCGCCGATCACCGCGGGAGATGACGCGACCGGGATGCCCGCCTTCTCGAGCGCGCGCACCTTGTCGGCCGCGGTGCCCTTGCCGCCGGAGATGATCGCGCCGGCGTGACCCATGCGCTTGCCGGCGGGAGCGGCGCGGCCGGCGATGAACGCGACGACGGGCTTGCTGACACTGGCGGCTACGTACTCCGCCGCCTGCTCCTCGGCGCTGCCGCCGATCTCGCCGATCATCACCACGGCCTTCGTGTCGGGGTCGCGCTCGAACAGCTCGAGCGCGTCGATGAAGCTCGTGCCGGGGATCGGATCGCCGCCGATGCCGATGCAGGTCGACTGGCCGATCCCGAGCCGGGTGAGCTGGTCGACGGCCTCGTAGGTGAGCGTGCCGGAGCGGGAGACCACGCCCACGCTGCCCGGCTTGAAGATCGAATACGGCGCGATGCCGATGCGCACCTTGTGAGCGGGGCACAGAACTCCGGGACAGTTCGGCCCGACGAGGCGCGTCTTCGAGCCGCGCAGCGCGGCCTTCGCGCGCAGCATGTCGCGCACCGGAATGCCCTCGGTGATCGCGCACACGAGCGGGATCTCCGCAGCGGCTGCCTCGAGGATCGCGTCGGCCGCGCCCGGCGGCGGTACGAACACTACGGACGCGTTGGCGCCGGTCTCGCGCACGGCCTGGCGCACGCTCTCGAACAGCGGGACGCCCTCGAGCTGCGTGCCGCCCTTCCCCGGCGAGATCCCCGCGACGACCCTGGTGCCGTACTCGCGCGAGAGCCGCGCGTGGAGCTGTCCCACGCGGCCCATGCCCTGCACCAGCAGGCGAGTCTCCGGTCCGACGAGCGCGGTCACGCGCGCACCGCCGCCACGACCTTCCTCGCCGCGTCCGCCATGCCGTCGGCGGGCGTGATGTCGAGACCCGACTCGCGCAGCATCTGGCGCCCCTTCTCCGCGTTGGTGCCGTCGAGCCGCACCACGAGCGGCACCTTCACGCCGACGTTCGTCGCCGCGCTGATGATCCCCTGCGCGACCACGTCGCACAGCACGATCCCGCCGAAGATGTTGACCAGGATCGCCTTCACCGCGGGGTCCGCGAGGATCAGCCGGAACGCGTGCGTCACGCGCTCGGCGTCCGCTCCGCCGCCCACGTCGAGGAAGTTCGCGGGCCGCTCGCCTGCCTGCTCGATGATGTCGAGCGTGGCCATCGCGAGTCCCGCGCCGTTGACCATGCAGCCGATGTTGCCGTCGAGTGAGACCCAGGACAGGTCGTGCTCGGCCGCGGCGCGCTCGCGGGGGTCCTCCTCGTCGGGGTCGCGCAGCAGGGCGAGCTCGGCGTGCCGGTAGAGCGCGTTGTCGTCGAAGCCGAGCTTGCAGTCGAGCGGGAACACGCGGTCCGCGGAGACGACCAGCGGGTTGATCTCGACGAGCGAGCAGTCCTTCTCCAGGAACATTCGGTAGAGCGCCGCGAGCAGCTTGGCGAAGCTCGCGGTCTGCGCGGGCGTGAGCCCGAGCTCGATGCCGAGATCGCGCGCCTGGTAGTCGCAGACCCCGACCAGTGGATCGATCTGGAGCTGCAGGATCTTCTCCGGATGGTGCGCCGCGACCTCCTCGATCTCCATGCCGCCTTCGGTGGAGGCGATCACCGCGACGCCCTGGGTGGCGCGGTCGACGAGCATGCCGAGATAGAGCTCGCGGTCGATGGCGCTCGCGGCCTCGACGTACAGGCGGCGCACCTTCTTGCCCGCCGCTCCAGTCTGCGGCGTGACGAGCGTCGCGCCGCAGAGCTTCTCGGCCGCCGCGCGCGCCTCGGCGGGCGACGCGACGAGCTTGATGCCGCCCGCCTTGCCGCGCCCGCCGGCGTGGATCTGCGCCTTGACCACGACGCGGCCGCCGATCCTCGCGGCCGCGGCCTCCGCCTCCTGCGGCGTCGTCGCGAGCTCGCCCTTCGGGACGTCGACGCCGTACTCGCGGAGAATCCCCTTCGCCTGATACTCGTGGACGTTCATCGCGGCGCCTAGAGCTTCGCCGCAGCGATCAGGCCGCGCACCGCTTCGGCGCTCTTGTCGAGCAGGCCGCGCTCGGCGGAGTCGAGCTCGAGCTCGAGCACGCGCTCCACGCCGCCGCGCCCGATCACGACCGGCACGCCGAGGTAGATCCCCTTCTGCCCGTACTCGCCCTCGAGGTACGCCGCGCACGGCAGCACGCGCTTCTGGTCGAGCAGCACGGCCTCGGCCATCTCGACCGACGCCTCGGCCGGAGACACGAACGCAGAGCCCGTCTTGAGCAGCGCCACGATCTCGCCGCCGGCGTCCTGCACGCGCTTGGTGATCCTGGCGATGGTGGCGTCGTCCATCAGCCGCCGCAGCGGGACACCGCCCACGCTGCAGTAGCGCGGCAGCGGCACCATGCTGTCGCCGTGGCCGCCGAGCACGACCGCGTGCACGTCGCGCACCGATACCCCGAGCGCCTCGGCGACGAAGAAGCGGAAGCGCGCGGTGTCGAGCACGCCGGCCATGCCGAACACGCGCTGCTTCGGGAACCCCGTGAGCTGCTTCATGGCGTAGACCATCACGTCGAGCGGGTTCGACACCACGATCACGGTCGCGTTCGGCGAGTGCTGCTTCACGCCGGCGGCGACGCTCTTGATGATCCCGAGGTTCACGCTGAGCAGGTCGTCGCGCGACATGCCCGGCTTGCGCGGCACGCCGGCGGTCACGATCACGACATCGGAGTTGGCGGTGTCTTTGTAGTCGTTGGTGCCGCTGACGCGCGCGTCCGCGCCCCACTCCGAGAGCGCGTGGCAGATGTCGAGCGCCTTGCCCTGAGGCACGCCCTCGACCACGTCGTACAGCATCACGTCGGCGAAGCGGCGCTGCGCCAGCAGCAGAGCCTGCACGCCGCCGATCTGTCCGGCTCCGATCAGAGAGACCTTGAAACGTCCCATCCGCGGCTCCCCCTCACCCCATGTTCTCGATGATCGCGCTGCCGAACTCCGAGCACTTCTGCAGCGTCGCCCCTTCGGTCAGGCGGTGGAAGTCGTACGTCACGCGCTTCTGGGCGATCGAGCGCGACAGGCCGTTCTCGATCAGGCGCGCGGGCTCGCTCCAGCCCAGATGGTCGAACATCATCACGCCCGACAGGATCAGGGAGCTCGGATTGACCTTGTCCTGATCCGCGTACTTGGGCGCGGTGCCGTGCGTCGCCTCGAACACACCGTGGCCGGTCAGGTAGTTGATGTTCGCGCCCGGGGCGATGCCGATGCCGCCGATCTGCGCCGCGATTGCGTCGGACAGGTAGTCGCCGTTCAGGTTCATCGTCGCGAGCACGTCGAAGTCCGTCGGCCGCGTCAGCACCTGCTGCAGGGTGATGTCCGCGATGTTGTCCTTGACGAGCACCTGCCCGGCGGGCGCCTCGCCGCCGCAGTCGTCCCAGGCGATCGCTCGGCCCTTGTACTCGCGCTTGGTGAGCTCGTAGCCCCAGTCGCGGAACGCGCCCTCGGTGAACTTCATGATGTTGCCCTTGTGCACCAGGGTCACGCTCTTGCGGCGGTGGTGGATCGCGTAGTCGAGCGCGGCGCGCACCAGCCGCTCCGTGCCCTCGCGCGAGATCGGCTTGATCCCGATCCCGCTCGTCTCCGGGAAGCGGATCTTCTTCACGCCCATCTCGTCCACCAGGAAGCGGATCAGCTTGCGCACCTCGGGACTGCCCGCCGCCCACTCGATGCCCGCGTAGATGTCCTCGGAGTTCTCGCGAAAGATCACCATGTCGACGTCTTGCGGGCGCCGCACGGGGCTCGGCACGCCCGGGTACCAGCGGACCGGGCGCAGGCACACGTACAGGTCGAGCATCTGGCGCAGCGCGACGTTCAGGCTGCGGATGCCGCCGCCGACCGGCGTGGTGAGCGGGCCCTTGATCCCGACCAGGTGCCGGCGGAACGCCTCGACGGTCTCGTCGGGAAGCCAGCTTCCCGTGTCTTCGAACGCGCGCTCGCCCGCGAGCACCTCGTGCCAGGCCACGCGGCGCCGCCCGCCATACGCCTGCTTCACCGCGGCGTCGAACACGCGCACCGACGCGCGCCAGATGTCGCGGCCGGTGCCGTCGCCCTCGATGTAGACGAGGATCGGATCGTCGGGAACCTCGAGCGAGCCGTCGGCCCGGCGACGGATGGAAGTTCCCTGCTGTCGCACGAGCTCGCGCTTCGCCATGCCGCTCCTCCACTCTGCCCGGCGCGCGCGCAGTATAGGGGCCGCTCCCGAACGGATGCTAGCGGCGCACGGCCTCGACCCGCAGCGCGGCCTCGTCGATCGCAAGGTCGAGCTCGGGGTAGCTCGTCGTGACGGGGAAGCGCGGGTACTCGCGGATCACGTTGTCGGGCGCGCGGAACAGGATCCCGGCGTCGGCGGCCTCGAGCATCCCCACGTCGTTGTACGAGTCACCGACGGCGATGGTCGGAAAGCGCAGCTCGCGCAGCGCGAGCAGCGTGTGACGCTTCTGATCGGGCAGCCGCAGGCGGTAGCTCGCGATGCGACCGCGCGCGTCGATTTCCAGATCGTGACAGAAGAGCGTCGGCTGGCCGAGCTTGCGGATCAGCGGTCCCGCAAACTGGTAGAAGGTGTCGGACAGGATCAACACGGGGTAGCGCTCGCGCAGCCGGTCGAGGAAGTCACGTGCGCCCTCGAGCGGCTCCATGCCGCCGATCACCTGCTGGATCTCGCGGATCCCGAGCGCGTGGCGCTCGAGAATGGCGAGCCGCCCGCGCATCAGCTTGTCGTAGTCGGGCTCGTCGCGCGTGGTGCGGCGCAGCTCGGAGATGCCGGTGCGCTCCGCCACGTTGATCCAGATCTCGGGCAGCAGCACGCCCTCGAGGTCGAGACACGCGACGATCACTCGGGCGCCCGCGCGTGCACCACGCCACCCAGCATCACGAGCCCGACGTGGCGCAGCGCGCCGACGTCGACGAGCGGATTGCCGTCGACGGCGATCAGGTCCGCGAGCTTCCCGGGCTCGAGCGTGCCGAGGTCCGCGGACAGCCCGAGCAGCTCGGCGGCGGTCGTGGTCGCGGCCGCCAGCGCCTGCGCCGGCGAGAGCCCCACTTCGACCAGGTACGCGATCCCGCGCGCGTTCTCGCCGTGCGGCGCGATGCCGGCGTCGGTGCCCAGAGCGATGCGCGCGCTGCCAGCGTGGGCGCGGCGCGCAGCGTCGAAGGCGGCGGTCGCCACAGCTCGCGCCTTCTCGCCGACGTCGGGCCCGAGGGGGACGGCGCGCGCACGTTCCTCCACCGCGCGGGCCGCCGCCAGCGTCGGCACGAAGAACCCGCCGCGCGCGGTGAGCGCGCGGATCGAGGCGTCGTCGAGGAACGAGCCGTGCTCGATCGAATCCACGCCGGCGCGCACGGACGCCTCGGCGCCTCGCGCGCCGTGCGCATGCGCGGCCACGCGGCGCCCGAGCAGGTGGGCAGCGTCGACGATCGCCGCGATCTCGTCGTCCATGAACTCCTGCTCGAGCCCCGAGGCGGCCGCCGAGAGCACGCCGCCCGTGGCGGTGAGCTTGATCCAGTCCGCGCCGCGCTTGACCTGCAGGCGCACTGCGCGCCGGCACGCTTCGACACCATCACAGACGCCCTGCTCCGCGCCCGGCGGCGCGAGCAGGTCGTCGCGTAGCCCGAGCGACGGGTCCGCATGCCCGCCGCTCGGCGTGAGCGGCTGGCCGGCCGCGTAGATCCGCGGCCCCACCAGCCAGCCCGCCTTGATCGCGTCGCGCAGCGCCAGCACCGCGTGACCGGGCGAGCCGAGGTCGCGCACGCTGGTGAAGCCGGCGTCGAGTGTGCGCCGGGCGTGGTACGCGGCGCGCAGGGCTGCCTCGGCGTCGCTCTCGGAGAGCCGGCGGCGCCGCGCGTCGCCGCTCGGGTCGGCGGCGAGGTGAACATGCGCATCGATCAGGCCCGGAAGCACGAAGCGCGTGCGCTGATCGATCACCTCGACCTTCGCGTCGCGCGCCTCCTCTACGTCGCCGGGCTCGATGAAGCCCGCGCGCACGCTTTCGATGCGTCCCTTGTGCACCACCAGCGTCGCCTCGCGCAGGGGTGCCTTCGAGGCGGACACGAGCAGGGTCCCGCACCAGACGAGCTTCCAGTCCTGCCCGGCCGCGGGGAGCGCCGCCAGCAGCGCCACCGCCAGGAAGACGCTGACCGCGCGCACGTCAGATCTTGCGCTCGCGGCCCTGCCAGTAGCGGTCGCGCACCAGGCGGCGGTAGATCTTCCCGGTCTCGTGACGCGGCAGGTCGGCGTCGAAGTCGACGCTGCGCGGGCACTTGAAGTGCGCGAGCCGCGTCCGGCAGTGGGCGACGAGCTCGTCGGCCAGAGCGTGGGAAGCAACGTGGCCCGGCTTGAGCTGGACCACCGCCCGCACCTCCTCGCCCCACTCCTCGTTCGGCGCCCCGACCGTGGCGGCGTCGGCGACGGCAGGGTGCGACAGCAACGCAGCGTCGACCTCCGCCGGGTAGATGTTCACCCCGCCCGAGATGATCACCTCCGCGGTGCGCCCTGTGAGGTACAGGTAGCCGTCGGCGTCGAAGTAGCCCATGTCGCGCAGCGTGAAGAAGTCGCCGTCGTAGGCCGAACTCGTCTTGGCGTCGTCCTTGAAGTATTCGAAGCGCCCGACGTCGGGCGCCTTGAACCAGACCGAGCCGACCTCGCCTGCGGCCACGCGTTTGCCCGTGTCGTCGCGGATCTCGATCACCTGGTCGCCCATCGGCCTGCCCACGCTGCCCGGCCGGCGCAGCCACTCTTCGGGACCGATGAACGTGCCGCCGCCTTCGGTCGCGGCGTAGTACTCGTACACGACCGGCCCCAGCCACTCGATCAGTGCGCGCTTGGTGTGGACCGGCGTCGGCGCGGCGCCGTGGATCAGGTAGCGCAGCGACGAGAGGTCGTAGCGCCGCTTCACCTCGTCGGGTAGCGACAGCAGCCGGTGGAACATGGTCGCGACCATGTGCGTGTGCGTGATCCGATGGCGCTCGACGAGGCGCAGCGTCTCCTCGGCCTCCCAGCCATCCATCAGATACACGCCGACGCCCGCGGCCAGCGGCGTGTTCAGATTCAGCGCGAGCGGGGCCGCGTGGTAGAGCGGGCCCGTGCACAGCGCCAGGTCTTCGCCCGGCTTGAACCCCGCGGTGCGCGGGATCTCGACGGCCACGCCGCGCACCGGCGGCGCCTGACGCCGGAACACGCCCTTCGGGCGGCCGGTGGTGCCCGAGGTGTAGAGCATGCTGCCGCCGAGCGACGGATCGTCGATGTCGGCCGCGGACTCGGCGGAAAGCGCGGCTTCGTAGTCGTCGAAGCCATCGATCGGCCCGGCCAGCGCGAGGTGCACGCTCGCCTTGGGCGCGAGCCGCGCGGCCTCCGCAGCCACCCGCGCGAAGCGCGCATCGGCGATGAACGCGCGCGCCTCGCAGTTGTCGATCACGTAGCCGGCCTCGTCGGCGTTGGAGTGCCAGTTGAGCGGTGTTACGCGCATCCCCGCGCGAGCGGTCGCGGCCAGAACCTCCACGAACTCGGGACGGTTCGAGCAGAGCAGCGCCACCGCGTCGCCCGCGTGCAGCCCGCGCGCGCGCAGCGCACGCACCAGCCGGTTGGCGCGCGCGTTCAGCTCGCCGAAGGTTCGATCGCCTGCGCGACACAGCAGAGCCGGACGCTCGGGAGCCGTGCGCGCGTGGATCGCGAGGGTCATCCCCTTCCCGCGTGCCTCGTCCAGAGAGAGCGTCGTCCTGCGCGCCGCGTCGACCATCGTCTGCCCCCGTCGATCGAGTTCACGTGAACCCGAAGCCGCGGCGCATCTTACCCCGCGGCGGCCGGTTCAGAACCCGGGCGGGCGACGCGCGCCGAGGCCGAGCTCGCGCTCGAGCGCCATGCCGAGCTCGACCAGCGGCCCTTCCGCGAAGGTGCGGCCGTAGAGCGTGACGCCGAACGGCGTGCCGTCGTCCCGAAAGCCGGACGGCAGGGTCAGGCCCGGGTGCCCGGTGTGGTTGGTGATGCGCATCAGCTGCCGGTCGTCGCTGGGCGCAACCAGCGCGTCCAGCTCGCGGAAGCGCTCCTCGATCACGTCGATCACGCGCCGGCGCAGCCGCTCCGCCTGCAGGTACTCGACCGCCGGCAGGTACCACGCCGCCCGTAACAGGTTGGGCCAGCCGGCCGCGCCCTGCCCTGCCAGCGCGCCGATGCGGCCGTCGCGCATCCAGTCCTCGAAGCTCGCGGCAGCCTCGACGAACAGGATCAGCATCAGGGCGTCGTAGGGGAGATCCGGCAGCTCGATCGGGCGCAGCGTGGCGCCGGCGCTGGCGAGGGCAGCGAGCACGGCGCGGTCGTTCGCGGCCTCGAACCCGGCGGCCAGATACCCCACGCGCCGACCGGCGATGCTCGCGCGCGCGTCGAACTCGAGCGGCGCGTCACGCGAGGAGGGATCGCCCGCATCGGCGCCAGCGATGGCCTCGAGCACCAGAATCGTGTCTTCGGCGGAGCGGCAGATCGGCCCGATCTTGTCGAGGGACGCGCAGAGCTGCATCGCGCCAGCACGCGCCACGCGCCCGAAGGTGGGGCGCAGCCCGACGGCGCCGCAGCGCTTGCAGGGCGACTCGATCGAGCCCGTGGTCTCGGTGCCGAGCGCGAAGCCGACGAGTCCGGCGGCGACCGCAGCCGCCGAGCCCGCGCTCGAGCCGCTCGAGCCCTCCTCGGGCTTCCATGGGTTGCGCGTCTGGCCGCCGAACCAGACGTCGCCCATCGCAAGCTCTCCGAGCGAGAGCTTGGCGACGAGCACGGCGCCCGCCTCGTCGAGGCGCCGCACCACGTGCGCGTCGGCGTCGGGCACGCGCGCGCGGTTCGGCGCCGCGCCCCACGTCGTCGCGATGCCTGCGGTGTCGAGCAGATCCTTGGCGCCCCACGGGATGCCGTGAAGCGGTCCGCGACGGCGCCCCGCGGCCAGCTCGCGATCGGCCGCGTCCGCAGCCGCGCGCGCGCGCTCGGGAGTCGGCGTGACCACGCAGTTGAGCTTTGGACCGAGGCGGTCGAGTCGCTCCAGGTAGAGCTCCGTCAGCCGCCGGCTCGAGAGCTGACCGCGCTCGATCCAGCGCGACAGCGCGGAGACGGGCGCGAAGGCCAGGTCGTCGTCGCGCGGGGGCGCCGCGGCGTCGGGCGCAGCGGATGCGATCACGCGCCGGTACTTCGGATCCGGCGCCGTCGGGCGGCCCGGCGCCTCGAACACCAGAGCCCGCGAGAGCGGGTTCGGGAGCGACGCGGCGCGGCGCCCTGCGAATCCCGCACGCACGCGCGCGACGAATCCGCGCGCCAGCTCGCGCTCGGCCGCGCTGAACTCGACGCCGACGACGTGCTCCATCGCCGCCAGCCACTCGAGAGCGAGCTCGTCCTGCGCCATCAGCGCGCTCCTCGCGCGGTTGGGAGCTCGCGGAGCCGCCGCGGCACGAGCGGCAGCGCCGCCCGCAACACGTGGTACGCCGCCGCCGAGGTGCGCTCGCGCGCGGGACTCCAGGCGAAGCCGTAGCGCTCGCGCACCAGCGGCGGGAGCAGCGCCAGCAAGAGCACGCTCGCCGCGTCGCCGACGGCGCGGGGCAGCCAGCGCAGCGGGGGGTGGATCACCGCATCCGCCAGCCTTCGCGCGGCCGCGGTCGGCTCGAGCTGGGGGCCGCCGAGCATCGCAGCCACGTAGGCCGCGAACGCCTCGCTGCTGCGCGGGACGCGGTCTTCCGGTACGCCGAGCAGCACCGCGACGTCACCCGACTCGGCGATGAACGCGTCCCGTGTGCGAGCGTCGAGCGGCGCGACCAGCCGCTCGTAGGCGACCAGCGCGGAGTCAACGAGCGTGGCGTGGACCCAGAGCAGGAGCTCTGGATCACGGGCGTCGTACGGCGTGCCGGCGGGGAAGGCGGCCGTTCCCTCCGCGAGCCGGCCGCGCACGCGCGCGTGTGCGGAGTGGATCGCAACGACGCACGCCTGCGCATGTGCGCGCGAGCCGAACACGATCCCGAGCGTTCGCTCCAGCGTGCGCATCAGGCGCCCGAGAGGATCGCGCAGAAAGTCCGAATGCTCCGCGACTGCCGCTGCCACCAGCGGGTGCGCGAGCTGCAATAGCAGCGCGCGCGGGCCGGCGAGCAGCAGCACCGCCTCGCGATTCACGCGCCGCAGCGCGCTCTCGCGCGCAAACAGTCCCTCGCTGGCCAACACCGGGCAGAGTAAACCCGCGCCTCCGGCGACGCGAGCCTCCCGTCAGGCCGCGCTTCGACGTACGAGGCCGGTCGGGACCGGCGTCGCGTAGACTGCCCGGCTTGGCAGAGAACCGCGAACGGCTCCCGCTCGCCACGCTGCTCGCGTACGCCCCGCCGGCCGTAGCACTCGGCGCGCCGATGTTCTTCGTCCAGTTCTTCTTCCTCAAGTTCGCGACCGACGTGCTGCTGCTGGCGCCGGGAGTGATCGGCGCGATCTTCGCCGTCGGGCGGCTCTGGGACGCTGCGCTCGACCCCCTGATCGGCACGTGGAGCGACCGCACGCGCACGTCCCTCGGCCGGCGGCGTCCGTTCATGCTCGCCGGCATTCCGCTCCTCGCGGCGACGTTCCTGATGGTTTGGAGCCCACCCGCGGCGCTCGGCACGGCGTGGACCACCACGTGGCTGGTGGTGGCGCTGTTCGGCTTCTACGCCGGCTTCTCCGCGTATGCGATTCCGCACATGGCGCTCGGCGCGGAGCTGGTGGACGACTACCACGACCGCAGCCGCGTCTACGGCACGCGCAACGCGGCCTTCATGCTCGGCCTCGTGCCCGCGTTCGCGTGCCTGCAGCTCGTGAACAACGCGCCCGAGCCGCGCACTACGGCGACCCTCGTGGCCGTCACGGGAGCGGTCGTCGTCGCGCTTCTGCTGCTGGTGCCGCTGCGCGTGCACGAGCGCGAGGAGTTCCGCGGGCGCGGGGCGGGGAGCTCGCTGCGCTCGATGGGCGACGTGCTGCGCAACGCGCACGCGCGGCGCCTGCTCGCGGTGCAGTTCGTGGACAGCCTGGGTGTGGGTGTGATGGGCGTGCTCGGCCCGTACCTCGCGCAGTACGTGATCAAGCGCCCGGACCTGATCGCCGCGCTGCCCGGGGTCTACACCGCGTGTCTCCTCGCCTCGATCCCCGTATGGGTGCTGGTCTCGCGGCGCATCGGCAAGCGCGAGGCGTGGACGCTGGCGATGCTCGGCATGGGGCTCTCGTTCGGCGCGACGATCTTCGTCGGCGAGAACGAGGTCGCGTTGATCGTAGGCATGCTCGTCTGCGCGGGTCTGTGCGGCGGCTGCGGCGGACCGATCGGCGCATCCATGCTGGCGGACGTGATCGACGCCGACGAGGCCGACACCGGGCAACGTCAGGAGGGCGCGTATACCTCCGCCTTCACGTTCGTCTTCCAGGTCGGCAACGGGATCACGGTCGCGCTCGTCGGCGTTGCGCTCGAGCTCTCCGGCTTCCGTCCCAACGCCGAGCAGACGGCGGCCGCGGCCTGGACCATGAGTGGGCTCTTCGCGGGCGTGCCGCTCGTGATGCTGCTCGCGGGCGCGCTGGTGCTGCGCCGTTACACGCTCGACGAGCGGGAGCACGGGCGGATCCGCGCGCGGCTACTCGAGTCCCGCTCCGTTTGAGATCGGGGGCGTGCCGATCGGCCCCGGCTCGGGGTGCTCCGCGGCGAGCGCCGCCTCTGGCGCGGTTTTTCGCGCGCCGCGCACGGCTCGCTCGATCCCGAGTGCGCGGATGACGAGTCCGTCTATCGTAGCGGCGCGATGGCGTGTCGCGTCCCCACACGAAACCCGCCCGAGGCGGAGACCGCCGCGGAAGAGCCGCGCTTGTTCTATGGCTACTGGCTGATCGCGGCCGCGTTCGTCGCGCAGTTCGTCGCGGTCGGGAGTCAGAACTACGTCTCCGGGCCCTTCCTCACCCCGATGACCGACGAGCTCGGCTGGACCCGCGCCGAGTACACGATCCCACGAGCGCTGGCGCAGTTCGTGATGGCGTTCGCGGGATTCCTGATCGGCGCCCACGTCGACCGACAGGGCGGACGGCGCGCGATGCTCGTGGGGATCGCGACGCTCTCCGCGTCGCTCATGGCACTCGGCTCCGTGGATTCGCTCAGCGGCTGGATCGTGCTGAACGGGCTCGCGCTCGCCGTCGGGGCCGCCTTGATCGGCAACCTGGTGGTGAACGTCACGCTCGCCAAGTGGTTCGTCGAGCGGCGCGGCCGCGCCGTCGCGTGGTCCTCGATGGGCGTCTCGTTCGCGGGGGTGCTGCTGACGCCGGCCGCGACGTGGCTGATCGACGCGATCGGCTGGCGTGCGGCCTGGCGCGTGCTGGCCGTCGCGGCGGCGGCCCTGATCGTCCCGGTCGCGCTGGTGATGCGCCGCGCGCCGGAGGATCACGGCCTCCACCCCGACGGGCGCAGCGACGCGCAGGTGGCCGCGGGGCTCGCCGCGCGCGCCGCCGAGGACTACGCGCGCTCGTTCACGCGCGCCGAGGCGCTGCGAACGGGGACGTTCTACTGGCTGGTCGTCGCGTTCGGGCTCTTCACCGTGAACATCGGCGTGCTGCTGTTGCACACGATCCCGTTCATGACGGACGCCGGGTACTCGCGCACCACGGCGGCCTTCATGGTGACGCTCATCTCGATCCCGGCGATGCTGGCGAAGCCGATCTGGGGCTGGTTCATCGACAGCAGCGACTCGCGCCCGCTCGCCGCCGCGAGCTCGGCGGCGAACGCGCTCGCCATCACCGGGATCGTGTTCGCGGCGCGCGCGCACGCCGACTTCTGGGTGTACACGGCCTTCTTCGCGCTCGGCTGCGGCTGGGGCGGGATGATCCCGCTCATGGAGGTGACCTGGGCGTCGTTCTTCGGCCGGCGCTACATCGGCTCCGTGCGCAGCGCCGCACTGCCGTTCTCGCTCGTGGTCGGCGCCGGTGCGCCACTCGCGGCCTCCTACTGGCTCGACCGAGTCGGCAACTACGACGGCGCCTTCCTGACCGTCGCCGGGCTCAACGGGATCGCGGCACTGCTGCTGCTGCGCATCCGAGCGCCCGAGCCCCCGGCGCGGCGCTGACCGGCAACGGGTCTTGCATCAGCGCTGGTTGGCCGGATCCTGCAACGGGATGGAGATGGCCGCGCCGCCGCCCTGCTGCTGCACCTGCGAGATCTCGGTGATCTGGCGGCCGAGCGCGACCAGCGTCGGGATCTCCTCGTCCGCGAGCCCGCGCAGCCACTGCTTGCGCTTCATCGCCTTCTCGAGGTAGGGCGCGAGGTCCGCGAGCTTTCGGCGCTGGCGCTCCGCGTCTTCGGCATGGAACTCCGGCATCACCTCGCGGGCAAAGAGCTCGAGCGACTGACAGATGTGCTCGTGGCGGTTGCGGCCGGCTTGCTGGATGAACGTGACCTGATCGACGCCCGCGTCGGCGAAGCCACGCAGGTGCTCACGCAGCTGGCGCGGCGTGCCGATGCCCCGGTTCGAGCCCTCGCTGGGCATGTTCTTGCGCGCCAGCTCGAAGCGCTCCCAGATGCTGGTCCGGCCCGGCTTGTGCTCGCCGAAGATGTAGTGGTGGCCGAGGCCATAGCCAAAGAACAGGAAGCCATCGAGCCCGCGGCGGATCGCCTCCTGCTCGTCGGCGTGGCACGAGAAGCCCGTCACCATGCAGATGTTCGGGTTGATCGAGTGCCCGATCGGCACGCACTCTTCCTTGATCGTCCGGTAGTAGTCGTCGACCCACTTCTTCGCCTCTGCGGTGTCGACGAACGCGAAGGTCAGTGCGCCGATGCCGAGCTTGGCGGCGAGCTTGATCGTCTCGCGGTTGGAGCACGCGACCCAGAGCGGCGGATGCGGCTTCTGCACCGGCTTGGGCACGATGTTGCGGCACGGCATCGAGAAGTACTTGCCCTCGTATCCCGGGTACGGGCTCATCGCCATCATGTTGGCGATCTGCTCGACGGTCTCGCGCCACTGGTCGCGCTTCTCGTCGACGGGGACGCGAAAGCCGCCGAGCTCGGCGATCGAGCTCGACTCGCCCGTGCCGAAATCGACGCGGCCGTTCGACACCAGGTCGAGCGTCGCGATGCGCTCGGCGACGCGCGCCGGGTGGTTGTAGCCCGGCGGGCAGAGCACGATCCCGTGGCCGAGCCGGATCTTCTTCGTGCGCTGGCTGCACGCCGCCAGGAACACCTCCGGCGCGGAGGAGTGCGAGTACTCCTCCAGGAAGTGATGCTCGACCTCCCACGCGTAGTCGAAGCCGAGCCGGTCGGCGAGCTCGACCTGGTCGAGCGCGTCCTGGAACAGCTTCTGCTCGTCGCCGTCCGACCAGGGCCGCGGCAGTTGATGCTCGTAGAGAATGCCGAATTTCATCTAGGATCTCCCTGAGCGCAGGATACGGGGAGCGGGCACGAGCCGGCAACGGCTCGAAGGAGTCGGAGAAATGTCCCAGGCCGAGCTCGAGGTCCTGATCGGGAAGATCCAGAAGGAGTTCTCGACGTGGGGCGCCGGCGCGACGGTGCCGTTCATGCGCGAGAGCTGGGAGCGGCTCTTCGCCGACGTGCGCAACCTGGCGCCGGTGCGGCGCGAGGTCGTCCGAGCGGGCGGCGTGGACGCCGAATGGCTCGACGGCCCGGGGGCGCGCCCCGACCGCGTGGTGCTGTACCTGCACGGCGGCGGCTACGTGCTCGGCAGCGTGAGCTCGCACCGCGACATGATCTCGCGGCTGTCCGCGGCCGCGGGCGCGCGTGCGCTCGCGCTCAACTACCGGCTGGCGCCGGAGCATCCGTTCCCGGCGGCCGTCGAGGACGCGGTCGCGGCGTACCGCTGGCTGCTCGAACAGGGGATCGCGCCCACGTGCGTGGTGGTAGCCGGCGACTCCGCGGGCGGAGGTCTCGCCGCCGCGACGCTCGTCGCGCTGCGCGATCGCAAGCTGCCGCTGCCCGCGGCCGGCGCGCTGCTCTCGCCGTGGGTCGATCTCGAAGGCATCGGCGAGTCGATGAACGGCGGCGTCGCCGACGATCCTATGGTGCGCAAGGACCTGATCGCGGCGATGGCGCCGACCTATCTGAACGGCGCGAACCCGCGCACTCCCCTCGCCGCCCCGCTCCACGCGGACCTGCGCGGGCTGCCGCCGCTCCTGATCCAGGTCGGCCGGCGCGAAGTGCTGCTCGACGACTCCACGCGGCTCGCGCTCGCCGCGCAGCGCGCGGGCGTCGACGTCACACTCGAGGTCTGGCCCGGCATGATCCACGTCTGGCAGATCTTCGCGAGCGAGCTCGCTGAAGGCCGCGAGGCGATCGCTCGCATCGGCGCGTTCGTGCACAAGCGGATCGGCTAGTGGACGACGAGCTTCCCGGCGAGCGTGCGCTCGGGGACGCTGGCGCCGCCGGTCCCGTCCCCGGCAAAGAGCTCGACGCGGTAGTCGTACGTGCCGGGCGCGAGCATGCACAGCGACGCGAAGCTCGAGCCCTGGATGCGCGGCGAGACCAGGCGCTCGCCGTCGAGGGTGAAGCTCGCGCGACTCTTGCACGCGATCTTCTGCGCAACCGACTTGTCGAACGAGACGCGGGCGACGCGCGAGCCGTAGTTCACCCACGCGAGCGCCGAGGCGCTCTGCACTTCGACGGTCTCGGGGCGCAGCCCCGAGCCAGAGATGCGCACGAACTCGTGATCGATCCCGGCGTGATCCGCCTCCTCCAGCGCGCCTACGGCGAACAGCGCACAGGCGGCGATCAGGGCGACGAGTCGACTTCGCTGACGTTTCACGGCTGCTCCTTCGCGGGTTCCAGGTCCTGGACTTCGGATGCCGGAAGCGCGAGTGCGTCACGCCGCTCGAGCGGCGCGCCCGC
Organism: uncultured Myxococcales bacterium; assembly: GCA_964454165.1. Lineage (GTDB taxonomy): Bacteria > Myxococcota_A > UBA9160 > SZUA-336 > SZUA-336 > CAYVQJ01. Next base: position 122,271 of record CAYVQJ010000081.1, on the reverse strand, counting down.
TACGCCCGCCATGGGCGGGATCTCGGGTCCACCGGGGGCGCCGTGTAGACTGGCCCTGGTGTTCCGCCATCCCGCGCGTGGAACGGAAGGGTTCGCACGGGTTGCCGATGCGTGTCGTCTCGAAGCCTGTCGCACTCGTGGTCATCTGGTTCGTAGCGCTCGCGGCGCCAGCCTCGGCCGTCGAGCTCGTGGCGCGCGGCGCCAGCTGGCGCTACCTCGACGACGGATCCGACCCGGGACCGACCTGGCGGGAGCCCGGCTTCGACGACTCGGGCTGGGCGGCTGCCCCGGCGCAGCTCGGGTACGGCGATGGCGACGAGGACTCGCTCGTAGGGTTCGGGCCGAACCCGCAGAACAAGTTCATCACCACCTGGTTCCGGCACAGCTTCACGCTCGCGGCTCCCGGCTCGCTCACGGGACTTACGCTGCGACTCCTGCGCGATGACGGCGCCGTCGTGCACCTGAACGGCGCCGAGGTCTATCGCAACAACTTGCCGCCCGGGCCGATCGGTTATCTGACTCCGGCCTCGGCCGTCGTCGGTGACCCCGCAGAGGACGCGTTCCTCGACGTGGCCCTCGACCCAGGCGGCCTCGTGGCCGGCGCCAACCTGCTCGCCGTCGAGATTCACCAGGCGAACCCGACGAGCTCGGACACGAGCTTCGAGCTCGAGCTCTCAGCCGAGCCGGCCAGCATCGTGCGCGGTCCCTACCTCCAGGTCGCGACGCCTGACGGCGTCAGCGTGCGCTGGCGCACGGATCTCGCCACGGAGAGCCGCGTGAGCTTCGGCCCTGCGCCGAACGACCTCTCCTCTACCGCGATCGAGTCCGGCGCCCGGACCGAGCACCAGGTGGAGCTCAGCGGCCTCGAGCCGGCGACGCGCTACTTCTACGCGGTCGGAACTCCGACGCTCACGCTGGCCGGCGCCGACGCGGACCACTTCTTCGAGACGTCGCCGGCGGCGGGCTCCGCTGAGGCCGTGCGCATCTGGGCGATCGGCGACTCCGGGGATTGCTCGCGGAGCGCGGCCGGCTGCGCCGCGGCCGCCGCCGTGACCGACGCGTACCTCGACGTCGCCGCCGGGCGCCTCGCCGATGTGTGGCTCATGCTCGGCGACAACGCGTACTCCTCCGGCACCGAGAACGAGCACACGCGCGCGGTGTTCGACGTCTATCCGCAGATCCTGCGCAACACCGTGCTCTGGCCCGCGCCCGGCAACCACGAGTTCGGTGTGTCGGACTCGCCCAGTCAGACGGGGCCCTACTACGACGCGTTCAGCATGCCGAGCGCGGGAGACGCCGGCGGCGTCGCCAGCGGCACTGAGGCCTACTACTCCTTCGACCACGCGAACGTCCACTTCGTCGCGCTCGACTCCTTCGATACGAGTCGCGCCGCGCCGGCGAACCCGATCGAGGACGTGTGTGCGCCCGGCGGGGGCGGAGCCATGTACCAGTGGCTCTGCGCCGACCTCGCGGCCACGCAGGCGGACTGGGTGATCGCCTACTGGCATCACCCGCCCTACACGAAGGGCTCCCACGACTCCGACTCCCTTGCCGACAGCCAGGGCATCTCGGTCGAGATGCGCGGGCGGTTCGCCCCGGTGCTCGAGGAGCTCGGCGTCGACCTCGTGCTGACCGGCCACAGCCACAGCTACGAGCGCTCGATCCTGCTCGACGGGCACTACGGCTTCTCGGGCAGCTTCGGAGCCCAGCACGTGATGGACGACGGCGACGGCGACCCCGCAGGCGACGGCGCGTACGCCAAACCCACGCTCGGCACGGCGCCGCACGAGGGCGCCGTGTACGCCGTGGTGGGAAGCTCCTCGCTCGTGAGCGGCGGCCCGCTCGACCACCCGGTCATGGCGGTCTCGATCAACGACCTCGGGAGCCTGCTGATCGACGTCGACGGCGACGTGCTCGACGGCGTCTGGATCGACGACGCCGGCGCGGTGCGCGACCGCTTCCGCATCGCGAAGGGGCCGGACGACGACAGCGATGGGATTCCCGACGCCTCCGATCCCTGCCCGCAGTTCGCCAACTCTCTGCCGCTCGTCGACACCGACGGCGACGCGATCCCCGACGAGTGCCAGTGCGGCGAGCTGACGAACGACGGGCTCGTCGACGCGAACGACGACGCGCGCCTGCGCTCCCACCTGGCCGGCCTGCTTCTGCTCGCGCTGGCCGAGCTCGAGCGCTGCGCGGTCACCGGAACGGACGGGCTCTGCGACGTTCGCAGCGTCGCCGTGATCGCGCGCGATACCGCGGGGCTCGAGCCGTCCGTCGCGCAAGCCTGTCCGGCGGGAGCGCTCTGAGGACCTCTACCCGTGTCTCGACGCTCGGGCGCCGGGCCGCCGGCTGCGCGAACCTCGAGCGATGGCCCGCGAGCACGAAGTCGCCGCCCGCCCGGAGGTCCGCAACGACCGCAGTCGAGCGGGGCTCGCGCGCCAGTTCACCCGGTTCGCGGAGATCGAGGCGCCTGAGCTCGACTCGCCGCTGTATGCCGAGCTCGGCCACGCGATCGCCGGAGACGAGGCGCTCCTCGCCATCGCAGCCCGCGTGCCGCCGTACCAGCCGCCCGCCGTCCTGCTGCTCGCAGCCGTGCAGTACCTGCTCCTGCGCGGCGCGCAGCACCCGCTGGCGCGTCACTATCCGGTGTTGAGCGGCGCGCCCGCGCCAGACGAGCCCGCATGGCCGCGCTTCCGCGAGTTCTGTCTGACTCATCGCGCGGAGCTCGAGCGGCTGGTCGCGACGCGCACGACCCAGACCAACGTGATCCGACGCTGCGCCGCCCTGCTGCCCGCGTTCGCCTCGATCGCGCGCCGGGAAGCGCGGCCGCTGGCCCTCGTCGAGATCGGCCCCAGCGCCGGCCTCAACCTGAACTGGGATCTCTATCGCTATCTCTACACGCGCGGCGGACGCGAGGTCGCGCGCTGGGGCGACCCTGCCGCGCGCGTGGCCGTCGAATGCGAGCTGCGCGCCGGGGAGCTGCCGCTGCCCGAGGCGCCCGTTGCGATCTCATCCCGCTCTGGCATCGACCTGGCACCGGTGGACATCGACGACGACGACGCGGTGCTCTGGCTGCGCGCGCTGATCTGGCCCGAGCACCTGGAGCGCCACGCCACGCTGGCTCGAGCAATCGACGTGGCGCGCCGGGTGCGGCCGCCGCTTCTTCGGGGTGACGCGGTGGAAGCGATCCAGCCCGTGCTTCGCGCGCTGCCGCGGGAGGTCGCCGCGGTCGTCTTCGCCACCCACGCGCTCTACCAGATCCCGCCGGAGCGGCTGCGCATGCTACAGGACGCGCTCCAGCGCGCCTCGGAAGTCGCGCCGCTCTGGTTCGTCTCGCTCGAGTTCACGGGCGCTGATCGCTCCGAGCTGATCCGCGTCCGCTTCGCCAGCGCCGAGCGCGAAGTGGTGCGCCTCGCGACTGCGAGCCCGCACGGTTGGTGGCTCGACTGGGACCCGCGCGACGCGCGGGATCCCGCCATGCACGAGCACCGCTTGCTCCGCTTCTACGCCCGCCATGGGTTGGCTCAGCCGGAGTAGGCGATGCGGTAGATCGCGCCGGTGAAGTCGTCGGAGACGAAGAGCTCGCCGTCCGGGCCTTCGAGCACGTCGGCGGGGCGCCCGATCACGTCCTCGCTCTCGAGCAAGCCGGTCAGGAAGCTCGACTCCGCGATCGCGCCGTCGGGACCGAAGCGCAACGCTACGACTTCGTAACCCTGCTTGCGCGTGCGGTTCCACGAGCCGTGCAGCGCGACGAACGCCGCGCCGCGGTACTCGGCGGGAAAGGCGGTGCCGCGGTAGAACGCGATCCCGAGGGGCGCGGTGTGCGCGCCGAAGCCGTGCGCGGGCGGAAGCGCCGCCGCGACCTTCTCCGGTTGCTTCGCGCCGAAGTCCGGATCCGCGACCCCGAAGCCGTTGGCGTAAGGCCAGCCGTAGAAGCCGCCCTGGGCCACGCGGTTCAGCTCGCAGGGCGGGAAGTCGTCGCCGAGCAGATCGCGGCCGTTGTCGGTCGCGTACAACGCGCCGTCCGCAGGGCGCCAGTCGAAGCCCACCGCATTGCGCAGGCCGGTCGCGTACTGCTCCTCGCTAGATCCATCCGGCCGGTAGCGCAGGATCGCCGCGCGTCGCGGGTCGTCCTCGCACACGTTGCACGAGGAGCCGATCGACAGATACAGCCAGCCGTCGGGGCCGAAGCGGATCGTGCGCGTCCAGTGGTTGCCGCCCTCGGGATAGCCCGAGACCACGGTCTCGAGCGCGCCGTGCACGGCGTTGCGCTCCGCGTCCCAGCGCACGCGGCGGATCGCGCTGCCCTCGCCCACGTAGAGCCAGCCCTCGTGGAAATCCATGCCGTGCGGGCGGTCGAGAGCTTCGAGCACGCGACGCGTGCCGTCCGCTCTGCCGTCGCCGTTGCGATCGCGCTCCACGAGCACGATCGCGCCGAGCCGCGGCGAGGAGACCAGGAGCTCCCCCGACGGTGTCAGGCGCATGAAGCGCGCGTTGCGAATGCCCTCGGCATACACGCCGACCGAGAACCCCGGCGGGACGCGCACGCGCCGCGCGAACTCGCTCTCGGGCGGAAGCTCCGCCCCGAAGAACGTGCCCCACACCGGGACGTTCACGGCGAGCTTCTCGGGCCAGATCGCGCAGGCACCCGACGCGAGCACGACGAGCGCGCCGGTGGCCACGAGAAGCTTGCGCATGCGCCGCAGCATAGCTGCCTAGCGGCGCTTCGACCGGACCGCGAGGCCCTCCGCGGTGACGACGTCCCAGGGAATCGCCACGACGACCGCGAGAATGCTCATCACGTTCTCCGTGCCGTAGCGCACGTAGATCACCGCGTCCGCCCCGGCCTGGCGAGCTTGCGCGCGGAGCTTGTCGTTCAGCGGGGAGTGGCCGGTGCGCAGGAAGCCGCTGACGTGGATGACGCCGAGCTCTTCGTAGGGTCGATCCCATTCGCCGACGGTCAGGACGACCGGCGCGCCCCTGGGTCTCGGCGGATACGAGGTCCCCGGGTTCAGCTGCACGAAGTCCGCGCGGCCGAGCGCACACCCGGCCAGTAGCGCCAGCGCCGCTGCGCCGAGCGTGCGAAGCCCTCGGGCGGGTCGCATGCGCTACTTGCGCCCTTTGGCCTTCCCGTTGCTCTTGGCGCCGGAGGCGCCCGAGGACGCGCGCCCGAACGCGTGGCCGCCGGAGCGACCCGCCGAAGCGCCGCTCATCCTGCCCGCGGACTTCGAGCCGGAGCTCGAAAAACTCCTTCCGACCTGCCTGCCCGCGGAAGTGCTGTGCCCCGCGGCAAAGGCCGACTTGCCCGGGCGACTCAGCGAAGTCGGCTGCATCCCGGAACCATCCGCGGGGGGCGGGTTCGTCGGGAACTCGCGCTTGGCCGCCCCGAGCGTGGTGTCGAGCTCATGGGCGACCTGGCCCCAGCCCATGTGCTGGTCCTGACGCAGCTCGAGGACGTGTTTCACGTTCTCGCGCGTGACGCCGTCGGGCATGCGCTCGGCGAGCGTCAGGGCGTGATCGATCTCGCCGTAGCCGAGCCCTCGATCGCGCAGCTTGCTTATGACGTGCGCGTCGACGTCGAACTTGGTGGCGAGCTTCTCTCGCACGTGCGCGGCGCCGTCTGGCGTCGTGGGCTCGTGATCGCCGCCGTGGTCGCCGTCGTCACTGTCGTCCGGGTCCGCCCATCCGTCGTCGGAGCCCTCCCAGGCGCTGACGACCGGCGGAACGGACCACGCGAACGCGAGGGCGCTGCACAGCAGCAGGCCGAAAGGAATCAGGCGGGCGCGCGCCATACCAACCTCCAGACGTCCAGCAGGGACGAGACGATCCTATCACCCCTCGGGCCGAAACCCCCTTCCGCGGCGCGCATCCGCGACGCCGTCGCGGTACCTTCCGGGCGCCGGAGGTGGGCGGAGGATCGCTGCCGACTCACGTCGGGAGAGGAAAGTCCGGGCTCCAACGGGCAGGGAGGTGGCTAACGGCCACCGGGGGCGACCCCAGGGAAAGTGCAACAGAAACGACACGGCCCACCCCCGTCTTCGGGCGGGGCGGCAAAGGTGAAATCGTGGGGTAAGAGCCCACGCGCGACAGCCGGGTGACCGGCGGCGGTGTAAACCCCTCCCGGAGCAAGCTCGAATAGGAACGCCGTTCAGGATGGCCCATCCGAACCACGTGTCATGCGTGGCGGCGTTCGGGTCTGAGTGCTCGAGCCCGTCGGCAACGGCGGGCCTAGACGAATGATCCTCGCCGGTGACACCGCAAGGTGTCGCCGGGACAGAACCCGGCTTACAGCCCACCTCCGGCCCGTCTTAGCGTGTACGGCGCGCGAGCGGTCGCGCGCGTACGCCTCCGCTCGGCGGGGACCGCCTCGCTGCGCGCGCTTCGCGCTTGCCTAGCCTTGGCCGCGATGGCTGTCGCCAAGCGGCCTCCGCTCGGCGGCGACCGCCTCGCTGCGCGCGCTTCGCGCTTGCGGGGACCCCGAGGCGAGCGTCGCTTTACCTTCGGTCGCCCTGGACGACGCGGAGCTCGATCACTTCTCCGGTCTGGTCGTCTGTCTCCGGCTCGGGTGGCTCGGCTTCGCGGCCACGCAGCGCGCGGTACCAGAGCCAGGCGCTCCACAGGCCCGGACTCACGCGGAGGCGGGCCGCGCGCACGCGCAGCAGATCGGGCCCGAGGGCGCGCGCCTCCGCGTTCGCGACCAACGCTCGCGCCTCCTCGCGCTGCTTCGAGCGCGCCAGCAGCACGGCGAGCTCGAGCTGCACGTCCAGGTCCGCGGGGTCGATCTCGCGCGCGCGCCGCAGCAGGTAGATCCCGCACGGGCGGAGAAAGGGCGCGACGAAGCAGCGCGAGCCTTCGAGCAGAGTCTGCTTGGCTTCGCGCGCGTCGCCCTGCTGGCGCTGCAGGTTCGCGAGCTCGACCCAGGTCTCGGGCTCGCGAGGCAGCCACTTGGTGGCCTCGGCGAAGAGCGCGCGGCCGCGCTCGAGCTCACCCTGCGAGACGAACGCGCGCGCCGCCGTGCGGAAGCTGATCCAGGCCTCGAAGCCCTGCTGCACGAGCGCGAGCAGCGGCGCGAGCTTCGCGTGCAGGTCGGGGTTCGCCGGCTCGACCGCCAGCACCCGTCGATACAGATCGACGGCGCGCTGCGCCTTCCCGGCTCCCTTCGCCCGCGCCGCCTCCTGCAGGATGCGGTCGCGGTCATAGGGCAGCTGACGCGCAATCCATCGCATGACGCTTTCCGTCTCGGCGAAGTCCCGGCGCCGACGCGTGACCGCCCTCACGGCAACTACGGTCCGCCCGCGCGCAACTCTTGCACCGCCTTGGCCGCGATGGCTGTCGCCAAGCGGCCTCCGCTCGCGCGCGGCGCGCTCGCTGCGCGCGCTTCGCGCTTGCCTTGGCCGCGATGGCTGTCGCCAAGCGGCCTCCGCTCGCGCGCGGCGCGCTCGCTGCGCGCGCTTCGCGCTTGCTACTCGACGCTGCGGATTTGCGTGAGCGCGGCCACGGCGCCGGCGACGCCGAACATCAGCGCGCTGTCGAGCAGGCACGCCGAGAGCGGGCCGATCACGTCGATCATCACACCCGCGGCGGGCGCACCGACCAGGCCGGAGGCGCCCATGAAGCCGAGCGAGTAGACCGACAGCACGCGCCCGCGCTGGCTCGGCGGCGCCTTCTCCTGAAAGATGGTGCGCCCCGAGTTCATGAAGACCGACGCGGCGACACCCCAGAACACCGTCGCCACGAAGGCGCCCCAGAACGGCAGGCCGAGGCCCACCGCGCCAAGGGCCGCCGCGCCGGCTACCAGCGCCAGAACCTGCGCAGTCCCCTTCCGGCGGATCCCACCGCGCGACAGGATTCCGAGCGAGCCGAGGATCGTGCCGATCGGGAACGCCATCTGGAGTACGCCGAGCTGCCCGACGCCGCCCTGGTAGTAGTCCCGCACCAGCAGCGGGAACACCACCATCATCGGTCCCATGAACAGCACGCCGACCGACGTGACCATCAGCAGTACCGGCCGGAGCTCTGGCGAACGCACGACCTCGAGGACGCCGACGCCGAGGTCGGCCAGCCGGAGCGCGTTCTGCGGCGCTCCCCCGCGCGGCGGAGCGGGCGCGAGCTGCGCCAGCGCCGGAACGCCGCCGAAGAGCGTGAGCGCGTGCAGCCCGAGCGCCGCGAGCGTCCCGATCCAGCTCGCGAAGGAGGCGATCATCGAGCCGACCGCCTGCGCGATCCACTGCATCAGTGTCATCGTGGTGACGGCGCGCATCAGGTTCGCGCCGGCGACCTCCGAGAGCAGTGAGTCGCGCGCCGGCATCGTGAACGCACTGACCGTCCCCATGCCGAGCGCGTAGGCGATCAGGAGGCCGAGCGACAGCCAGCCCGCGGCGACGGACGCCAGCAGCCCGAGCGAGAGCGCCGTCGCCAGCAGATGGAGCCCGATCAGGAGCGCGCGCCGGTCGCGCCGATCCGCGATCGCGCCGCCGAGCAGGACCAGCGCGAACGACGGCAGCATCGTCGCGCTCTGCGCGACACCGAGCCAGCTCGCGTCCGCGTGCAGCTCGCCCGCGACCAGCCACGAGAAGAGCACACTCTGCATCCCGAACGCGCCGAACCAGGTGGCGGTGCCCGCGACGTACCAGGCGAATGCGTTGCCCGGGACGGCGGCGGCAACGGGGAGGGGTGCGACGCGCGCGGGCTCGGCCATGGGCGCGCATTGTGGCACGTCGGGTCGGCGCGGAGCTCAGGCGCCGGCGCTCCGCACATCGGCCCGGTTCCAGCGCGGGTGGCCGGCGGGCTGGTAGGTGAGCACGATCGCGCGGCGGCTCGAAGCACTCCTGTTGCGGCGCGAGCCGTGCACGACCGCGCCATCGAAGAACAGCACCGAGCCGGCGGGCGCTTCGAGCGGCACCGGATCCCCGGCCGCGCCCGGCGGCAGCCGGCGCAGGTCGGTGTACAGACGCCCGAGCGTGCCGCGATCCTCGAAGCAGGGCAGCACCCCGTGGCGCTGCGAGCCCGGGATGAGCCACAGGCAGCCGTTCTCCAGCGTAGCGTCGTCGAGGAACAGCTCGAGGCTCGCCAGCCGGTCCAGGTGATCGCAGCCGAACGCCCAGTACGGCGTGTCCTGGTGCCACGGGAACGGCGCGCCTCCGGGCCGCTTGAAATTCAGCTTGTCGGTGAAGAGCGAGAGGCTCTCGTCGCCGACGAGCGCACGCGCGGGCACGACCAGGCGCAAGTCGTCGATCAACGCCTCGAGTCGCGGATCGAGGTGGGCGAACGGCTCCATCGAGCGGATCGCGTGAGCGCCCCCCTGCCACTCCCACTTCACCACGCTGCCGAGCAGGTGCTGGTAGCGCCGGTCGTCGACGTACTCGACTGGCGCGTCGCCGCGCGCGCGGGCGGCGTCGATCGCGGCGTGCACGCGCTCGACGGCGTCTCGCAAGGGCTCGAGCTCGTCCGGGCCGAACACGCGCTCGCGTGCGAAGTACCCGTGCTTGCGGTAGGCGTCGAGCTCGGCGGGCGTCGGCGCGTGGCTCATCGACGCTCGAGCTTCCGTCGCGCGCGCGATCGGGTCAAGGTTGACAGCCGCCGCCGCGCGGGGATCGTCTGGCCCGATGTCGCAGCAGGGACTGCTCGTGGTGACCGGCGGCGCCGGCTTCATCGGCTCCAACCTCGTCAAAGCGCTGAATGCGCGCGGGCGGGCCGACGTGGTCGTCGCCGACGAGCTCGGCGACGGTCGCAAGCTCTTGAACCTCGCCGACTGTTTGCTGCAGGACGTGCTGGATCGCGACGACTTCCTGCAGCGCTTCGAGTCGAGTCAGGCGTTCGACGCCCCGGTGCAGGCGGTCTTCCACCAGGGCGCCTGCGCCAACACCCGCGAGTGGGACGGGCGCGTGGTGATGGAGGCCAACTACGCGTACTCGCGGCGACTACTCGACGTGTGTCTGGCGCGCAGGATCCCGCTGATCTACGCCTCGTCGGCCTCGGTCTACGGCTCCGGGCCGCTGTTCCGCGAGGAGCGCGCGTGCGAAGCGCCACTGAATCCCTACGCGTACTCCAAGCTGCTGTTCGACCAGCGCGTGCGCCGGCTGCTGCCGGAGGCGCGGAGTCAGGTCGTCGGCCTGCGCTACTTCAACGTCTACGGCCCGCGCGAGCAGCACAAGGGCGAGATGGCCAGCGTGGCGTACAAGCTGCACCGCGAGCTCGAGGCCGCGGGCCGGGTGCGGCTGTTCGAGGGCTCCGAGGGCTACGCGCCCGGCGAGCAGCGCCGCGACTTCGTCTGGGTCGGCGACACGGTCGCGCTGAACCTGTGGTTCCTGGATCATCCGGGTTCGTCGGGCGTGTTCAACGCCGGGACGGGTCGCGCACAGACCTTCAACGACGTGGCGCGCGCGGTGATCGCGTGGCACGGCCGCGGGGAGATCGAATACGTGCCCTTCCCTCCCGGCCTGCGCGACGCGTATCAGAGCTACACGCAGGCCGACCTGTCGGCGCTGCGCGAGGCGGGATACGCCGGGCAGTTCCTCTCCGTCGAGCAGGGCGTGCCGCGCTACCTCGACTGGCTGGCAGGCAAGTCCCGCTGACTCAGTCTGCGACCTCCACCCACACCGGGGCGTGATCGGAGGGCAGCTTGCCCTTGCGCTCGTCGCGGTCGATGCCGGCGTCGCGCAGGCGCGCTGCCAGCGGCTCGCTGAGCATCAGGTGGTCGATCCGCAGCCCGTCGTTGCGCGCGAACCCGAGCTGGCGGTAGTCCCACCACGAGTAGGCGCGCAGCTCGGGATGGCGGCGCCGGAAGGCGTCGATCAGGCCCCAGTCCAGCACGCGGCGCAGCGCAGCGCGCCCGTCCTCGTGACACAGCACCGTGTCGCTCCAGGCGTCCGGGCGCGCCACATCGAGGTCAGCTGGCGCCACGTTCCAGTCCCCGCAGAGCGCCAGCGCGCGGCCGGGATCGGCGGCGCGCTCCAGCCACGCGCGCAGCCGCGCGAGCCATTTGAGCTTGTAGGCCCACTTGTCCGAGCCCACCAGCGCCCCGTTGGGCACGTACAGCGAGACCACGCGCACTCCCGCCGCGTCCGCCGCGACCAGCCGCGCCTGCGGGTCGTCGACGCCGTCGCGCAGGCCGACCTCGACGCGCTCGAGCGGGGTGCGCGCCAGGATCGCGACGCCGTTGTAGGTGCGCTGCCCGTGCACCGCGGCATGCCAGCCTGCCGCGCGCAGCGCCTCGAGCGGGAAGTCCGCGTCGGCCACCTTCAGCTCCTGCAGGCAGACCACGTCGGGCTTCGCGCGCTCGAGCCAGCGCAGCAGGCGCTCCTGGCGCGCGCGGATCGAGTTCACGTTCCAGCTCGCGAGCTTCACGCCACACCTCGCCGCACGCGGGCGCGGAGCGCGCGAAGCACCGGCTCCCGCGCCAGGCGGGTGCGCCAGCCGGGCGCGTCGCTGGCGGCGACCACGTGCGCGTCGCTGGGCCACTCGAGTACCGGCTCGAACCACGCCCCGCTTTGTGCCAGCAGGTCGGGTCCGGCGTCGGACGCGTCGGTGTCGGCCGCAGCGCGCCGCGCAAGCCGTGCGTGCGCGACCAGGTCGGCACAACGCGTCTCCACGAGCAGAGCCGGCACGCCGCGCAGAGCGGCGAACTCGAGCGCGCGCTTGCGCTCGTCGGCGCGCGAGAACGTCGCGTCGAGAATCGCCGCGCGGCCGCCGTCGAGAACCGAGGCGGCGCGCTCGAACAGACCCGCGTAGGCGCGCGCGGTCGACTTCGCCGAGTAGAGCTCGCGCTGCGCGGCGCCGCGCAGGCGCTCGTTGGGTCCGACGCCCGCGAGGCGTTTGCGCACGCGGTCCGACGCGATCACGGCGCCGCCGAGCGCGTCGGCGACGACCTCGGCCGCGCTGCTCTTCCCGCTCCCGACGACGCCGGCGACCACGACGAGCGCACCGGCGCCGCGCGGCGCCAGCGCGCGCGCCGCGAGCGCCAGGTGGCGGCGCGCGCTCGAGAGCGCTGCGCTGCGCTGCAACGGAGCGATCGCCGGGTCTCCGGCGGCGAGCGCTGCCACCTTCGCGCGCACGGCCGCGCGGTAGCTCAGGTAGTAGTCGAGTACGGCGTACAGCTCGAAGTCATCGGTGGCGCGCGCGTAATGCCGAAGGAAGCGCCGCGCGAGGCCATTGCGTCCGCGGTAGGCGAGGTCCATCGCGAGGAACGCCACGTCGCTCGCGCCGTCGATGCGCCGGAAGTCCTCGCGGAACTCGATGCAATCGACGAGCAGCGGGGTGTCGTCGCGCTCGAACCAGACGTGTGCCAGGTGCAGGTCGCCGTGTCCGTCCACGGCGCGACCCGACGCGCGCCGCGCCTCGAGGCGATCGCGGCGCTCCGCGGCGAACGCGCGGGCCCGCTTCGCGACACGCGCGAGCGCCCGGCGCGAAACCACCTGCTCGGGAGCGCGCGCGAGCGAGTCGAAGTTGCCTTCGACGGCCCCCGAGATCCGCGCGATCCACTCCTCCGGCGTGAAGGGCGCAGGGGTGCCGAGTCGGTGGGCCTGGTGCGCGCGCGCGATCGCCTCGGCGACCGCATCGATGTGCAGGGCTCGCAGCCGGCCCGCGCCGAGCAGCGCCAGCGCGTCGCGTCCCGCCGGCAGCCGCCGCATCACCACGCAGTGCTCCGGCGACGCGCCACGGGTGTCGGGTGCCGCGAGCAGCTCGCCAAGCGCTCCCACGCGGGCGCCGCCTGCACCGACGCGCACCGGCGCGAGCCCCAAGTAGACGTCGGGCGAGAAGCGGCGGTTCAGCGCGACCTCGCGCAGGCAGTCGGCGTCGCGCTCTGCCCGCGTGGCGAAGTGGACGAAGCCGAGGTCCACCGCCTTGCGCAGCTTGTAGACCCGCGCTCCGCTCATGAACACGTGGGAGATGTGCGTCTGCACGTGTTCGACGCCGGCGCTCGCCGTCGGATCGTCGGGGTAGGCGTCGGCGCGCTCGAGCCCCGCGATCAGCCCATCCGGTAGAACCTCGACCAGCGTCACGTCCCCGCGACCGTACTCTAGAATGCTGCGCGATGGGTGAGGTCAGGATCGCGGCGCGGCGTCCGGCGCTGGTGGAGCTCGAGCCCGGGACCTACTGGTGGTGCCACTGCGGGCGCTCGCGCAGCCAGCCGTTCTGCGACGGCTCGCACGCCGGCACCGGGTTGGAGCCCCGGAGACTCGAGGTGCCGGAGCGGCGTCGCTACGCGCTGTGTCAGTGCAAGCACAGCGAGAATCGACCCCACTGCGACGGCACGCACGCGCGCCTGCCCGTGTCCTCATGAGCGCGCCGGCCTGCATTCGCTACCTGCGCGACTACGTCGCGATCCCGTCGGTCAACCCGATGCGGCGCACCGATCAGGACCCCGCGCACGTCGGCGAGCGTCGCTACGCCCTGCACCTGCGCGAGCAGCTGCGGCGGCTGGGCCTGGACGCGGAGCTCGTGGGCGATCCGGAGCGGCCTTCGGTGGTGGCGGAAGTCCGTGTGCCGGGAGCCAGCGAGACGATCGCGGTCGCTTCCCACCTCGACACCGTCCCCGTCGACGGCATGCAGGTCGCGCCGTTCGACCCGCGCATCGAGTCGGGTCGCATGTACGGGCGGGGCACCTGTGACACCAAGAGCGGTATGGCTGCCCTGATCGACGCGCTCGAGCGCGGTCTACGCGCGGGAACGCTGCGCAAGAGCGTGATCGCAATCGGGCAGGCGGACGAGGAGTCGGGCTCCGCGGGCGCGCGCGCCGTGCTCGCGCACCTGGCCGAGCGCCGGCCGAGCTGGGCGATCGCCACCGAGCCCACCGAGCTGCGCGTCGTCACCGCGCACAAGGGCATCGTGCGCGCAGGCCTCGGCGCGCGCGGCGTCGCGGTGCACAGCTCCGATCCCACGCGCGGCAAGAACGCGATCGTGGCGCTCGCACGCGCCGTACTCGCGCTCGACGAGCTCTCGCGCGCGCTCGCCCACCGTGTCCATCCCACGCTCGGTCCCTCGACGCTCTCGATCGGCCTGTTCTCGGGCGGCAGCGCCGCGAACATCGTGCCGGACCGCGCGTCGCTCGTCGTCGACCGCCGTCTGCTTCCCGGCGAGAGCGAGGCAACGGTGCGCGCGGAGATCGCCGAAGCGCTGCGGCGCGCCGGGGTGCCCGACGTGGAGATCGAGTGGACCGCGCTCGAGAAGCCCGAGCTCGCGCTCCCCGACGACGCCCACTGCGTGCGCGCCTGCCGCGCCGCGCTCGCCCTTGCCGGACTCCCCGACGCGCCGACCACCGCCGCGTTCGGCACCGACGCCGGGATCTTCACCGCGGCCGGCGTGCCGTCGCTCGTGCTCGGTCCCGGCTCCGTCGCGCAGGCGCACACCTCGACCGAGTGGGTCGAGCTGGCGCAGGTCGAGGCGATGGCGGGTGTGCTCTACGGGCTGTTCACGCGCTGAGGGTCTCTGCCGTGTACGGCCGCGGGCGGCCGCGGCCTACGGCCTTCGCTCGCGCCGACGCGCTCGCTCGCGCTTGCCGCGAGCAGTGTCTCGACGTCGGCCAGGATCACGTCCGCGCGCAGGAAGCCCGTGCTATAGACGTTGCGCACGCGCCCTTCGCCGTCGACGAGGAACACCTTCAGCACGTGGCGCAGCACGCCGGACTCGAGCTCCTGGGCGTGCTGTCCGAAATCGGCGAGCACGGGCGCCAGCTCGGCGGCGTTCGCTGCCGTGAGGAACGCCCACTCGCCCCGCGGCGCGAACAGGCGCGCGAGCTCGCCCATTTTTGCGGGCGTGTCGCGTTCGGGATCGAAGCTGACCGTCGCCAGTCGCACGCGGCCGGCGAGATCCGCGCGCGCGGCGAGCGCGCGGTCGACGCGCTGCAGCACCGCGAGCGAGAGCGGGCAGCCGTCCGCGTCGCTGCACGAGCGGTAGACGAACGAGACGAGCGCCAGCCGGTCGCCGCGAACACCGAGCAGCGGCGAGCGCGCGCCGTCCGGGGCCAGCAGCGCGTGTTCCGACACGCTCTGGATCGGCGGCAGCTCGTAGCTGCCGGCGACGGGGGCCGAGAACGGATCGCCGGCGGGCGGCGCGGAATGCGCCTCGCCCTCGTGAGCGGCAGCGACGCGCGCCGCCGCGACGAGCAGCACTGCCAGCGCGCCGGCGCCTGTCTTGGCCGCGATGGCTAGCGCCAAGCGGCCTCCGCTCGGGCGCAGCGCCCTCGCTGCGCGCGCGCAGCGCTTGCCTTGGCCGCGATGGCTAGCGCCAAGCGGCCTCCGCTTCCGCTCCCCGCTTCGCCCAGAAGCCGAGCTGCGCGAAGTTCATGAGATGCGGCCGGCCGAGCTTCTCGGCCTTGAAGTCGATCACGAAGCGCGGGTCGAGCTTCGCGCCATCCCAGCCGAAGGCCTTCAGGAACTGCGCGTCGTCGCCGCCGATGCCGTCCCAGTTCGCCAGCAGGCTCGACGTGAAGTACACGCGCTTGCCGTCCCAGCTCTGCGAGACCATGTTGACCTGCGGCCCGATCTTGTGTTCGTAGACCTGTTTGGGCTGTCGCGGCTCCGAGACGTCGAACACGCGCACGCTGCCGTCCATGAAGGTGGCGACGAACAGGAAGCGGTCGTCGGCGGACAGGCTGATGTCTACGGGCAGCGGGGTCTTCGCCGGATCGCCGATGTCGGCGACCGGCAGCGCCTCGAACGTGCCGTCGTCCTTGCGCGCGACCAGCCAGAGCTTCGAGGTCAGCGCGGTCGTCGTGAACGCGTAGTAGTGCTGCGGCCCGAGCGCCCAGCGCACCTCCAGCGGCGCGCCGGGGATCGCGAAGGTCTGGAGCGGCTTGCGCGCGTGGAAGTCCCAGAGCACCGCGGTGCCGCCGAAGCGCTTCATCGCCTCGCCGTCAGCGAGCAGCTCGCCGAGCTTGCGCATGTAGTTCTGCTTGCCCGTGAACGAGGAGGTCAGCATGCGGTTCAGGTCGGCGTTCACGCGCGCGTCGTAGCCGTACTCGGCGCCCTTCGGCATCCAGCTCGTACGTACGTGCTCGCCCTTGTTGCTGTACTCCACGATCCCGGTCCGGCCCGAGCCGTCGGAGCTGGAAAGCCCGGTGATCAGCATCTGTCCGGGGATCGCGTAGAAGGTGTGGGGGCCGACCACGCCGCCGCTCTTCGACTCGAAGTCGGTGATGGTCCTCGTGAGCTTCGGCTTCGCGGGATCGGTCGCGACGTCGAACACGAAGATCTGGCTCGAGTCGAGCCCACCGAGCCAGAGCTCGCGGCGGTCGTCGGTGAAGCCGCCGTGGTGCGCCTCGTGCCGGCCGCCGACCGAGACGCTCGAGACGATCTTGCCGTAGTCGGCGCGCGCGGGGTTCGCGCCCACCACCACGACCTTGTCCGAGCCGTCGCCCAGGCCCTCGATCCCGAGCGTCCAGACGTAGATGAAATCCTCCTGCCCCGTGACCTTCGGCAAATACGGCGACTGGCAGGTCTCGTCTGCAACCGCGGCGCCAGCTAGCGGCAGCGCGAGCGCGAGCGCCATCATGCAAAGCGGAGTACGCATCAGGGGTTCCTTCTCCGCCGCTTCGGCGGGTCACTTCTCCGAGAGGTACCGGTCCAGGGCCTGTTCGAGCTCCGTGGCCACGAAACCGAACGGGCCCGGTCCGCCACGGTAGGCAATGCGCCCGTCCCGCCCCACCAGATACAGGCGATCCGGCAACGCGTAGTACTTCGCATCCGTCGAATTGGTCATGTCGTCCACCAGCGTCGGAAGCGTCAGCTCGAGCCGCAGCGCGCAGGTGTTCGCGACCTCGGTCCGTTCCTCGAAAGAGGTCGGCTGTTCGTACAGCACGGCGTCGCGTTCGTTGCTCTCCACCTGCCATCCGTTGGTCGGGTGGGCCTCGCGGATGTAGACGACGAAGAACGCGACGCGATCACCGAAGCGCCGGTAGAGGGACTCGAGGTGCCCAGCCTGGGCACGGAAGGGAGGTCAGGTGTAGCTGCCGAAGATCAGCGCCACGGGCTTCTGCCCGCGGAAGGCCGAGAGCCGGACGTGCTCCTCGCTGTCGCGCAGCGGCAGCTCGAAGTCCGGGGCAAGCGTTCCGACCTCCGGCGCGTGGGTCTCGCGTCGAGCGATGAACTCGAGCATCGCCGCGCGCTCCCCTGGCTTCATCCCGAGCGTGAACTTCTGCAGCCGCTCGAAGTCGAGCGGCGAGAGGCGCTCCTTGAGCATCTCCTGGAACGTCACGCGCTACTCCTCTTGCGGGTTTCCGGCACCGTAGAGGCCGCGCGCAGCGAGCGTCAAGTCTCCGCGGCCCCGGGCGGTAGCCCCGCCCCTCCTCGCGTGGTAAACGATTCGCCGCCAGCCGAAGGAGAGCCCCCGTGTCGGTGATCTCGAACTGGATCGAGGCGATGCAGACCACCAACATCCCCGAGGGGGCGCAGGTCGATCCGATTTCGAAGTGGCTGGTGCTGACGCGCGCCTCGGTGTTCCCGATGACGTTCTTCGCCGCTGCGATCGGCGGCCTGCTCGCGGTGCCGAGCGGGCACGCGCAGCTTCTGCCGTGGCTGGCCTGCGCGGTGGGCCTGTTGCTGGCGCACGCCTGCAACAACCTGATGAACGATTTCTTCGACATGGAGTCCGGCGTCGACACGCCCGACTACGCGCGCGCGCTGTACGCGCCGCACCCGGTGCTCTCGGGCTGGGTGACGCGCCAGGAGCTGCTGCGCGCGATCTTCGTGGTGAACGCGCTCGGTGTAGCGGTCGCCGTTTACCTGACCTGGCTGCGCGGTTGGCCGGCCGCCGCGTTCGCCCTCGCGGGCTTTTTCATCAGCGTGTTCTACGTGGCGCCGCCGCTGCGCTTCAAGCACCACGGTCTCGGCGAGCCGAGCGTGTTCGTGATCTGGGGTCCGCTGATGATCGGCGGCACCTACTTCGCGACGACGGGCGAGCTGCCGGCGTGGGTCTGGGGCGCGTCGCTGCCGTACGGGCTGCTCGTGACCACGGTGCTCTTCGGCAAGCACATCGACAAGATCGAGCTGGACTCCGCCAAGCACATCCACACCGTGCCGGTCCTGCTCGGCGAGGCGCTGGCGCGGCGCACGAACCAGGTGCTGATGCTCGGCTTCTTCGCCTCGACGCTCGCGCTGGTGGCGAGCGGCGTGCTCGGGCTCTGGGCGCTCGCGATCCTGGCAGCGACGCCGCGCCTGCTCGCGACGCTGCGCTTCTACCAGCAGCCCAAGCCGGCGACGCAGCCGAAGGGCTACCGCGGCTGGCCGCTCTGGTTCGTGGGCGCGGCGTTCCTGCTCACGCGCCAGGCCGGCGGGCTGCTCGCGCTCGGACTCGTGCTCGACGCGCTGTTCCCGCTGCGCGTGTCGCTCTTCTGAACGCGCCCACGCTGCTCCCCGCGCCGCGCGAGCTCGAGCTGGCCGGGGAGCCGCTGCGCGTCGCCCTCGGCGCGCGGCTCGTGCCGCGGGTCGAACGCGACACAGCGCTCCCGGCCGAGGGCTTCGCGCTCGAGGTCGACGCGCTTGGCGCGCGCCTCTCGCACGCCGACGAGAACGGCCTGCGCTACGGCCTGGCGGCGCTGGAGGAGATCCATGCGCAGTGCGGCGGCGAGCTGCCGGGCCTGCGCCTGCGCGACTGGCCCGACTTCCCGGTGCGCGGCTACATGCTCGACGTATCGCGCGACCGCGTCCCCACGCGCGCGACGCTGGTGCGACTCACAGCACTGCTGGCGCGGCTGCGTCTGAACCAGCTCCAGCTCTACACCGAGCACACGTTCGCGTACCGCGGGCACGAGGAGGTCTGGCGCGACGCCTCGCCGCTCACGGCCGACGACGTGCGCTGGCTCGATGCGGAGTGCGCCGCGCGCGGCATCCAGCTGGTCCCCAACCAGCAGAGCTTCGGTCACATGGAGCGCTGGCTGCGCCACCCGCGCTACCGGCCACTCGCCGAGACACCCGACGGCTGGCAGCTCGCCGACGGCTCGCGCCGACCGCCAACTTCGCTCGCGCCGACCGCGGAGAGCCTGGCGTTCGTGCGCTCGCTCCACGCGGAGCTGCTGCCGCACTTCACCAGCCGGAGCGTGAACGTCGGCTGCGACGAGACGTTCGAGCTCGGCCAGGGTCGCTCGCGCGCCGAGTGCGACGCGCGGGGCCGCGGCCGCGTGTACTGGGACTTCGTCTCGCGGATCGTCGCAGGCCTGCGCGCTGAGGGGCGCACGGTTCAGATCTGGGGCGACATCGTGGCGAACCACCCGGAGCTCGTGCCCGAGCTGCCGCTCGAGGGCCTGGTCGCGCTGGTGTGGGGCTACGAGGCGCCGCTCGATCCCGCAAGCGTGCCGGCCGAAGTCCTCGCCCTGCTCGAGCGGCTGGGGCAGTCGCGCGAGGAGCTGCGCGGCTTCGCTGTGCGCGTGGCGCCGTTCGCAGCGCGCGGCGTGCCGTTCTTCGTGTGCCCGGGAACGTCGAGCTGGAACAGTCTGGTCGGTCGCTGGCCGAACGCGCGGGCGAACGTGCTCGATGCTGTGGAGTCGGGGCTCGCTGCCGGCGCGCGCGGCTTCCTGCTCACCGACTGGGGCGACAACGGACATCTGCAGCCGTGGCCGGTGAGTCTTCCCGCACTCGTCTACGGCGGCGCGGTGTCGTGGTGCGTCGCGGCGAACCGCGACCTCGACGTGGAAGCCGCGCTCTCGCGCGTCGTCTTCCACGACGCGACCGGGGAGCTGGCGCGCGCGCTCGCCGACCTCGGGGGGCTGTATCGCGAGACCGGCCTCACGTCGATCAACGCGAGCCCGCTGTTCCTGGCGCTGCTCGCGCGGAGACACGGGCCGGTGCGCGCCTGGGGCGAGACGTCGCGTACGAAGCTCGAACGCGTGCACGCCGCGATCGAGCAGGCGCTCGCGCGTCTCGGCCGCGCGCGGCCCGTCGCGGACGACGGCGCGCTCGTCGCGCGCGAGACCGCGCATGCAGCCCGGCTCGCCCGCCACGGCGCCTGGCGCCTCGGCTGCTCATACTTGCAGCACGGTCCCTCCGACGTCGAGCTCGCGCGCGATCTGCGCGCACTCTGCGAGACGCAGCGCGAGCTCTGGCTCGCGCGCAGCCGCCCTGGCGGACTGCCGGACAGCCTTGCGCGCCTGGAACGTTCGGCCGGGTAGAGTCGCCGCGTGCTGTCCCGACTGCTGGTGTCGCTGGTGGTAGCGCTCGGCGCAGGAGCCGGGCGCGTGGACGACGCGCGCGTGCGCGCCGCGGACGCGGAGCCCGGGCAGTGGCTCACGCACGGGCGCAGCTTCGACGAGCAACGCTTCAGCCCTCTCGCCGAGATCCACGCCGACAACGTCGCGGGGCTCGGCCTCGCGTGGTGGTACGACACGCGCAGCACGCGCGGACTCGAAGCGACGCCGATCGTGGTCGACGGCGTGCTGTACGCGACCGGCTCCTGGTCCGTGGTGTTCGCGCTCGACGCCGCGACCGGGCGCGAGCTCTGGCGCTACGACCCGGAAGTGCCGCGCGCGAAGGGCCGCGACGCCTGCTGCGACGTGGTGAACCGCGGCGTCGCGGTGTGGAAGGGCCGCGTCTACGTCGGGACGCTCGACGGCCGACTCGTGGCGCTCGACGCTGCGACGGGCGAGCGCGTCTGGGAGACGCTCACCGTCGATCCCGGGAGGCCGTACACGATCACGGGCGCGCCGCGCGTGGTGAAGGACCTCGTGATCATCGGGAACGGCGGTGCCGACATGGGCGTGCGCGGCTACGTCGGCGCGTACGATGCGGCGACGGGCGCGCCGCGCTGGCGCTTCTACACCGTGCCCGGCGACCCGAAGCAGCCGTTCGAGCACCCCGAACTGGAGCGCGCCGCCGCGACGTGGTCCAAGGACTCGCTGTTCGAGGCCGGCCTGGGCGGCACCGTCTGGGACGCGATGGCGTACGACCCGGAGCTCGACCTGCTCTACGTCGGCACGGGAAACAGCTCGGTGTACGACCGCGAGCGGCGCAGCCCGGGCGGGGGAGACAACCTCTACCTCGCCTCGATCCTCGCGCTGCGACCCGACACCGGGCGCCTGGTCTGGCACTACCAGACGACGCCGGGCGAGTACTGGGATTACACCGCAACGCAGTCGCTGGTGCTGGCCGAGCTGGAGCTCGGTGGGCGCGCGCGCAAGGTCGTGATGCAGGCGCCGAAGAACGGCTTCTTCTACGTGCTCGACCGCGCGACCGGAGAGCTGCTCTCGGCGAAGCCGTACACGCAGACGAGCTGGGCGACTCACGTGGATCTCGCGACCGGACGGCCGGTCGAACGTCCCGAGGCGCACTGGTCACGCGAGGCTCGCATGGTCACGCCCGGTCCCGAGGGCGGTCACAACTGGCACCCGATGGCGTGGAGCCCGCGCACCCGCCTCGCCTACGTGCCGACGCTCGAGCTCGTCTACCCGTTCGTCGCCGCTTCCGCGTTCGAGGTGCGCCCTCACTCGCTCAACACCGGCGAGGATTTCCCGGCGCTGGCCGCGAGCCTCGACGGCGCGCTCGGCGCCTTGCGCTTCTGCGCACCGAGCCGGCTGCTGGCGTGGGATCCCGTCGCGGGCCGCGAGGCGTGGAGCGTCGCGCACGACACCGCGGTCCCGGGCGGGGTGCTCGCGACCGCGGGCGAGCTGGTGTTCCAGGGCACGGGCACCGGTGTGATGCGCGCCTACCGCGCGTCGACGGGCGAGATCCTCTGGGAGTCCGACACCGGCGTCGGGATCATGGCCGCGCCCGTCACCTACACCGCGAACGGCGAGCAGTACGTCGCGGTGCTGGCGGGCGTCGGCGGCTCCGCCGGCTTCCACTTCACGCGCCTCGCCCGCAGGAACGCCGGGCGCCTGTTCGCGTGGAAGCTCGGCGGGGCGATCCCGGTTCCTCCCGCCGAGCCCCTGCCCGCTCCCGTGGTCGAGGCACCCCCGCCGACGGCGCCCGCCGAGACCGTCGCACGCGGCCGCGATCTGTACGCGAGCCACTGCCTGCGCTGCCACGGCGCCAACGCGCGCTCGAGCGGGGTGATCGCGGACCTGCGCCACTCGACGCGCGCCGTGCACGACGCGTGGCCCGCGATCGTGCTCGGCGGCGCCTACCTCGAGCGCGGCATGCCGAGCCTCGCCGACCTGCTCGAGCCCGCCGACGTCGAGCTGATCCACGCCTACGTGATCGCTCAGGCGCACCGCGAGCCGGGCCTCGCCGAGTGGCTGGTCGAGTCGACGCGCGACTGGATCTGCGTCCCCGCGAAGTGGCTCGCGGACTAGCGGGGCGCTTCCGGCCAGACACCCGACGTGGCCTCGGGGAGCGGCGGCGGCGGCTTCGGCAGGTCCCCGGGCGAGCGCGGCCAGGCGATCGGAGTGACGTCGCTCGCGATCACCGCGCCGACGGGAATCTGCGCGCGATCGACGCACGGGTGCTGGCCGCGCGCGCGCCGCGTCGAACCGTCGCGGAAGAAGATCATGGTGTGCACGCGCCGCATGCGGTCGCTCTGGTTGGGCCGGGCGAGGTGCACGGTCAGGCTGTGGTGGAACGCGACGCCGCCGCGCGGCACCTCGACGAACACGGGCGGCACGTCGCGCACCTCCGGTCGCTCGAGCACGTTCTCGGGCTCGCCGACGAAGATGTTCACGAAGCGGCGCAGGCCGACGCGGTGCGAGCCCGGCACGTAGCCCATCGCGCCCGACTCGAGCGTCGAGCCGTCGAGCGGGATCCACGCCGTCAGCGCGTCGGTCTCCTCGATCGGCCAGTAGGGCTGGTCCTGGTGCGGATCCGTCTCGCGGCCCCCCGGCTCCTTGAACAGCGCCTGGTCATGCCACAGGCGCAGGGCAGGCGCGTCGATCAGACTCGCCGCCGCCTCGCAGATCCGCGGGTGGAACGTGAGCGGCCGCACGCCCGGCGAGTCCTCCCACAGGTTGATCACCTGCAGGAATGACTGCTCGTAGCGCGACTTCTCCGCGAGCGGCCTGGAGTCGGCGGCCTTGCGCCGCCGCACGCCCGCTTCCACCTCGCGGCCGTAGCGCTCGCACTCGGAGTCGGTGAGCAGATCCGGCACGACGATGAACCCGCGTTCCTGGAACTCCGCCCGCTGCTCGCTCGTGATCGCCATGCGCGTGCCCCTCAGGGTTTGCGGAACTTGAGCGCAAAGCGGTCGCTGGTGCCGCGACGCTCGGCGGCGGAGGACGGTGACGCGTTCCAGTCCCGCGTGTCGGAGGGGTTGCGCAGGAAGCTCGCCTCTCCGGCGAGTCGGAAGCCGGCGCGCTCGATTTCCTCGCGCACCACGGACTCCTCGATCCGGTGCAGCGTGCGCGCTTCGCTCGTGCCCGTTCCCGCGCGCCCGCTGTGATCGACCACGACGAAGACGCCCCCCGGCCGGAGGGCAGCGAACACCGCGGCGTTCATCTTCGCGCGATCGACCTCCAGCCAGACGGTGTCGTGGTAGAACAGGATCAGGAGCACGGCGTCGAGGCCGCTGGCCTCGGGCGGCAGCGGCGCGTCGAACTCGCGGTCGACCCGCACCGCCTGCTTCATCGCGGGTCGCAGCAGCCGCTCGCTCCACGGCTTCTCGGCGAAGCGCTCCAGCAGGAACCGGGGATTCTGGCCGTAGACCACGCCCGCGGGCCCGACGACGCGCGCGAGCAGCTCCGCGGTGTAGCCGGTGCCGGCGCCGAGCTCCGCGAGCTTCATGCCAGCCGTTACACCCGCGAACGCGAGCAGCTCGGCCGGGTGTCGCCCCGGGTCGAGCGCGCGGTCGGCGTCCGTGCGATCGGCCGCGTCGACCGCGGCGCGAATCGCGGGCGTCACGTCGACCGCCGCGAAGACCAGTGCAACGAGCGCGAACGCGAGCGCCTTCGCCATCGAGCGCAGGATATCAGGGCACTAGCTCGCGAAGAAACGGCCGAGGTCCGCCGGCGGGCGCGCGCGGCCGGCGAACAGCGCGAGCACCGCGAGCGTGAGCACGTAGGGCGTCATCAGGAGCAGCGCGTACGGGATCTCGAGGCCACGCGCCTGCAGGAAGAACTGGAGCGCGCTCGCAGCGCCGAAGAGCAGCGCGCCCGCGGCGACGCGCCCGATCCTGTAGCCGCCGAACAGCACCAGTGCGAGCGCGATGAAGCCGCGGCCCGCGGTCATCCCTTCGACGAACGAGCTCGAGATCCAGAGCACGAGCGCGCTGCCCGCCAGGCCAGCGCACGCGCCGCCCCAGAGCGTCGCGAGCCAGCGCACGCGGCGAACCGGAACGCCCTGCGCGTGGGCCGCCTCCGCGCCCTCGCCCACCGCGCGCAGCGCCAGACCCGGCCGCGTCGCGCCGAGGAACAGCGCCGTCGCGACCGCGACCAGAGCGGTGAGCGCGATGAACCCGTTGACGCCGGGGACGAGCTCGCCGAGCGCCGGCGCCGAGGGCAGCGCGACGCCCGGCGGATAGAGCAGCCGGAACCCGGTTCCCGTCACGCCGAGCGCGAGCACGTTCAGCGCGGTTCCCGTGACGATCGGATCCGCGCCGCGCTCGAGCACGAACCCGGCGAACAGCGCGGCTAGCGCGATGCCGGCAGCCGCACCCGCGACGAGCGCGAGCCCCGCGGACCCGGTGGCGCCGCCGAGCGCGAACGCCGCGAAGGCGCCCGCGAGCATCATCCCCTCGATCCCGACGTTGAGCACGCCGGCGCGTTCTGCGACCAGCTCGCCCGCCGCCGCGAGTGCGAGCGGCGTCGCCAGGCGCAGCGTCGCGAACGCGAGTGCGATCCACGCCGCGTCCACCATCACTCCCGCCGCGGCAGCGCGAATCCCAGCGAGAGCAGGATCGCGATGGCTTCGATCACCGAGACCACCGTCGCCGGCACGCCGGCCACGCGCTGCAGCGAGCCACTACCACTGGCGAGCGCCGCGAAGAAGAGCGCGGCGGGCAGCACGGCGAGCGGCTGCAGCCGCGCGAGCAGCGCGACCGCGATCGCCGTGAAGCCGTAGCCGGGCGACAGATTCTCGAACAGCCTGCCCGTGACGCCCGCGACTTCGAGCGCGCCCGCCAAACCCGCCAGCGCGCCAGAGAGCACGAGCACGGCGATGGTCTCGCGGGCCGGCGAGATCCCTGCGTAGCGAGCGGCATCGGGCGCCACACCGACCGCGCGCACGCGCAAGCCCGCCGCGGTGCGAAACAGATACGCCCACGTCGCCAGCGGCAACGCGACCGCGGCGACCAGACCCCAGTGCACGCGGCGCAGACCCGGGAGCGGCGCGAGCAGCGCGGCGGCGGGGAACGCGTCGCTCTGCGGGTAGGCGCCGCTCGCCTCCTGCAGCGGCCCGTGGACCAGCCAGGCGATCGCGAGCACCGTGATGAAGTTGAGCAGCAGCGTGGAGAGCACCTCCGACACGCCGCGACCTACCTTGAGCGCGGCGCTCGTCGCGCCGAGGAGCGCGCCCGCGAACGCGCCTGCGACGATCACGAGCGGGAGCAGCACGACGGCCGGAGCTTCCGGCGCCAGACGCGTCGCGGCCGCGGTCGCGGCGAGCGCGCCCGCCAGGAACTGCCCTTCCCCGCCAATGTTCCAGACGCTGGCCCGGAACGCGAGACAGGTGCCGAGGCCGATCAACGCGAGTGGAGCGGTGCGCACCAGCGTGTTCTCGAGCGCGATCGCGTCGCCGAACGCACCTGCTGCGAGGGCAGCCAGCGCCGCGAGCGGATCCACTCCCACGACGAGGAAGAGCGCGCTCGCCAGCGCGAGCGCTCCCGCGGCCGCGCCGAGCGGCGCGAGCCAGACCCCGGCCCGCATCACGCGCCCAGCATCCGCTCGCCAATCCGCTCGCGGGTGCGACGCTCCGGCTCGACGGGGAGGAGCCGGCCGCGGAACAGCACGCCGACGCGCTGGCCGAGCTCGAGCACCTCGTCGAGGTCCGTCGACACGACCAGCACCGCGGCGCCGCCGCGCGCCTGGGCCCGCAGCTCGTCGCGCACCGCCGCGGTTGCACCAACGTCGAGCCCGCGCGTGGGATTGACCACGACGAGTACCCCGGGCCGAGCCCGCAGCGCACGCGCGACGCAGAGCTTCTGCTGATTCCCGCCGGAGAACGCGCGCGCGGGGCTCGCCGGCGCGCCGACGACCGCGAAGCGCTCGAACGCGGCGCGCGTCTCGGCGCGCAGCACGCTCGGGTCGAGCCACCCCGAGCGAAACACCGGCGGAGCGCCGCCGTGCGCGGCCTCGGCCAGCACCAGGTTCTCCTCAGCCGAGAGCTCGAGCGCGAGCCCGGTGCGCTGGCGGTCCGCGGGGACCAGCGCCAGCGGCCCGCGCAAGAGCTCGAGCGTTCCCCGCGTCGGCGCGCGCACGCCGGCCAGGACCTCCTCGAGCGGCTGCTGGCCGTTGCCCTCGACGCCCGCGAGGGCCACCAGCTCACCCGCGCAGAGCTCGAGATCGAGCGGGCCGAGGCCGGGCGCGCCGAGCCCGCGCAGGCGCAGCGCGAGCGGGCCGGGCTCAGTCTCGGGAGCGCGCCCGGGCGGCGGGAGCGCGTCGCCGACCATCAGCCGGCCGAGCTCGGCCGCGCTCGCGCCGGCAACCGGTCGCGTGGCCACGCGGCGACCGCCGCGCAGCACCGTCACGCGATCGCAGACCTGCGTGATCTCGTCGAGCTTGTGCGAGATGAAGACGAGAGTGCGCCCCTCGCCGCGCAGCCGCAGCAGCAGCGCGAGCAAGCTCTCGACCTCGGTGGGGGCGAGCACGGCCGTCGGCTCGTCGAGCACCAGCACGCGCGCGCCGTGCGCAAGAGCGCGCGCGATCTCGAGTCGCTGCTGCTGCGACACCGCGAGCGCGCCCGCCGGCGCGTCGGGATCGAGCTCGAGCGCGGCCGCCGCCAGGATCTCGAGCGCCCGGGCGCGCCGCGCGGCGGGCGGGAGCGCGAAGCTCCCGGCTTCGCCGAGCACCACGTTCTCGGCGACGCTGAGCGCCGGCACCAGCGCCGCGTGCTGGTGCACCAGACCGATCCCGAGCGCGCGCGCCTGACGCGGGCTCGCGAGCTCCACGCGCCGGCCGTCGATCCTGATCTCGCCCGAATCGGGCCGCACCAGCCCCGCGAGCACGCGCACGAGCGTGGTCTTGCCCGCGCCGTTCTCGCCGAGCAGCGCGTGGATCTCGCCCGGGGCGAGCTCGAGCGACGCGCCGTCGAGCGCGGCGACCGCGCCGAAGCGCTTGCGCACGTCGACGAGCTCCACCGCCGGCACGCGTCAGAACTCCGCGCGCGGGACCTTGAACTTCCCCGAGCGGATGTCGGCGGTCAGCGCATCGAGCCGGACGCGCAGCTCGGGTGACACGCGCGCCTCGAGCCTGGGGTTCCACGCGATGCCGACCACGCCGTCGCGGAGTCCGTAACGGATCGAGCGCGCCCAGAACTGGCGGTTCTTGACCTCGGCCGCGACCAGGAGCAGTGCGCGCGCGATGTCGAGCGTCGCGGACGCCAGCACGTTGTCGGGCGCCTTGTGCGCCTGGTCGGCGTTCGCGCCGAACGCGAGTACGTCGGGGTGCTCCTTCACGGCCTCGAAGAAGCCGTTGGCGGCCGCGTCGGCGTTGTGGATCAGCACGTCGGCCCCACCCTGGATCAGCGCGAGCGTCGCCTCGCGCGCGGCGGCCACGTCCTCCCAGCTCCCGACCCACGAGCGCGTCGTCTCGATGCGCTGTCGCGCGGCGTGCGCCCCCTCCTCGAAGGCGATGAAGGTGCTCGTGACCGACGGGATCTCCTTACCGCCGAGCAGCCCGAGACGACCACGCCGTGAGAGCTCCGCTCCGGCGTAGCCGAGCACGTAGGTCGCCTCCTCGAGCTCGAACACGATCGGCGCGACGTTCTGCCGGATCGTGTTGCCGCTGGTGGTGACGAAGATCGTGGCCGGAAACTCGCCGGCGACCTTCGCCGCCGCGTCCTGGAACTCGAAGCCGTGTCCGAACACGAGCGAAAACCCGCGCGCGGCGAAGTCGCGGAAGCCGGCCTCGAACTCCTGCGGATTGTGCGTCTCCTGGTGCGCGACCTCTGCGCCGAGCTCGCTCTGGATGCGTCCGAGCGCCTCATACGCGCGCTGGTTCCAGCCCTCGTCGCGGATCGAGCCCGGCGTGAGCAGCGCGACGCGGAAGCCGGCCTGCCGCTCTTCGCCTCCACACGCGAGCGCACACCCGACGAGCGCTCCGAGCGCGAAGAAGCGGCGTCCATGCAGCACGGCGCCGAAGCATATACCAAGGGCATATACTCGCCGCGCGTCAACGCAGGAGCCCCGCGATGGAATTCACGCTGGTCCACTACGAAGTGCGCGAGCACGTGGCCGAGGTCACGATCGATCGACCCGAAGTGCGCAATGCGCTGTCGCGCGAGGCCTATGGTCAGCTCGAGGCGGCGTTCCGCGAGGCGCAGCGCGACGGCGCAGTGCGCTGCGTGATCCTGACCGGCGCCGACCCTGCCTTCTGCAGCGGCGACGACGTGCGCGACATCATGGTCGGCGCGCAGGGGCAGGCGACCTCGGCGCGGCTGCGCGACGTGCGCCCCAGGCCCACGCCCGCTGCACTCGCCGTGCTCGAGTGCGACCGCCCGGTGATCGCGGCGGTGAACGGCCCGGCGGTCGGCTGGGGCATGGACCTCTCGCTCTTCTGCGACATCCGCATCGCCTCGGAGCGCGCGCGCTTCGGCGAGCTCTTCATCAAGCGCGGCCTGATCTCCGACCTGGGCGGGCTGTGGCGCCTGCCCCAGGTGGTCGGCCCCTCGCGCGCGGCCGAGCTCCTGTTCACCGGCGACGTGATCGACGCGAAGGAAGCCGAGCGCATCGGGCTGGTCTCGCGCGTGGTCCCGCACGACGGGCTGCTCGTGGCGGCGCGCGAGCTCGCCGGTCGCATCGCCGCCAATCCTCCGCTCGCGCTGCGCTACATGAAGGAAGGCCTGCGCCGCGCGCGAGCCAACGACGTCGACGCGCTCGGGGCGTACATCGGGCAGACGCTGGGCTACCTGTTCACGACCGAAGACCACAAGGAAGGCGTGGCGAGCTTCCTCGAGAAGCGCGCGCCGGTCTTCAAAGGCCGTTAGTCCGTGCCGCGACGGCTAGCGCCGAGCGGCCTTCGCTCGGCTTCGCCTCGCTGCGCGCGCGCCTCGCGCGCTTGCTCTACTTTGGCTTCGCGCGCGGGTCGTGCAGCAGCGCCGCGAAGGCGACGGCGACGTCTCGCGCCATGGAGTGCGTCTTGCCGCACTCCTCGCCGAGCGCCTCGGCTACCTCGCGTGGAGTCTTGCCCTGCAGGCGCGTGAGCGGCCGTCCGAGCTCGGTCGCCGCTGCCCGTAAGCCGGGGCCGAGCTTCGGGTCGCTCACCGCGTCGAGCGAGCGCTCGCGCGCGAGCGTTGCCGCGAGCAGATATCCGGAGAGCAGACCGTGCGCGACCAGCACGCGCTCGGGTTCGCCCATGCTGACGTAGGCAGGACAGCCCAGCCCTTGCGCAGCCGCAAGCGAAGGCGCGAGCAGGAGCGCGGCAACCAGCGCAAGACGCAGCACACGACACCTCCACCTGACTGCGCGGATTGTACGCAAGCGCGAAGCGCGCGCAGCGAGGCCGTCCGGCCGAGCGAAGGCCGCTCGGCGACAGCCGTCGCGGCTCAGGCAAGTGCTGCGCGCGCGCAGCGAGGCGGTCTTCCGCCGAGCGGAGGCCGTAGCCCGCAACCGCCCCCGAAGAGTGCACGGCTCGCGCAAGCGCAAAGCGCGCGCAGCGAGCGCGTCCGCGCGAGCGGAGGCCGTAGCCCGCGGCCGCCCGCGGGCGTACACGGCTCAGACCCGCTCAGACCCGCGCCTCGACCTGCTCGACCAGCTCGAGCAGGTGCAACGTGCGCGCGTCGGCGAGATAGGGCGGCGCACCGCGCTCGATCCGCGCCAGGAACACATCGAGGTCCGCGCGAAACGGGTCCGACGGAGGCTCCGCGGGCGGGTCGTCGAGCGCGCCGCCTTCGCAGCGCAGCGCCCAGCGCGTGGCGCGCGCTACCCCGAGACCGCGCTGCTCGACGAGAAGTACGCGCCCGCCCGCGCGGAACGTGAGCTCCACCTCGAGCAGCCACGCGCGCGGACCGGACTCGAGCGCGGCGTGCGCGACGTCGGCGTCGCCGAACAGATCGACCAGGCGCGACAGGCGTGCGAGGGCGCAGAGCGCCGGCGTTCCCGCGAGCTCGGGCTCGCCGATCCAGCCCTCCGCGCTGCCGGTGAAGCGCAGTGCGCCGCCGAGCGGCCGGCCGAGCCCTGCGGCGCGGGCACGCTGGGCGCGCTGCGAAGCGGAGAGCAGCTCGATGTGCTCGACGTGCAGCACGCGGCCCCGCTCGGCGGCGAGCGCGAGCAGCCCGCGTGCAGCCGCTGCGCTCGTCGCCAGCGGAAACTCGACGGCCACGTGCTTGCCCGCCTCGAGCAGCGCACGCGTTTGCGCCTCGTGCAGCAGATTGGGTGTGCAGACGATGGCGGCGCCAACCCCGGGATCCGCCACGACGTCCGCGAACGAGACCTCGCCTGCTCCCGCGCGTTCCCGGCGCGCGACGGCGACGAGCCGCGCGCGCGGATGCTCCTGCAGCGCGCGCGCCCGGGCCCGGCCGGCGCGCCCGAGCCCGACGACCGCGACGCCGATCACCTACAGCTTGCGCGCGAGCGTGAGCCCGTCGGAGACGTGGATCATCACGGCCTGCACGCGCGGATCGCGCGCGACGAAGTCGTTCACGGCGCGGATCGCGACGGTGTCGGCGCTCTCGTCGTCCGCTCGGATCACGCGCCCACCCCAGAGCACGTTGTCGAGCGCGATCACGCCGCCCGGCCGCAGGCGCCGGAGGATCTCCTCGTAGTAGGTCAGGTAGCCCGACTTGTCGGCGTCGATGAAGGCAAAGTCGAGTGGGGGATCGGCCGGCAGCCCGCGCAGCGTCTCGGCGCCGGGTCCGAGTCGGAGCTCGATCCTCTCCGCGACTCCCGCCTTCTCCCAGTAGCGCCGGGCCACACGCGTGAACTCGTCGGAGATGTCGCACGCGTAGAGCTTTCCTTCGGGAGGCAGCGCGCGCGCCATCACGAGCGAGCTCATGCCGGTGAACACGCCCACCTCGACCACGCGCCGTGCGCCCAGCGCGCCGACCAGGAGCGCCAGGAGCGTCGCCTGCTCCGCGCCGATCTGCATGCGGGCGAGCGGGCCGTGCAGGCGCGCCGTCTCGGCGCGGAGCTCCTCGAGCAGCGGATCGTCGGGGCTCCTGTGGGCGATCATGTAGTCGTAGAGCGCGTCGGACAGGGGTGTGATCTTCGACATCGAACCTCCAAGTCTGACCGTGTACGGCGCGGCGGAGCCGCGCCTACGGCTCCGCTCGGCTGCACCTCGCTGCGCGCGCTTCGCGCTTGCGGGTCCAGCCGCGCGCGTATCATACGGCCCCTCGCGGAACGCGATGGGAGGGCTCCATGGGACTTCCGCTCGAGGTGGTGCTGGTCGGCGCCGGCAATCGCGGCCGCGAGGCGTTCGGCGGCTGGGCGCGGGCTCACCCCGAGCGGCTGCGCTTCGTCGCGTTCGCCGAGCCGAACGCCGAGCGCCGCGCGGTCTTCGCCGCTCAGCACGCGATCCCGCCGGACCGGACCTTCTCGGACTGGCGGGAGCTGTTCGCGCGTGCGCCGCTCGCGCCCGCGGCGATCGTGGCGACGGGCGACGACGCGCACACCGCGCCCGCGCTGGCGGCGCTCGCCAGCGGCCATCACCTGTTGCTCGAGAAGCCGATGGCCCTGGTGCCCGACGAGTGCCGCGCGATCGTCAGCGCCGCCGAGCGAGCGGGCCGGATCCTGCAGATCGGCCACGTGCTGCGCTACACGCCGTTCTATCGCGCGGTTCACAAGATCGCGGTCGAGCAGGCGCGCCTCGGCGAGATCCAGTCGATCTTCATGGCGGAGCACGTCGCCCACTGGCACTTCACGCACTCCTACGTGCGCGGCAAGTGGAAGTCCACGCGCACGGCGGCGCCCTTGATCCTGGCCAAGTGCTGTCACGACCTCGACCTCTTGCGCTGGCTCGTCGGGCGGCGCTGCCTGCGGGTAGCCTCGTTCGGCGACCTGGTGCACTACCGCCCGGAGAACGCGCCCCCGGGAGCGACCGAGCGCTGCAGCGACCCCTGCCCCGCCGAGCCGGACTGCCTGCACTCGGCCCCGCGCTTCTACGCCCGTGACCTGCGCGGCTGGCCCTGGAGCGACGTCGCGCTCGAGCCGACCGCCTCCGCGCGCCTGGAGGCGCTGCGCAGCGGGCCCTGGGGGCTGTGCGCCTACCGCGCGGGGAACGACGTGGTCGATCGGCAAAGCGTGCTGCTCGACTTCGAGGGCGGCGTCCAGGGCAGCTTCCTGGTCGACGGGTTCGCGGCCCGCCCCGAGCGCACGCTGCGGATCCAGGGCTCCCGCGCCGAGCTCCTGGGCGTGTTCGAAGCGGGCGAGATCGAGGTCCGGTACGCGGGGCGGGTCGAGCCGGAGCGGCTCCGGATCGAGCCGGGTGCGCTCGGCCACGGGGGCGGCGACGACGGGCTGCTGCGCCACTTCACCGAGATCGCCGCGCGCGACGCCGTCAGCGAGGTGCTGGCGTCCGGGCGCACCGCCCTCGAGAGCCACCTGATCGGCTTCGCCGCCGAGACGGCCCGGCGCGAGCGACGGGTGGTCGAAATCGCGCCCTGAGCGCGCGAGAAACGGCCGCGCGCCGCGGGTTCGCTGCTAGTATCTGCGCAATCGACGAACCTCGGGGGGATCCACATGGCAGCCCGTCGCAAGACCGCTCGGAAGCCCGCGAAGAAGACCGCCACGCGCAAGCCGGCGAAGAAGAAGTCGGCCGCGCGCAAGCCCGCGAAGACGGCGAAGGCCGCGGCGAAGCCGAAGGCCGCCGCCGCGCCGACGATCGAGGCGGTCGCGCAGAAGATCGTGCGCTCGATGACCCAAACGCCGGTCGGCAAGATCCAGTTCCGCGACCTGTACGCGGAAAACGCGACCTCGCAGGAGTCCGGACCGATGCCGCCGGCGGTCGGGATCGCCGCGATCGAGGCGAAGGCCGCAGGCTTCGAAACCCAGATCCGCGAGCAGAGCTGGAAGGCGAAGAACGTCTGGGCGAAGGGCAACACCGTCGCGATCGAGTGGGCCGGCAAGCTCGTGTTCAAGAACGGCAACTCACTGGATCTCAAGGAGATCGCCGTTCACGACGTGCGCGGCGGGAAGATCGTCGCGGAGCGCTACTACTACGACCCGACGGGGTTCGCGGCGGCGGCGTCCGGCGGCGGTGCGGGCGCCTCGAGCTCGACCGCGTCCTCCTTGTCGCGCCCGACCGCGAAGGCCGCGTCGGCCGCGAAGGCCGCGGTGGCCTCGGCCTACGAGGCCGAAGACGAGGAAGACGACGACGAAGGCGACGACGCCTCGCCGATCGATCCGCTCGACCTCTAGGCGGAGGCGCGCCCCGGGGGCCACGTGCTCAAGCTCGATTTCCTGATGGACATGGCGGTCGACGTGGCCGTGAAGGTGATCGGCCCGGGCCCGTTCGGCACGCGCCAGCTATTCGAGGTGCTCGGCGGCGAGTTCAAAGGCCCGCGGCTTGCCGGTCGGGTGCTGCGCAGCGGCGGTGACTGGATGCTGATGGGCAACGACCGGATCGGGCGCCTCGACGTGCGCTTCATGCTCGAGACCAGCGACGCAGCACTGATCTACATGCAGTTCCACGGCGTGCTCGAGGTGAACGACCGGGTCGTGGCGGCCGCCGGCGGCACGCGCGAGCCCGACTTCGAGGACGCGTACTTCGTGACCCAGCCGCGCTTCGAGACCGGCGACGCGCGCTACGCCTGGCTGAACCGCTGCGTGGGTCTCGGCGAGGGCGCGGTCGGCCGCGGCAAGGTCAACTACCGCGTCTTCCGCGCGATCAAGGGCTAGCCCGGGCGTGTACGGCGCGGCTAAGCCGCGCCTACGCCTTCGCTCGCCTGCGGCTCGCTGCGCGCGCGCCTTGCGCGCTTGCGGTCCGCGCTCAACACGATCCGCACAGGTCAGAGGTCCGGCGGCGGGCTGCGGCGCGCCGGGTCCGCAGCGCTCATGATCCCGACGTGATTGCCGTCGGGATCCTCGACGATCGCGTAGCGCGAGCCCCAGAACGTGTCGTACGGCGGCTGCGAGCTCTTGTGACCGAGCCCCGTCAACCGCTCGTGAGTGCGATCGACGTCCTCGCGCGCGGATACCTTGAAGCTGAAGACGTTGCGCGTGCCCGTCCCGGTCGGCTCGCGCCAGCCCCCGTCGTAGAACTTCGCGAGCGCGGCGCTGTCGAAGTGCACGATCAAGCCTCCGGGCATCGTGAGGTCCACGTGATGCGCGCCGGTGCGCGTGCGCCAGACCGCGGTCTCGGGGATGCTGACGCCGAGCGCGCGGTAGAACGCGAGCGTCGCCTCCATGTCGCGCACCACGAGGTCGAGCTGATTCAGATCGGGCTCCATCCTAGTCGCGTCCCTTGTTCGCTCGATGCGCGCGGCTCTGCATGCCCACGCGCCTGTTGATGAAGAGCAGCCGGCCGGGCCGGCGCATCACGAGACGGTGCCAAACGCCGCGGGGCACGATGGCCGCGTGCCCGGCCTCGAGCGGGATCACGCGCTCCGCGCCAGCTTCCTCGAGCACGACGTCGAGCGCGCCGGAGACGAGGACGAGCACTTCGTCGGCTTCTGGATGCACTTCCTGCATGGACGAGTGGAGGTCCGCCGGGGCGCGGAAGTCGAAGGCGCCCGCGACGCGGTCGTAGCGCTTCGCGGCGGACCCGCTCCAGAACGACCGCGTGACCTTCACGGGCTCCGCGCCGCCGCCGTCGCGCAGGTGCACGAACGTGGTCGAGAGATCGAACGTCTGCGGCATCGAAGGTCCCCTTCGTCTGGTGGGCCATCCGGATGCTACGCGCGAGCGGCCCGGCGCGTCTTGGACGCGATTTACCCGAGCAGCTCCGTGAACAGGGTGGCGCGCGCCTCCGTCGGCGTGAGCCCCGTAAAGCGCCGCACGTCGCGCGCGAGGTGCGCCTGGTCGCAGTAGCCGAGAGTGGTCGCCAGCTCCGCCCAGCGCGGCGGGCCGCTCCCGCGGGCGCGGCGCATGACGCGCTCGAAGCGCACGAGCCGCGCCAGGAGCTTCGGGGTGACGCCCACCTGATCGTGGAAGAGCGCGATCAGGTGCTTGGGACTGTGGCCGAGCGCTCGAGCCAGCGAGCGGAGGTCCACGCTGCCGGCGCTGGCCTCGATGCGCGCGATCGCCCAGTCCACGCGCGCGGTGTCCACACGCGCGCGGAGAATGCGGGCGGCGAGGAGCTCCTCGACGAGATCGAAGCGCGCCGCCCAGTCGTTCGCCGCGTCGAGCCGCTCCACGAGTGTGCGCAGCTCGGCGGGCAGGAGCTCGCACAGCGACACGACGCGGCCGGAGAGCAGCGACAGCGGGAGGCCGCAGAGCCGGCGCGCTCCCGTCGGCGTGAGGTCCACCTGGATGCCGCGCTGGCGACCGTCGTGTTCGGTGAGCGCATGCAGGTCGCCGAGCCCCGCCGCGAAGCCTCCCGGGTGACGGGCGGCAGTCCGCGCGTCGCCACCGAGCGTCACGCGCATGGGCGAGCCGAACTCGACGATCAGGACGAAGAACGGCTCCGGGAACTGGCGCCGGCTGCGCGGTACTGGCGACCGCTCGTCGAAGCCGACGAGGCTGCGCACGAAGGGCCGCAGCAGGACGCAGGGCTCGCGGCACGCGCGCTCCCAGAGGCTGCCGTCGATCGCGCCGCGTGCGATGCGGAGCGCACGATCGCCTCCCGTGTGCGGGTTTGCGCCCGTGAGACTCGCCCCTCCAGGCGTCACGCGAGCAGCTGGCCTGCGTCGACGACGATGACCTGGCCGGTCATCAGGTCGCTGCCGGTGATCACGCCGAGGATCGCGTCGGCGATGTCCTCCGGGTCGGAGACGCGCCGGAGCGGGTTGCGCTGCTCGAAGTGCTTCCTGGCCGGCTCGTAGGCCGCACCGAGTCCCGCCGCGAGCCAGCGCCCGGTGATGAACCCCGGCGCGATCGCGTTCACGCGGATCTTCGGCGCGAGCGCGCGCGCCAGCGTGAGCGTCAGGTTGTTGAGCGCCGCCTTCGACGAGCAGTACGGGATCGAGCTGCCGACGCCCGCGACGCCGGCGACGCTCGACACCATCACGATCTCGCCGCTGCCGGAGGCTTCGAGCGCCGGCTTCGCGGCGCGCGCGCACTGAAACGGGCCGATCACGTTCACCGCGTAGACCCGCTGAAAGTCCGCAGCGGAGAGCCGATCGAGGTCCGCGTGCGGTACGAACACCGTGGTGCCGGCGCTCTGCACCAGCACGTCGAGCCGCCCGAGCTCGCGCACGGCGACGTCGACCATGGCGCGGCAGTCGGCGTCTTCCGCGACGTCGGCGCGCAACGCCACGCCGCGCACGCCCAGCGCGCGTACTTCGGCCGCCGTCTGCTCGGCCTCGTCCTTGGAGCGACTGTAGTTCACGAGCACCGAGCAGCCGCGCCGCGCCAGCTCGAGCGCCGTCGCGCGTCCGACGCCGGTGCCGCCGCCCGTGACGATCGCCGCTTTACTCTCGAGCTGCATCGCGCCCTCCTCGATCGAGAGGCGAGCCTACCATGGGCTACCTTCGCAGCAGGTTGAGGACGCAGCGGCCGTGATCTTCGCGTTCGGCGACTTCGAGCTCGATCTGCGACTGTTCGAGCTGCGCCACGGCAAGAGCGCGGTCGCGGTCCAGCCCAAGGTCCTAGACGTGCTCGCGTATCTGGTGCGCAACCGCGACCGCGTGGTGTCCAAGCAGGACCTGCTGACGAACGTGTGGCCGCGTGAGGTGGTCAGTGAGACGGCGCTGACCCACGCGGTGATGGAGGCGCGCCGGGCAGTCCGCGACGACGGCGCGAAGCAGCGCCAGATCCTGACGGTGCGGCGCCGCGGCTATCGCTTCATCGGCAAGGTCCTCGAGCGCGACGAGGCCCAAGCCGCGCCGCCGCTTCCCGCCGCCGCACCCGGCGCGACGGGCGGCCCGCCCTTCGTCGGCCGCCAGCGCGCGATGGCGATCCTGCGCTCGAACCTGGAGCAGGCGCTCGCCGGGCGCAGTCGCGTGGTGCTGCTCGTCGGCGAGCCGGGCATCGGCAAGACGCGCACCACCGAGGAGCTGGCGGCTCTCGCACGCGTCGCGGGCGCAGAGGTGCTGGTCGGCCGCTGCTTCGAAGGCGAGGGTGCGCCGCCCTACTGGCCGTGGGTGCAAATCGTGCGTGCGTTCGTCGAGCGGCGCGATCGCGCGGCGTTGGAGCGCCTGCTCGGGCCGCGCGCGGCGCCGATCGCGCAGGTGATCCCGGAGGTCGCGGAGAAGCTCGGCGCGCTCCAGCCGCCGCCCGAGCTCGAGCCCGAGCCCGCGCGCTTCCGTCTGTTCGACAGCCTGACCGGCTTCTTCAAGCAGGCCGCCGCGCAGCGCCCGCTCGTGCTGGCACTCGATGATCTGCACCGCGCGGATCGCCCGTCCGTGCTGCTGCTGCAGTTCCTGGTGCGCGAGCTGCGCGACCAGCGCGTGCTGCTCGTCGGCACCTACCGCGACGCGGAGCTCGGCCGCGACCCGGCGCTGGCCCGCCTGCTCGGCGAGATCGCGCGCGAGGATCCGGAGCGCACCGTCGGGCTCGAGGGCCTGGCGCGTTCGGACGTCGCGGCTCTGGTCGAGGCGCGGACCGGCCGCGCGCCGGCGGAGCAAGTCGTCACACGCCTCTGGGAGGAGACGGGCGGCAACCCGTTCTTCCTGGTGCAGCTGCTCCAGCTTCTGGAGAACGAAGGCCGGCTCGAGCGGCTCACCGGCGACGGCGCGCTCGAAGTGCCGCTCGGACGCGGCGTGCGCGAGGCGATCCGGCGCCACCTGGACGTGCTGTCGGAGAGCTGCCGCGAGGCTCTCTCGATCGCGAGTGTGTTCGGGCGCGAGTTCTCGCTGGCGCCGCTGGCCGCGCTCTCCGGGAGCGCCGCCGACACACTCCTGGAAACGCTCTCCGCCGCGCTGCTCGCCGGCGTGATCGCCGAGGTTCCGCAGGGGGCCGGGCGCTTCCGCTTCTCTCACTCGCTGGTGCGCGAGACGCTGTACGGCGAGCTGCCTCCCGCGCGGCGCATTCCGCTGCACCGGCGCGCCGGCGATGCGCTGGTAGCGAGCTACGGCGCTCACCTCGAGCCGCACCTCGCCGAGCTGGCGCACCACTACGTGCAGGCCGCGCCGGCCGGACCGGCGATCGCGCTCACCGCCGTCGACTGGTCACTGCGCGCCGCCGAGCGAGCGACGAGTCAGCTCGCCTACGAGCAGGCGGTCGCGCACTTCGAACGCGCCCTGGCCGCGCTCGAGCTCGCGCCCGGCGACGACCGGCGGCGGGCGATCGTGCTGATCCATCTCGGCGGAGCGCTTTGGCGCGCCGCCGAAGGCGAACGCGCGCGGGCGACGTATCTCGAAGCCGCGGCGCTCGCGCGCGCCGTCGGCGACGCGGAGCTGCTGGCGCGCTCTGCCCTCGGCATCGGCGTGTGGGATCAGGACGACCAGGTCGACGAAGTGCTGGTGCGGCTGCTCGAGGAAGCGCGGGCCGCGCTCCCGCCCGCGGACAGCGCGCTGCGCGCGCGCGTGATGGGGCGGCTGGCGCGCGAGCTCCGGCTCGTCGAGCGCTGGGAGCGGCTCGAGGAGCTCTCGCACGGCGCGGTCGACATGGCCCGGCGCGTCGGAGATCCGACTGCCCTCGCCGACGCGCTGGTCGCGCGGCACTGGGCGCTCTGGAGCCCGGAGAACACCGAGGAGCGCTTCGCGGCCGCCGTCGAAATCGTGAAGCTCGCCGAAGCCACCACCTACGCGCCGCTCTTGCTGCTGGGGCGCCAGTTCCGCCTCGCGGACTTGCTCGAGCTCGGCGACATCCGCGGCGTAGACCTCGAGATCGACGCCATCGCCTGGCTGGCCGACGAGCTGCGTCGCCCGCAGCACCAGTGGTTTGCCGCGGTGTTCCGCGCGATGCGCGCGCAGCTGAACGGTCGCTTCGAGGAGTCGGAGCAGCTGGCGCAGAAGGCTCTGGCGATCGGCGAGCGTGTCCACCGCGAGACTGCGGTCGGCTGGTTCGGCGTGCAGACCGCGGTGGCGCAGCGTTCCCAGGGACGCTTCGACGAGGCGTGCGCTGCCCTGCGCATCTTCCGGCTCCAGAACCCCGGCGTGCCGACGTGGCGCTGCGAGTACGCGCTCACGCTCGCGGAGGCGGGCCGCCTGGACGAGGCGCGCGTCGAGATCGACGAGCTCGCCGCGCGCGACTTCGCCGATCTGCGGCGCGACCAGACCTGGCTGGCGTCCGTGGCACTGCTCGCCAAGACCGCAGCGCTCCTCGTAGACAAGCCGCGCGCGGCGATCCTGTACGAGCTGCTGCTGCCGCACGCGTCGCGCACCGTGTCCGTGCCGCCCGGCGTCGCCTGCTACGGCTCGGCGGCGCGGCCGCTCGGGATGCTCGCGAGCGCGCTGGGCCGGCCCGAGGCCGGCATCCGGCTCTTCGAGCGGGCGCTGGCCGCGGACGCCGGGCTGGGCGCTCGCCCGCTCCTGGCACGGGGCCAGACGGACTTCGCCGCGCTCTTGATCCAGACGGGCGAACGGCGTGGGCGCGCGCGGGAGCTGATCGACGAGGCGCTCCTCGTCGCGAACGAGCTCGGGATGCGACCCCTGGCCAGCCGGCTGCACGGCCTCGAACGTCGCCTCGGACAAGCGGACAAGCTCCCCCGGCCGACCCGACCGGCACGCCGCCGCTGAAGGCAAGTGCTGCGCGCTTGCAGAGACCACGGCTTGCTCACGCAATGCTCACGTTCCGGCCAAGCCCGCTGCCGATGCCTCTCGTAGAGTTCAGCTCGTCAACAGCGCTCCACGGAGCGAAGAAAGGCAAGGCAGACATGGCACGCACAACGGCCCTGGTAGCAGCGCTCGCTGCCGTTCTCGTCCTGGCGTCGTGGATCTTCATCCCCGCCGATGCGGCGGTCGGCGCGGCGACGCCGACTCCGGCCGTCGTGGAGGGCGGCGGCGGTCCCGAGGCGGTGATCGCGATGTCACTCGCCACTGCACCGTTCGGGCCTAGCGCCGGCTTCTGAGTTCCTGACTTCCCCATCCAACCGCAAGCAAGGAGACTCCGACCCAAACCGCACTCGCCCGGACGGCCGACCCTCGATGGACGACCACTCCCAGTCCGGCCTCCGGGCAGCTCCCTCCCTCGGATCCCGGGTCCGCACCCAAACCCCAAACCCTCCCCGGGACGCAACGAGGCGCAGTGGCCCGCCGGGTTCCCCCCCGGCGGGCCTTCCTCGCAAGCGCGCGAAGCGAGCGCGCAGCGAGCGCGTCCACTCGCGAGCGGAGGCCGCTCGGCGCTAGCCGTCGCGGCACGGGCGGCGTTTCAGCGCTGCGGGAGCCCGAGGCCGGCGGCGCGACGCACCTGATCCAGCAGTGGATCCGTCGTCTCGCGCGCGCGGCGCGCGCCGTCGGCAAAGATGTCCTCGACCGTGTCGGGTCGCGCGGCCAGCTCCGCCCGCCGCTCGCGGGACGCGGCAAAGTGCTCGAGCACGCGCGCGAGCAAGTCCTTCTTCACCTCTCCGTAGCCCACGCCGCCCGAGACCCAGCGGCCGGCCATCGCCAGCCGCTCGTCGCGCGAGACGAACAGTGACCAGAGCTCGAACAAGTGCGAGGTCTCCGGGTTCTTGGGTGCCTCGACGGGTGTGGAGTCGGTCACGATCCCCATCACCTGGCGCCGCAGCTCCTTCTCGGGCGCGAACATCTCGATCGCGTTCCCGTATGACTTGGACATCTTCTTGCCGTCGGTGCCGGGCACGACCGCGACCTGCGCCAGAATGTACGGCTCCGGCAGCGTGAGCACCTCGCCGTAGGTCAGGTTGAACTTCACCGCCAGATCGCGCGCGATCTCGATGTGCTGCTTCTGGTCCTGCCCGGTCGGCACCAGGTGTGCGCGGTGGATCAGGATGTCGGCGGCCATCAGCACGGGGTAATTGAAGAGGCCGGCTGCCACCTCCTCGCCCTTGGCGATCGCGTCTTTGTACGCGTGCGCGCGCTGGAGCAGACCCATCGGCGTGAGTGAGCCCAGGATCCAGCTGAGCTCGTTCACTTCGGGCAGGTCGCTCTGGCGGTACAGGATGGCGCGCTTGGGATCGAGGCCGAGCGCGAGATAGTCGAGCGCGATCGCCTGCGTGAGCATGCGACGCTCGGCGGCGTCGACGAGCGTCGTCATCGAGTGATAGTCGGCGACGAAGTACGTGCCCTCGTTGCCGTCCTGCAGCGCTACGTGCTGGCGCACCGCGCCGAAGTAGTTGCCGAGGTGCTCGATCCCGGTGGGCTTGATGCCCGAGAGCACGCGCTTGCCGCGCGGGAGCTCGGTCACACCGGCTGCATCCAGCGCGGCGAGAAGTCGGGATCGCCACCGGCGATCACCCGCTCGAGACGCTCGCCGAGCCGGCGCGTGACCGGCCCGGGCAGCGGCGGGCCGAAGCGCCGCTCGTCCACGCGCTCGACGGCCCAGACGTCGGTCGTGGTGCCGGAGAGGAACGCCTCTTCCGCCGAGTCGAGCACGTCGCGCGGGATCGGCTCCTCCTTGCACGGGATGCGCTCGTCGCGCGCGAGCTCGAGCACCAGCCGGCGCGTGATCGAGTCGAGCGCGTCGTCGAGCGAGGCGGTGCGCAGCACGCCCTGCTCCACCAGGAAGAAGCTCTGCGTGGACGACTCGATCACGTTGCCGCGCGCGTCGAGGAACAGCACGTCGTCGAAGTCGGCTGTGCGCGCGCGGCGCTTGGCCAGCGTCGCGGCGGTGTACGAGGCGGCGATCTTGAGCTGGGGCGACAGCACGATCGAGGGCAGCTTCCACTCGCGCGCGATCTGGAGCCGCGCGGGACGGCGCTCGCCGGCAGCGGGGCGCGGCTTCGCGCCGAGATCGGCGTTGCTGAAGGCGGCGATCGCGACGGACGGCGCAGCGTCGACCGGCAAGAGCTCGGGCGAGATGCCGGGCCAATACGCGCTCACCTTCACGAATGCAGCGCCCGGGTTCGCGCGCAGCGTCTGCGAAATCGCCGCCAGCAGCGCCTGGCGCTCCCAGCGCAGCGGCATGCCGTTGCCCTCGGCCGAGCGCACGAAGCGGTCCACATGCTCGCGCAGGCCGAGGATCACCGGTCCCTGCGGTCCCGGGTAGGCGGCCATGAAGTCGAACACCAGCGTGCCGCGTTGTACGGACTGCGAGAGCACGTGCACGGTCGCGCGCTCCCACGGCACGAGCTCACCGTCGAGCCAGATCGAGCGGCCGGTGCCGGGAGCAGCGCTCATGGCCGGCGAGTGTAACGGCAGCTCCGCGCTTCCGCAGTCGCTGCGTCGCGCTACCTTGCGCCGCGTGGGGGAGGCACTCGCCGCGCGCACCGGGGTGGTCGTGAACGCCGGCGCCGGACGCGTGCGGCGCGACGAGGGGCTCTACCAGCGGATCGCGGTGCAGGTTCCTGCGGGGCAGGCCTTCGCGACGGCCGATCCCGGCGAGCTCGACCCGGCGTTCGCCAGGCTCCGCGCGGCGGGCGTGGAGTCGATCGCGATCGTCGGCGGAGACGGCTCGGTCACCTGGTCGCTCTCGGCGCTGCTGCGCGTCTGGCCGCGCGACGCCCTCCCGCGCGTGGCTCTGCTCCCGGGCGGCAGCGTCAACACGCTCGCGCGACACTGGAGCGGCGGCGGCGCACCGGATCGTCTGCTGGCGCGGCTGCTGGCGAAGGACGAGGCGCGCGAACGCGTGGTCGAGCCGCTCGAGATCCGCGCAGGCGCGGCCGCGGCGCGAAACGGACTCCTGTTCGGGAACGGCGTCGTCGCCCGCTGGCTCGATCTGTACCACGAGCAGTCGTCGCGCGGCCCGCTCGCGGCGGCCGCGGCGCTGGCGCAGTCCGTCGCGGGCGTGTTCACCAGGCGCGCGCGGGCGGAGCGGCTGTTCGCGCCGTTCGAGGCGAGCATCGAGCTGGATGGCCAGCCGCTCCCCGAGCGCGCGTTCACGGCGATGGCGGCGGCTGCGGTGCCGGCGATCGGGCTCGGCTTCGAGCCGTTCTTCCTCGCCGGCACGCTCCCCGGCTGCTTCCACTTCGCGCACACGCGGGCGCGACCGCTCGAGCT
Source organism: uncultured Myxococcales bacterium (assembly GCA_964454165.1). Taxonomy (GTDB): domain Bacteria; phylum Myxococcota_A; class UBA9160; order SZUA-336; family SZUA-336; genus CAYVQJ01. Next base: position 79,165 of record CAYVQJ010000081.1, on the reverse strand, counting down.
GGCGTTCGACCTGCCGGTGGCACGCTACGGGCGGCGCCGCTTCGGGTCTCCGCTCCGCGACGCGCGCGCCGCGAGCGTCTCGATCACCACCGCGACCCCGCTGGGCTACATGGTCGACGGCGACGTCTTCCCACCGGTGTCGTCCCTCGTGCTTCGGACCGGACCGCCCCTCCGGATCTGGCTGCCGTAGCGCCTGCGCCACCCGCCCGGAGGCGAGCCCGGGGCAGATCCGCTAGTCAATCGCGGCTCCGCGCCGGTGTAGCTCAGTTGGTAGAGCAGCTGATTCGTAATCAGCAGGTCCCCGGTTCGAGTCCGGGCACCGGCTCCAGCGTAAGGACGCGTCGCAGCCGAGTCCGCCGTCCAGACCGAATCGGTCGGGTCTGACTCGGATTGCCTGATTCCAGAAACGACCAGGAGGATCAAGGATGACTCGCTGGATCACGTTCGTGCTCGTGGCGCTCGGGGCCACGTCGGCGTTCGCACAGGACTACGCGCGCGAGGGCTTCTCGGCAGGCGCCAGCCTTTCTCTGGCGCAAGAGGACTTCGACGGCGGCAGCTTCGACGACGCCGAAGCGCTCGGACTGTTCGCCGGCTACCGCTTCCACAAGAACTTTGCCATCGACGCGCGCTTCGAGCAGACCTCCGAGTTCGACGGGGATGCGGGCCCCTTCGACGTCGACGTTCAACTCTGGACGCTGACGGCCAACGGCCAGTTCTTCCTGCTCACCGACCGCTTCCAGCCCTATCTCATCGGCGGGCTCGGGATCGGCGAGGTCAGCGTCGACGTCGATCCGGGGGGAGACGGTGACGAAACCGATCCGCTCCTGCGCTTCGGCGTGGGCCTCGACAGCTACGCCACGCCGAACTTCGTGATCGGCGCCGAGGCCGCGTACAACGTCGGCATCGACGACCTCGACGACTTCGACTACTGGACGCTCTCCGCGCTATTCCGCTACCGCTTCTGAAGACCCTCACGCGCTAGAAGATCGTGTAGCCGCCGTCGACCACGAGCTGGTCGCCGGTGTGGAAGGTGAGCGCGGGATCGCAGAGGTACGCGCCCACGGCCTCGAACTCGCTCGGCTCGGCCCAGCGCCGCACCGGAGTCCTGCCGGTGACGACGTTGCGGAACTTCTCGTTCTCGTAGCCCGCCGCCGCCATCTCGGTGACGGTCCAGCCCGGCAGGATCGCGTTCACGCGGATCTTGTGGCGCGCGAGCTCGACCGCGAGCGCGCGCACGAGACCGAGTACTCCCGTCTTGGCGCTCGCGTAGGCGTGGTTGCGCTGCGCGCCGTGGATCGCGGAGGTAGACGACACCGCGACCAGCGCGCCGCCGTCACCGCGCGCGATCATGTCGCGCACGACCTCGCGAAAGGTGAGGAACAGGCCGTCCAGGCTGACCTGCAAGACGCGCCTCCAGTCGTCGAGCGTCACGTCGGTGAGTGTCTTCGAGTAGCCGAGCGCGCCCGCCGAGGCGATGCAGGCGTCGATGCGCCCAAGCTCCGCGAGCGTCGCCTGCGCGGCGGCGACGATCTGCGCCTCGTCGCCCACGTCGCACTCGAAGCCGCGCGCGCGCACCCCGTGCGCCGCGAGCCTGTCGCACGCCGCGGCGTTGCGATCCACGCGCCGGCCCCACACCGCCACATCCGCGCCCGCCTTCGCGCAGCCCTCGGCCATGCCGAAGCCGATGCCGGAGTTGCCGCCGGTCACCACCACCACCTTGCCGCGCAGGTTCGTGCTCATGCGCGCACGATACGCGAGACCGATCGCGTCTTTCAGCGCGGACACTGGTCCTCGTTGAAGTTACCGAAGGCGAGCGCTCTGCCGAAATCCGACCGTCGACATCGGCTGTAGCGAGGCTCGCTCCGAAGTTCGCCACGCTGCAGGCCGGGAAGCCGGGTGGGCTTAGCCGTTGTTGTTGACCAGCGTGTTGTTCACGGCCGTGTTCCCGTAGTGAATCGCCCCGGTTCGAGTCCGGGCACCGGCTCCAGGGCGAGCGCGCCGGCCAACGCAGCCTGCGCGGGCGCGCGCGTGCTCACAAGCGGACACCTCGTCGCCGATACGGGGGCGAGATGTGTGGGCGTCCCCTCTCCCTGGCATTCCTCGTCGTGCTGACACTTCGCGCAGGCAGCGCCGCAGGGCAGACGCCGATCTTCCTGCTCGACACAGACGAGGCCACGTTCGCCAGCGTGTTCCGCGTCGACCCGGTCAATGGGCAGCTCACCCTGCTCGGCTCGCTGCCGGCCGACCTCGGACCGATCGCCTCGCTCGCCGCTGCGACTCCGAACCTGCTCCACGCCGTGACGCAAGGGGGCCAGGTGCTCGAGATCAGCGTGAGCCCGTTCGGCTCCACGAGCCTCGGCAGCATCGGCGCGAACTCCATCGTAGGCCTCGCGTTTGCGGAAGGTGCGCTCTACGCCGTGGACGAGGGCACGGACTCGCTGTACCGGATCGAGCTGGCTCCGCTCTCGGTCGCGCTCCTCGGAGCGGTGCGCTTCCCCGATGGCGCGCCGCTCGAAATCGGAGGCGGCGACCTCGCGCAGGACGACGCCGGCGACTGGTACCTGTGGACGAACACGACGCAGGCGCTCTACCGGCTCGACGTGAGCAGCGCCGTGGTCGCAGCCGTCCCTGCGCAGTCGACGGGCCTCGGGTTCACCACAGGGCTCGCCTTCGACTACGAAGTTGGAGCGCTGCTCGGGTCCTCTCGTGACTTCGATGCCCTGCAGACGCTCGACCCGGCCAGTGGTCAGGCGCTGTCAGCGATGACGTTCTGCGCCGCGTGCCCCGCGGCCTACGACGCGAGCTACGGAGACCTCGCCTCCCCTGTGCCCGACCGTCCCTGCCCGAGAGCGAGGGGGTTCTGGCGGGCGCACCTCGCGAGCTGGCCCGTCCACAGCTTGAAGCTCGGGAACGAGCCCTATCGGCGGGTAAGTCTGCGGATGCTGCTGATGGCGCCGGTGCAGCGCGATGCCAGCCTGAAGCTGGCGCATCAGCTGATTGCGGCGAAGCTCAACGTCGCGGCTGGATCCGACCCGACTCCGGTCGCCGCAGCCATAGCCGACGCGGACACGCTGCTCGGAGCGCTGTGTGGACGACTCCCGCATCGCGTGAGGCCGCCCTCGCCCTCCGGACAGGCGATGCTCCGGGAGGCGCGGGCGCTCGAAGCGTACAACAACGGGCTCCTGACACCGTTCTGCGTTCCCTGACGGTGGCCTCGGCCAGCTTGCTGCTCACGCGTGAGTGTGCACGTCGCCACTTCCGCCGGCCTCCCGCTACATAGCGGTATGCTGAGTCACCGATTGCTCTCGCTGTCGTTCCTGATCGCGCTCAGTCTTGGCGCTTTCCCGGCCGCGGGACAGACCCCGGTCTTCCTGCTCGATACGGACGAGGTTACCTTCGCCACGATCTTCCGCGTCGCGCCGGCCACGGGGCAGCTCGTCCCGGTGGGCCCGTTGCCCGCGGACCAGGGGGCGATCGCCTCTCTCGCGGCCGCGAACGAAGACCTGCTCTACGCCGTGACGCAGGGGGGGCAGGTCCTCGAGATCACGGTGAGCCCATTCGGCTGGACGAGCCTCGGCAGCATCGGCGCGAATTCGATCGTGGGCCTCGCGTACTCGGATGGCCGGCTCTACGCGCTCGACGAAGGCTCGAACTCGCTCTACCGGATCTCGCTGGCTCCGCTCTCGGTCACGCTCGTCGGCGCCGTGCGCTTCCTCGATGGCACGCCGCTCCGCCTCGGAGGCGGCGATCTGGTAGCGGACCGAAACGGCCTCTGGTACCTGTGGACGAACTTCACGCAGGCGCTCTACAGCCTCAACGTCAACAACGCAGTGGTCGCACCGGTGCCCGCTCAGCAGATCGCCCTCGGGTTCACCACCGGACTCGCCGTCGACTACGAAGCCGGCGGAGCGCTGCTCGGGTCCTCCCGCGACTTCGACGCCCTACAGACGCTCGACCCGGCCAGCGGTCTCCCGCTGTCGTCGGTCGCGTTCTGCCTCGCCTGCCCCATTCCCTACGACCACACCTTCGGCGACCTGGCGTCCCCTCAGTTCACCTGCCCGCGGACGAAGGGGTTCTGGAGTCGCAACCCCGGTGCCTGGCCGGTCACCAGCCTGAGACTCGGCACCCAGACCTATGGGCAGGCTCGCCTGCTGACCATCCTGGCCATGCGGATCAACGCCGATGCCAGCTTGAACCTGGCACACCAGCTGATCTCGGCGAAGCTAAACCTCGCGGCCGGGTCCAACCCGACTCGGATCGTACAGACCATCGCCAACGCGGACGCTCTGCTCGGCACGTTCCCGGGACTTCTCCCCTACAACGTGGCTCCGTCGTCGACCATCGGCCGGGCGATGATAACGCTGTCCCGTGTGCTCGAGACGTACAACAACGGATCGGTCACGCCGGGCTGCGCTCCCTGATCGCGGCGCCGGGTTTACGCTCGCCTGGAGAGTGCGCGATCCTGTAGCTCCCCGTGCGTTCCTCCACGCCCAAGGTCCACGTCGTCGACGCCACCTACGAGCTGTTTCGGGCGTACTTCGGGGCGCCGCCCGCGACGGCGCCCGATGGACGCGAGGTCGGGGCCACGCGTGGAGTGCTGGCGACGCTGCTCTACCTCTGCCAGGGGGAAGGCGCGACGCACGTCGGCTGCGCGACCGATCACGTGGTGCGCTCGTTCCGCAACGAGCTCTACCCGGGGTACAAGACCGAGGAGGGCGTGCCGCACGACCTTCTCGCGCAGTTCCCGCTGGCGGAAGAGGCGATGGCCGCCCTCGGCCTCGTGGTCTGGCCGATGGTCGAGTTCGAGGCCGACGACGCGCTAGCCGCGGCCGCCGCGCGCTTCGCCGATCGGGCAGAGCAGGTGGTGATCGCCACGCCCGACAAGGACCTGGCGCAGTGCGTGCGCGGCCGCCGCGTGGTGATGCTCGACCGGCGGCGGAAGATCACTCTCGACGAGGACGGTGTGCGCGTGAAGTTCGGCGTGTCGCCGGCGTCGATCCCGGACTGGCTCGCGCTCGTCGGCGACTCGGCCGACGGCTACCCGGGTCTTCCAGGCTGGGGCGAGCGCTCCGCCGCGGCCGTCCTCTCCCGCTACGGCACGCTCGAGGCCATCCCGCGCGCCGCGTCGGCGTGGACCGTGCCGGTCCGCGGCGCGGAGCGGCTCGCGACCACGCTGGCGCACCGACGGGACGAGGCGCTGCTGTACAAGCGCCTCGCCACGCTGCGCGAGGACGTGCCGCTCGGCGAGTCGCTCGCGGATCTGGAGTGGCGCGGCGCGCGCCCCGAGCTGCGCGACTTCTGCGCGCGCATCGGCTACGACGACTTTCCCGCGCGTGTCCGCCGGTGGCTGTGACGTGACGCCGGTTCTCTCGATCTCGAATCTGACCAAGACGTACGCCTCGGGGCTGGTGGCCTTGAAGCGCGTGGACCTCGAGATCCGCAAGGGCGAGATCTTCGCGCTGCTCGGACCCAATGGCGCGGGCAAGACGACGCTGATCAACATCGTGTGCGGGATCGTCACGCCGACCTCGGGGAGCGTGACCGTGGCCGGCCACGACATCCTGCGCGACTACCGCGCCGCGCGCTCGAAGCTCGGCCTGGTGCCGCAGGAGCTCTTCACCGACACGTTCGAGACGCCATGGGCGACTGCGTCCTTCAGCCGCGGCCTGTTCGGCCGCCCGCCCAACCCGGCGCTCGTCGAGAAGGTGCTGCGCGATCTGTCCCTCTGGGACAGGCGGCGCGACAAGATCATGACGCTCTCCGGCGGCATGAAGCGGCGCGTGCTGATCGCAAAGGCGCTCGCGCACGAGCCGGAGATCCTGTTCCTGGACGAGCCGACGGCAGGCGTGGACGTGGAGCTGCGCCGCGACATGTGGGCTCTCGTGCGCGGACTGCGCGACCGCGGCGTGACCATCATCCTGACGACGCACTACATCGACGAGGCCGAGGACATGGCGGACCGCGTCGGCGTGATCCACAACGGCGAGCTGGTGCTGGTCGAGGAGAAGACCGAGCTGATGAAGAAGCTCGGGAAGAAGCAGCTCACGCTGCACCTGCAGGAGCCGCTCGCCGCGCTCCCGGACGGGCTCGGCGACTGGCGGCTCGCGCTCCACACCGGGGGGACCGAGCTGGTCTACGACTTCGACGCGAACGCGGAGCACACGGGCATCCCGGCGCTGCTGCGCCGGATCGGCGAGCTCGGCATCGCATTCAAGGACCTGAACACGCGGCAGAGCTCGCTCGAGGACATCTTCGTCCGCCTCCTCCGCGACCGCGCGCGAGGCGAGCGATGAGCGTCCCGGCCTTCAATCGCCACGGCGTCTGGGCGATCTACCGCTTCGAGCTGGCGCGCGCGCTGCGCACGCTGCTGCAGAGTCTGCTCACGCCCGTGATCAGCACCTCGCTCTACTTCGTGGTGTTCGGCGCGGCGATCGGCTCGCGCATGACCGAGGTGGACGGCGTCCCCTACGGCGCCTTCATCGTCCCCGGGCTGATCATGCTGTCGATCTTCACCGAGAGCCTGTTCAATGCCTCGTTCGGCATCCACATGCCGAAGTTCAACGGCACGATCTACGAGATCCTGTCTGCGCCGGTCTCCCCGTTCGAGATCGTGCTCGCGTACGTGGGCGCGGCGGCGACCAAGTCGGTAGCGCTCGGTCTGATCATCCTGGCCACCGCGTCGGTCTTCGTGCCGATTCAGATCCTGCATCCCGCCTGGATGCTCGCCTTCCTGGTGCTGACCGCGGCGACGTTCAGCCTCTTCGGCTTCATCATCGGGATCTGGGCGCTGGGCTTCGAGCAGATCCAGCTGATTCCGATGCTCGTCGTCGCGCCGCTCGCCTTCCTGGGTGGCGCCTTCTACTCGATCGACATGCTCCCGCCGGCGTGGCGCACCGTGAGTCTCTTCAATCCCGTGGTCTACCTGATCAGCGGCTTCCGCTGGAGCTTCTACGGAACCTCGGACGTCGGCGTCGGGATCAGCCTGCTGGCGACGCTCTCGCTCTTCGCGCTCTGCCTCGCGCTCGTCGCGTGGATCTTCCGCACCGGGTACCGCCTGAAGAGCTGATAGGCTCGGCCCGTGCGACACGCGACGCCCGCGACGCTGGACCAGCTCGAAGACCTGCTCGTGCGCCTGCGCGAGTTCGAGGTCCTGAAGGAGAAGAAGCGCGGCACGTTCTATCGGAAGAGCAGCGCGTTTCTGCACTTCCACGAGGATCCCGCGGGGTTGTTCGCCGACGTGAAGCTCGACCGCGAGTTCGAGCGCTTCCGCGTAACCACCGCCAAGGAGCGCAGCGCCTTCGCCAGGGTCGTCGCCGACGCGTTGCGGAGCTAGCTACCTCGCGTAGGTGGCGGGATCGAGCGCCAGCGCGAGGCCCTGCTGCGGCTCGTCTGCCGCACGCCGCCGCGTGTTCGCTCGCGCGACTTCCGCGAACAGGCGGAGCGCGGCGACGTCGTCGAGCGGGCGCGTGTCCTGCGCAAGGTGCTCGTGCAGCAGCTCGCAGCGCAGGGCGCGCACCGTCGGGGCATGCCAGATCGATGCGTTGAGCTCGGTGTCACCGTAGAACGAGCGGTTGCCGACGTTGGCGGAGCCGATCGTGCACCAGGCGTCGTCCACCAGCGCGACCTTGGCGTGCACGTACACGTTCTGGTAGCCGCCATCCGGGCGCGCGGTGGCGATCCCCGCGAGCGTGAAGTGATCGAAGCGACCGAGCGCCGCGAGCGACTCGAAGAACGCGGCGCTGCCCGGATCGCGCCTTCCCGCGGCCATTTCGTCGTTCACGTCGATCGGCACCAGGAAGCCGACGTGCACGCCGCGCTGGAGCGCGCGCGCGAGCCCGTCGACGATCTGGGCGGCGCCAATGGCCTGGTCCTCGACGTAGATCGTGCGGCGCGCGGCGTCGATCGCGCGCAGGTACTGCTCGAGGATGCTCGTCTCGCCCTCGGCGATCGGGAAGCGCCGCGCCCCCGGCGCCGCGGCGCCGTCGCTGTAGCGCTCGCGGCGTACGGTGCGCTGGATCTGCACCACCACGTCCCCGGCGTGGGGCGACGCCTTCTCGGGGAAACGCAGCAGATCCTGGCTCGAGGCGTCCGGCCAGAGCCCGTCGGCGGCGTCGCGGTCGCTCGCCTCGTTCCAGCGCTGCACGAAGTTGTGGTGCACGTCGCTTGCCGACGGTCCGCGGACCTCCACGTACACGTCGTGCGTGTTGCCCGCAGCCGTCGGAGCGTGTCCCGGCGACACCACGGAGCCGCTGTTCAGGTTGATGCCGCCGACGAACGCGACTTCGTCCGGCCGCCCGGCATCGACGAGCCAGCTCTTCTGGTGCTGGCAGTAACGGCCATGCGCGCGGTCCCAGCGCGCCAGGAAGCGCGAGCCGCGCTGCTCGAGCATCCGCCGCTCCGCCTCGGTGCCGGAGAAGTGCACCCCCGGGTCGATGCGCTCGAGCTCGACGTGACGCCAGAAGATCACGCGCACGTCGAGCCCGCGCGCCACGGCGCGGTCGAGCAGGTCGAACAGGCTGCCGCGGCCGTCGGGCAGCTGGAACTTCCGCTCCAGGAAGGCGACGGTGACCCAGACGCTCGTGCGCGCGGCTTCGACCGCCTGGCAGATGCGCCGGAACGCGGGCTCGCCGTCGACCAGCGGGCGCACGGCGTTCCCGGCGCGGATCGGGTAGGAGCCGGAGTCGACAAACGGGATGTGGGCTGCGTCGCGTTCCAAAGAATTCCTCCGGGTCGAGCGCGCGAGCCTAACACCCTGCGTCCGCTCCCGGCGAGAGCGGACTCGGCTCCCTGGCGGCGAGCTTCCAGCGCGCCTATCCAGTGAACGTCGGGAGATGGAGATGACGCCGATGACCAGATCACTGCGGCTCGCGGCTCTGGCGCTTGCGCTCATCACAGGGTGCGGTCCCGTGCCCGGGGGCTCCCTCGGCGGGACCACAGCGACCCCGCCCGCCGACTGGTCGAGCGTGCTCGAGGGCGATCGCGCGTTCTGCGAGATCGAGTCGAGGCCCGAAGACCCGCATTCGATCCAGCTCGAGTGCTTCCTGTTCGAAGGCGGCTTGTTCGCGCAGTCGCACCGCTGGGCGCTCTCCTCGTGGTGGCCGGTCACGAGCTGGGCCGTGATCTGGATGGAGCAGCCCGACGTCCGAGTGCGGATCGGCGGCCGGCTCTTCGAGCTCCGCGCGGCGCACGTGACCGATCCCGCGCTGCGCGAGCGCGTGCTGCGCTTCCGCGGCTACGACCCGGTGCCCGCCGGGATCGTCGTGTTCCGCTTCGAGCCGCGCGCCTGACCGGCGCCGCTCACGCGAGCCGCTGGCGCAGCTCCACGCCGGCATAGGCGAAGCCGAGCTTCTCGTAGAACGCGCGCGTCTCCTCGCGCGGATACAAGCCGATCTCGCCGCAGCCCCGCCGCCGCGCCTCTTCGATGGCGGCGCGCACCAGAATCGCGCCCGCCTGGCGGCCACGCGCCGCGGCGTCGACCACGAGCTCCTCGATCTGCGCGTAGGCGACGTCGAAGCGGATCGCGAGGTTCAGCGAGATCGAGATCAGCCCGAAGACCCCGCCGTTCTCACAGACGACGATCACGAAGCCGCGCTCGCTTTCGAGCATGCGCCGGAACGACGCGGCGCGCGCCGGATCTTGCGACAGGTCCCGCTCGAAGAGCTGCGAGAGCAGCTCGAGCACGCGAGCTTCGTCCCGGGGCAGCGCGAAGCGCGTGGTGATCAAGGGACGAGGCAGCCGTTTGCGCCCGCCGCAAGGATGCCCGCGAGCCCGTAGCGCAGCAGGTACCAGTTGTCCTCGTCGCACAGCCCCCCGACGCTCGCCGCGCAGCGCGCCGGGAAGGGCAGCGTCGCGGAGTAGCCGTAGACGAAGCGCGCCATCCAGACGGCGTCGAGGATGCTCACGTTGCCGTCGCCGCTCACCTCGGCGCACTGGCAGGCAGTGCCGACGCCGTCCGGCGCGAAGCTCGCGAAGCCGCCCGTGTCGGACTGGTCCGGGTTGAAGACCGCCGGACAGTTGTCGGCGGCGCAGACTGCGTCCATGTCGGGATCCACGCTGCCGGCGCTCGTCGGGCACGGATCGCAGGCGTCCCCCGCGGCGTCGCCGTCCGTGTCGGCCTGACTCGGGTTCGAAACCGCGGGGCAGTTGTCGCAGTCGGCGCCCAGGAAATCGAGGTCGACGTCGGTGCTCGGCCCGAGCGGCGCCGGATCGCTCGCGTTCTGGCAGCCGTCGTTGTCGCGATCCACGTCGCCCGCGTCGCAGGTCGCGTCGTTGTCGAAGTCGGGACCGTCGGTGAAGGGATCGAACGGGGGAGTCGCGCAGTCGTCGCAGGTGTCGGCATCCACGTCCGCGCACAGCGCGCCGCTGGTCGGCGCGGTGTCGATGTCGTCCAGGAAGCCGTCGTTGTCGTCGTCGTCGTCGCAGGCGTCCACCAGCAGATCGCCGTCGCTGTTCGCGCCGGTGTTGGTGCACTGCGACAGCAGGATCGTGTAGCTCCCGGTGCCAACGCCGGGGTCCACGTCGCCCAGGGCGGAGAAGACCGCCAGCGCATACGGCTTGCTGGCCGCAAAGCGCGCGCCCTGGATCAGCGGGTTCAGGCCCGGGCCGGAGTCGTCGTTGGCACCGAGCAGGTCGGGTGTCTTCGGATCGAACACGGCGGCGAAGAGATCCAGCCCTGGCGTGATGCCGTTGACCTCGACGCGCAGCACCTGACCGGCGACTCCGTTCACGATGAACAGATCGATCTCGTCGGCGCTCACGAGCGAATCGCTGCGCATGCCGGGGATCGCGATCTGCGCGGCGGGCAGCGTGTTCGCGACCGAGAGCGTGTAGCTGCTCGATCCGAAGTCGTCTGGATAGTCCTGGACCACCACGAGGTAGGCGTCATCGGCGTTCACGGAGGGGAAGCTGCCGGTGTTGAAGGTCACGGACTCGAAGCTCGTGAAGCTCTCGGAGATGAGGTAGGAGTTGATGTCGCCCGAGAGCACGAGTGGCGCGACGTATAGATCGACGTCGCCGGTGCCGGTGGTGGAGAAGGTGACGCTCGGCGAGCCGGGGAACTCGAAGAACACGAAGACGTGGAAGGCGCCGTTCGTGAGCCCGCGCGACTGGGGCGAGCCCTCGACGAGCTCACCCTGAAATTCGGGCGGGAAGGGGTCGACGAGCCCGCGCGCATTGGCCGCCGCGTTGATCGTCGCGACGTTCACGCCGCCGTTCACCGCTTGATCCCCGGACACCAGCGCGGCGGGGAAGTCCCATGGGTCGGGCTGCGCGGGCAGGAACGGCAGGCCGGCCATCGCGATCTCACCGACCTCGATCGGACCGATCGACTGCCGCAAGCTCCAGAGCAGGCCGCCGTAGATCAGCCCGGTCTCGTGCGGGTCCGCCGCCACGTCGTCGGGATAGATCGCCACGTTCGCCAGCGTGCGCATGTACGGCTGTCCGGGCACCACCGACTCGCCGACGTTGGGGTCGCCGTTCCAGAGCGCGGCCACCGCGTCGCCGAAGCCCTCGTTCATGGCCAGCACGGGGTCGCTGGTGAACAGCGCGAGTGGCTCCGCGAGCGTCTCGAACAGGTGGTGACCCATCTCGTGAGAGGCCACGTCGGAGTCGGTGCCGACGTTGGCGAGCACGACGCCGTCGCCATTTCCGAAGCCGAACAGTCGGAAGAACGAGTCGTAGTAGAAGGCGTTGTTGTACTCACCGATTCCCCCGGGACCGGCGAGATTCACAAAGGCGTGCACCGGCGTTGTGAAGGGCGGGAAGCCGCGCAGCTCGAACAGACGCGCGGTGTCGGTCAGTGAGCGGTAGACGCTGGTCTGCACGAAGCGCGGATCGGCGGGCAGGAAGGCGAACGCGTTGTCGGGGCGGAACGCCTCGACCGCGCGCTCGTCGATCACGCGCGTGACGCGGCCGCCGAGGAAGCCGGAATCATCGAGGTCGAACAGCGGGACCTGAGACGGCACACCACCGGACTGCACCACGTTCGGCACGTACACCGATCCCGTCCCCTGCACGCGCAGCATGCGATCGAGCGCCGCGAGCACCTCGCCGCTCCGCGCGTCGAGCAGCACCTGCCACGTCCCGAACGGGTCGCGCGCGGGCAGGATCACCTGCCAGGCCGCGACGGTGCGGTCTTCGAGCGCGAACCAGCCGCGCTCCGCGCTCGGCTCGGAGCGCGCAATGCGCAGATCGACAAAGCGAGCGGCACGCTCGATCGCAGCCGCGCGCGACAGGCCGCTCCAAGCCCCGGCCCGGGGCGGCAGCCGCAGCTCGCCGCTCGCGCCCGCGACCGCACCCTCGTGGCGCTTGGGCCGGCGATTGAAGACGGGAAGGCCGTCCTTCCGAAGCTCGAACGAGGTATGCGTGATGCCGGCGACCTCGACCGGAGCGCGAAGCGGAACCGCCAGCCCGCCCGCGCGCGCGAGGCCGATCTGGAGCGCCTGCTGGCGTCGGCGCCGCAGCGCGCTCTGGAGCGCCGGGTCGGCGCGCCGCACGATCGAGTCGAGCGCCACGGCCCGCACCGGCGCGCCGCCCTGGATCGACATCGACGCCGCCCTGCGAAGCACGGGAGCCGCTCCCTGCCCGGCCGTGGCTCGCAAGGCCTTCGGCGCCCTCGACCCAATCGGCTCGCCGGCCTCCCCCGCCGCTCGCGGCCAGAGCGACGCGAGCGCCGCCGACGCCAGGAACGCCAGCCAGCGGGACCCGTTTCGGCGCAGGGATCACCTCGCGTTTCGCACATCCTACCCCGAGTCACCTCGTAGTACGGTATGCACCATGGACGAGACGCGGGGCGAGATCGAGGCGCGCGGTGGGCTGCTGGTGGGTCCGCTGCGCCGGTCGGTGAACAACGCGCGCACGGCGCAGGGCAGCATCCACGACGACGCCACCGCCACCCGACTCGGCTTCCGCGGCGGCACGGTCGCCGGCTCGATCCACATGGAGCTGTTTCCTCCGCTCCTCCTGCGCGCATTCGGTCCGCGCTGGCTCGAGCGCGGCACGCTCTCGCTGTACTTCCAGAACGCGACCACGGATCGCGAAGCCGTGCGCGCCTTCACGGGCGAGCCGCCGGCCGGCGCGCGGGACGCGCAGGTCGAAGCGTGGGTCGAGCGCGACGATGGCCTGCGCGTGGCCGAGGGCACGGCCTCCGTTGGCGAGCCGAAGGAGAAGACGGCGCTCGGGGCGCGCGACGCGGGCCGCTTCGCCGCAGGCGAGTACCGCATCCTGGCCGGCCTGCAGCCCGGCACGTCGCTCGGCGAGCATCGCGAACGCGTCACTCGCGCGGACCAGGACGAGCGGCGCAGCGTCATCACCGACCCGCTCGACTGGTACTTCGGCGACTCGCCCTGGGGCGGGTCGGTCCTCACCCCCGCGACGGCCGTGCAGCTGCTCTACCGCAAGCCCGCGGCCGTGCTCGGCGCCGGTGCGGGGCGCGTCGTCGGGCTGTTCGGCGCGATCGAGCTGCGACACGTGAACGGACCGCTGCGCGTGGATCGCGAGTACCGCATCAGCGGAGAGCTCGTCGCGCTCGGCCAGAGCCCGCGCACCGAGTACGCCTGGTTCGAGAGCGCGGCGGACGACGAGCGCGGCGCGCGCGTCGCCGAGATGCGCATGCTGCTCCGCTTCATGAAGGCTTCGTCTGAACGATGGACAGCCTGAGCTTGCCGTCTTTGCCGCGATGGCTGTCGCCAAGCGGCCTTCGCTCGCGCCCAAGGCGGCGCTTGCTGCGCGCGCTTCGCGCTTGCTCAGCGCGTGGCTGACGCGGCGCAGACGCGGTCGCGGCCGGCGTCCTTGGCGCGGTAGAGCTCGCGGTCGGCGGCCGCGAACAGAGCGGGCGGCTCCTGCGCGTGGTCGGGAAAGCTCGCCACACCGAGACTCACGCTGAGCGGCATCCCGAGCTCGGCGCCGATCGCCTCGCGGCGGAGCCGGTCGCGGAGCTTCTCGGCGAACGCCGCGGCGCCGGCGCACGGAGTCTCGGGCAACAGCACCGCGAACTCCTCGCCGCCGACGCGCGCGACGAGGTCGTGCGCGCGTGAAACCTGCTCCATCACACGCGCGAGCGCCGCCAGCGCGCGGTCGCCCTCCAGATGTCCGTGCGCGTCGTTGTACCGCTTGAAGTGGTCGACGTCGACGAGCACGAGTGAGAGCGCGCGCCCGTAGCGCCGCGCGCGCGACAGCTCGAGCTCGAAGACCTCCCAGAAGTGCCCGCGGTTGGCGATCTCGGTCAGCGGATCGCGCTGCGCGCGCTCGAGCGTCTCCTCGTGGCGGCGCGCATTGGCGAGTGCTGTGCTCGCCTGGCGCGCGATCGCGCGCAGCAGCCGCAGATCGTCGTGCCCGAACGCTCCACCGTGGAGCGGGTCGGCCACCAGCACCGCGCCGACGACGCGCCGGTCGCTCGAGAACAGCGGCGTCGCGATGCAGGAGCGCACGGCGGGCTCGCGGTCGCGGAAGCGGCGATCGCGCGCCACGTCTGCGACGAGCAGAGGGCGGTGTCTCGCCAGCACCCAGCCAGCGATGCCTTCGCCCATGCGTCCGTGTGCGCCGCCGTTCGCGCCCCCCGCAAACCCTCGCGCGAGCGCGATCTGACAGGCGCCCTCGGCATCCAGCTCTACGACACAGGCGCTCGCGGCGCCGAGGTGCTCGCGCGCGCGATCGACCAGCCGCCCGATTACCTCGCTGACGGAGAGCGTGTCGCCCAGGTCGCGCACGGTGTCGTACAGGATCCGGACCTCGTCGTCCGCGGTGCGCCGCGGTGCGGAACCCTTCGCGCGGGTCGGCCGCGCCTCGGGGCGCGCTCGCCCACCCTTTGCAGCCTTGCGCCCGCTCCGCGCCACTGGACCTCCGGCTCTACGCCTTGAGCCTAGCGCGAACGCGCGGAACTCTGTTGGGGATGCTCTACGGAGTCGGCGCCGACGCCGTCACGCTGCTGCACGCCGTCTTCATCGCGTTCGTGGTGGCGGGCGGGCTGCTGGTCTGGCGCTGGCCGCGCGTCGCATGGCTGCACCTGCCGGCTGCGGCGTGGGGCGCGCTCGTGGAGCTCATGGCGTGGTCGTGTCCGCTCACGCCGCTCGAGGACGCGCTGCGACGGGCGGCCGGAGAAGCCGGCTACACCGATGGCTTCGTCGAGCGCTGGATCGTGCCGGCGATCTATCCCGCGGGGCTCGCTCCGCCCACACAGCTCGAGCTCGGCGTCTTCGTAATCGGCGTGAATCTGCTGCTGTACGCGTGCGTGCAAGCGCGAAGCGCGCGCAGCACGCGCAGCGTGCGGAGGCCGCTTGGCGACAGCCATCGCGGCTCGGACTAGTGCAGCGCCGCCAGCCACGCGGCGGCGACGGACAGCGCGACGCCGGCGAGTAGCGCGCTCTGTGCCGGAAGTCCCGGCGGGGCGGCGAGCGCTCGCGCCACGAACGCCCCGACGCAGACGCCCGCGACGAACCCCCACCAGTGCGCGCCGACGTCGGTCTGCGGGTCGGTGCCGAGCATCGCCACGAGCGCGAGCGCAGCGCCGAGGGCGTGCCACGCGATGCGCGTGCGCTGTTCACGCGCGAAGCGCAGCGCGGCGAGCATGCCCACGGCGCCGAACACCGCCGTCGAGGCGCCGATCGAGCGGTGCGTCGGCGCGCGCGCGAGCGCATTCAGCAGGTTCCCGAGCGCGCCCGCGCTGAGGATCCCCGCGAGGCCCACGCCCGGTCCCACCACGCGACACACCAGCGTGCCGAACAGCCCCAGGAACACGACGTTCGCCAGCAGGTGACCGGCGTCGCCGTGCAGGGTGAGCGCGGTGAGCGCGCGCCACCACTCACCGTCGAGCAGCCGCGACGCGTCGGCGCGTCCGCGCACCAGCCACGCCGGTCGCGCCGAAGCGAAGCCGAAGAACGGCGCCAGCGCCAACGCCGCGACGAGCGCGGCGGACGTGGTTCCCCATTCGGGCGTGTGCTGCGCCAGGGCCTCGGGCGCCGGGTCGGCGTTCTCCGCCTCGTACAAGGCGATCACCGCGCGCGCGCGCTCGACCTGCTCCTCGGGCACCAGCAACGCCCAGCCCTGGGGGGACGATTCGAGCGCGGACGCGATCCCCTGCGAGGCGAGCGCGGTGTGCCAGGCCTGCAGCCGGCTGCGATCGCGCTCGACCTCGAGCGGGATCACGGCCGCCAGGGCCGCTCGATCGCCACCTTGACGGGCTCGCCCGCGTGAAGCCGGGACGCGAGATTCAGCCCGTTCATCACCGAGGTCTCGGCGCCGCTCCAGGCGTTCTCGCTGCGCGCCGAGAGTGCCTCGATCGACTCCCCCTCGCGCGCGCTCACCACGCGCAGCCGCCGCTCCGTGCAGAGTGCCCGCTCGTCGGGCGTGAGCGCGCGGAAGCTCTGCGCGCTCTTCTGGAACAGATCTGCGTAGGAGAGGAAGCTCTGCTCGGGTGCGATGCCCTGCAGCCGGTAGATCGCGCCCCGGTAAGCGATCCACACCATGTCGGCGCCGACTCTGCCCTGCTGCGTGGCGCCGATCGCGCGCACCCGATAGCCGGCGAGACTCTGGATGCGGACCGGGCCGGAGTCGACGATCTCCACGCGCTGCTCGGCCAGGTAGCGGCGCGCGGCCTCGCGCGGGTCCGAGCCCGGGCCCTGCATCTGGAGCTGGAGTCCGGCGTTGCCGCGCGGCGCCATCGCGAGCACTGCGCTCTCGCTGTTCTGCACCTGCCACCCGGCCGGGAAGCGGATGCGGAAGTCGAGCTTGGGGTGCAGGAAGACGGTGTCGCGCACGATCCCCCCGGCGGGATCGGGCCCGACGAGCAAGCCCTCGAGCCGCGTCAGGTAGGCCCCACGCGTGCTCGCGATCCCCGCCGCGGGGCCGCGCTGGAGCGTGCGCGCGAGCGCGGCCGCGCTGCTGACGCGCTCCGGTGTCGACGGATGCGAGTCCAGGAAGCTCGGGCGCGGCGAGTGCCCGAGTACGAGCTCCGTCTCGCGCTCGAGCGACGCCAGGAACGTGGACATCGCGGCGGGGTCGTAGCCGGCGCGCGCGGACATCGTCTGGCCGATGCGATCGGCCTCGCGCTCCTGGTCGCGGCCGTAGCTCGCGATCAGACCCGCGCCGGCGACCTGCCCGAGCTGCGCCACCGTCGACGCTGCCCCCGCTCCGCCGAGCGCGCCCGCGGCGATCGTGCCGAGCACGGAGAGCAGGCCGACGCCGGCCGCGCGCGTCTGGCGCTGCGCCGAGTGGCGCGCGGCGACGTGCCCGATCTCGTGGGCGATCACGTTGGCCAGCTCGTCCTCGCCGCGCGAGAGCGCGAGCAGCCCGCGCGACACGTAGATGTACCCGCCCGGGAGCGCGAAGGCGTTCGACTCGGGCATGTTCACCACATGGAAGCGGTACTCCACGTCGCGGCGCGGCGAGAGCGCCGCCACGCGTCCACCCACTGCCTGCACGTAGGAGACCAGCGCCGCGTCTCGGACGAGCCCCATCTGCTGCTCGACCTGTTTCGCGCCCTCGGCACCGGCGCGCGACTCGTCCTGCGCCGACCAGAGCACCAGCTCGCGTTGTCCCGTCGCCGGATTCACCGTGCAGCCGAGGAGGGCGACGAGTGCGAGCGCGGCGAGACGGCGCGGCATCGTCGCGAGTCTAGCGTGCGTGTCGCGGCGCGAATCCGGAGCTAGGGTCCGGCAGCGTACGCTGTAAGGAGACGCATGCGGATACGGGTGCCCCGACGAAGCGATCCGAAGTCGAGCGAGATCACGCCCGAGGCGCTCGTGCTGCGCAGGCGCGACGTGCTGCGCGGAGCGGCGGTCGCGGCGGGCGCGCTCGCACTCGGGGCCTGCGGCCCGGCGACGCCCGCGCGCGCCACCGAGACCGACCGCCTCGAGGGCGTGCGCCCGAGCAAGTGGAAGGTCGAAGACCCGCAGACGACCTGGGACGACGCCACCAGCTACAACAACTTCTACGAGCTCGGCTACGACAAGGGCGATCCCGCCGAGCATGCGCAAGCACTCGTGACCAGGCCGTGGGCGGTCTCGATCGGTGGCGAGGTCGGCAAGCCCGGCGTGATCGGGCTCGAGGACCTGCTGCGCCCGCATGCGCTCGAGGAGCGCGTGTATCGACTTCGGTGCGTCGAGGCCTGGTCGATGGTGATCCCTTGGGTCGGCATTCCGCTCGGCGACGTGCTCCGGCGCTTCGAGCCCGGCGCCGACGCGAAGTTCGTCGAGTTCCGCACGCTCTACAACCACGACCGCCCGCTGCCGGGTCAGCGCTCGCCGACGCTCGACTGGCCGTACAAGGAAGGGTTGCGTCTGGACGAAGCCATGCACCCGCTCGCGATCCTGGCCGTCGGCATGTACGGGCGCGTGCTGCCGAACCAGAACGGCGCGCCATTGCGGCTGGTCGTGCCGTGGAAGTACGGCTTCAAGTCGATCAAGTCGATCGTCTCGATCCGCCTGCGCAAGCAGCAGCCGCGCACGACGTGGAACGACCAGGCGCCGAACGAGTACGGCTTCTACGCCAACGTGAATCCCGAGGTGGACCACCCGCGCTGGCGCCAGAACCGCGAGCGGCGCATCGGCGACCTGTGGCGGCGGCCGACGCTCGACATGAACGGCTACGCCGACGAGGTCACGAGTCTGTACGCCGGGATGGATCTGAAGGTCCACTTCTAGTGACGCGCGCGCGCGCGCGCGATCCACACCGGCGTCGTCGCGCTCGGCTTGCTGCCGCTCGCCGCGCTCGCAGCCGGCGCCGCACTGGATGGGCTGGGCGCGAATCCGATCGAGGCGATCACGCACGAGACCGGCGCCTGGGGGCTGCGATTGCTGCTGGCCACGCTCGCGGTGACTCCGCTCCGGCGCTGGACGGGCTGGACCTGGCTGGCGCCGTACCGCCGCACGCTCGGTCTGCTCTGCTTCAGCTACGCGTGTACGCATTTCGCGACGTGGGCGCTGTTCGACCTCGGCCTCGACGTCGGCGCGATCGCCGAAGACGTCGTGAAGCGGCCGTTCGTCACGGCCGGGCTCGCCACCCTCGCCTGTCTCGTCCCGCTCGCGCTCACTTCGACGCGCGGCTGGATCCGCCGGCTCGGCCGGCGCTGGACGCGCCTGCACCGCCTGGTGTATCTCGCCGCGACGCTCGCGGTGCTGCATTTCTGGTGGGGCGTGAAGGCCGACGTCCGCGAGCCGTTCGTGTACGCCGCCGTGCTCGCGCTGCTCCTGACCGCGCGGCTGCGCGCCCGCGCCGCTACGCTCCCGAGAGAACCAGCAGCGGGGGGATGACGTGTCGATCGAGCGCGTCGGCATCGTGGGCGGAGGTCTGATGGGCTCGGGCATCGCCGAGGTCTGCGCGCGCGCAGGGCTCGACGTGGTGGTGCTCGAGGTGAGCGACGCCGCGGCGACGGCAGCGCGCCAGCGCATCGAGCGCTCGCTCGAACGCGGCGTGCGCTCGAAGAAGCTCGCCGAAGGCGACGCCCGAACCGCGGCGGACCGCATCCGCTACGCCACGGACTACGCGAAGCTGGCAGACCGCCAGCTCGCGATCGAGGCGGTGATGGAGAACGAGGAGGCGAAGGAGCGCGTGTTCTCAGCACTCGGCAAGGCGCTTGCCGACCCGCAGGCGATCCTGGCCTCGAACACCTCGTCGATCCCGATCATGAAGCTCGCGATGGCGAGCGGCCGGCCGCAGGCGGTGATCGGCATGCACTTCTTCAACCCGGTGCCGGTGCTCAAGCTGATGGAGCTGGTGCCGACGCTGCTCACCGCGCCCGACGTGACCGCGCGCGCGGAGGCTTTCGCGCGCGACGCGCTGGCGCGGCGCGTGATCCACTCGAAGGACCGCGCCGGCTTCATCGTGAACGCGCTCTTGATCCCTTACATCCTGTCGGCGATCCGCATGTTCGAGTCGGGGTTCGCCACGCTGGACGGCATCGACTCCGGCATGGTCGAGGGCTGCAATCACCCGATGGGCCCGCTGGCGCTCGCCGACCTGATCGGCCTCGACACATTGATGGCCGTCGCCGAGTCGCTCTACGAGGAGTTCAAGGAGCCGCTCTACGCCGCGCCGCCGCTGCTCTCGCGCATGGTCGAGGCGGGCCTCCTCGGCCGCAAGACCGGCCGCGGCTTCCACGCCTACAAGAGCTAGGGATCAGTCGAGCGTTCCGACCAGCGAGGCGCGCTGGGAGAGCTCGATCCAGTTGCCGTCGGGGTCGCGCAGCATCGAGATGCGCGCGGTCTTGCCCAGCGTGCGCGGCGCCATGGCCTCGCGGCCGCCGTGGGCGAGGATCCGCGCGTGCTCCTCGTCCACCTTGAAGACCTGGAAGGTGACGTAGCGCCAGCCGCGGCCCTCGAAGGTCGCGTCCGCGGGGGCATCGACGGAACGCTCGATCCGGATCACGCTGTCACCCGCGAGGAACGCGCGCCCAGCCGACCCGGGCAGCTCTGCGAGCCCGAGCGCCTCGCGGTAGAAACGCGCGTGCGCTTCGGGATCGCGCACGCCGAGCTCCACACCGATCTGCGTCACACCGAGCACACCCGGCGGGACCAGCACCACGCGGTTGCCGTCGGGATCGGCGAGCTCGCGCGGCGCGTCGAGACCCGGGCGCGCGACGAGCAGCGCGCGGTAGCCGCTCGGCGGCGTGTCCGGCAGACGCTCGCTCGCGTGGTTGATCTTCAGCACCGATCCCAGCAGGTCGTGCCGGTGCTGGACCAGCCCGGGCCGCACGGGGAGCGCGTGATCGAAGGGCACGCCGACCGTGTCCTGCCAGAAGCGCAGCATCGGCTCGAGGTCGTTGGTGGCGAGGCCGACGTCGATGCGGGGCTTGGCGAGCTTCAAATTCAGCTCCTTTCGGTTGCCGGAATCGCAAAAGTCATGAACAGTGACGTCGCCGTGACCCTACACGGCCCAAGGGAGGGGGAACGATGGAACGCCAGCTCGGGCGCTTTGCGCCCCAGATACACGCGATCACCCGCATCCTGGCAGGGATCATGTTCGCCTGTCACGGCGCGCAGAAGCTGTTCGGCGCGTTCGGCCCGATGCAGGGCGAGATGCCTGCACCGATGCTCTACACGGCAGGTGGGATCGAGTTCTTCGGCGGCCTCGCCATCGCCGCGGGGCTCTACACCAGCTGGGCGGCCTTCCTGGCGAGCGGGCTGATGGCGGCGGCGTACTTCATGGCGCACGCGTCGCAGGGCTTCTGGCCGATCCAGAACCGCGGCGAGCTCGCGATCCTGTACTGCTGGCTCTTCCTCGGGCTCGCCGCGACGGGCGGCGGGATCTGGTCGGCCGACGCCGCCATGGGGAAGAAGCCGTCTACTTGAAATCGCGCTCGAGCAGGGTCTTGCGGCCGTCGGCGGCGGCGCGCCGCATCGCCTGATCGCACAGAGCGCGCACGCGGTCCGAGAGCAGGTCCATCACCTTGTCGGACGTGCTCATCTCCGAGCGCGCGCGCACGTACGCCTTGAGCTTGGACGCGACGACCAGGATCTCGGCGTCGGCTCCGGCTTCCGGCGCGGCCGCGCGCTTCGCAGCGGGCGGGGTGGCCGGGGCCGGCGCGAGCCCGGCGTTCGGACTGCTCGGGGCGCGCTTCTCGACGGCCCACGACTCGCGGTGGCGCATCACCGGCACGTGCGCCTCCCAGCAGTTGTCGGAGCAGAACACCAGGCCGGTGCGGTTCTGGTTGCAGGTGCTGACGCTGCAAACCCAGTAGGCGCGACCCCAGCCGATGTCCGTCTTGCAGCTCGAGCAGCGCCGCCAGCCCCCCGTCTCACCGCTCATCGCGCACCCCCGCCGCGGAACCTCCCGCGGCGGGGAAGCTACCACGACCTCACGGCGCGTAGACGCAGGCTCCCGCGACCGCGGACTGGCAGATCGGGCGGCCGACGCGGGCGCCTGGGCCGAGCACGTTCGACCAGCCCGTGCCCTGGGTGCACTGGCTGCACTTCGGGAAGTTCGGGTTGATCACGCCGCCCGCGGCAACCGCCGCCTTCGAGAGATTGAAGTCCGCCGCGGTGACCACGGCTCCGCTTCCGTCGTGGTCGAACTCGCCGCAGCGCTGGTTGGCGCCGGAGCCGCCCTCGCCGGGCGGGGCGCCGACGGTCGCGCCGCAGCTGCTCGCCGTCATCAGACCCGGCGACGGCAGCAGGGAAAACTTCATGTCGTTGAAGTCCGACGAGGTGAGCACAATGCCGACGTTGTTGTAGTCGAAGTCGCAGCGGTTGCCGCGGCCGTCCGCGTCGTCGTCGCGCTGATGGCTGATGAACGAGCGGTTGGGCGCCGGGCTCCCCCCCAGCGGCGGGTTGGGGAGCGTGGTGCAGGTGTCGCAGGCGTCGTGCACGCCGTCCCCGTCCAGGTCGGAGGCGGCATCGGCGATCGTCTCGCAGGCGTCGCAGGCGTCGCCGTTCATGTCGCCGTCGAAGTTGGCCTGCCCGGGGTTCGGGAGCCCAGGGCAGTTGTCCTGGCCGTCGCAGACCAAGTCGCCGTCCTCGTCGCCGGGCGCGCCGCCGCACAACGCCGCCGATCCCGGAGGCGCAGCTTCCAGCGCATCGATCTCCTCGCTCCCAAGCAAACCGGTGAACGCGAGCGAGACGTCGAACGCCGTGTTCCATACGTGACCGCCGTGGGCAAGGAATGCGGTCGTGCCGGTGAACGGGATCACGAACACCTCGCCCCCGTCGAGATTGGCGGCGGCGCGCAGGCTCACCAGCACCGCGTCGCCCGCGCTCCATGTGCCCACCGGGGGCAGGTCGTTCAGCATGAGCGCGTCGACGTCCACCTGTTGCTGCGTTCCCGTGAACAGCGCGCCGATCGCGGCGAAGACCTGCGCCCGCGAGAGGTACGGCTGGCTGACGCCGGCGGCCTGGTAGAAGATCGACGTCGTGGTGACGTCCCCACTCAGCGAGTAGTAGGTGGCGTCGTCCGCCCCGACCAGACCCCACAGCTCGAGCGCATCGACCTCCACGACCACTCCGGCGCTGCTGTCGAGGTCCGCGGTGCTCCAGACCGCCGCCGTGGAGCCGTCAAGGCGCTCCAGGTAGGCCTTCGTGTCGGTCGGCACGGCGGGGTCGGGCTCTAGCGACACGAGCAGGTCGGCGGCGTTCGCTAGCACGTCGTCGAACAGAGCGTCGTTTCGGTTGGCCAGCGCGTCCACCTGCGCGTCCGGTTCGTTCCCCGACTCGAGCCCCGGGAAGAAGTCGAGGCCGTTGCGCGGATTCGGATCCGCAGCACCGTCCGGCGGCTCAGTGTAGAGAACTTGGGCGGGATCGAGCGAGGTACCCCCGGCCGACACCTGCAGGTCGAGGTCGGTGCTGTACTCGACCGCCACCCGGATTCCGTCTGGAACGGTTTGCGCGAGGCAGGTTGGACCAGCCCCCGTAAGCGTGAGGGTGTACGCGGGTATCGGCTCGTCGACGTCACCGTCAACCACGATGATCGTGTACGTCCCCGACTTCGCCGGTAGGCTGGGCGCGCAAGTCCCAAAGCAGAAGTTCTGGACCAGCACGCCGTCGGGGTCGAAGAGCTGCCACTGCTCTTCGGCAGGGCTGCCTTGGCTCAGACTGATTTGAACGAGATCGCTAGCGAATCCCCCGAACGTGAACGTGTCCGTGTCCCCGACGATCGGAGAGCCGGAGCCGGCCACCCCGCACGCGAGCGGCGGCCCGCAGGTGAGACTGTCCGAGAGCCCTTGCCAGGTGAGGTTGTACGAGAACGGCTCATCGACCGAACCGTCGACCACGATGATCGTGTAGGTCCCCGACTTCGGGAGCGTGACGTTGGCGTACGTGCTGAGGCCGACGCTCAGGCCGTCCGGGTCGTAGAGCTGCCAAAGCTCCTCGGCCGCAGTCCCCTGGCTCACGGCGATGTTCACCCACTCGTTCGCGTTTCCGGCGAACGTGAACGTGTCCGTGTCCCCGACGATCGGAGAGCCCGAGCCGGTCACCCCGCACGCGAGCGGCGGCCCGCAGGTGAGACCGTCCGAGAGCCCTTGCCAGGTGAGGTTGTACGAGAACGGCTCGTCGACGTCACCGTCAACCACGATGATCGTGTAGGTCCCCGACTTCGGGAGCGTGGCGTTGGCGTAGGTGCTGAAGTCCACGACGTTCAGGCCGTCCGGGTCGTAGAGCTGCCAAAGCTCCTCGGCCCCAGTCCCCTGGCTCACGGCGATATTCACCCTCTCGTTCGCGTTTCCGGCGAACGTGAACGTGTCCGTGTCCCCGACGATCGGGGAGCCGGAGCCGGTCACCCCGCACCCGAGCGGCGGCCCGCAGGTGAGACCGGCCGAGAGCCCTTGCCAGGTGAGGTTGTACGAGAACGGCTCGTCGGAGGAACCGTCGACCACGATGATCGTGTAGGTCCCCGACTTCGGGAGCGTGGCGGTGGCGTACGTGCTGGCGCCGACGCTCAGGCCGTCCGGGTCGTAGAGCTGCCAAAGCTCCTCGGCCGCAGTCCCTTGGCTCACGGCGATATTCACCCTCTCGTTCGCGTTTCCGGCGAACGTGAAGGTGTCCGTGTCCCCCGCGATCATGGACCCGGAGCCGGTCCCGCCGCACACGAGCGGGCTACCACAGGTGAAGTTCGCTGAGAGGCCTTGCAGGGTCAGCCCGTACGAGAAGGTCTCATCCGAGCCGGTATCGGAGACCTGAACCGTATAAGTCCCTGCGTTCAACGGGAGTGTCGGGCTGCAGTATCCGATCGTGCAGGCCGCGCCGACGGGAATCCCGTTCGGGTCGTAGAGCGTCCATGTTTCCCCTGCGGCGCTCGTGAGACTCAGATCGATGTTGATCCGCTCACCGCCATTAACGCTGAACGTGTAGCAGTCCTGTTCGCCGGGAGAACCAATCGATCCCGATCGCGTCTGGCCGCACGCGATCGTGTCAGTGGTATCGCAACTCAGCTGAGCTGCCGCGTCGCCGGGAGGCGCACTCAAGACGAGCGCTCCAATCGCTGCGAGGACCGCCCTGAGCCCGCGCGGCACACTCGACGCGCACTGGATGACCTTCGGCACTTGCGGACTCCGTATCGACCCCTCCACCAAACCGGATCCTAAACCGGCCGGGGCGAGGAAACAACAGAAGACGCCTCGCTGCTCCTGCACTTCTCGGCTCACCGAGTCTCACGGCGCGTAGACGCAGGCCCCTCCGACCGTGGACTGGCACACCGGGCGGCCGACGCGGGCGCCTGGGCCGAGCACGTCTGACCAGCCCGTGCCCTGCGTACAAGCGCTGCACTTCGGGTAGTTCGTGTTGATCACGCCGCCCGCGGCAACCGCCGCCCTCGACAGATTGAAGTCCGCCGCGCTGACCACGGCTCCGCTCCCGTCGTGGTCGAACTCGCCGCAGCGCTGGTTGGCGCCGGAGCCGCCCTCGCCAGGCGGGGCGCCGACGGTCGCGCCGCAGCTGCTCGCCGTCATCAGGCCCGGCGACGGCAGCAGGGAGAACTTCATGTCGTTGAAGTCGGACGATGTGAGCACCGCGCCGACGTTGTTGTAGTCGAAGTCGCAGCGGTTCCCGCGGCCGTCCGCGTCGTCGTCGAGCTGCCCCGAGATCCGGGTGCGGTTGGTCAGCGTGCCGCCGAACACCGGGTTCGCCTGGAGCGAGCACGTGTCGCACGCCTGATCGACGCCATCCATGTCGCTGTCCGCGCTGCTGTTCACCTGAGTCGGGCAGGTGTCTGCCGGGTCCGGGATCGCGTCGGCGTCGAAGTCGCGGAACAGGCGGAGGTCCGCCTCGGTGCGCGCGTTCTCCGGCGGCGAGAGCCACGGTGAGCCGGGGAAGTGGGGCAAGCGAGAGCGCACGCGCGCGCGCCACTTGCAGGGGGTCGAGGTCGTGCACGCGGGCTGCTCCCCAAGCAGCGTCCCGGCGACGCCGGAGTCCACAACGCTGCCGACAAGCACGCCTAGGCCGTCGAACGGCGTCGCGAGCGCCTTCAGCTCGACGTCGAGGCGAATCGGCGCGCGGCCGGCGGCGCTGCTGCCCTGCGCCCAGACGCGGAAGAAGCTCGGGCTACTGGCGTTTCCGACCGGCCGGATCGGACCGAAGATGTCGTCGAGCTGCCGCGGGGTTCGCTCTACCCCATCCACGCCGTTGCCGAAGCGCATGAACACGCCGCCTTCGTCCTGCTCCCCACTCGTGAACTTGAAAGCGGTCGTGACCAGATCGCCGAAGCCGTCGCCGTTCACGTCGGCCGGCCCGGGCAGGCGCACGCCGTAGTCGCAGAACGAGTGCGGGCAGTCGGCGAACGTGCGATCGGCCGTGAACTGGATGCTCGGACCGAGGAACAGGTGCACGCGTCCCTGCGCGAAGCCCGCTCCCGCGTCCTCCCAGTGCGCGCCGATCGCGAGGTCGCTGAAGCCGTCGCCATTCACGTCGCCGGCGCTGCCGACGGCGCCGCCGAAGCGCGAGCCGCCCGGCCCGTTCAGGAAGCCCAGCGAAACTCCGGTGTCGAGCACCACGCGCGAGCCCCCGGGGCTGCCGACGAGGACTTCGGAGAAGCCGTCGCCGTTCACGTCGCCGCCGCTGCCGACGGCGGCCCCGAGCTCGGCGCCGGCGAAGTCGCCGACGTACGTGCGCGACGCAGACGTCGCCAGGCCCTGGGCGCCGCCGAGATAGACGTACGCTTCACCCGTCGAGTTGTTCGTTCCGGGGGCGCCGATGACCACGTCCGCGTAGCCGTCGCGATTCACGTCGCCCGCACCCGCGATCGCGGAGCCGTACTGCGCGTACAAGCCGGTGCCGATGCCGCTCCACACGGGCGACGCCGTGAGTCCCGTCGGCGTTCCGTAGTACAGGTGAGCGGAGCCGGCGCCAGCGCCGGTGACCTCGTTGGAGTTCGGCTCGCCGATCATCGCGTCCGCGCGGCCGTCGCCGTTGACGTCGCCGACGATCGACACCGCGTAGCCGAGCTGCGCGGAAGCCTCGCCGCCGAAGACGATGGAGGCAGCCGCACTGTTCAGACCGAACGATCCGCCGAGGTACAGATAGGCGCGGCCGGTATCGGCGGGGAAGGGGAAGAAGGACGCGTCGTGGCCGGGACCGCCGACGAGGACGTCCGCGAAGCCGTCGCCGTTCACGTCGCCGGTCGCGGAGACCGACAAGCCGACGTTGGCGCCGTCCTCGTTGCCCTCGAAGCTGCACAGCGGGATCGGCACGCTGCTGCAGGCGGGGCCGCAGCTTCCGCCATAGGAGACGAAGATCGTGCCTTCGTCGATGTCGGGGTCGAAGATCAGCCCGCACCCGTCGTAGCCCGGCCAACCGGTCACGATGTCGGTGAAGCCGTCGGCGTTGATGTCGCCGGCGCTGACGGCGAAAAGGTTCGCACCCGGCTGATTCGCCTGGGAGCTCCACGAAACCGGATTCGGCGCCGCCAGCGGCATGTCGCCGGTGCTGCGGAACAGCAGCGCCTGACCCTCCGCGAATTGACCGTTGGAGTGGCCCGGGACGCCGAGGAGGACCTCGCTGAACCCGTCTCGATCGGTGTCGCCCGCGGTCGCCACGGCGGCGAGGGCCCCAGCGCTCGCCGAGCCGAGATCGCTCGGGGTCGAGATCACGTAGTTCCCGCCCGTGCTGCCAAAGATGATGTGCGCGGCGCCGAGTCCGCCGAGCCCGTTGAACACGTTGGGCTGAATGAACACGACGTCGGCGAGGCCGTCGCCGTTCAGGTCGCCCGCGGTCGCGACCGCGGCGCCCATTCGCGCTGCGGCGCCGATGCCGAACTCGCAGTACTGCGCCGGGACGTCCGTGTAGAAGTCGCTCACGTCGCAGTCGGACACGGGCGTAGCGATCCCGCCTGCGGATCCGTGGAACAGGAACATGGCTCCACGATCGTCGCCGCCGATCGTGCTCGACTGATCGTAGCCCGGAGCGCCGACCGCGATGTCGGCGAAGCCATCGCCGTTCAGGTCGCCCGCGTCGGCGACCGCCGCTCCGAAGTCCGAAGCGGGGAACGTCGCCGTGGAGCGGTTGTCGCCGAGCTGGGTCCAGTCGGGCGCGTCGCCGTCAGCGAGCGGTCCGTGGAACACGAACGCGGCGCCGACGGTCTGGTTCGCCACTCCGCGAGCGCCCGGTGCGCCGACGACGATGTCCGCGAAGCCGTCTCCGTTCACGTCGCCGGCCCCCGACACCGAGGCGCCGAACGCGTGGTTCGTCACCAGTGTCGGCCAGAGATCGACAGTCAGACGCACTACGCTGGCCGCCGCGGTCAGGATCCCGGAGCCGGAGCCGGGGTAGACACAGACCACACCGCTCCGGTTCAGATCGATCGCGAGCTCGGACCCGCCCGCAATCACGTCGTCGAAGCCGTCCATGTTCACGTCGCCCGCGCCGGCCACGCTTCTTCCCAACCCTTCGCGCCGCGGAGGATTTACGGCGTTGAAGCAGTCGGACGCCGTCTGAGGAGTGTCGAGCACGCCATCGGCTCTTCCCAGGAATACGGCGATCCGGCCGAACGCGTTGTTGGTCGACTGGAAGAAATCCCCCGGCGCGCCGACCACGACGTCGTCGAAGGCGTCGTTGTTCACGTTCCCGGCGGCGGCCACCGACGCGCCGAAATAGTCCCACGCCGAAATCCCCTGGAAGGTCGAGTCCGCGATCTCGTCGGGGCCGCCGGCACCCCCGAGGTACAGATAGACGCGCCCGCGATTCAGACTCTCGCCCGGCGAGCCCACGATCACGTCGCTGTAGCCGTCGCCGTTGAAGTCCCCGGCCGTCGAGACCGACACGCCGAAGCTGGCGCTGGCGATGTTCGACTCGGGATCCCAGGACGGGGTCGTGATCACCGGGTCGATTACCAGCGGGTACTCGGCCCCTGCATCCTCGACCCGGATCTGCACTCGCAGGCCCGCGAGCGCGAGAGTCGACGGTAGCCGCTCGCCGCGCGCGTCCCGGACGACGAGGCCGCCGTAGCGGAACGCCTCGGCGCCGCGCGCGTCGAGGAAGGCGACGTTCTGCGCGCTGTCGCGCAGCTCCGGCCGCAGCCCGCCGATCGTGGCGAGCTCGAGCAGCACGGCCCGGCGGACGTGGTCGCCCGCCGGCCGTGTCGCCAGATCCCAACCCTGCTCGAGCCCCTGCGGCGCGTTCTCGTACCACTCGACCAGCGCAACGCCTTCCCGGTGAATCTCCGCACGACGCCGGTTGGCCTCGACGCGCCCCTCGGGCACGTCTACGAGCGCGCCTTCGCGGCCGAATCGCACCAGGCGCAGGTCGAGCCGAACCGCGTGCTCGCTCCCGCGAAGCTCGATCCCGGCAGGTGCCACGCGCGCGTCGAACTCGTGGGCGCCGTTGGACGCCGCGGCCGAGCCGCGCGGCTCCAGGGCGAAGCCGTACTCGCGAGCTACCACGTCGCCCTTGATCTTCTCGAGCCACGCCTGCGAAACCCCGTCGGGAAGCGGCGTGCCGGTCTCGGCCCGACCCGACGCGGACAGGAGAAGCGCTGCGATCGCCACGAACGCGCGAGAGGACGTTGTCTTCATGGCGGCCACGGTACGGGCGCGAGCGCCGGGAGTCCTCAGCGATCCCTCAGCAATTCATCAGGATTCGCCGGGCCGGGCCCTTCGCTGCCGTCCCACGGGGAGCCGGATCACTCCGGCGAGCTCCTCCAGGATGGCGCGGGCGCGCAGGGCCTCCGCCCGCATGCCGAGCGTCCGCGCGTCCTCGTGCGCCTGCTCGGCCAGCGCGTGGGCTCGTTCGCGGTCGCGGGCGCGCGAGCGCACGAGCAGCAGCGCGGCCCACTGCCGGCGGGTGCGCGTGGCGAGGCAGCGCGCGCCGAGGCCAAGCTCGAGCGCGAGAGCGCGCTCGAAGCACGCGTCGGCGGCGTCCACGTCCCCGCTTGCGCCGTGAAGCAAGGCGAGCGGCCGTGCGACCGACGACGCGACCGCGAGTGACGGCCCGAGCACGATCATCCGATCCGCAAACGGCTCGAGCAGCCGGAGGAGCCGCCGCGCGGGGTCCGGGTCCGCCTGCGCCGCGGCGACTTCGGCGAGCAGTCCGATCGAGGTGAGCCAGGTCGCGTCGCGTGGAAGATCCGCGAAGTCGGGCGGCACCAGCCGCTCGAGCTCGAGGCGCGCCGCCTCGGGGTGGTCGGCCTCGTGGTAGGCGTAGGCGAGCGTGGCGCGCCAGGTCGGGAGCGTCGGGTACTGCTCCACGAGCGCGCGGATACCGCCCGCGAGCTCGCCGAGCCGACCTTGCTCACGGCGCACCATGGCGAGCTGGGTCGCGAGGAACATCGAAGCGTTGGCGAAGCCCGCCCGTTCGATCGCCTCGAAGCGAGCTCGCGCGATCCGCTCCGCGTCATCCAGGCGGCCGTCGAGGAGCGCCCGCAGCGTGGCGCCGGGCGCCGATTCCCAGCCGGGGAAGCGCAGCTCGCGCGCGAGCTGTGCGATCTCGCCGAGGTCCTCGTTCACCGCGGCGGCGTCCGCTCGCTCGAGCGCGTCGAGCAGGTGGCGATGTCGCGCGTCGTGCAGCCCGCGCCTGGATCGGTTCCGCGACGCCAGCGCGACGAACTCCTGCGACACCGCGCGGCGTTCGTCGCTCGAGTCGGGACTCCAGAGCGCCAGGTGGCGGTTGTTGAGCACGACCGCGAGCACCTCCGGGTTGCCCAGCCGGCGCGCGAGCGCGAGCGCCTCGTCGCTGCAGGCGCGCACGCGCTCGCGGTCCGGCGCGGACCAGTACAGCGCGCACGCCAGACCCGAGAGCAGCTCGGCGCGGAGCGCATCCGCGCCGTCTCCGAGCGCCGCCAGGGACTCCTCGTAGAGCGCGATGGTCTGGCGGTCCACGACGCCCGTGACCATGTCCCCGACGTAGATCGCGATATGTGCCAGACGCTGCGGCGCGCCGAGCTGGCGTGCGAGCCCGACCGCCTGTCGCAGCGCCTCCCGCCACGCGGGTCCGTTGCCAGCACTGAACTCGGCCTCGACGAGCAGCGCGAACAGGTCGCAGCGCGACTCCAGTGCGGCGACCCGCAGCTCATCGAGTGCGCCGAGCGCACGGCGCGCAATCGCGGCGGCGTCCTCGAAGCCGAGGCGCGCGAGCGCTGCGCGCCCCGCGCGGAGCGCAGTCGAGCCCACCCGATCCCCGTCCGCGGCGCGCGCGCCCCGGCACCAGTGGTGCGCCAGCTCGGCAAGGGGCGGCTCGAGCAGGAGCTCGAGGGATTCCTCGAGCGCAGTGGCCACGCGTCGATGCAGCTCGCGACGTGCCGCCGCCCCGAGCTCCGCGTAGAGCTCCTCCCGGATCAGCGCGTGCGCGAAGCGGAAGCCGGTGCCGGGCGCCTCGCGGATCAAGCGCGCGCGCTCGCTCTCGTCGAGACGGCGCGCGAGCTCGCCGGCCGGGCAGCCGCTCGCGCGCTCGAGCAGGTCCGTCTCGAAGTCGCGACCGATCACGGCCGCGACGCGCAGGAGCTCCCGCGAGTCATCGGACAGACGCCCGAGCCGCGCTGTGATCACGTCGCGCGCGGCGTGCGGAAGGGACGCGCCAGGCGCCGCCATGGCGCCGGTCTCCGCGGGGCCCTCGACCAGTCGCACCAGCTCGCGGATGAAGAACGGGTTGCCTTCGCTGCGCGCGTGAATCTCGTCGATGAGCGCCGCGTGCGGCGTCGCGCCGAGCTGTGCTTCGAGAAAGCGGGCGACGTCGTCTCGCCCCAGACCGGCGAGCACGACGCGCTCGTGCCGGGGAAGTCGCGCGAGCTCGGCGAGCGCGCTCGCGATCGGGGCTCCGCCTCGAACGTCGTCGGGTCGGTAGCTGGCGACGAACAGCACGCGCGCGCTGGCGAGATCGCGAGCGGCGAACGCGAGCAGCCGGAGCGACGCGGCGTCGGCCCAGTGCAGATCGTCGACGAAGACGACGAGCGGCCCGAGTTCCGCCGCGGCCCGCAGCAAGGACGCGACCGCTTCGTGCAGGCGGAAGCGCGCGTTCGAGCGCTGCTCGGCGCCCGCTTCGGCGGGAGGCAGCGGCGACGCCTTGCCGGCGAGCTCGGGCAGCAGTCGCGCAAGCTCCGCTCGCGTCGTGGGCGGGAGAGCGCGCGCGACAGCCGCAGCCTCCCCCCACCGGCGCAGCATCTGGACCCAGGGCCAGTAGGGTGGCGCGCCGTCTCCTTCGGGACACCAGCCCGCGAGCACCCGCGCGCCCTTCGCGCGCGCGGCGCGCAGCAGCTCCTCCGCGGTCCGTGTCTTGCCGATCCCGGGGTCGCCCGCGAGCAGGACCATGCCACCGCGACCCGCCCCCGCCTGCTCGAGCTCGCGCCAGAGCCGCGCCAGGACCTCCTCGCGCCCGATGTAGTCGTCCGACGGCGCCGGAGCGCCGGGCGCGCTCTCGGACGCATCGGCAACGAAGCGGTAGCCGCGGCGTGGGACCGTGCGAATCACCCGCTGATTCGCCCCTTCGTCGTCGAGTGCGGCGCGCGCCGCGTTCACCGCGGTCGTGAGGGCGCCGTCACTCACCACGACGCCCGGCCAGACGCGCTCGAGCAGCTCGCGCCGCGACACCACCCGGTCGCGCTGGCGCGCAAGCTCGAGCAGCAGGTCGAGAACCTTCGGCTGCAGCTCGACCACGGCTCCGGCACGTCGCAGCTCGGGAACGGTCTCGTCCAGCTCGAAGTCACCGAAGCTCAGCATCGAGATCGGCTCCCGTCCAACGTTCTCCGCGCACACAGGATACGCCACGCTTCGGCCCGGAGGACAGACCTCCGCCGTTGCGCGCGAACTGCGCACCGCCGCTGTCTTCAGCGAGACGGCGCCGCGTGCTTGCGCAACAGCGCCCGGAGCTTCGCGCTGCGCGGATCGTCGGCTCCGACGACGTCGCTGACCCAGCGCTCGACGTACCCCGCTTCGAAGCGCTCGCCGCGCGTGAGGACGATCGCCTCGAGATCGATCCAGTCCTTCGGGCGATCGAAGAGGACCTTGAAGACCGCGAGATCCTCGGCCGAGAGCACGCGGATCGGTTGACCGAGCACGCTCACGCTTCGCGCGCGCTCGTTGCAAGCGTCGTGCAGCGGCGAGTACGCGAAGAACAGATCGATCCAGGTGCCCGTCCAGCGCAGACGGATCTGCTCGTCGCGTGCGAGCCGCTCGCGCAGCCCCGGCTCGTCCACGTCTGCGCCGAGCTCGCGCAGAATCGCCAACACTTCGTCTGCTCGCGCGACCGATACGAACAGATTGACGTCGATGTCGGTCGTCCCACGCGGTTCGGCGGCGAATGCCAGAGCGATTGCGCCACCGAACGCGTGCGGGATGCGACCGTGGTCGAGGGCGCGCGCAAGCGCCAGCGCCTTCTCGTGCGGAAAGCGCGGCGCATCGCTCATGCTGTGCGCCGTGGTAGACGCACGAGCTCGAGCGGCGGCTTCTGGTACCCGGTCGTCCTGGCAGCCTCGTATGCGAAGATGCACAGGCCCACCAGGGCTTCGGCTCGCGCTTCGTCCGTCGCATCGCGCCATTCCGAAGCGCGGGCTTCGGCGCTCTCCGCGCGTGCAGCTAGCTCGATCCGCTCGACGAGTTTTCGGTGCTCCGGAATTCCGGGCATGCGCTCAGGATGTTAGTGCGCTCCGCGTCAGTCCTCGATGCATCAGACGCGTTGGAACGCGGTGCAGGCGCTCAGCGCGGCCTCCCATGGCGACCAGGCGTTCGCTGCCGTGTTCGGCTGGCTCTCGCACCGGGCGATGGTCCCGTTGCCGGAGCTCGAGGTGTAGTCCGGTCTCCAGCTACCCGGTCCACTGCGGGAGCGCTGCGCTACGGCGCGTAGATGCAGGCTCCTGCGACCGCGGACTGGCATACCGGACGGCCCAGCCGCGCCCCGGGACCGAGCACGTTCGACCAACCCGTGCCCTGCGTGCATTGGGAGCACTTCGGGAAGTTCGTGTTGATCACGCCTCCCGCGGCGACCGCCGCCTTCGACAGGTTGAAGTCCGGCGCCGTGATCACCGCTCCAATCTCGTCGTGATCGAACTCACCGCAGCGCTGGGCCGCGCCGGAGCCGCCCTCGCCCGCCGGCGGATTGCCGGCGGTCGCGCCGCAGCTGCTCTGCGTCAGGAGGCCCGCACTCGGCAGCAGCGAGAACTTCATGTCGTTGAAATCCGAGGCGGTGAGCACCAGACCCGCGTTGTTGTAGTCGAAGTCACAGCGGTTGCCGCGGCCGTCGGTGTCGTCGTCACGCTGGTGACTGATGAATGAGCGGTTCGCAGTGGGGCTGCCCGCGAGCGGCGGGTTCGCGAGCGTCGTGCAGGTGTCGCAGGCGTCGTCGAGCCCGTCGGCGTCCGTGTCGGTGCCGGCGTCGACGACCGTCTCGCAGCGGTCGCAGACGTCGCCGTTCATGTCGCCGTCGAAGTTCGCCTGACCCGCGTTCGCGATGGTTGGGCAATTGTCTGGAACGTCGCCGATCCCGTCGCCATCCGCGTCCGGCTGCTGGGTCGTCTCGAACGCAGCCAGCGCGAACTGGCGGATGCCGAAGACCGTGGAGTAGCCGCCGACGACGAGACGATCGAGGCCGACGAAAGTGACCGCCTGCGCGACGTCCTCACCCGCGGCGCCGAGCCTCAGCGTAGCCTGGCCATTCCCGTTGAACCCCGCATCGGCGCTGCCTGACTGGGTGAACTGAGCCACGGCAAATCGATCGCCCTCGGGGGTATTCGTGTGGCCGGCGACCGCGATGGTCCCGTCGCCACGCACGGCGAGAGCGTGGGCGGTATCGCTGGCGTTGAAATCCGCGAACGCGACGCCGCCGGTGCCGAATGTCGTATCGAGCTGGCCGTCCGCCGTGAAGCGCGCCACCAGGAAGTCGGAGCCTGCCCGGTCCACCCTCCCCGATACGATCAGCTTGCCATCCGCCTGCTGGGCCAGGCCCGTCACGACCTCGCTGGTGCCCACGTCGAGACTCGCCCGGCCATTCAGCCCGAACGCCGGGTCGAACGACACGATCCCGAAACGACTCACGCGAACACGGACGAGCACGATTTCACTGCCCGACACCCCGGCCAGCACCGGGAGTCCACTCGCCTGGAGGAGCATGCCGCCCAGAATCTCGTCGCCGCCCAGATCGAAGCGGAACTTGTAGAGCGCAGGGGTCGTGGCCGAGACGCTGTCCACCTGGCAGAGCGTGTCGAAGCGCACCAGCCCGAAATCGTTGTCGGTCGGCCCTTGCACGGTCCCGGCCAGATAGATCCGGTCGTCGGGCCCGAGCGCGACGGCATTCGCCGTGTCGTTGCCGCTCGAGCCGAAGTCCTCCGCGTTGCGCCCGTCGCCATCACAGCCTGTGTCCGGCGTTCCATCGGCATTGACGCGCCCGACCAGGAAATTGAGGTTCGGCACGGGCAGGGGATTGAACATCTGACCTGCGACGACGGCCTTGCCATCGGGCTGGAGCGCCAGCGCGCGCACCTCTTCGTGGAATCCGCCCAACCCGTAGAGCGTGCGGCCGCGCTTGGGGCTGTCGGTGCCGAAGGTCAGGTCCAGGCCGTCGCGGTAGTAAGCCTCGAAGCGCGCGAGCGCCATCTGATAGTCGCCGAGGAGCACCTTGCCCGCGGACACGAGCTTGCCGTCGGTCCCGACGGCCAGGGCCGTCGCTTCGCTGCGAGTGTGACCGGGATCGAAGGCGAGCGACATGCTGCCGCCCGAGTCGAGCGAGCCGTCCCAGCGGTAGCGCGCGGCCCGGCTGCCGCCGGCCGCAATCAGCATGCCGTCGGGCTGTAGCGCCAGCGCCCGCGGCGTCGCCGCCGTGCCGAACGAAGTGAAGACGAGACCCTCCGTGTCGAATGTGCCGTCGAGCGAGCCGTCCAGGTTGTAGCGGATGAGAACGAATTCCCCGGGATCCGGCGGGCAAAGGCTGCCGCCGGCTACGACGACCTTGCCGTCGGGCTGCACGACGACGGCGTTTGCGATTCCCGCACTGCTGAGCGGCGTAGTAATCCGTCCATCGCCACCAAAGGTCGTATCCGGCGCGCCACTCGTCAGGAAGCGCATCAGGGAGATGTCACCACAGCTTCCACCGGTCACGCCGGCCAGCACGATCCTTCCATCTGGTGCGAGCGCGATGCTGGTAGCCTCGTCCCATCCTCGAAACTCGTTGACCACCACGCCAGAGCCGCCAAAGGTGAGGTCGAGCGAACCGTTCAGGTTCAGGCGTGCGAGCGCGAAGTGTTGGAATACGAAAAAGCCAATTCGAGCAAAGCCGGCCACGAGGATCTTGCCGTCGTCCTGGATGGCTACGCCGTGGCCCTCGTCGCCACCGTTGTCGAAATCGTACGTCCACTTGCCGTTGTCGGCGAAGCTGGCATCCAGCGTGCCGTCCTCGTTGAACCGCTCGACGGCGAAATCGGAATCAGTGTAGATGGTGCCTGCGATCACGGCCGAGCCGACCACGGTGATCCTGTGGTCGCACCCGCGCGGAGCGGGGCCGCAGAGCGTCGTCACCGCCACGCCATACGCCTGGTCTTCGCGGTCGTCGAAGTCGCTCGTCTGCCGGCCGTCTCCCGAGAAGGTCTCGTCTAGCGTCAGGTCGGGGTTCAGGCGCACCACGGCAAAGTCGTAAGCAAGACCGGGAAACTCGACGCTGCCCGCCACGACGATCTTGCCGTCGGGAGCGATCGCTACCGCCCGGGCGACGGCGCTCGTCTGCGCGCTGTTGATGATGACGCTGACGGTCTCCGTGGTCAGGAATCTCGGCCCGCTGCGGCGCTGCACGAAGAACGTGTTCGCGAGGGTTCCCGCGAGCACGAGACGACCCTGGTCGTCGATCAGCATGGCGTTCGCGCCGAGTCCCAGGGCCTGGATCCTTCCATCCGTGCCGAAACCGCCCAGGTCGGGATCCGGGTCGCCGGGCGCGGCGCTCGAAGGGGTGGGGGCGGTCAAGAGGCACAACGCCACTGCCGTGGCGAAGCCGAGTGACACGGCGATTGGGACGTGCGAGATGCGTGCGGGAGGTCGAAGGTCCAGCACGTCCGCAGTGTCGCGGAGGAACGCAGGGGAAGTCCTTACCGCTCGATGACCGTTGGCTTAGCTCTTCGACGTTCTCCGGCCGCGCGCGCGGGGCGGGCCGCGGCGCGGCCAGATCTGTGCGGCGAGCTCGCTGGCATCGGCGGAGACATCGGCGAGCGCGCCCGCCCGGGCCGTGGACGAGGCCTCGGCGACGAGCCGGGCTGCCCGGGCGCGTCCGGTTCGGCTGTCCTGGCCGAGGAACGCGCGCGCACAGGCCAGTCGCGTGCGCGCGCTCCACACCCGGGCGCGCGACCGCTCCTCGACGCTGAGCGCGGATTCGAAGTGACCGATCGCGGCGTCCCAGCGCGACCGCACGAGCGCGAGAAGCCCGAGGTGATGCTGGACCGGTCCGTAGTGGAGCAGACCACTCCCGGCCACGACACATAGACGCGCGTAGGGCGTCAGGAGCGGCTCGAGAATCTCGGCCGTGCGCACGTCGCCCGTCGAGAAGGCCACTTCGGACGCCAGCGCGAGCGTCGGAAGCCAGCCGCGGTCACGCGGAACGTCTGCGAAGCGCCGGCGCGCCAGCCGTTCGAGCTCCTCGCGTGCCTCCGCCGGCTGGTCCGCGGCGATCAGGATCCGCGCAAGACCCGCGCGCCACGCGGGAGCGTCCGGGAAGCGGCGCACCTGCTCGCGCGCGGCCGGCTCGATCTCGGCGGCCCTGCCCTGCTCGAGCCGCAGAGACGCGAGCTGCACCTGCAGCTCGAGCGCGACGTCGGGTGAGTCGACCCGCTCGCCGAGCAGAATCGAGTCGCCGACGTGACGCTCGGCCGCCTCGAGCTCACCGTCGAGGAGCGCACGCATGGCGCGCAGCGCGGCGCAGAGCCAGCGCGCGTACGGCGTACGCAACGCCTCTGCCGTGCGCTCGCAGGCGCGGATCTCGCGATCCACGGCGGCGACGTCGCCGAGCTCGAGGAAGCCGGTGACGCGCCCCTTCTGTCCCAGCAGCACCAGCTCCAGGTCACCCGAGGCGCGAGCCGCGCGCGTGATCTCGGCGTTGAGCGCGAGCCAGTCCTCGGGATCCGCCGGGCTCCAGCGCAGGAACGAGCAGTCGTCGAGCGTCTGCGCCAGCACGGCCGGATCGCCGAGACCGCGCGCGTCCGCGACGGCGCCATCGATCAGAGCTTCGGCCCGCGCGGGCTCCGCGTAGCGGAGCTCGGCAGCCAGACGCGACAGCAGCCCGATGCGCAGCGCTTCGCGCGGCGTGGGCACGGCGCGGGCCGCCTCCTCGAGCACCTCGAGCACCTCGGGATCGCCATGGCCGGTCGCGCTGGGTCGGTGCGCGAAGCCAAGCGCCGCCAGCGCGAGGAGGTCGCCACGGCCGATCGAGCGCGCGTGATCCGCGGCGAGTCGATAGCTGGCGCGCGCGCGCTCCAGCCCGACGGCTCGCGTCTGCGCCGCTCCGAGACCGAGAAGGAGCGTCGCGCGCCGCGCCGGGTCGGATCCTCCCGCGAGATCGAGCACCTCGAGCGCGCGCTCGTGCCACGCGGCCGCGCGCTCGAAGTCGTGCAGGCGCGCCGCGTCCTCCCCGGCCGCCTGTGCGAGGGCGACCGCGCGCACGGGATCGACGAGCGGGGCGGCCTCGCAGGCGTGGTGCGCGCGCGCGCCGAGCGCGCCATCGTGCTCCGTCGCGACCTGGTCCAGCGCGGCGGCGATGCGCGCGTGCAGCGCTCGGCGCGCATCACCCGGTGGAACCAGCTCGGCGTACACGGCCTCGCGCACCAGCACGTGCGCGAAGCGCAGTCGCCCCGCGGACGCGCTGCCGTGCAGGAGCGAGGCTTCGTGCGCCGCGCGCAGCTGCTCGTCGAGGCCAGTGTCGTCCCGGAGGCTGCGGGCCAGGAGCTCGCGCTCGAACTCGACGCCGATCGCGGCCGCGCACGCGAGCACTTCGAGCGCGCGCGGGGTGAGGCGCCGCAGCTTCGGCTGCAGCAGGTGCTGGATCCCGCGCGGCAGCAGCGCCTCCCACGCCTGCGCCGCGAGTGCTGCGTCGAGGACCCCGCGCGCTTCGAGCGAGCGCAGGCTCTCCCCGAGGAGCAGCGGGTTCCCGCCCGTCTGCCGCTCGAGCGCGCGAATCAACGCCGGATCCGGATCGCCGGCGAGCCGCAGCCTCACGAAGTCGCGAACTTCGTCGCCGCGCAGGCCCGTGAGTGGCCAGCGCTCGAGCGACGTCAGCCGCAGCAGACGCTCCAGCGCGCGCGCCTGCTGGGGGGTGCGACCGGCATCCTCGTCGCGACTGGTCGCCACGATCGCAATCGGCAGCGCTCCGATTGCCTGCCCGACGAACTCGAGCAGCCAGAGTGACTCGGCGTCGGCCGCGTGCAGGTCATCGAGAAAGAGCGCGAGTGGGCGTCGCGCCGCGCAGGAGGTGAGCAACGCCTGCACCGCGTCGAATAGCCGGAAGCGGACCGAGTCACCTGCCACCGCGGCAGAGAGGTGGCGCGCGCGGCGTCTGGGAAGCTCGGGCAGCAGCCGGGCGAGATCGGCGCGCGCGGCCGGCTCGAGCGACGCGACCGCTTCCGGCACGCCGCTCGCGAGCACCCGCAGGACGCGCGTCCAGCTCGAATAGGTCGGCGACCCGTCCTCTACTCCCCACGCGGCCGCCACGAACGCGCCGGCGCGCCGCGCGCGCTCCGCCAGGACTTCGGCGGTGCGCGTCTTGCCGATCCCGGCCTCGCCGGCCAGCAGCACGATGCGGCCCCGGCCAGCTAGCGCGGCGTCGAGGGCTTCCCGGAGACGGCCGAGCAGCTGCGCCCGCCCCACGTACCGCGCCCCCGAATCGTCCTCGAGCACTGCGGCCGGGCCCGCGCGCACGGCCGCCTCGAATCGGTAGCCGCGACGCGGAACCGTGACGATCTTTGCCGGCTCGCGGCCGCGATCGCCGATCGCGACGCGGGCGAGGCTCACCGCGCGGGCGAGTGACCCGTCCGTGACCACCGCATCGGGCCAGACCGCGTCGAGGATCTCGCGCTTGGACACGGCCCGCTCGCGATTGCGGACCAGATAGAACAGGAGCTGGAGTGCCTTGGGCTGCAGCTCGACCCGCTGCCGGCCGCGCCGCAGCTCGAAGCGCTCTTCGTCGAGCTCGTGCTCCCCGAAGGCGTAGACCACGCGAAGCTCCCGACGTGCCCGATCCTGCTCCGCAACCCTGAGGGAGCATACCCCGCCGGTTGGGCCTCGGGTCCGCGGTCAGTCCTCGATGCACCAGACGCGTTGGGGCTGCGAGCAGAGGCTCAGCGCCGCCTCCCACGGCGACCAGGCGTTCGTTCCAGTGTTGGGCGCGCTCTCGAACTGCACGATGGTCCCGTTGCCGGAGTTCGAGGTGTAGTCCAGGCAGTTGGGCTCCCCCGCGGGGTTGGCCGCGCTGGTGAGCAGGAACCCGGTCCGAGTCCAGCCCGAGACGCCTGCGAATTGCGTGCTGAGGTAGAAGCGCCGGCGACCGTCGCGGGTGCAGCGACCGTCGTCGCAGCTATTGCCTGCCGTCGCCGTGCCGCCGGTTCGCGAGCCGCCCGCGTTGCCACGCGATTCGTTGCCCGCGAACGACGTCGTCGGCCCGAGCCGCAGCCCGACGCCCGCGTTGTTCAGCACCAGGCTCGACTGGACGGACCCGCCGTCCACTACCTCGATGCCGTCTGCGCCGCCGCCGAAGACCGTCAGGTCGACGACGCGCGAGCCGCCGCCGAGCCGCACACCGTCGTTGTTGGTCCCGACGACGAAGCCGTTGCGGATGGTCACGCCGCCAAATGGCGCATCGATCCCTGCGCCCGTCCCGCCGAAGGAGCACCCGGGAGCGAAGAACGCGCAAGGTCCGTAGATCCCGAAGCCGTTCAGGTCGATCGCGACGAGCGCGCTCTCGATGCTGATCGCGTTCTCTGCGTTGGGGACGCGCAGGTCGCTGGTCAACCGGTAGCTGCCGTTGCGAGAGATCAGGATCGGGAACCCCGGCAGATCGTCGGGCGTCACGTCGCCGGCCTCGGCTCTAGCCTGGTTGATCTCGATCACGCCGTCCGCTGCGCGCGCCCCGGAGACCCACGCGAGAACGAGAAGCCCAGGCGGTCAGGCAAGACCGGCTCCGCAGCTGCATCACGACACCTCTCCAGGCTCCACAGCGAAGCGCCCGGGATCGTGCGCGGAGCCCGTTCGTGAAGTCAACTGCGGGAGCGCCGCGCTATTTGCCGCCGAGGCGCCGCACGAAGCGGTCGATCGGGATCGCGGTGAGGGTCTCGATGCGCAGGCTGCCGCGCGACGCGAGCGCGATCGACAGCCGCGCGACGGTCTCTTCGTCGGGCGCCTCGATCACGTTCACGAAATCGTAGCGGCCGAGCGTCGCCCACTGGCCGATCACTTTGACGCCGAGCTCCTCGATCTCGCGGTTGACCGCCTTCACGCGGTCCGGGTTGTCGGCGATCGTCTTCGCGCCCCCGTCGGTCAGGTTGGTCAGGAGGATGTACACGCCCATGCTTCCCTCCTTCGCTCACCCCGCGCTATTGGTACACCCGCGTGTGCGGCGAAGGAAGTCCCGACGGGACGGAAGTCGTCTCACAGCTCGCGCAGCAGCTCCTGCCACGGCATGGCCTCGACGCCCGGCAGCACGGCCCGTGAGCCCAAGCCGGATCGCGGCGCTTCGTGCACCAGGAAGCTCCGGATCCGCGCGCGCTCGCGGCGCTGCCGGCGCGCCGCCGCGCCAGGGGATCAGGAAGTCCACCTCGAGACCCTGCTCGTCCCGGAAGGAATAGAGCTCTCGCCTGCCGCCACGGTTCGCCTGAAGCTTCGCCACCTCAGCCGCGACGAAGCCCTCGAACAACGCCCCGCGAAACGCCGACTTCACCAGCCGTTTGCCGAGGTTCTCGTAGAACGGCGGCGCATGGGTGAGAATTCTAAAGTGAGAGCTTAGAATTCTCAATGAGGCGACGACCGTTCGCGCGCGCCCTCAACGGGCGTCTTCGGGATACGTCGAGTTGAACGTGTACGAGACCACCTTGCCCTTGTCGTCGAAGCGCAGCACGAGGTCGCGCGTGCGGGTGGTGCCGAGCGCGGCGTAGCGGTAGTGGCCGTAGGTCCAGGTGCGCTGGCCGTCCTCGAGGCCAGTGCGCCACGGCGCGCCGAAGCGCTTGCGCACCTCGTCCTGCGTGGTCTTCCCGATCTGGATCTCGCGCACGGCCTCGACCGGAAACGGCCGGCCGACGGTCAGACAGGCCGCGAGCAAGAGCGCGGCGCCCGCAACGGTGAGCTTCCTCATGCGTTTCCCCTACCAGTCGAGCGGCGCCGGAAAGCGGCGCGCCAGGATCTCTCGGTATTCCTCGAGGTGCGCGGTCGAGCACGCCTCGGGGTCCTTGGAATACAGGTCGTAGCGCGCGAACGGCCGCATGTGCGATTCGCGCAGGCGCAGGTCGCGCGCGTCCATGAGCTGCACGTAGTCCTCGGCGATCGACTGGAAGCTGTGGTGGCGGATCACCCAGGCGACCTCGTACGGCACGTGATCGCGCAGCACCTCCGACAGGTACTCGTCGTGGCCGAAGGCGAAGGTCACGCGCTCGAGCCCGCAGCCCGGCTCGTAGATCCCGCACGGCGTGGCGTAGCGCGGCTCGCGCGCGTCGGGGTTCTGCGCCAGGTGGTGCGCGAACTTGATGTTCGGCGAGAAGGCGCAGCCGAGCGGGTGGATGTCACCGACCACGAACTCCTGCGCGAGCCCGTGCTGCGCCAGGATCTTGCCGAGGTCGTGCACGAGTCCGAGCACGATCCAGTCCTCGCCCTGGCCGTCGCGGCGGATGGCGTTGGTGGTCTGCAGCGCATGCCCGAGCTGGCTCATGCCTTCGAGGTCGCCGTCGGACTCGTCGAATACTCCCGCCAGCGCATCGAAGCGCTCGAGCACCGTCGCGCGACCGAGCACGCCAGCCGCGTAGTGCCGTTTCAACGCCACGGCCCGCTCGAGCGTTTGCTCGCGGTTGTGCACGCGGTAGAAGCGATCCAGGTCGGGCCTGAAGTCGGCGTCGCGCAGGCTCGGCGTGCTCTCCACGCGGCGATGCTAACGCACCGGACGCGCGCGCTCGCGTATGCTCGCTCCCTCTACACGGAGGACGAGATGGCAGGTCGACTGGCGGGCAAGGTGGCGATCGTGACGGGGGCGGGGTCGGGCATCGGCGCCGCGACGGCGAAGGTGCTGGCTGCGCAGGGCGCGCGCGTGGCCTGCGCGGACCTGAACCTCGCGGGCGCCGAGGCCGTGGCCAAGGCGATCGCCGAGGCGGGCGGCGACGCCATGCCGCTGCGGCTCGACGTGACCGACCCGGAGGACAATCGCCGCGCTGTCGCCGCGGTGGTCGAGCGCTGGAAGGCTCTGCACGTCGCGCACCTGAACGCGGGGGTCGCGTCGGTGGGCTCCGTGCTCGATGTGCCGATCGAAGAGTGGGACCGCACCATGGCCGTGAACCTGCGCGGCGTCTTCCTCGGCTTGCAGGCGACCGGGAGGGCGATCGCGGCCTCGGGCGGCGGCTCGATCATCGTCACGTCGTCCGGCGCCGGCCTGCAGGGCGGCCGCGCAATGGGCACCTACTGCGCGACCAAGCACGGCGTGATCGGTCTCGTGCGCAGCGCTGCCGTGGACCTGGCGCCGCACAAGATCCGCATCAACGCGGTCTGCCCCGGCGTGATCGACACCCCGATCCTCGGCCCGATCCACGGCAACCGTCCGCTGCTCGACGGCGTGTTCGCGCACGCGCACCCGATCGGACGCGTCGGCCGTCCGGAGGAGATCGGCCAGGTCGTCGCGTTCCTCGCGAGCGATGACGCCTCGTTCATGACCGGCGCGGCGGTGGCGGTAGACGGCGGGATCACCGCGGCCATCGGCGGCGGCATCGGCGGCGGCGACCTCCGACCAGATCTCCAGCGCGCGCTCGAAACGACGCGCTAGCTGACACCGCGATCGAATCCGGATCCCCTGTGCATGCATCCAATGGGCAGGGGAGCGGAAGGCGTACGCGCAGCGGCTAGCACTTCGCTCGCGATCTCGGACGCGAGGGCGTTCGCCCACGCTCCATGCGACTCGCGCCCGCTCGCGGTGACGGGCGCGTGAAGGGATCGCGCGTGCGCAAATCCCGTCACGGCGCCCGCGACGCAGGCCACTTCTTGAGCAAACGCCCTCGACTCGTGCGCGGGGAAGGAGGATCCTCCGCGCGTCTCGACGCGAGTGCGGTTCCGCTGCGAGGCCTCCCCAGCCCGATGCGCAACGTACTTTCCCAACCCCAGGCGCCACGGCACGCCGACCCGGTGCGCCCAGGCACGCCCGCGCACGCCCCTGTCGCGTCGCTCGCCCGACCGCTGCGCTGGCTGCGGCTGCTCGCGCTGGCGAGCGGGGCGCTCGTGGTGGTGGCGGTCGCGCTCGTCGCTGCGCGCGAGCTCGAGCGCTCGGACCTGCAGGCCCGCTGGATCACCCCGCTGGCGCGCTCGGCCAGCTTCGAGGTCGGTCCCGGCGCGACGCCGGACCTCTGGTTCCCGACGAGTGGTCCCTACGACCAGAGGCTCGGCTATACGCGGCTGCCCGAGGTGCTGCGGCGCCTGGCCGCGCGCGGCTACGCGATCGAGGCGCAGGCGCGGCCGACGCCGGGGCTGCGCGAGGTGCTGCGCTGGGGTCTGTTCCCGCCCTACCGCGAGAAGACGCGCGCCGGGCTCGAGATCCTCGGCAGCGGCGGCCAGCCGATCTTCGCCGCCGGCTTCCCCGAGCGCAGCTACCGCCGTTTCGAGGCGATCCCGCGCGTGATCGTCGAGTCGATCCTGTTCATCGAGAACCGCGAGCTACTCGACACGGGCTCTCCCCGGCGCAACCCCGCCGTCGAGTGGGATCGCTTCGGCGGCGCGGTGCTCGGCAAGCTGCTGCGCGCCGTCGGCGCCGGGGGGGACGGCGCGGGCGGCAGCACGCTGGCGACCCAGCTCGAGAAGTTCCGCCACTCCCCGCACGGT
This sequence comes from uncultured Myxococcales bacterium, assembly GCA_964454165.1. Lineage (GTDB taxonomy): Bacteria > Myxococcota_A > UBA9160 > SZUA-336 > SZUA-336 > CAYVQJ01. The sequence continues at coordinate 34,305 of CAYVQJ010000081.1, read as the reverse complement.
GTGACGGCGGGGCCGCTCGAGAAGGTGCGCCAGATCGCGTCGGCGAGCCTGCGCGCCTACCAGGCCGGCCCCGACACTACAGAAGTGCGGCGCCAGCTCGTCGCCGACTATCTAGACTCCGCACCACTCGCGGCGGTGCCGCCCTACGGCGAAGTGATCGGCCTGGCCGACGGTCTCTGGGCCTGGTACGGAGCGGACGTCGAAGAAGTGAATCGGCTGCTCGACCCCGGCTTCGTCCCCGCAAGCAAAGCCGACGCCGAGGCGCGCGCCGTCGCCTACCGGCAGGCGCTGTCACTCTTGCTCTCGGCGCGCGCGCCGAGCTACTACCTGGTCACCGACCACGCGGCGCTCTCGCTGCGCACCGACACCTATCTGGCTCTCCTCGCGGAGGCCGAGGTGATCTCGCACGAGCTGCGCGACCAGGCGCTCGCGCTGCGGCTCGATCCACGCATGCGCGCGTCCGCGCGCTCCCCGGTCGACAGCCGCGCGCGCAAGCAGGCGAACGCAGTGCGCGCCCGACTGCTGCCGCTGCTCGGGCTCGACGACCTGTACGCACTCGACCGCCTCGACCTCGAGGTGCAGAGCACACTCGACGAGAACGTGCAGCCCAGGGTGGCGCAGACGCTGGCCGAGCTGCGCGACCCGGCGCGCGCGGAGGCCGCAGGCTTCAAGGCGTTCCGCCTGCTCGACCGCGGCGATCCCTCGCGCGTGACCTACAGCTTCTCGCTGTACGAGCGCACACCCGAGGCGAACCTGCTGCGCGTACAGGCTGACAATCTGGAGCAGCCGTTCGACGTGAACGACGGCATCAAGCTCGACCTGGGCTCGACGGCCAAGCTGCGCACGCTGGCGACGTACCTCGAGGTGATCGCCGGGCTGCACCGGCGCTTCGCAGGGAAGACCGCCGCGGAGCTCGACGCCATCCCCGTCGATCCGTCCGATCACCTGACGCGCTTCGCGCTGGAGCAGCTCCGCGCGCGGCCCGCGCTGCCGCTCTCCGCGCTGCTCGAGCGCGCGCTCGACCGCCAGTACTCCGCCAGTCCCCACGAGGCCTTCTTCACCGGCGGCGGGCTGCATCGCTTCGCGAACTTCAATCCCGACGACGACACGCGCAGGCTATCCGTGCGCCAGGCCTTCCGGCTGTCGGTGAACCTGGTGTTCGTGCGGCTGATGCGCGACGTGGTGCGCTACTACGTGTTCCAGGTGCCGGGATCGACCGCGGCGATCCTGCGCGACCGCAAGGACCCGCGCCGTGACGAGTACCTGCGCCGCTTCGCCGATCGCGAGGGCCGGATCTTCCTGCTTCAGTTCTGGCGCAAGTACCGCGGTCAGACTCCGGACGAGGCGCTCCACAGCCTGCTGCGCGGCCTGCACCCGACGCCGCGGCGCCTCGCGGCCGCGCTTCGGGCGGCGGCGCCGGAGCTCGACTTCCACGTCTTCGACCGGCTGCTGCACGAGCGGCTGCCCGAGTCACTCCTGTCGGAGCCGACGCTGGAGCGGCTCTACGACCAGCACGCGCCCGGCCGCTACGACCTGGTCGATCGCGGCTACCTGGCCGGCGTGCACCCGCTCGAGCTGTGGCTCGTGTGCTGGCTGCGCGCCCATCCCGCCGGCACGCGCGAGCAGGCGCTCGAGGCCAGCGCCGCCGCGCGCATCGAGGTCTACCGCTGGCTGTTCCGCACGCGCTATGCCAACGCACAGGACAGCCGGATCCGCACGCTCCTCGAGATCGAGGCGTTCCTGGAGATCCACCAGCAGTGGAAGCGGGTCGGCTATCCGTTCGACTCGCTGGTGCCGTCGTACGCCAGCGCGATCGGCAGCGCGGCCGATCGGCCGTCTGCCCTGGCCGAGCTGGTCGGGATCATCCTCAACGACGGCGTGCGGCAGCCGTCGATCCGCGTGCAGAAGCTCCACTTCGCGCGCGCGACGCCGTACGAGACGATCGTGGCGCCCCGGCTCGCGCGCGGCGAGCGCGTGATGCGCGCCGAGGTCGCACGTCTGCTGCGCGACGCGATGATCGACGTGGTGGAGAACGGCACGGCGGTGCGTGCGCGCGGCGCACTCGTCGACGGCGCGGGACACCCGATCACGCTCGGCGGGAAGACCGGCACCGGCGACCACCGCTACAAGGTGTTCGGCCCCGGTGGGCAGCTCCTGGAGTCGCGCGTGGTGAATCGCACCGCCACCTTCGTGTTCTTCGCGGGCGACCGCTTCTACGGCGTGGTCACCGCCTACGTCGCGGGCCCCGACGCAGCGCAGTACGGCTTCACCAGCTCGCTGCCCGCGCAGCTATTCAAGGTCGTCGCGCCCTCGCTGCGCCCCCTGCTCGGCGGCGATGCAAGCGCGGAGCGCGCGCAGCTCGGCGAAGCCGAGCGAAGCCGTAGGCGCGGCTACGCCGCGCCGTACACGGCCAGACTAGCGGTCGCGGAGCCAGCGCAGGCGGGCTTCGACGCGCAGCTCGCTCCGATCGCCGGCGAGTAGCAGCCGGAGGCCCCAGAGCGTCGTCCACCAGATGCGGGCCTCGACGAAGCGGTCGAGCAGCTCGAGGTCGAGCTCCGCGCCGTAGCCCGCGAGCAGCGCCGCGCTCTGCTCCGGCTCCTCGCCGAACACGCGCGTGCGCGAGACGAGCGCTGCCAGGTCCCACGCGATCGGTCCGCGAAAGCAGTCCTCCCAGTCGTTCCAGAGCGGCCCGCGAGCGGTCGCGAGCACGTTGGAGAGCGTGGCGTCGCCGTGAACGGGCTGCGCGACGAGCCCGAGCGCGAAGGTCGCTGCGACGCGTTCGCGCACCCGCTGCAGGACCTCGAGCTCCGCGGGCGTCGCCGCCCGCTGCTCGGTCAGGCGTTGCAGGATCAGCTCGCCCTCGACGAGAGGCGCGCACTCGGGGAGCGGGCCTGCGAAGTCGAGCAGCCGCTCGTGACACTCTCGCAGCGCGCGGCCCGCGGCACGCGCGTCCACCGGCTCCGCGAGCTCGTCGACGAAGCGCCAGAAGCTGATGATCCAGCCGTCCCGCTGGTGAGGACCCGGGGGGATCTCGTCGCACGGCGGCACGACGGGCGCGCCGGCTCGCGCCAGGTGACCGGCGAGCGCGACTTCGCGCGCAAACCAGGCGTCGCCGCGCCGCACCTTCGCGGTCCCGGTCGCCACGCGCGCGACGACGTTCGCGGGCGCGAGGTGGATCAAGAGATTCGAGCGACCGCGCAGTCGGCGCGGCGTGTCCACGCGCAGCCCGAGCGCGCGCGCGACCTCGCACGCGGCGCGCAGCGCGGCGTCGTCGGCCACCGCTAGCGGAAGCGCCTCGAGAGCCAGTCGAGCATCACGCGCGACAGCTCCTCGGGCTTCTCCTGCTGCGTCCAGTGGCCGCACTCGCGGATCGCGTGCGTCTCGAGATCGGCGCAGACCGCCGGCATGCCTGCGGCGAGCGCGGGCGGCAGGGCGAAGTCCCACTCCGCCGTCACCATCAGGCAGGGCAGCTCGAGCCGGCGCGTGCCGATGTCGGGGAACAGCCGCTTGTTGCGGTCGATGTTGCGGTACCAGCTCACGCCGCCGCGAAAGCCGCTCTGCTCGAAGGCAGCGCTGTAGACGTCGAGCTCCTGCTTCGTGAGCAGCTCGCCGCCGAGCGGCTCCATCTCCGCCAGCCGCCGGAACGGATTGGCGTCGGCGTTCGCGCCGCCCGCGAGCAGGCCCGCACCTTCGCGCGCGAAGCCGCGGCGCATCAGCTTCTCGAACACGAGCCGCGGATTGCGATCGAGCACGGCTTCGGCCACGCCCGGCTTCTGGAACCACAGGATGTAGAGCTTGTCGTCGTCGGGGATCGCCGCCCGAAGGAAGTCGGTCGTCGGGAACGGGATGTACGGCGTGTTCACGCCGATCACGCCCGCGGTGCGCTCCGGGTGCGCGAGCGGCATCGCCCACGCGACGAAGCCGCCCCAGTCGTGCCCCGCGAATACCGCCTTCTCGATGCCGAGCGCGTCGAGCAGGCCGACCATGTCGGCCACCAGGTGCTCCAGGTCGAAGTCCTCCACGCGCGGCGGCGAGTCGCTGCCCGCGTAGCCCCGCTGGTCGGGCGCGATCGCGCGGAAGCCCGCACCGGCCAGCGCTTGCAGCTGATGGCGCCACGAGTACGCCAGCTCGGGGAACCCATGACACAGCACGACGGCGGGACCGCTCCCGGCCTCGTGCACGTCGAGTGCTACGCCCGGCTCGCGCCGGCCGTCACGCGTCGTCCAGCCGCCGAGCTCTACGCGGCGGGCGCCAGGGAATGTGACCAAGGCCGCACCTCCTATCGATGGGAGCTTCAGGCGAGGCGGTCCGCGAGCCAGCGCCGGTGATGCAGCGCGTCGCCCCAGGCGCCGCGCGTGGTCTGCGCGCGCTTGAAGAAGAGCTGTGCGTCGCAGTCCTGCGTGAAGCCGAAGCCGCCGTGAAGCTGCACGGCGCGGGACGCAGCGAAGACGTAGGCGTCGCTCGCCGCGGCCTTCGCCATGCGCGCGAGCGACTCGGCTTCGGCGGCGCCGCTCTCCAGCGCGCTGGCCGCGGCGTAGACCAGCGAGCGCAGCGATTCGACCTGGATCAGCACGTTCACGAGCGGGTGCTTCACGGCCTGGAAGCTGCCGATCGGACGCTCGAACTGCGCGCGCGTCGCCGCGTACGCGGACGTCGTCGCGAGCAGCGCGTCGGCGCCGCCGGCCATCTCGGCCGCGAGTGCGACGCAGGCGATCGGCAGCAGGCGCTCGAAGACCCTCGCCGCTGGCTGGGGCAGGAGCGCCTCTGCGGAGAGCGCGACGTTCTCGAGAGAGAGGCGCGCCGTGCGCCGCGTGCGGTCGAGCGCGTTCTCGGCCGCGCGGGCGACACCCGGCGCGGTCGCCTCGACGAGCGCCAGTCGCGGCTGCCCGTCCTCGCGAACCAGCACGACGAAGAGATCCGCCTCCGCGCCCCCCTCCACGCGCGCCAGCGCGCCCCGAAGGCGTCGGCCCGCGAGGACGACGCCCGCGTCTTCGGCGCGCCACGCACCGTCGGGTCCGACGTGCGCCAGCGCGACGCGCGTCTCGCCGCGCGCGATCGGCGGCAGCCAGCGCGCCTTCTGCTCGAGCGAGCCGCCGAACGCGAGCGCGAGCCCGGCCAGCGTCGAGCCGAGCAGCGGGCACGGCAGCAGCGCGCGGCCGCACTCCTCGAGCACGACCGCGAGCGCCGTGGCTCCGAGCCCGGCGCCGCCCTCCGACTCGTCGAGTGCGAGACCGAGCCAGCCGAGCTCGGCGAGCGCCTTCCAATCCCCGGGGTCCTCGCCGCGCGCGGAATCCGCGAGCGCGCGCACGCGCCCGAGCGGGAAGCGCTCGCCCAGCCAGCGCCTCGCCTCCTGGCGCAGGAGAGCGTGGGTCTCGTCGTAGCGCAGCGTCACTGCCACTGCGTCACCGCGACTTCGGCAGGCGCAGCACGCGCTCGCCGAGCACGTTGCGCAGGATCTCGCTGGTGCCGCCGGCGATGGTGCCGGCGAACGAGTTCATGTAGCTGCGCTGCCACTCCGCGTTCTCGGGCGCGAGCGGGTCGCCGATCCAGAGGCCTGCGCGCGTGCCCTCGAGCTCGCAGGCGAGCTCCGCGATGTCTTGCGAGAGCTCGCTCGAGACCAGCTTCTGCATCAGCGGCAGCGCCTCGGGCCGGTCCGCGACCAGGCCGGGAATGCGCGCGCGCTGCGCCCCGTAGCGCAGCGCGGTCTCGCGGATCGAGAGCGCCGCGAGGCGGTCGCGCACGACCGGATCGTCGAGGGCAGCGCCGCCGTCGCGTGCGAGCCCGCGCGCGAGCGCCGACAGCCGTGCGACCTGGCCTTCGCCGCCCACCCAGCTTCCGCCCGCGGAGCCCTCCGCCGCGCCGCGCTCGAACTGCAGGGTCGCCATCGCGAGCGCCCAGCCCTGCCCGGGACGACCGAGCAGGGTGTCGCCCGGGATGCGCACCTCCGAGAAGATCACCTGATTGAAGCCGCCCTCGCCCGTCATCTTCAGCAGCGGCCGGACTTCGACACCGGGCACGCGCATCGGTGCGAGGAAATAGGAGATGCCGGCGTGTTTGGCGGCTGCGGGATCGCTGCGCGCGAGCAGGATACACCAATCGGCGTAGCGGCCGAGGGTAGTCCAGACCTTGTGGCCGTCGATCAGCCAGTCGTCTCCGTCGCGCCGAGCGCTCGTGCGCAGTCCGGCCAGATCGCTGCCCGCGTCGGGCTCGCTCCAGCCCTGACACCAGATCTCCTCGCACGACAGGATCTTGCCCACGTGGCGCAGCTTCTGCGCCTCGCTACCCGCCTGCAGGATGATCGGGCCGGCCCAGGACAGTCCCACCAGGTTGACCAGGAACGGCGCGCGCGCGCGCGCTAGCTCCTGGTCGATCGCGCGCTGCGTGCCGCGCGGCTTCCCGCCGCCGCCGTACTCGGCCGGCCACTCCGCGCCGACGAAGCCCGCCGCGTACACCTTCTCCTGCCACGAGCGCAGCCAGTCGAGCTGGCGGTCCTCGGCCACCTCGAGCGCGCTCTGCGGGAGCTTGAAGCTCGGGACGCCGGGGTGATGCGCCTCGATCCAGGCGCGTACCCGGGCGCGCAGGTCCTGCTGCTCGTCCATCGCGCGGATCATACCCGCGACTCGATCGCGCGGGCGCGTATGATCGCCGCAGCATGCCGAGCCACGAGACCGTCCATCTGATTGCGCACACACACTGGGATCGCGAGTGGTTCCTGCCGTTCCAGGGCTTTCGGATCCGGCTCGTGCACCTGGTCGATCGCTTGCTCGAGATCCTGGCCGGCGATCCGGGCTTCACGCACTTCATGCTCGACGGGCAGACGATCGTGGTCGACGACTACCTGGAGGTTCGCCCGCGCAAGCGGGCGGAGATCGCCGCGCACGTCGCGTCGGGGCGCTTGCTCGTGGGGCCATGGACGGTCCTGCCCGACGAGTTTCTGGTCAGCCCGGAGGCGCTGGTGCGGAATCTGGCGCACGGCGCGCGGGCGGCGCGCGCGCTCGGGGGCCGGATGGAGGTGGGCTATGTGCCCGATCCGTTCGGGCATGTCGGGCAGCTGCCACAGATCCTGCGCGGCTTCGGGATCGACACCGCGTGCTTCCGCCGCGGCCTCGGAGACGAGCCGTGCGAGCTGGAATGGGAAGCTCCCGACGGCTCGCGCGTGCTCGTGGCTTACCTGCGCGACGGCTACGACAACGCGGCGCGGCTGCCGGGAGAGGCGGCGGCGTTCGCCTCGAGCGTGCGGGCGCGCGCGGCGTCACTCGCGCCGCACTCGGCGACAGGTGTGCGGCTGCTGATGAACGGCACGGACCATCACGAGGCGCAGGCGGGATTGCCGGCGCTCCTCGGCAAGGCGCGCGCCGACGGCAACGACTGGCGTCTCTCGACCCTGCCGGCCTACTTCGCCGACCTGCGCCGCGCGCTCGAAGCGCGGGCCGGGGTGCTGCCCGTGGTGCGCGGCGAGCTGCGCGATCCGCGCCGCCACCACCTGCTCCCGGGCGTGCTCTCGAGTCGCGTCTGGATCAAGCAGCGCAACGACGCTTGCGAGCGCCTGCTCGAGTCGTGGGTCGAGCCCTGCGTGGCCTGGGCCGAGCGCTTCTGCAACGACCAGCCCGACCGCGGGGCGCTCACCGGTCACCTGGACCTGCCGCGCGTGCGCGGCGCGCGTGAGCTGGTCGAGCAGGCGTGGCGCGTCTTGCTGACCTGCCACCCGCACGACTCGATCTGCGGCTGCTCGGTCGACGCGGTGCACGACGAGATGAAGAGCCGCTTCGACGCGGTGGAGCAGATCGGGGTCGAGCTGCGGCGCCAGAGCCTGGTCGCGCTCGCCGATGCGATCGACACCAGCGCGCTGGCGTCGCTCGGCGCGCAGTCGGCGCTGGTGTGCTTCCGGCCCGCGGCCGCACAGACGGGAGCGCTGGTGCGCGCGAGCGTGGAGCTCGGCGCCGGCCTCGAAGCCTTCGAGCTGGTCGACGGCGGCGGGCGCGTGCTCCCACACCGCGTGCTGCGCCGCGAGGCGCGCGAGCTCGCGCGCATGTCCCTCCCGCCCGAAGAGGTGCGACGCCTCGCGCGCGGCCTCGGCGACGGGCGCGTGATGGGGTTGTCCGTACAGGGCGTGTCGGTGCGCGTCGAGGCGCCCGCACTGCGGGTGGACGTGGTGCTGGCGGAGCGCGGCGAGCCGGACATGGGCGAGGTCGAGCGCGGCCTGCGCGCGCTCGAATCGGGCCTGGCCGGCGGTGGCGTCGAACGGATCGAGCTCGAGATCCGGCAGGCGACGCGGGTCGAGCTCGAGGCGCTCCTGCCCGAAGTGCCCGCGCACGGCTGGACGAGCCTCGGCGTGCGCGCTGCTGCCGAGCCTGCGCCGGCCGCGCGCGTCGACGACGTGCCGCGCATCGCGAACGAGCGCTTCGACGTCGAAGTGGCGCGCGACGGAACGATCGCAGTCGCGGACCGTGCACTCGGCGCGCGCTTCACGGGACTGCTCGCCTTGCGCGACGTGGCCGATCGCGGCGACAGCTACAACTTCTGCGCGCTCGACGGCGACGCCGGGAGCGTCGCGCCGTCCGGCCCGGTGCGCGTGCGCCGCGTGCGCGATGCCTGCGGCGAGACGCTCGAGATCGAGCGCACCTTGCGCGTCCCCCGCGCGCTGGCGCTCGATCGCCGCTCGCGCGCGAGCGAGCTCGTGGACCTTCCGGTGCGTACGCGCGTCTCCGTCGCGCCCGGCCTGCCCTACGTCGACGTCGAGATCGAGCTCGAGAATTGCGCGGAGGACCACCGCCTGTCGCTGTTGCTGCCGGCGGGTGCGCCCGCCGCGACCGCCGTCTACGACGGCCACTTCGAGCTGGTGCGCCGCGCGACGGGACAGGCGACCGGCGAGCCCGGCTGGGTCGAGCAACCGGTCGCCGAGCAGCCGATGCGCGCGTTCGTCGCGGTCGAGGGCGCTGCGCCGGACCGCGCCGGCCTGCTCGTCGCCGCGCAGGGCCTGCGCGAGGCGAGCGTCGCGCGCGACGGCACGCTCTCCGTCACGCTGCTGCGCGCGTTCGGCTGGCTCTCGCGCTCCGACTTCCCGTCACGCCGCGGAGGCGCGGGCCCCGAGCTGCCGACGCCAGGAGGTCAGTGCCCAGGCAAGCAGCGCTACCGGCTCGCGCTCTTCCCCTTCACGGGAGACGTCGCCGCGCAGACGGCGCAGGTCGACGCCTGGTCCACCGGCGCGATCGGCGTCTCGACTCCGATCCACGCCGGCGCGCTGCCGCAGAGCGGCTCGTTCCTCGAGTGCTCCACGCCGGCGTTTCGACCGAGCGCCGTGGTGCAGTCCTCGACGCTGGACGGCGCGCTCGTCGTGCGCGGCACCTGGCTCGGCGCCGAGCCCGGCGAGCTCCGCCTGCGCGTCCGCGGGTTCGATCGCGCCGAACGCGTGCGCCTCGACGAGACGGCCATCGCGCCGCTCGCCGTTACACCGGACGGCTGGATCCGTGTCCCCGCGCGCCCGAACGAGATCGTGAGCGTCCGCGTGCGCTAGCCCGACGGACGCGGGAGGTCCCACCGATGGCCGAGACTTCGCATCCAGTCGTGTCGCGCGAGAAGTGGCTCGAGGCGCGGAGAGCGCTCCTGGCCAGGGAGAAGCAGCTCACGCGGCTGCGCGACGAGCTGTCGGAGCAGCGGCGCGCGCTGCCCTGGGTGCGCGTGGAGAAGCCGTATCTGTTCGACGCCGAGCAGGGCAAGCGTACGCTCGCCGACCTGTTCGACGGCCGCAGCCAGCTGCTGGTCTATCACTTCATGTTCCCCGCGAGCTGGGAGGCCGGCTGCAAAAGCTGCTCGTTCTGGGCCGATGGGTACGACGGGATAGCAGTGCACCTGCGCCAGCGCGACGTGGCGCTCGTGGCGGTGTCGAAGGCGCCGCTCGAGAAGCTGCTCGCATTCCGGCGACGCATGGGCTGGAGCTTTCCGTGGGTCTCGTCGGCGCAGGGCGACTTCAACCGCGACTTCGGCGTGTCGTTCACGCCCGAGGAGATCGCGAGCCGAAGACCGCTCTACAACTTCGGCACGACGCCGTTCGGCGTGGAGGAGGCGCCGGGCGTGAGCGTCTTCGCGCGCGACGCAGCCGGAAACCTCTTCCACACGTACTCGTGTTACTCGCGCGGGCTCGACACGCTGAACCCCGCCTACCAGCTGCTCGACCTGGTGCCGAAGGGCCGCGACGAGGACGGCCTACCGCACCCGATGGCGTGGCTCCGCCTGCACGACAGCTACGAGGGCTGATCCCCGAGCCAGACCCGCTCGAACGTGGAGGAGCCCGCTTCCGCGTGCTTCAACAGGAACACGTCAGGGTTGCGGAGCACCTCCCAGCCCGCGAAGCCGAAGCTCGGGTCGATCGAGTGCAGGATCAGGCTGAGGATCTGGCCGTGGCTGACGACGACGGCTAGCCGGTGGCCGTCGCGCAGGATCGCGTCGAGGGCGGCCCAGCCGCGCGCGAGCGTCTCGGCGCCCGACTCGCCGCCTGGAACGCGATGCTCGGGATCGGAGAACGAGAGCCGCACCACGTCGCGCCAGTGCTCGATCGGCGCCGGCGACAGCCGTCGCTCCGCAAGGCCTGCGTGGATGTGCAGTCGGAGCCCGGCACGCGCGGCGAACGGCTCGATCGTCTCCCGCGCGCGCAGGTACGGGCTCGAGGCGACGTGATCGATCGGGTGCTTCGCCAGCGCGGTCGCGAGCGCCTCGGCCTGAGCATGCCCGCGCGGCGTGAGCGGCGCTTCGGGCGCCTGACCCGACGACTCGCAGTGGCGCACGAGGAGAACCTGCATGCTGTCGCCGAGCGGCCTCCGCTCGAGCAAACGCGCTCGCTGCGCGCGCGCTCCGCGCGCTTGCCTAGTGATCGTGGCCCGGGGGGCGTGCGGCGAGGGCGCGCTCGCGCTCGGCGACGGCCTGGGGCGCGGCCCAGCCCTTGTCGGCGACGAGTGACTCGAGCGCCTCGAGCCAGCACGACCAGTAGCGGTAGGGCTCGCCGTCGGCGCGCGCAGCCTCGTGCTCGGCGAGCTCGGCGATCAGGCGCTGCTGGAACTCGGGCCAGGCGAAACGGTCCTGCTCGCACAGGGTCACGGCGAGTGCGAACGCGCGGCTCTGCCACGGCGCCTCGAACGCCAGCTCGCCGTTGCGCCGCGGCGGCGCCGCGGGGCCGGACTCGGGCAACAGCGTCTCAGCCACCGCCCGCGTCTTCCGGCGCCTTCGCGCGCGCGACGCCGATCATGCTGTCGCGCGTGACCAGCGGTACCAGGCGTTCCTCGCTCCAGCCCTCGGTGCCCGCGGGTCGCTCGGGCAGCACCATGTACCGCATCTCCGCGCTCGAATCCCAGACGCGCACCTCGAGCTCGTCACCGACGACGAGCCCGAGCTCCGCGAGCACCTTGCGCGGCTCGCGCACCACGCGCGAGCGATACGCCGGGTCCTTGTACCAGGACGGCGGCAGGCCGAGCACGGCCCACGGGTAGCAGGAGCACAACGTACACACGACCACGTTGTGCACCTCGTGGGTGTTCTCGAGCACCACGACGCGTTCGAATGGCACCGCCTCGAAGCCGAGCTCGGGAAGGCACGCGTCGCCGAGGCCGCTGAGCAGACGCTGCCGGAATTCGGGGTTCACCCACGCGCGCGCCACCAGCCGCGCACCGCGCAGCGGGCCGAGGTCCTGCTCGAAGCGCCGCACGATCGCGTCGATCGCCGCCGACGCCACGATGCCTCGCTCGACCAGCAGTGACTCGAGCGCCTCGGTGCGCAGCGCGAGCGCGTCGGGCGACGGGTCGTCGTGGTGATGCGCGCCACTCACAGCGGTCCTCCTGACTCGAGATAGGGCTCGAACAGATCGACGTGCACGGCGGAGCGCGGCTCGGCCTCGCTGCCAAAGAGCTCCGCGGCGTCGAACCGCACGCAATACAGATGCTGCGGGTCCTCTCCGCGGCCGTGCGCGTTCGTGTCGGGGTACACGCTCGGCGTCTGGATCCGCACCACCACGCCGCGCCGGCCGCGCGCGTAGCGCGGCAGGCGCGTGTGCCCGGGAACGTGAAGATCGCGTGCGGCGACGCGCTCGCCGAGCTGGAAGCGCGGCGGGCGCTCCAGCTCGCGAAAAGGGCTCGTCGCAAGCGCTCCTCGCGGGGCTGCCCTCGCCGCGTGGGTCCCGCCAGCCCGTCCCGCGCCGCTGCCCCGACGCGTCTCGAGCTCTGCGCGCGACGCGACGCCGTGCTCGACGCAGAGCGTCTCGAGCGCCGCGAGCCAGCGCCCGTAGTAGGGGTTGGCCAGGTAGTCGAGCGGGGCCATCCGCTCGATCGCATGGCGGAACGCGTCGATGTTCCCGACGCCACGCGAGAGCAGCGCGCCCAGCATCGCGCGCACGCGTCCCTCCCACGGCGCGTGGAAGACGGGCTCGTTCGGCTCGCGCTTCACGCGTCCGAAGCCGTGCATCCCGCCCATGTCGTGGATCCCGTCCATACCTTCATTTCGCGCGCCCGGAGGCCGCGTGTCAACGCCTCCGCCGGCGTCCCTCCGCGTTCACGTTGACGGGCCGATCGAGCGAGGTAAGACTTCCTGAGGTCTTACCTCTCCGAGGGAGCCCGATGCGCATCACGTCCAAGGGTCAGGTCACGATCCCCGTCGAGATCCGGGAGAAGCTGGGCCTGCTCCCGAACCACGAGGTCGAGTTCGAGGTGGTGGGGAACGCGGTCCGGATCCGCAAGGCCCGCGCGCGCGGCCGGCGTTCCCGCGGTCGCTCGATGATCGAGCGCCTCCGCGGGAAGGGATCGGTTCGCATGAGCACGGACGAGATCCTCGCGCTCACGAGAGGGGGGCGGTGAGCGTCGTCCTCGTCGACAGCAGCGTGGTGCTAGACGTGATCACCGAGGACCCGCGCTGGGGCGCGTGGTCCGCCCACGCGCTCGCACGCTGCGCGGAGGAGGGCGAGCTGGCCATCAACCCCATTATCTACGCGGAGGTCTCGATCCGCTTCGAGCGCATCGAGGAGCTGGATGAAACGCTGCCGGAGGCTGACTTCCGGCGACTGCCGTTACCGTGGGAGGCCGCCTTCCTCGCGGGCAAGAGCTTTCTCCGCTACCGCCGTCGGGGCGGCGCGCGCCACGCGCCTCTCCGCGACTTCTACATCGGCGCACACGCCGCCGTGTCCGGGCTCACGCTGCTCACACGCGACGCCGCCCGCTATCGCAGCTACTTCCCGAGCCTTCGCGTGATCGCACCCTCGTTGACCCGCAGTGGCGCCGGCGCGTAGCCTCGGCAGCGGAGGCGAGCGATGAGCGACCCGCGCGCGAACGTGGCCGGCGTCGAGGTTTCGACGGATCACTGGATCGACGGCCGGCGGGTCGCGTCGCGCGAGCGCTTCGCGGTGCACTCCCCGATCGACGGCGCGCTGCTGGCGCACGTTGCGCGGGGCGGCGCGGCCGAGATCGAGGCGGCGGTTGGGGCGGCGCGTCGCGCGTTCCCGGCGTGGGCTGCACTCGGACCCGGCGGCCGCGCGCCGATCCTGCGCCGCTTCGCCGAGGCGATCCGGACGCGAGTGAAGCCGCTCGCAGCCGTCGAATCCACGGACAACGGCTCGCTGCTCGCCGGCAACGTCGCGCGCGTGGTGCCGCGCGCCGCGCACAACATCGAGTTCTTCGCGGACGCAGCGCTGCGCCTCGGCGACGAGGTGATCGACTCCGAGGACGTCACCAACCACGTGCGCTACGACCCGTCGGGCGTCGCCGGGCTGATCACGCCGTGGAACGCGCCGCTCATGCTCTCGACCTGGAAGGTCGGGCCGGCGCTCGCGTCGGGGAACACGGTCGTGCTCAAGCCGCCGGAGTGGGCGCCGCTCACCTGCTCGCTGCTCGGCGATCTGGCAGCGGAAGCGGGCGTTCCCGCGGGCGTGCTCAACGTCGTGCATGGGATCGGCGAAGAGGCAGGCGCCGCGCTGGTCGCGCACGGCGACGTGGACCGGCTCTCGTTCACGGGATCGACGGACACCGGGCGGCTGATCGGCGCCGCCGCCGGGCGCAACCTGGTGCCGGTGAGCTTCGAGCTGGGCGGCAAGTCCCCCTTCGTCGTGTTCGCCGACGCCGACCAGGACGCCGCGGTGCGCACGCTCGCCACCCAGTATCTGAACGCGGGACAGGTGTGTCTCGCGGGGACGCGTGTGCTGGTCGAGCGCTCCATCGCGCCGCGCGTGCTCGACGCCTTTCGGGCAGCGGCGCAGTCCTTGAAGGTCGGCGACCCGCGCGTGGCGGGGACGCTCGTCGGGCCGCTGATCCATCCCGAGCACTTCGAGCGCGTCGCCGACTTCGTCGAGCGCGCGCGCGCCGCGGGCGCCAAGCCCGTCTGGGGCGGAGGCCGCCACCCCGCGGGAGACCTGTACTTCGAGCCCACGCTGTTCGAAGGCGTCTCTCAAGAGATGGAGATCGTGCAGCGCGAGGTGTTCGGTCCCGTCCTCACCTGGCAGACGTTCGACGGCGAGGAGGAGGCCGTCGCGCTCGCGAACGGCACGCGCTACGGACTGGCCGCGATGCTGTACACGCGCGACGAGGCGCGCGCGCGACGCGTCGCGGATCGGCTGGTCGCCGGCACCGTCTGGGTGAACTGCTTCTTCATCCGCGACCTCGCAGCCCCGTTCGGCGGAGCGCGCGAGTCGGGCATCGGCCGCGAGGGCGGCCGCCATAGCTTCGATTTCTTCTGCGACGTCAAGAACGTCGCGATTCGCAAAGGCTCGTTCGCCTTGAAGGAGGGCACATGAGCGTGCTCAGCGGCCCGCGCGACGAGCGCCGGCGCATCTTCCACGAAGGGGTGGCGCAGTGGGTGCGACCCGACGGCGACATGCTCGTGCTCGGCGACGGCCGCCGCGTACGCGAGGCCGAGGCGATCTACCTGGCGCCGTGCGAGCCGACCAAGATCCTGTGCATCCACCTGAACTACGAGTCGCGCCGCGTGGAGTTCCGCGCGCCGCCGCTCGAGACGCCCACTTACTTTCAGAAGCCGCTCAGCGCGCTGAACGCGCACCGCGGCTTCCTGCACCGGCCGGCCAACTGCAAGTACCTGAACTACGAGGGCGAGATCGCCGCGATCGTCGGCGCGCCCATGCGCAACGTGGCGCGCGAGGACGTGTGGGATCACCTGGCCGGCTTCGCGCCCGCCAACGACGTGGGCTGCCAGGACTTCCGCGACACCGACGCCGGCTCGATGCTGCGCGTGAAGGGCATGGACGGCTTCTGCCCGCTGGGCCCGGGGATCGTGCGCGGTGTAGACGTGCGCGCCTCGAGCGTGCGCACCTACGTGAACGGCCAGGTCGTGCAGGACGGCCCGGTCTCCGACATGAACTTCCCGATCGACTACATCCTGGCCGACCTGTGCCGCCACATCACGCTGCTCCCCGGCGACGTGATCCTGACCGGCACACCGGCGAACTCGCGCCCGACGAAGCTCGGCGACGTGGTCGAGGTCGAGGTCAGCGGTCTAGGACGCCTCAGCAACACCGTCGCCGAGATCCCCGCGCCCAGACACGAGGTCGGCCATCAGCCGACCGATACCGAGTCGGTCCGCCGCGTCGCGCTCGGCTCCGACGCCCCGCGCAGCCCCCGCTGACCAAAGGAGAGTGAAATGGCAGTGACCGAGCTCGGCTACCTCGGCATCGGCGTGAAGAGCCTCGCGCAGTGGAAGGCGTTCGCGTCGGAGATCCTCGGACTCGAGATCGTCGACGAGGGCGAGCCGGGGCGTTGCTACCTGCGTCTGGACTACTGGCACCACCGGCTGATCGTCGACGAGGACGGCAGCGACGACGTGCGCGTGCTCGGCCTTCGCGTCGCGGGCGCGGAGGAGTTCGGGGAGATGCAGAAACGGCTCTCCGACGCCGGCGTGTCCTACGAGGTGGGCAGCCGCCAGCAGGCCGACGAGCGGCGCGTGCTCGAGCTGATGCGGCTCGAGGATCCGGCCGGAAACCCGCTCGAGCTCTTCCACGGACCGCTCGTGGAGTTCGACAAGCCCTTCCACCCGGGTCGCCGCATGCACGGCCGCTTCAAGACGGGCACGGGAGGCCTGGGCCACTGCATCCTGCGCCACGGCGGTCTCGACGCGGCGTATCGCTTCTATCGGCTGCTCGGCATGCGCGGGGGGATCGAGTACCGGATCCCGCTTCCGGGCGGCGCGCGAATGGAGCTCCTGTTCATGCACTGCAACGAACGCGATCACACGGTGGCGTTCGGCCTTCCCACGCCGAAGCGGATCAACCACCTGATGCTCGAGGTCGACAGCATGGACGACGTCGGGCTCACCTACGAGATCGTGCGCCGCGAAAAGCTCCCGATTGCGATCCTGCCCGGTAAGCACGCCAACGATCACATGTACTCGTTCTACTTCACGAACCCGTCCGGTTGGATGATCGAGGTCGGCTGGGGCGCGCGGGCGGCGACGCACCAGTCGGAGTACTTCGAGCGAGACACCTACGGCCACGAGTTCCAGCGCTAGACGACCTCGAGCCAGGCGGCCTTGAAGCGGCTCATCTCTTCCGGGGTGCCGAGCGAGATGCGGACGTGGGTGGGCCAGACGGGCCAGGGGCGGCCGACGTAGACCTTGTGCCTGGCCAGGCCGTCGAGCACCTGCTTCGTCGGGCGGCGCGCGTCGACCATGAGCTTGTTGCTGACCGACGGCGTGTAGCTGAAGCCGTGTGCGTCGAAGAAGCGCATCAGGTCGGAGCGCGCGGCGGCGATCTTTCGCTTGCGCGCCGGGACCAGCTCGGGCTCGCCCAGCATGGCGTGCGCGGCGGCCATCGCAGTGACCGGCATCGCGCCGGTCGAGAAGCCCAGCATGCGCGCGAGCAGGTCGGGGCGCGCGATCGCGAAGCCCGCGCGCAGGCCGGCCATGCCGTAGACCTTCGAGAAGGTGCGCAGCACGACCACGTCCTTGCCGGCGCGCACCAGGTCCACGCCCGGCGGCTCGTCGCAGAAGTGCACGTACGCCTCGTCGAGCAGCACGACCGAGCCCTTCGGCTTGGCCGCGATCAGCGCCTCGATCGCCGGGCGCGGCGTGACCGTGCCCGTCGGGTTGTTCGGGTTGCAGACGTAGAACAGGCCCGCGGGCGGGGTCTTCGACGCCGCGAGCATCGCGGGCACGTCGTGCGAGGCGTCGGCTCGTAGGGGCACGCGCGCCACCTTCGCTCCGATGAACTCCGCCGCGCGCGCCGCCGCCTCGTAGCCCGGATCGACCGTCACGAGCGCGCGCTCGGGCGACGTGAACGCGATCACGGCGTGATGCAGCGCCAGGCTCGAGCCCGGATACACCGCGAAGTTCTCGGGCAGGAGGCCTTCCAGCTTCGCCGCGGTCTCCACCAGCGCGTTCGTCTCCGGGTACTGGTAGCGGTTGCCGCGCCGCGCGACCTCGAGCAGCGCCACGAGCGCGCGCTCCGACGGACCCTCCGGGAACTCGTTCGCGTTGAGCTTCACCGCGTCGTCGGGGAGCGCGCCCGCGTCGGAGAGCTGCGCCAGCGCGCGCTCCGAGCCGAACGGCAGCGCGGCCCCGGCGCCCACCAGGGCAGCCACGCGGAACAGACCCCGGCGCGTGAAGCCGCGCGCCACGAGGTCGTCGATTGCCTCGGGTCTCATGTCGTGCCTTCCTCGTCCACGTACTCTTGCACGTAGGCGTCGCGAAGCTGGACGGGCTCGCCCTTCCCGCGCAGCCGCAGGTTCAGCATCTCGACGCCGAGCGAGAACGCCATCGCGAAGTAGATGTAGCCCTTCGGGATGTGCTGGTGGAAGCCCTCGGCCACCAGCATCACGCCGATCAGGAGCAGGAACGAGAGCGCCAGCATCTTGATCGTCGGGTGGCGGTGAACGAACGCGCTCACCGGCTCGGCGAACCACAGCATGAAACCCACGGCGATCACCACGGCCGCGACCATCACCGATAGCTGGTCCACCATGCCGACCGCCGTGATCACCGAGTCGAGCGAGAACACGATGTCGAGCACGGCGATCTGGAGCAGCACCGCGCCGAGCGACGGCGCGATCCGGCGCGAGCCGTGCCCCTCGCTGCCCTCGAGCTTGTCGTGGATCTCCCAGGTCGCCTTCGCCAGCAGGAAGAGCCCGCCGCCGACGAGTACCAGGTCGCGCCCGGAGATCTCGAGCGAGGTGACCACGAACAGCGGCTTGGACAGCCGCAGCACCCACGAGAGCGAGAACAGCAGCAGGATCCGCATCAGCATCGCGAGCCCGAGCCCGAGCCGGCGCGCCCGCGGCTGCTCCGCCGGCTCGAGCTTCGACGACAGAATCGAGATGAACACGATGTTGTCGATCCCGAGCACGATCTCGAGAGCCGTCAGGGTGAGCAGGCCGAGCCAGGCGTTGGGATCGGAGATCCAGTCGAGCATCAGACTCCTCCGCGGGATGACTGGTAAGGAACACGGGAGTACCATGCCGCGCCGTCCGCTGCGACGCGCGTGGGAGTCGCCAGAGAGGGTTGGACGATGGAACGGACGGCGCGAATGCTCGCGGTCGCGGTGCTCGGGTTTGCGTTCTGGTTCATCCTGTCCGGATCGACCGCTCCGCTGACGCTTTGCCTGGGCGCGCTCTCCGCCGTCGGCGTCGCGTGGTGGAACCGCGACCTCGAGCTGCTGAGCGAGGCGCTGCGCTGGGCTCCCCGGTTCATCGCATATCTGCCCTGGCTCCTCAAGGAGATCGTGCTCTCGGCGATCCAGGTGACGAAGATCGTGCTCGACCCGAAGCTGCCGGCCGATCCGGCGGTCGTGACGATCCGCACCGCCCTGCGCGGCGACCTGGCGCGAACCACCTTCGCCAACTCGATCACGCTCACCCCCGGCACCATCACGATCGACGTCGCGGACGGCGAGTTCCTGGTGCACGCGATCACGCGCGACAGCGCCTCCGGGCTCGAGATCGAGACCTCCGAGATGCTGACACGCGTCGCCGCGGTGTTCGGCGAGCGGCCGCGATGAGCGCGGAGGGCCTGTTCCTCGCCACAGCGGCCGCGCTGCTCGTTCTCGTCACCACGTACGTCTGGCGCATCGTCGCCGGGCCTTCGAGCTTCGACCGGCTGCTCGGTCTCTCGGCGTTCGGGCTCAAGACCACCCTGGTGCTCCTGCTCGCGGGCGCGGTCTACGGCCGGCTCGACATGTTCGTGGACCTCAGCCTGGCGTACGCGCTGCTCTCGTTCGTGGGGTCGATCGCGGCTGCGCGCTACTTCGAGCTCGGCGGAGGCGCGTCGTGACGATCGTCCTCGCCGGGCTGCTCGCGCTCGGGCTGTTCTTCCACGCGGTCGCGGCGCTCGGCGTGCTGCGGCTGCCCGACTTCTACACGCGGCTGCACGCGGTCTCGAAGGCCGAGACGCTCGGGGCGCTGCTCGTCGTCGCCGCGCTCGTGCTGCACGCCGGGCCGACGCTGCTCGCCGCCAAGCTCGGGTTCGTCGCGGTCTTCCTGTTCCTGGCCAACCCGACCTCGACCCACGCGATCGCGCGCGCGGCATACAGGAGCGGTCTGCGGCCGTGGCTGCGCGAGACACCCAGCGCCGGCGGAGGCGATCCCGCATGAGCGTGCTCCTGATCGCTCTGCTGCTGGTCCTGCTCGTAGTCCTGGCCTCGTACGCGCTCTGGACCACCGACCTGTTCGCGGCGGCGGTCGCGCTCGGCGCCTATGGCTTCGTCATGTCGCTGGTCTGGGCCGAGATCGGCGCGCTCGACGTGGCCTTCACCGAGGCGGTCGTCGGCGCCGGCGCGACCACCGTGCTGTTCCTGGCGACCCTGCTGCGCACCGCGCGCCACGCCTCGCGCGCGCCGGAGACGCTGCGCAACCTGGCCATCGTCGGGGGCGTCGCGCTCTTCGGCGCGTTCGCGGCCGCTGCCCTCGGTCTCGCGCCGTGGGGCGACGCGACATCCCCGCCTTCCCTGCACGTGTCGCCCCGCTATCTCGAGCGCACGCTCGAGGAGACGGCGACGCCCAACGCCGTCACCTCGGTGCTCGCCGACTACCGCGGCTACGACACGCTCGTCGAGACGACCGTGATCGTCACCGCCGGGCTCGGCTGCTGGCTCCTGCTGCACCCGCGCCGCGCATGATCGAGCGCCACGACAGCGTCGTGGTCTCGACGTTCGTGCGGCTGCTCACGCCGCTGCTCCAGCTGTTCGCGCTCTACGTGCTGGCACACGGCCACTACAGCCCGGGCGGCGGCTTCCAGGCCGGCGTGATCCTCGCGGCGACGTTCATCCTGCTCGCGCTCGCCATGGGCCGCGAGACCCTCGACCGCTACGTGAACGAGCGCGCCTGCCTGGCGATCGGCGCCGCGGGCGTGCTGCTGTACTTCGCGACCGGAGCTGCGTCGCTCCACGCCGGGGAGTTCCTGGACTACGGCCGTCTCCCGCTCGGGGTGCCGCCCGTGCGCGCGCGCTACCTCGGCATCCTGCTGATCGAGACGGGCGTCACGCTCGGCGTCGCGGCGACGATCCTGCTGGTCTTCTGCCGCCTGGCAGCGCGCGAGACGCCGCGATGAGCGCGCCCTACGCGATCGCGGTCGCCCTGCTCGCCCTCGGGCTCGCGGCAGCCCTCGCCCAGCGCAATCTGGTGCGCAAGCTCGTCGGCATGACCGTGTTCCAGACCGCGATCATCCTGTTCTTCATGCTGCTGTCGGTGAAGCGGGGCGCCGACCTGCCGATCGTGCCGCCGGGAGCAATCGCCGCGCCGGGCTTCATGAACCCGTTGCCGCACGCGCTGATGCTGACGGCGATCGTGGTGATGGTCGCGACCAGCGGAGTCGCCTTCGCGATCCTGATCCGCCTGTACGCGCGCTACGGCACGCTCGAGGAGGATCGGATCGACGCGGCGATCGCGCAGGAAGGCGACGACGGCGAGTGATGCGGGCGCACCTGCCGATCCTGCCGGTGCTGCTGCCCCTGCTCGGCGGAATGCTGCAGCCGATCGCCGGCTACGCGAGCGCGCGTGCGGCGTTCGGGCTCGCGCTCGCCACCTCCGCCGCGACGGCGCTCGTCGCAGGCGCGGGTGCGGTCGAGGTGATGCAGACCGGCGCGCGCCGCTACTTCGTGGGCTCCTGGGAGCCGCCGTGGGGGATCGAGGTCGTGCTCGATCCGCTCTCCGCGTTCACCGCGACGCTGATCGGCGCCGTCGCGACGCTCGCGCTCCTCGGCGGCAGGTCGCTGGTGCGAGACGCCGCCGGGCGCGAGGCGCCGACCTACTACGCGCTCGCGCTGCTCTTCCTTGCCGGCCTGCAGGGCATGGTCGTCAGCGGCGACCTGTTCAACGTCTTCGTGTTCCTGGAGGTGGCGTCGATCTCGGGGTACGCGCTCGTGGCGAGCGGCGGCGGCCCCGCGCTCGCGGCCGCGTTCCGCTACCTGGTGCTCGGGACGGTCGGCGCGTCGTTCTATTTGCTCGGCGTCGGCTGCCTGTACGCGGCGACGGGAACGCTGAACATGGCGGACCTCGCGGCGCGCCTGCCGGCGGTCGCCGGGTCTCCCCTGGTCGCCGGCGCGATCGCGTTCCTGGTCGCGGGGCTCGGGATCAAGATGGCGCTGTTCCCGCTCCACGGCTGGCTGCCCGAGACCTACGGGCGCGCGTCGGCGCCGGTCGCGCTGCTGCTCGCGCCGATCGGCACCAAGGCCGCGGCCTACGTGCTCGCGCGCGCGCTGCTCTACGTCGTGCGTCCGGAGTCAGGGCTGCCAGGGCAGCTCCTCGCGTGGGCGGGAGCGCTCGCGATCGTGTACGGCGGAGCGCGCGCCGTCGCGGAGCTCGACGCGCGCCGGCTGCTCGCGTGGTCGAGCGTCAGCCAGCTCGGCTACGTGGCGCTCGGCTTCGGGCTCGCGAACGCTGACGGCCTGGTCGGCGCTTACCTGCAGCTCGCCGGAGACGCGCTCGCCAAGGCGGCCCTGTTTGCCGCCCTCGCTGCGACCGCGCTAGCGGGCAGGTCGCCGGCGCTCGTGCGGCTGCGCGCGGGTCCGCCGCTGCCGCTCGTGTTCGCCTGCACCGTCGTCGCCGCAGCGTCGCTGGTCGGCGTGCCTCCGACCGCTGGCTTCTTCGCCAAGTGGTACCTGCTGCAGGCTGCGGTCGCGGCCGGCGAGCCGGCGCTCGCGGCCGTCGTCGTCGCCGGCGGTCTGCTCGCGCTCGCATACACGTACCGCTTCGCGAGCGCGATCCGGGGCGGCGGCGCGAAGGCGCGCGCGACACGCGAGGCGCCGGCGACGCTGCTCGCCGTGCTCGTCGCGCTCGCGCTCGCGATCGTCGCGGTTGGCGCGGGCAACGCCCCGCTGATCCAGCATCTGCTCGCGCCCGCCGCGGCCGGAGGGCTGCGGTGAGCGAGTCGATCGGCCCAGGACTGGCGCTGCTGCCCTCGGCGCTGGCGCTCCCGCTGATCGCGCTGCTGCGGCATCACCCGTTCCCGCGCGAGGCCGCGAGTCTGCTAGCCGCGCTCGCGCAGACCGTCGTGGTGCTCGCGTTCGTGCCGGGCGCGGTGGCGGGCGCGGCGCCCGAGTGGCGCCCGTTCTCGCTCGCCGCCGGCATTCCATTCGCGCTCCGCGCCGACGCGCTCGGCGTGCTGTTCGCGAGCCTCGCCTCCGCCTTGTGGCTGCTCACCACGATCTACTCGATCGGCTACCTGCGCGCGCTCGCCGAGCGCCACCAGACGCGCTACTTCGCGTCGTTCGCGCTGTCGCTGTTCGCGACGGTGGGGATCGCGTTCGCGGGGAACCTGCTGACGTTCTTCTGCTTCTTCGAGCTGCTCTCCGTCGCGTCGTATCCGCTCGTGATCCACAAGGAGACGCCGGAGGCGTGGCGGGCCGGGCGCGTCTACCTGGCCTACACGCTCGGCGGCGGCGCGTCGCTGCTGGCCGCCGTCGCGCTGCTGCAGGCAACCGCGGGGCGCACCGACTTCGTCCCGGGGGGAGTGCTCGCCGGCGTGCCGGCGGGACCGCTGGTGCTCTGGGTGCTGTTCGCGCTGTGCGCCGTCGGCTGCGGCGTGAAGGCGGCGCTCGTGCCGCTCCACAGCTGGCTGCCGCTGGCGATGGTCGCGCCCACGCCGGTGAGCGCGCTGCTCCACGCCGTGGCGGTGGTGAAGGCAGGGGTGTTCGGGATCGCGCGCATCACGGGTTTCGTGTTCGGGCTCGACCTGATGCGCGACCTCGGCGCGAGCACCGTACTCTCCACGCTGGCGCTCGTGACGATCGTGCTCGGCTCGCTCGCGGCCCTCGGCCAGACCAACCTGAAGCGCCTGCTCGCGTTCTCGACGGTGAGCCAGCTCTCCTACGTGGTGCTCGGCGTCGCGCTCGGCACGCCAGCGGCGTACGCCGCCGGCGTGCTGCACCTGGCGGGGCATGCGCTGCTCAAGATCACGCTGTTCTTCTGCGCGGGCTCGGTCTACGTGGCGGCACGCGCGGAGGATCTCGACGAGCTGGACGGGATCGGGCGGCGCATGCCGTTCACCATGGGCGCGTTCGCGTTGGCCGCGCTGCTGCTGGTGGGGCTGCCGCCGGGGCTCGCCTTCGTAAGCAAGTGGCGCCTGGTGACGAGCGCCGCCGCCGCAGGTGAGTGGCTCGCGCTCACAGCACTCGGCGCCAGCACGCTGCTCGCGATCGCGTACTTCGTGCCAATCCTCACACGCGCGTTTCGCCGGCCGGCGAGCGCAGGTCGCGCCGAGGCGCCGCTGGCGCTGCTGGTCCCGCTCCTCGTAACCGTCGCGTTCGGCGTCTGGTTCGGGCTGCAGCCAGACGCGCCGCTCGCCTTGCTCTCGCTCGCGGAGCGCGCCGCGAGCGACGCGGCGGGGGCGCCATGACGGCGCGCGCTCTCCCGTTCGTCGCGCTCGCCGGCGCGGCCGTCGCTGCGGCGCTGGCGCCGTTTCTGACCGCGCCTGGCGTCGCGTTGCTGTTCGGCATCGCCGGCGCTGCAACGCTGGTGGGGACGGCCAAGACCCTCGCAGGGCGCGGGTTGCAGCGCGAGGAGGACGACGGGTGACGGCGTGGCTGCACCCCGGCGCACCGCTCCTGCTCGGCGCTGCCCTCGCGGCGTTCGCCCCCGCTCGCGTGCGCGGCGCCGTCGCGTTCCTCGGAGCACTCGCCGCGCTGGCGCTCGCGATCGTCCTTTCCATGCCCGCGCAGGCCGACGCTGCGCTGTTCGGGATGCGCCTGACCGTCCTTCGAGTGGACGCGCTCGCGCAGCCGTTCGGGATCGTGTTCGCACTCGTCGCGACGCTGGCGGCAGTCTACGGCTGGTCGGCGTCGCGCCGCTTCCACGTCGCGGCGTCCTCCGCCGCTGCGGCTGCCCTCGGCGTGGTGTACGCCGGGGACTGGCCGACGTTCTACGCCGCGTGGGAGCTGCTCGCGATCAGCTCCTTCGCGCTCGTCCTCGACGGCGCGAGCGAGCGCGCCACCGCGGCTGCCTACCGCTACCTCTTGTTCCACGCGTTCGGCGGCGTGTGCCTGCTCTCGGGAATCGCTCTGGCGGGCGTCCCCGCGCTCGGTCCGCTCGCGCCCGGCCCCGGGAGCGTCCTGGTCGCGCTCGGGTTCCTGGTCAACGCCGCGCTGCCGCCGCTCCACGCGTGGCTCGTCGACGCGTACCCGGAGAGCTCGCCCGCAGGCGCCGTCGTGCTCTCGGCGTTCGCGACGAAGAGCGCGGTATACGCGCTAGTGCGCGTGTGCCCCGGTCTCGAGATCCTGGTCTGGCTCGGCGTCGCGATGGCGCTCTACGGCGTGCTGCTCGCGGTGATCGAGAACGACGTGCGGCGCTTGCTCGCGTATCACATCGTCAGCCAGGTCGGCTACATGGTCGCCGGCGTCGGGCTCGGCAGCGAGCTCGCGCTCTCGGGCGCGATCGCGCACGCGTTCTGCCACATCCTGTACAAGGGCCTCTTGTTCATGGCCGCCGGCGCGCTGATCACGGCGGCCGGGCGGCGTTCGCTCGCCGACCTCGGCGGGCTGCGGGGCGCGCTGCCGTGGCTGCTACTCCTGTACATGATCGGCGCGCTCTCGATCACCGGCGCGCCGCTCCTCTCCGGCTTCGTCAGTAAGTCGCTCATCGTCGCGGCTGCGGAGGAGCAGCACCGGGTGGCGGTGGTCGCGCTGCTCTCGCTCGCGTCGGTCGGCACCTTCCTGAGCGTGGGGCTCAAGCTGCCGGCTCTCGCGTTCGGCGGCCCGACGCGCGCACAGCCCGTGGCTCCCGTTCCGCGATCGTTCTACGTCGCGATGTCGCTCGCCGCGTTGCTGTGCGTGGGGATCGGCGTGGCTCCGTCGGCCTTCTACGTGCTGCTGCCGCATTCGGTGACCTACGAGCCCTACGGCGTCGCGCACACGCTCGAGACGCTGCAGCTCATGGCCGGGACCGCCATCGCCTTCGTCGCGCTGCGGCGCTGGCTCGCGGCCAAGCACGCCGTCACGCTCGACTTCCACGTCCTGTACCGGGCGCTGGGGCGGAGCGTGGCCGCGCTTGCGACCACACTCGCGCGCGCGCTCGACGCGCTTGAGCGCGCCGCGGGAGCCGCGACGAGCGCGGCGCCGACCACGGCTGCCCGCCTGCCGGCGCCCCCGATCGCCTACGCGTTGCTCGCCGCGGCTCTCGTGTTCGGCGGGCTGATCGCTGCGTTGCTCGTCTAAGGCTCAGTCCGGGAAGAGCTCTTGCAGGTGAGCGTTCCTGAACGTGCCCTTCGGGTCGAGGCGCACGCGCAGGGAACGAAAGCGCTCGTAGAGCGGATAGCGCGCGGCCAGGTCGCGCGCGCTGCAGGTGTGGAACTTGCCCCAGTGCGGGCGGCCGCCGGCGTCGCGGAAGATCGGCTCGAGGTCGCTGAAGACCTCGCGGTAGGGAAGCTTCCCGTCCTGGTGGATCGAGATCGCGACGGTCGCGCGGCCGTGCGCGGGCGAGAGCCAGGCGTCGTCGGCGGCGACGGTGCGGTACTCGACCGGCCAGACCACGTCGGGATGCCGCGCGCGCAGCCGCTCGCGCGCCGCGCGCACGCAGTCGAGCCCGGCCTCCGCCGGCACGGAGTACTCCATCTCGTGGAACTTCATCTCGCGCACGCTCGGCAGGATCTGGCTCGACCAGCCGATGCGCTCGTACTTCTGGCCCGCGACAGACTCGGGATCCGCGGCCGTCGGATTCAGCGTCTTCACCTCGGCCTTGTCGAGGCTCGGGTACCAGAAGAACTCGAAGTGGCGGTTCGCGGCAATCAGCGCGTCGACCTGGGGGAGCAGCTCGTCGAAGCCCACGCGCCACAGGCGCTCGTGAAGCCGATAGGCGGGCTGGAGCTGCAGCCGCGCCGCCGACACGATCCCGAGCGCGCCGAGCGAGACGCGCGCCGCGCGCCACAGGTCCGGGTCCTCGTGCTCCGAGCACTCGACGACGTCGCCGCTCGCCGTGACCAGGCGCAGCCCGAGCGCGCGCGACGCGATGTTGCCGAGCGCGCGACCTGTGCCGTGCGTGCCGGTGCCGAGCGCGCCCCCGAGCGACTGCACGTCGATGTCGCCGAGGTTCGCCATCGCGAGCCCGCACTCGAGCAGCAGCGCGCCGAGCCGAGTCAGCTTGGTACCGGCGCGCACCGTGGCCCGGGCGGCGGGGATGTCCCACGCGCCCACGCCCTGCCAGTCATCGAGCGAGACCAGCACGTCGTCTGTCGCGCAGAGCGGCATCGACGAGTGGCCCGTCCCCACCACGCGCAGGCACTCGCCAGCCGCCGCTGCCTGCCGTACCAGCGCGACGATCTGCGCCTCGCTCGCGGGCCGCTCGAAGCGCCGCGGCGCGCAGCGGACCGCCCCCTGCCAGCTCACCCACTCGTCCGCCACCGCTGTCACTTCCCCCGCGCGTGCGCGAGCCCCGGGTAGCGCCGGGCCCAGCGGCCGAGACAGAGCCAGCCGACCATCAGCGTGCAGTTCACGCTGGCGTAGACCAGGTTGGCGATCCACATGCCGGTCGCGCCGAGGTCGGCGCGCGTGGCCAGGTACCAGCCGAGCGGCGCGCCGAGCCCGAGCGCCACGCCGACCGAGATGATCATCGGCGAGTTCATGTCGCCGACCGCCTGCAAGGTGCGGAACGACACGAAGTACAGGCCGTAGAAGGCGAGGATGCCGGTCACGAACACCAGATACTCGGCGGCGAGCGCGCGCACCTCCGGGTCGTCGCTGAACGGCGCCACCAGCTCGTGGCGGAACCAGAACATCGACGCGGCGATCGGCCACAGGATCGCCAGCTCGATCGCGAACGCGACCCAGATCGAGCGCCAGACCCGCTCCGGGTTGCCCGCGCCCAGATTCTGCGAGACCAGCGTCGCGCAGGCGTTGGCGATCGGGAACGCGATCATGATCGGCACCATCTCGAGCCGCAGCCCGATGGTGTAGGCGGCCTGCACGTTGCCGCCCAGCCGCCCCGCGAGCCCCATGAAGAAGAACACGATCGTGGTGCGCGCCAGCATGTGCAGCGCCGGCTGCCACGACAGGCTGGCCATGCGCCGCAGCGCTGCGAGATCGGGCACGAAGTGCCGGCGGCGCAGGTGCACGCGGCAGCGCCCGCTCGCGAGCGCCCAGAGCGAGAGCGCCACGCCGCAGGCGCTGCCGAGCGCCGTCCCGAGCGCGATCCCCGCGACGCCAAGCTCGGGCATGCCGAGCCGGCCGAAGGCCAGCGCCCACTCCGCGACCAGCGAGATCGGCGTGACCACGAACGTGATCAGCATCGGCGTGGTGGTGTCGCCGGCGCCGTTCAGGACCGACGCCGCGACCTGCCCGGTGATCGAGGCCAGCACCAGCCCGAACGAGATCCGCACGTAGAGCGCGCCGAGCTCGATCACCGCGGGATCGCGCGCGACCAGCCGCACCAGCGGCTCGGCGAACAGCAGCCCGACCGCCGCGCACACCAGATACAGCGCGAAGCCGAGCAGGAACGTCTGACCGGCCGCGTGCTCCGCCGCGTCGACCCGCCCCTCGCCGACCATCCGCGCGATCAACATCTGCGACGCGACCGTTACGCCGAACACGAGCAGCATGAAGAACTGCAGCAGGGTCTGGTTGGTCGAGCCTGCCGCCGCCAGCGCGTGCGGCCCGAGCAGCCCGAGGAAGCGCAGGTCGACGAGCTGGAACAGGGCCATGCCGCCGAGGCTCGTCAGCATCGACGGCAGCGCCAGCACGGCGATCGAGCCGAGCAGGCTCCCCTGCGTGTGGTCCCGGTCGCGGAAGCGCGCGAGCAGCGACGGGTGCGCCAGCGTCTCGGGCTCGACTTCCGCCGCGGCGGCCGCGATCGCGCTCTCGTCCGGCGCCTGCGACATCGATCCGAGGCTATCACGCGCGTCCGGGACGCTGCGCCGGGTATGCTGGTTGGCGGTGTCGTCTGTCGTCGTCGTGGGGGGTGGAATCGCGGGACTCGGCTGCGCGTGGCATCTCGCGCGCGCCGGCTGCGACGTGGTCGTGCTCGAGCGCGAGCGCGTCGCGGGCGGGCGCATGCGCAGCGAGCGGCGCGGCGACTTCTCGATCGAGCTCGGCGCGCAGTTCCTGGCGAGCGGCTACCGCAACCTGCGCGCGCTCGCGGCGGAGCTCGGTCTACGCGACGCGCTGCGGCCGCTTGCCGTGACGTCAAACGCCGTCCTGCGCGACGGCAGGCTGCACCCCGGCGACTACGGCGGGCTCGCCGCGCTGGCGCGCACGCGGCTGCTGTCGCTCGGGACCAAGCTCCGGCTGCCGCGCCTGCTGTTCGAGAGGTGGCGGCACCGCGCGCGGCTCGACCCCTTCCACCCGGAGCGCGCCGCCGCGCTCGACACCGGCGAGAGCCTCGCGCGCTTCGCGGAGCGCACGGTCGGCGCCGAGGGACGCGACTATGTCGTCGCGCCTGCCATCTCGTCGACCTTCGACTCCGACATCGAAGACCTTTCCGGGGCGTTTTTCCTGCTCGCGCTCGCGTTCGTGCGCCAGGGCTTTCGGCTGCTGGCACTCGATGGCGGGCTCGGGCGGCTGACGGGCGAGCTCGCCGCGCGCATCCCCACGCGCACAGGCTGCGAAGTGGTCGCGGTCGAGACCGACGCGCGCGCCGCGCGGGTGCGGCTGCGTCGCGACGGGCGCGAGGAGCGGCTGCGCGCGGACGCCGTCGTCGTTGCGGTGCCTGCGCCGATCGCGGCGGAGATCTGCCCGGCGCTCGCGTCCGGCGAGCGCGAGTTCCTGGCGAGCGTGCGCTACGCCCGCGGCATGCTCGCGCATCTGCTCCTGCCCAAGCGACCCGAGACGCTGCCGTTCTACGGCGTCGCCTTCCCGCGCCCGGAAGGTCTCGATCTCTACGGTCTGGCCGTCGATCACTGGAAGCCCGGCGCCGCCCCGGAGGGAGCCGGTCTGCTCAACACGGCCTTCACCGAGGCTGCGGCCGCGCGCCTGTGGCACGCGCCCGACGACGCCGTCGCCGAGCACGCGGTCGACACGCTCGCGCGCACGCCGATCGGCCGGCTCGAGCCCACGGGGCACGCGATCGTGCGCTGGCCGCTGTTGCTGCCGAAGTTCGCGCCGGGCTACCTGCCGCGCCTGGCCGGCTTTCTCGGGCGCGCCGAGCGCACGCCGCGGCTCGCCTTCGCGGGCGACTATCTCGTCGGGCCGTACACCGAGATGGCGCTCGTCTCCGGCATGCGCGCCGCCGCCGAGATCCTGCGCCAGCTCGAGGCGGCGGGATGAGCGAGCCCGAGCTCCGCGTCGCGAGCACGGTCGACCTCGAGGCGCTGGTCGCGCTGATGCGCGAGTTCTACGCGCACGAGGGCATGCGCTTCGAGCCCGACGTCGCGCGCGCCGCCATGCGAGGCCTGCTCGAGGACGCCTCGCGCGGCCGCGTCTGGCGCATCGACGACGCAGAGGGTCCGGCGGGCTACGTCGCACTCACGCTCGGCTGGAGTCTCGAGTTCGGCGGTCGCGACGCGTTCATCGACGAGATCTTCCTGGTCGAGCGCCTGCGCGGCCGCCGCCTCGGCGAGCGCGCGATCGAGCTCGCCCTCGCTGCGTGCCACGAGCTCGGCGTGGGCGCCCTGCACCTGGAGGTCGAGCGTGTCAACGCGCCGGCGCAGTCGCTGTACCGCCGCCTCGGCTTCGTCGACCACGACCGCTACCTGATGACGAAGTGGCTGGTCTGACGGCCCTCGGCCCTCAGCTGATCGCTTTGACGTAGGTCTGCAGGTCGAAGTAGTCGCGCCAGGCGCGGATCTTGCCACCGGAGAGCTCGAACACGCCGACGACCGGGAGCGCGAAGGGCTTGCCGCCGGCGACGCCGCGGTCGACGCGTTCGGCCATGACCAGGTCCCCCGACTCGACCAGGTTCACGAGCTCCCAGTCCACGTCCTTCCAGTTGGCCAGGAAGCCCTGGATCGCGCGCTCCACGTTCGCCTTCCCCGTAGCCGGGGGCAGCATCATGTTGTGGTAGACGGCGTCGTCGCTGAAGAACTCGCAGACCGTCTTCGTGTCGACCGTGGACCATGCCTTCACGAATCGCCGCACGATCTCGCCGTTGCTCGCCATCGCCGCACCTCCGAGGCGCAAGCTACCATGCCCGCGCGATGGAGCGGCAGCGGCCCGACACGACCTCGAACGAGATCGAGCTCTACATCCGCACCTACTACTCGCTGCTGCGCACCACCGGCGACGTGCGGGTGCGCGCCTTCGAGGAGGCGCACGCCTGGTCCCACTCCAGCCTGCACGAGGGCGCGCGCGCGCCGGCTCCGGACGTCGCCGCGTTCGGCTACGCCGCAGGGCGACTGCCCGAGTGCATGCCCGAGATCGAGCGCGTGGTGCTCGGGCAGAGCGACGAGACGTACGAGGCGTTCGGGCTCCAGGTCTCCGGCTGGGAGCGGGTGCGCACGCGTGGTCGCCGGCGCCTGCTGCGGCGCGATGGCAAGGGCACGCTCGCCACGTACATCACCAGCACGTCCGACATCGACGACCTGGTGCCGCTCCTCACCACGTACCAGCTCGAGTGGAACAAGCTGCACCGCTTGCTCGCGGCGAGCGAGGTCGGGCGCGCACTCGTCGCCGGTCGCGCCCGCGCGGACTTTCGCGTGCTCGGCCCGGACCTGGCCGCGGCGCTCGAGCTCGGGGACGGCGAGATCGCGCGCCTGCACGAGGCGTTCGGCGCGCGCGCCGAGGCGTCGCTGCTCGATCTGGCGCGGCGTCCGCTCGACCTCACGCTGCGGCTCCTCGCGGGCTCGTTCGCCGAGTACCAGCGCGCGGCGCAGCTCTGGTGGTCGGCGGTCGAAGACACCTATCGCGGCGCGGGCGGGGGGCGCGCCCCGGTCTACTTCGTCTCCTCGAACACCCACGCGCTGGCGAACCTGCTCGGCGGCTACGCGCTGGCGCACCGGCGGCTGCTGCTCGAGACCGGCCGCCGCGAGGCCGCGGACGACCTCTTGGCCGAGCTCGAGCGCGCGCCCGACGACGCCAATCTGCTGTTCTCGGTGCTGCGCGGTCATCTGCAACGCAGCCCTGAGGCGGTCGAGACGGTGCAGGCGTGGGACGCCGAGTCGGGAATCCTGGATGTCCCCAACCGCGCCCACGTGGACGTGGACGCGCAGCTGATCGAGCTCTCGCGGCTACGCCCCGAGCGCATGGACCCGCGCCTGCGCGTGCCCGGACTCGAGCGCCTGGCCCAGAGCGACGCGCGCATCCTGAACATCGACTACCCGCTCGGGATGGGCGCCTACCACCTGCTCTCGCGCGTGGGTCAGGGAGTCGGGCCCCTGCTCGGGGCCTACGTGATGGGCAAGGCGGCGACGCTGAACGGGCAGATCGGCGACGTGATGATCTCGCGCGTGGTGCACGACGAGCACTCGAAGAACACCTACCTGCTGCGCAACGCCTTCGCGGCGCAGGACGTGGCGCCCTGGCTCGTGCGGGGGAGCGTGCTCGACAACCAGAAGGCGGTCACCGTGCGCGGCGCCTTCCTCCAGAACCCGAACTACCTCGGCGTCTTCTATCGCGAGGGCTACACCGTGCTCGAGATGGAGGCCGGCCCCTACCTCTCCGCGCTGTACGAGCTGGCCGACCCGCGGCGCCATCCGAACGACGAGATCGTGCCGCTTTCCGAGCGCGCGGCCTTCGACGTCGGCGTGCTGCACTACGCCTCGGATACCCCGTACAGCCGGCGCCAGTGGCTGCTCTCGAAGAGCCTGGGCTGGTTCGGGACCGACGCCACCTACGGCTGCGCGATCGCGATCACGCGGCGGATCCTGGAGCGGGAAATCGCACGGCTCGCCGGCTCGCGCTGAAACATTTTGCGCTCTCGCGCATCACAAAGGGTATGAGCAAGCCCAGGCGCCGCGTGATCCCGAAGGAAAAGCCCATCCCCACCCGATTGTGGGATGTTCTCGAGGCGATTCACGAGGTTACGCCCGATGAGGGCGAGGCCCGTGCCGTCTTCGAGGCGATCCTGCGCGAAGGTCGGGTTCACGTCGATCGCAGCGGTGCCTGGCTGGCGCTCGCCCGGGAGATCTCGCTCGCCGCGTAGGGCATGCCTCGCCGCCGCAGGCCTGGTGCTCGCCGCCGCCGGTGGGGAGCCCATACGTCCGGGGCGCGGGCCCGAGAACGCACCCGTCCAGCTCGTGGCGTTCGTGGACTATGCCTCGCCGTACTGCCGGCGCATGGAGCCGGTGCTCCAGGAGCTGCTCGCGCGTTACCCCGACGCGGTTCGGCTCGAGGTGCGCCACTCCCCGCTGCCCGTGCACCGGGACGCGCGAGGCGCGGCGGTCGCCGCCGAGTGTGCGCTGGAGCAGGGGCTGTTCTGGCCCTTCCACGAGGCGTTGCTCGGGGCGCCCGAGCCGCCCCTACCGGGATCCGTCGGCGCAGACCCGGCGGCGTTCGAGCTCTGTCTCCGGTCGCCCGGACCTGCTGAACGCGTGGACGGCGACCTCGCGCTCGCAGCCGCGCTCCGCGTACGCGTCGCCCCCACCTATTTCGTGAACGAGACGCGGCTCGACGGCCCGCAGACGCTCGACGCGCTCGTCGCCGCGGTCGCCGCAGAGCTCGATCCGGGTGGCAGCTCGGAGCCGAGCAGCCCGCCCACTGCACAAACCCGCGAAGCCGAGACGCGGCCGCCGCGCGAGCGCGTAGTGCGGCTCGCGCGCGACGAGGTCGAGCGCGCGCTCGCGGATCGCGCAGCGTTCGCCGCGCAGACCGAGCTCGCTCCCCTTCCCGTCCAGGGCCACCGGCTCGTGCGCCTAGCGCGCGTGCCCGAAGG
Organism: uncultured Myxococcales bacterium; assembly: GCA_964454165.1. Lineage (GTDB taxonomy): Bacteria > Myxococcota_A > UBA9160 > SZUA-336 > SZUA-336 > CAYVQJ01. The sequence goes on along the minus strand of CAYVQJ010000081.1, from coordinate 1,114 downwards.
CAGCCTGCTCGCGCGCATGCAGCTCGAGCCCCGCGACTTGCTGATGCAGATCGACGGGGACTGGCTCGTCGACCGCGTGGATCCGTTCGCCGATGCTCTGCTCGAACGGCAACGCGTGCGCGTGACGATCATTCGCCGCGGCTTCCCGAAGACCTTCGTCTACGAGATCGAGTAAGCGGAGGAACCCAGCTTCCGGTCGGCCGCACCGAAGGTCTCGAGCGGAAGCTCGAAGCGGAGACCGCTCGATGCCGCGCCGCTGATGCGGATGGAGCGCTGGTGCACGCCGCGCAGGTGGTGGAACGCGCAGAGCGTGATGCGGTTGTCGCGGTCGTTCGAGCCGCCCTGCGAGCGGAACACGATGTGGTGCTCGTGGAGGTTGCGCATCGACGTGCAGCCCGGCACCGCGCAGCGCCAGCTGTCGCGCGCGAAAACGCTGGCCTTGTGCGCGGAGCGCGCGCCCCAGGCCAGGAACACGTGGTCGCACATCGCGCCGAGCGCCTCGCCCGCGCTCGGGAGGCGCCCGGTCTTGCGTTCCAGGTAGAGCCGCACGCTCGCGTGCACCGCGCGGAAGAGCTGATCGACGTCGGGCGGCACCCAGAGCACGACGCGACAGCGTTCCTGCGGGTCGACATCGCCTTGCGGAGCGATGGGAAACGCACAGATTTCTCGCTCGGTCCCGGACTCGTCGCCCGGCAGCCCACCGGTCGCGCGCCAGGTCTCGGGATCGGTCTCGAGCAGCGAGAGCGCGCGCTCGGCGTCGTCGCGCAGGCGGCGCACGGTCACGTTCCTGGCCCAGGCGACCCAGCGCCCGGCGAAGCGCCCCTCGCCGTCGGCAATCACGACCGGCACGAGCACCTGCGCCTGCACCAGCGAGAGCGTCCCCGCGCGGTAGGCCTCGGCGAGCTCCGGGCACATGCGTGCCGCGCGCTCGATCCGCAGCAGCGCACGCGCTCGGGTGACATCCATCCCCAGCCGCTCGCGCGCGTAGTCGTCGAGCTTCGCGTAGCCGAGCTGGCGCGGCGCGGACGTGCGCCAGATCGCTGCCAGCAGGGGACCGACCTGCGCGTCGAGCCGCTGCTCCCGAGAGACGAGCGCTCGCAGCCGCGCGTCGAGC
>CAYVQJ010000080.1:0-4009 GCA_964454165.1 uncultured Myxococcales bacterium | reverse complement strand
GGCCTCCGCTCGGCCGGACGGCCTCGCTGCGCGCGCGGAGCACTTGCTCCACCTGTGCCGCGACGGCTATCGCCGAGCGGCCTCCGCTCGGCCGGACGGCCTCGCTGCGCGCGCGGAGCACTTGCTCCACCTGTGCCGCGACGGCTATCGCCGAGCGGCCTCCGCTCGGCCGGACGGCTTCGCTGCGCGCGCGGAGCACTTGCCTATTCCACGAGCTGGCCGCGGAGGACTACGTGGCTGGCCTCCTGCGGACCGCCCTCTACCGGCTCGTAGTCGAGCTCGATCCGCAGGTAGCCTTCCTCGTCGATCGTGCCGCGCGTGGCCTGGCGCAGCACCGGACCGAGGCGGCGCGGAAGGTAGGGTGTGGCGCCGTACGCGCCTCCGATGCTCGCGAGGATCAGCTGGCTCTCCGCGGTGCCTTCGATGCGGTTCCCCTGCACGCGACCCTCGCCGCGGCCGATCACGTCGGCGCGTACGAGCTTGCCGTCCGCGTTCTTGATGCGCGTGACCAGCGAGTAGGTCGAGCGGTACGAGTCGGCCTGCTGGTCGATGATCCAGGTGCCGCCGATCGCGCGGCGCTCACCGGTGCCCTTGATCGTGATGCTGCCGTGCACCTGGTAGCGGCCGCCGATGTAGGGCGACTCGGCGGCGCCGACCGGCGGGTTCGACGTTTCCTCCGCGAAGGCGGGCGACGCGAGCAGCGCCGCGGCGATCAGGCATATCGCGCGCATGGCTCCTCCGAATTCACCCCCGGGACCCATCATAGTCCCGTTGCTGCGCGCGAAGTCGAGATTCGCGAAAGTCCGGGGACGTGAGCGAGGCACAGATCGCCTATCTCTCGATGGAGATCGCCGTCGATCCGGCGATCCCGACCTATTCCGGCGGGCTGGGCGTTCTGGCCGGCGACACGGTGCGCTCCTGCGCCGACCTGGCCCTGCCGTTCGTCGCGGTCACTCTCCTGCACCGCCGCGGGTACTTCAGCCAGCGGCTCGACGCGCAGGGGCGCCAGACGGAAGAGCCGGCGAGCTGGCGCCCCGAGGAGCATGCGACGCCGCTCGAGCCCAGAGTCGAGCTCGAGCTCGAAGGCAGGCGCGTGGTGCTGCGCGCGTGGTGCTATCGCGTGCGCGGCGCCGGCGGCGGCGAGGTCCCGGTCTATCTGCTCGACACGGACTTGCCCGAGAACTCGGAGGCGGATCGCGGCATCACCGACTCGCTGTACGGTGGCGACGATCGCTACCGGCTGCTGCAGGAGGCGGTGCTCGGGATCGGCGGCGTACGCATGCTGCGCGCGCTGGGGCACGAGCGGCTGTCGCGCTTCCACCTGAACGAGGGGCACGCCGCGCTGGCCGTGGTCGCGCTGCTCGAGGAGTCCGGGCAGCGCCCGAGCGACGCGGGCGTCGCCGCCGAGGCGCTGGTCGCGAGCGTGCGGCGGCGCTGTGTGTTCACGACGCACACGCCCGTGCCCGCCGGACACGATCGCTTTCCGCTGGATCTGGTCGAGCGAGTGCTGGGCCCGGCGGCGTGCGCCTGGCTGCGCGCGCTCGGCCAGCGCGACGGGGTCAACCTGACCGACCTGGCGCTGCGCGGCTCGCGCTTCGTGAACGGCGTCGCCATGCGACACGGCGAGGTGTCGCGCGGGATGTTCCCGCAGTACCCGATCCGCTCGATCACGAACGGGATCCACCCGGCGACCTGGGCCTGGCCGTCGGTGCGAGCGCTCTTCGATCGCCACATTCCCGACTGGCGCCGCGACGCGCTGGCGCTGCGCTACGCGGTCGGCATTCCCCTCTCCGAGATCTGGTGGGCGCACTCCCGGGCCAAGCGCGCGCTGGTGGAGCACGTGAATCGCGTGACCGACGCGCGCTTCGACACGCAGGCGCTGACGCTCGGCTTCGCGCGCCGCGCCACGGGCTACAAGCGCGCGGCCCTGATCTTCTCCGACCCCGAGCGGCTCGCCGGGATCGCGCGGCACGGGGGTCCGCTGCAGCTCGTGTTCGCGGGCAAGGCGCACCCGCGCGACGCCGACGGCAAGGCGCTGATCGCGCGCATCTTCGCCGCGGCCGAGGCGCTGCGCGGGAAGGTCGCGGTCGCGTACCTGCCCAACTACGACATGGAGCTCGGCAAGCTGCTGGTCTCCGGCGCGGACGTGTGGCTCAACAACCCGCTGCCGCCGCTCGAGGCTTCCGGGACGAGCGGCATGAAGGCGGCGCTGAACGGCGTGCCGAGCCTGTCGGTGCTCGACGGCTGGTGGGTCGAGGGCTGCGTCGAGGGCGTGACCGGCTGGGCGATCGGCGGCGACGGTCACGCGCTGCCGCGCGCGGCAGCCGACCTCGAGCGCGAGCACGCCCTTGCGCTCTACGCCAAGCTCGAGCGCGCCGTGCTCCCGCTCTACTACAAGGAGCGCGCGCGCTTTCAGGAGGTCATGCGCTGGTGCATCGCGCTCAACGCGTCATTTTTCAACACGCATCGCATGGTGCTCGAGTACCTGTACGAAGCGTATCTGGACGCCTCGCCGTGAGGCTCGTGCTGCTGCTGCTGGCGGTCCTCGCCGCGGTCGACGCGCGCGCACAGGGTCCGGCGGACTTCGACGGCGACGGTGTGTCCAATGCGCAGGACAACTGTGACTGGGCGTCGAACGCGGATCAGCTCGACGTGGGTGGCGTCGCGAGCCCGATCCCCGACGCGAACGGCGACGCCTGCCAGTGCGGCGACGTGCGTCCGAGCGGGCGGGTCGATCTGCAGGACGCGGTCGCGGTGCTGCGGCTCGCCGCGGGCCTTCCGGCGGGCGCGGTCGCGCTCGAGCGCTGCAGCGTCGTCGGCGGCTCCTCGGACTGCGCCGCGGACGACGCGCTCGCGATTCGGCAGGCGCTGGCCGGGCTCGGCGCTCCCGTCACACAGGTGTGTCTGGCCGCGGTCGGCGCCTCCGAGCTGCCCGCGCAGCTGTCCGCCTGCGGCGACAGCATCACGCAGGGCTACAACGCCGACTGCGACTGCAACCTCGGCTTCTCGTGCCTCCTATGTCTGCTCGGACAGGAGAAGCCCGAACTCTCGTGGTGGAATGCGACCTCGAGCTCGGTGTGGAGCGTGCACGAGCGTTACCTCGTGTTCAGCCCGGCAGTGGGAGCGACGCTCGCCGCCTCGAACTCCGGCGCGCGCATGAACGGCGGCGCCGACAGCTTCTCGATTCAGGCGGACCGCGTGCTGGCGCAGGTCGCCGCGCCCGACCTCGTGGGAGTGCTGCTCGGTGGCAACGACCTGTGCAGCCGCGACTGCGCGAGCCCGGCGAGCTGTGGGTCGCCGCTCTTCACGGACGAAGAGTGGCGGGCCGCGCTGCGCGCTGGTCTCGACAAGCTCGTCGCCGGCCTGCCGCTCGGCTCGACGATCTACCTGCTCTCGGTCCCGCGCGTGCAGGACCTGCGCGCCGCGGGCCTCTTGCTGCAGGACCAGCAGTCCGACGTCGACTGCGAGCTGGTCTGGGACACGGCGAGCGTCTGCTTGATCGCCACGCAGTCCGGCACGCTGAACGGCGAGACGCTCGCGACCCGCCTCGCCGCCGTCGCGGAGCGCCAGCGCCGTTACAACGAGATCCTGCGCGCGGAGGCGGAGGCGTACACCGCCAACGGCGACGGCCGCAACCCGCGCGGGATCGAGGTCGTCGCGGAGTACGTGGACGAGGCCACGCCCTCGCTCGGCACCTTCGTGTTCGGCCCGAGCGAGATCAACGGCGGCGACTGCTTCCACCCGAGCCTGCTCGGCCAGAACCGTGTCGCCGAGCTCGCCTGGCGCCGCGACCCGGTCCGCTAGCGCCGGCGCAGGGTCGATGTGAACGTAGATCAACATCGGAGCATGCTTGGCGTTTCGCCGTATATTCGTCTACACTGAAACGTGTCAATGGCGCCCGCGACCGACGAGTGTGCGCGGTTCGAGCTCGAGGAGCGGCTGGTGCGGACCGCTCGCTCGGCGGGGCCGCTGCGGGCGGCGCTGGCGCGGGTCGCGGCGCGGGTCGTCG
>CAYVQJ010000079.1:0-50086 GCA_964454165.1 uncultured Myxococcales bacterium | reverse complement strand
AGCGAGGAGGCGGATCGGGCGTTCGCCGTCGCGGGTCGGCTCGAGCCCGAGCTGCGCGCCGAGGCGGCGCTGCTGCGCGGGCTGAATCGCCTGGCGCACGGCGACGCAGCGGGCGGGCGCGCTCTGCTCGAAGAAGCCGTCGAGCACGACCGCTCCGGCGCCATCGCGCGCAGCGCTCGCGTTGCGCTCGGCGGCGACGCCCCCTCCGGCGAGCGCCCAATCACGCTGTTCGCTTCGGCCGGCTACGAGTACGACTCCAACGTGACCCTCGACAGCGGCACGCTCCCGGGCTCGAGCAACGAGGCGGACCGGGTTGGCTCGTGGGGCGCGGGCTTCCTGTGGCGACCGCCGCGCGCCGCCGCTGCCAACGCCACGCTCGGGTACCGCTTCCAGTCGTCGCTCCACGCCGATCTCGAGGAATACGACCTCGACACGCACGCTGGCTCGGCGGGCGTGTCGTGGCGCGCGGACGAGCGCCTGGCGCTGCGCATGGACGGCGTCTTCGCGAGCAGCATCCGCGACGACTCGCCGTACTCGACCCACTTCACGGGCCAGCCGAGCCTGCTCTACGCGCTCGGCCCGCGGGCGGGGGTGCTGCGCGCGTTCGGCGAGGTCACGCGACGCGACTACCAGGAGGCGCCGCTCGTCGACTCGCTCTCCCGCGACGGGCGGAGCTACGGGGCGGGCGTGAGTCACCTGTGGGCGTCGGCGCTGCGCCCGGGCGCGTGGAGCGTGCTGACGGCGCGCTTCACCCGCACGCACACGGACGCGAACACCGATGTGCTCGGGTTCGAGGGCGACTACGACGGCGTGCGCTGGGAGGGCGCTGGCAGTATGCGCTGGCCGCTCTCGCGCGGCCTCGCCGCCAACGCGACGCTCGTCGTCGCGCGCGAGCGCTACTTCGAGCACAACCTGATCGACGCGCTCACCGACCACGAGGGCGCAGGCTCGAGTGATCCGGTGCGCCGGCGCGACACGCTGCTGGAGAGCCGACTCGGGCTGGAGAAGCCGCTCTCGAGCTACCTCGTGCTCGAGCTGGCGTGGCGCTACACGCGCGCCCTCTCGAACGTCGACGTCTACGACTACGACCGGCACGTCGTCGGCACGTACCTGCGAGCGCAGTACTGACCACCGGAGGGGGCTTCGGGAGGTTCCTATGAAGACGAACGCAAAGAGGACAAACCTGGGCGCGCTGGCGCTCACGGCGCTGCTCGCGGCTGCGGGCAGCGCGGCGAGCGCCGCCGGCGCCGAGGAAGCCGGCCGCCTGGCCGACGTGCGCGGCACGGTGGAGATCGGCTCGGGAGAGCCCCCGCGCTGGCACCCGGCCCGCGAGGGCGACGCGCTCGCGCCGGGCGACCACATCCGCACCGGACTCGGCGGCCGCGTCGAGGTCGCGCTGCGCACCGGGACCGTGCGGCTGTACGAGAGCTCGCTGCTCGTGCTGCCCGACGCGCCCGAATCGCGGCCGTCCTCCGAGCGCGTCCGGCTCGAGCAGGGCACCTCGCTCTTCGACGTGCTGCGCCGCAGCGACGCCGATCGCTTCGAGGTCGAGACGCCGGAAGTCGCGGTCATGGTCAAAGGCACGCGCTTCGAGGTCTCGTTCGACGGCAGCGACAGCGCGGTCTCCGTCTGGCGCGGACTGGTCGGCGTGCGCGGGATGGCCGCGGCGCTCGAGCACGAGGTGCTGGTGCGCCCGGGCTTCGCGGCGAGCAGCGACGGCTCGCGCGCCTTCGAGCTCGTCGTCAATGCCGCGGCCGATCCGTGGGAGAGCTGGGCGCACGACGCGCCTCCGCCGCCCCGGCCGACGACCGACGCGCGCCCACTCGGCGACCCGAAGCTGGCACTCGCCCGCAAGGCGGGACGCGACGCGGCTCGTGCAGATCTCGCGCGTGAGCTCGGTCGCGACGCCACTCTCGCGCAGAGGCTCGCCGACGCCGAGCTCGGAACCGTGGTCCCCGCGTCGCCCGAGAGGCTGATCGATCCGCTGACCGACCGCGAAGGCGACGGCTCGCTGCTCGTGCGCGAAGAGCTCGTCGAGTCGACCCTGAACGGCGCGACCGGCACGACGTCGTTCGACGTGCAGATCGTCAAGTCCGGCGGTCCGAACTACGCGGTGATCTCGGGTCCGGGAGTCGCGGACACGCTCACCCGGTCCCAAATCGACAGCATGTTGCAGACCGGGAACACATCGGCGCTCTCTCCTGCGCTGACGAACCAGCTGATCCAGACGGGGACCGACCCGATCTCGTTCTTGCAGCAGGTGCGAGGGCTGTTGTAATACTCCGCGCGTGATCCGCGAGAGCTGCTCGACCGAGCATTGCAGTGTCGACCGCGACGGGCATCTGCTCGTCGTCACGCTGAATCGGCCCGAGGCGCGCAACGCGCTCAGCTCGGCGATGCTCGTCGGCATGTACGACGCATGGCAGCTCCTGCGCAACGACACGGAGCTGCGCTGCGCGATCCTGACGGGGGCAGGCGGGCAGTTCTGCGCGGGCGCCGACCTGAAGACCATGCACTCCGGCCAGCGCGACGAGCGCATCGCCAAGCGCCACGAAGAAGTCCCGGACCTGCACTGGCATGCGCTGCTGCGGCACAACCGGCCGCACAAGCCGATCCTGGCAGCGGTCGAGGGCTTCGCCATCGCGGGCGGCACCGAGATCCTGCAGGGCACCGACATCCGCGTGGCCGGCGAGAGCGCGCGCTTCGGGGTCGCGGAGGTGCGCTGGTCGCTGTTCCCGCTCGGCGGCTCGACGGTGCGCCTGCGCCGCCAGATCGCCTACACACGCGCCGCCGAGATCCTGCTGACCGGCCGCCAGGTCCCCGCGAAGGAGGCGCTCGAGATCGGCCTGATCGGTCACGTGGTTCCCGACGGGCAGGCGCTCGCGAAGGCACGCGAGATCGCGCAGCAGATCTGCGAGAACGGGCCGCTCGCGGTGCAAGCGGTCACGCGCTCGCTGCGCGAGCTCGGCAACCTGCCCGAGGAAGAGGCTCTCGCGCGCGAGCTCGAGATCGGCCAGCCGATCTTCGCGACCGAGGACGCCCGCGAGGGTCCGCGCGCCTTCGCCGAGAAGCGCAAGCCGGTCTACAAGGGGCGCTGAACGTCCGAGGCGAAGAGCGCGGGCAGATCCGCGTCGTCGGACCGGAGCACGGCGTCGACGAAGCGGTGGAAGCGCTGGCCCCCTGACTCGTTGCGGCCGAACAGCACGTCGCGCTTCGCGCCGGTCTCGAGCGCGCGCTGGATGCGCAGACCGGTGAAGTAGTCCTCGTCGCGTACGACGTGCTCGAGGAACTTCATCGTCGCGGCGATGGCGGACTGCTGCGCCTCGTCGGGAACGCTCGTCGCGAGGAAGCTCTGGATCGTCAGCGACGCGCCGACGCTCGACCCGGGGAAGAGCTGCGAGACCAGGTAGAGCTTGCCGCCCGCAGAGAAGTCCGCGATCGACAGGTGCGGGAAGACCGTCCACACCCCGCCGATCAGCGCTTCGGTGTCCCACTCGTCCTCCGGCACCGACTCCAGCGGAACCAGCGCGGGGTTCGGCATCGATACGCGCTGGTGTGGGCCCCAGGCGTCGTAGAGCGCCTTGTTCGAAATCCGCGGTCCGAACGAGTTCCGGTGCAGGATCGGCAGGTGGTAGAAGTCCAGATAGCCGTCGTACGCGACCTTCCAGTTCGGCCCCTCCACGACCTGACGGCCGACGAGGTGACAGCGCTCGAGGCCGAGGTGCGCGAGCAGCTCCCCGTAGCCGCACAGGTGAGCGTCGAGATCGAGCGGCGCGCCGGGCCGCAGCACGACGAAGATCAAGCCCGCACGCTCGGCGCAGGGCAGCGCGGTCAAGCCGAGGCAGCCGGGATCGACCTCCCCGAAGTCGGAGCGGTCCGCGATCCCGACGAGCGCGCCTTCCGCGTCGTACGTCCACCCGTGGTAGGGGCAGCTGAAGCGGCGCGCCGAGCCGAGGCCTTCCGGAGCGACGATCGCGCCGCGGTGGCTGCACACGTTCAGGAACGCGCGCACCCTCCCGTCCGTCGCGCGCGTGAGCAGGACCGGAGCGCCGACCACTTCGAGCGCCTTGTAGGCGCCGGGCTCGCGCAGCTCGCACGAGAACGCGAGCACGAGCGGCAGGCGCCGGAAGATCCGCTCCAGCTCGGCCTGCCCGCGCTCCGGGTCGCAGTAGTGGCGCGCCGGCACGCGCCCGACGGCTGGGGCCTGATCGACGGTTCCCGCCTTCACGTGCGCGACGTTGCGCCGCGCCATCTCGATCAGCTGTTTGCGGCTCATCCCGGCATTGTAGGATGCGCGGCATGACGCACGAAGAGCTCCAGGCCGACCTCGAGGTTCGCGCGCTCGTCGCGCGCTACTGCCACGCCATCGCCCATCGCGACGACGACGCCTGGGCCGACACGTTTGCCGAGGACGGCGAGTGGGTGGTTCTCGGCCGGCCCGCGCGCGGTCGCGCCGAGGCGCTCGCGCTGTACCGCAAGCTCGTGGCGGGCTTCCACTGGATCGTGCAGGTCGCGACCAACGGGATCGTCGAGGTCCGGGGCGACACCGCGACCGGTCGCTGGCTCATCACCGAGTACCTGCAGCGCAACGACGGTGTGCCCGGCATCAACGTGGGCGTCTACCGCGACGAGTACCGGCGCTGCGGCGACGGCCGCTGGCGCTTCGCCCGCCGCGTGTTTACGCCGAGCTACATGGGACCCGCCGACCTGACCGGCAAGCCGCTCGCGCTACCGCCCGACGCCTGACGCGCCCAGCGCAGACCGCGGCGCAGCAGCTCGTGGTAGACGGGCAGCTGCCAGGAGCAGCGCTCCACGCGCGGGTACTCGGGCATCACCGGGCGCATGTCCCAGCGCCCGCGGCAGTGCCCGAGCGTCAGATAGAGCACGGCCCCCTGCTGGTAGTCGTGCAGGTACATCACCGGACGCGGCGCGGCGTCGGGCCAGTCCGCCTCGACGAAGCCGGGCGCCTTGCCCGAGAAGCGCGTCTCCAGCAGCACGTGCAGCTCGCCATGGAGCTCGGACAGGTACAGCTCGTCGTCGGCGTCGAAGGGTTCGATGTCCCTGGTCAGCGGGTGGCGCGTGTCGGCGACGGTCACGCGGTAGGGCTGGATCGGCGGGTGCGCGATGAACTGGCTGCCGAGCACGCGCGCGAGCAGCGGGTACGCGCGCGGCGATGCCACGCCCTGGGGCGTGAAGTCTAGGAACGAGTTGGTGCCGTGCAGCGCCAGCCAGCGCCCGCCGCCGGCCACGAACTCCGCGAGCGCCTGCTCCTCGGCCGCCGCCGGCCGCACGTCGCAGGTGTACGTGACCAGGAAGTCCGCGCGGGCGAGCGCCTCGACGTCGCGGTAGTCGGACGCGACCTGCGTGCGCACGTCCGGGTCCTCGCTTAGCAAGCGCAGCAGCTCGAGGCGCGCGTAGTCGAAGTCGTGGTACTTCCCGCCGCAGACGAGATGGGCGCGCACGGGACCGGACATCGCTAAGCGCGCGGCCGGAACTCGAGGTCCAGCCGCGCGAGGCCCCAGAGCAGCACGTTCGGCTTGTGGCAAGGCGGCGGCGCATCCGGCGCCAGCCGCAGTTCGTCGAGCCGCGAGAGCAGCACGTCGAAGGCGACGGCGAGCTCCTTCCGCGCGAGCGCGGCGCCCACGCAGTGGTGGATGCCGTGCCCGAAGGCCAGGTGCTCGCCGGCGTTCGCACGCGTGATGTCGAAGCGATCCGGGTCGGGGAACTGCGCCGGGTCGCGGTTCGCCGCGGCGAAGCGCACGATGCAGAGCGAGCCCGCGGGGATCGCGACACCCTCGACCTGCGTGTCCTTCTTGCAGACGCGCCACATGTTGGCCGTGGGCGTCGCCATGCGCAGCACCTCTTCGACGAGGTTCGGGATGCGCCCGGGCTCGCGCCGCGCGAGCGCGAGCTGCTCCGGGTTCTGGAGCAGGAGCCAGAGGCCCTCGACGATCGCCGACGCGGTGGTCTCGTTTCCGGCGACCAGGAGCTGCTGCAGGATCGAGAGCATCTCGGGTACGTCGAGCGGGCGCTCGTCTTCGACGCGCGCCTGCACGAGCGCGCTCAGGATGTCGTCGCGCGGGCTGTCGCGGCGCTCCTCGAGCCGCGCCGCGAAGTACTGCTGGAACTCGACGATCAGCCGGGCGGCCTCGACCTGACCGGCCAGATCGGCCACGCCCGAGAGCTGTGCGACGAAGCCGTCGGTCCAGCGCCGGAACAGCCGAAGATCCTCGCGCGGCGCGCCGAGCTGCTCGGCGATCACTGTGAGAGGCAGGGGCTGACCGAACTCGGCGAGCAGCTCGGCGCTGCCCTTCGGGGCGAAGCGGTCGACCAGCTCGTGCGCGATCGCGCGCACGCGTGGCTCGAGCGCCTCCGCACGCCGCGCGCCGAACGCCTTGTTCACCAGACTTCGGAAGCGCTTCTGTTCGGGCGGGTCCGCCGTCAGCATGGTGTCGACGGGCGGGTAGCCCTGCTTCGCCACAGCCTTCACCTCGGCCGGCGGCTCGCGGGTGCCGCCGAGCACCAGACCGAAGCGGTTCGAGAACACCTCCCAGTTCCGGAGCACCTCGCTCACCGCGCGGAAGCTCGAGATCGAGAAGATCCCTAGCTCCGGGTGGCGGTAGACCGGCGCGCTCTCGCGCAGCCGCCGGTAGTAGTCCCACGGGTCTGCGAGCACCGCTGGATCGAAGGGATGGGTCGCTGCGACGGATGGGTCGCTCATGGGCTTGCAGCGTATCAGCTCGAGCGCGTCACGCGTTCCTCGGGGTAGAACGCGAGCACCAGCGCCGACGCCGCGATGAAGGCGGCCGCGAGGGGGCCGATCAAAAGGACGCCCGTGGCAGCGTCCGGGCTCTTGCCGAAGCGCGAGAACAGGAAGGCGAGCAGCGCGCTGGCTACCCCATACATGCCCTTCGTGCCGAGCCCCTGCACTCCGAAGTAGATCGCCGCGCGCGAGGCTCCCGTGCGCGCGGCGTCGGCGTCGATTACCTGTGAGATCATCAGCCAGGGCAGCACCAGGAAGCCGGCGATCGCGACTCCGAGCACAGCGGTCGCGCTCCAGACGATCGCCAGGTTGCGCGCGTCGTGCGGCCCGCCTGGCGCGTCGGGCACCAGCGCGCCGAACGCCGCGAGGCCGACGATCACGATCGCGTCGCACCCCAGCATCACCCGCTTGGGCCCGAAGCGGCGCACCGCGCGCAAGAGCAGCGGGAAGCACGCGAGCGTGACCGCGAACAGCGGCAGACCGAGCAGGCCCGCGAAGCCCTCGCTCCGGCCGAGCACGACTGTCGCGTAGTAGGCCGGGCTCGCCGAGAACAGGTTGATGCCCACGACGAAGAGCATCTGCGCCGCGAGGTAGATCCGGAAGGGGCGATCGCGCAGCGTCTCGCCCACGGCCTGGCGCAGGGAGAAGGTCGCGCGCTCCGCCGCGCAGAAGCGCCGCTCGTCGACCGCCAGGATCGGCAGCGCGCACAGCACCAGCGCGAGCGCGCACGAGAGCAGGACGAACGCGCGTAGCGCCGCCGCGGGTTCGAGCCCGAGCGCGCGGCCGAAGTCGAGCGCGAGCGGCCACGCCGCGCCGTACAGAGCGACGATCGGGAAGCTCACCACTGCGGTCAGGGTCGAAAGTCGTGCGCGTTCCTCCTTCGCGGTGGCGATCTCGGGGAAGAGAGCCAGGTACGGCGCGACGTAGACGGTGAAAGAGACGAAGTACAGCGAGAGCAGCGCCGCCAGCCAGAGCACGTTCGCCAGGTCTCCGGCCGCTCCGGGTGGGAAGAACAGCAGCGCGGGGAGAAGCGCAGTCGGCAGCCACCCCGCGAGCATGAACACCCGCCGGCGCCCGAGTCGCGCGCGCGAGCGATCCGACAGAAAGCCGACCAGCGGATCGGAGAACGCGTCGAACGCGCGACCCGCGAGCATCGCCACGCCGAACGCCGTGAGCGCGCCGAGGAACAGCCCCTCGGGGACCTGCGACGCGAGCCCGCGCCCCGGCGGCGGCAGGTAGAAGTAGACCGCGATCGCGACCACGATGCGATCGCTGATCTGGTAGCCCGTCGCGCCGAGCGCGTAAAGAACGCGCCGAGCGGTCGACATGCGCTCCATGGGGCGAGTCATCGCACGACCTCAGGCGCGGACGCTGAGCTCCAGGCCGCCCTCGAACGGAAGCGTCTGCGTGCGCAGGCCGTTCACCGGGTCGTTCACGAAGTCGAAGTAGTCGCGATAGGCCTCGCGGAACGCCGTGGTGTTGTCGGTGATCACGAGCGCACCGGGGCGCAGGCTGGGCGCGACCAGTTCGAGCGCGGGGCGGGCCATCGGCGTCCAGATGTCCAGCAGCATGAAGTCCACGGGGCCGCCGACGCGCTGCAGCGTCTCGCGCAGATCCCCTTCGCGCAGGTCGATCAGGTCGGCGAGGCCGGCCTCGGCGAAATGGGCGCGCGCGAGCTCCGCCTTCTTGGGCTCGTGCTCGGTGCCGATTACGATCCCGGTGCCGCCATCGTCGCGCAGGTTGTCGCGCACCGCCGCGGCGAGGTACAGAGTGGAGACGCCGAACGACGTGCCTGCCTCGACGACGCGGCGGGCGCGCAGCGCGCGGCAGAGCGTGTAGCACAGCTCGGCCTTGTCGCGATCGAGCGCGACGAGCTTGTCGCTCATGAAGCGGTGCGTGCGCTCGTCGAATGCACGCCAGTCGAGCGAGCCTTCGCGCGCGCGCTCTCCGAAGTACGACCCGATCGCCTGTCCCTGTGCGTCACTCTCCGCGTGCAGCCGATCGAGCAATGGACCGAGGGGTGGATCGAAGCGCATGCGTCCTATCTTAGTCGCGCGGGCAGCGCGCGACGCGCGAAGCCCATGGTGTCCCCGCCGAGCGGCGGCACGGGAGCGGCGGGTCGCAGCGCGGGGAAGCGCTCGAGGAGCGTGCGCAGGGCGGTGCGCGCCTCGAGCCGCGCCAGATGCGCGCCCAGGCAGAAGTGCGGGCCCCAGCCGAAGCCCAGGTGCGGATTCGGAGCCCGTGCGAGGTCGAGCGTCGCCGGGTCGGCGAAGACCGCCGCGTCGTGATTCGCCGCGGCGATCGAGAGGAACACGGTGTCGCCGGGCTCGAGCTCGCGCCCGCCGCGTGCGTGCGCGCGCGAGACCTTGCGCGCCATCGTGCGCGCGGGTCCGATCGCGCGCATGAACTCGTCGATCGCGGTGTCCCAGAGCGCGGGCTCGGCGCGCAGCCGCGCGGCGAGCTCGGGGCGCTCGAGCAGGATGCCGAGCGCGTTGTCGATCAAGCTCGTGGTCGTCTCGTGCCCGCCAAAGAGCAGCAGCGTGCACGCGCCCACGAGCTCGAGTGTGCTGAGCTCTCCGACCTCGCTGTGGACGAGGGCCGAGAGCAGATTGCCCGACGGGACGGCGCGCTCGCGCTCGATCAGGCGCGAGAAGAACGCGACGAACTCCTGCGTGGCTTGGATGATCGGCCCTTCCGCGACGGCTCCGGGCGCGAGCGAGAACACGATCGCGGCGAGATCGTCGGACCAGTGCTGGAAGCGCGGGCGGTCCGCGGGCGCGGCGCCGAGCATCGCCGCGATCACCAGCGCCGGGATCGGCCGCGCGAACGCCTCGTACAGCTCGACCGTGTCGCCGTCGAAGCTCGCGATCGTGCGCTCGACCGTCTCGCGCACGTCCTTCTCGAGAGCGCCGATCGCGCGCGGGGTGAACGCGGCACGGACCGGCTCGCGCAGCCGCTGGTGCTCGGGGTCGTCGCGGAAGTTCATCCAGCCGGAGAGCAGGTCGGCGACGATCGCGAACGCCGGCGAGTGCTTGGCCGCGGCGCGGCGGAATACGGCGCTGCGATCCGCGGAGAGATTCGCCGTGTCGCGGAAGCCGGCCTCGACTTCGGCATGGGAGAGCAGCAGCCACGCGCGGTGCGAGTGACTCCACTGCACCGCGCCGTCGCGCTCGCGGGCGGCGCGGAAGTACCCCGCCGGGTCGCGAATCGAGTCGGGGGAGCCGAGCTGCACGCGCCTAGGATACGCGGAAGTCGCCAGAGACGAACGTCTCGAGCGGGAGCTCGAAGCGCAGGCCGTGGGGCGCCTCGCCGGTGACGCGGATCAGCCGCGCGTGCACGCCGCGCAGGTGGTGGAATGCGCAGAGCGCAACGCGGTTATTCCAGGTGTCCGCCCCGCCGGCCGAGCGGAAGAAGATGTGGTGGTCATGGAGGCTCCTGCGCGACGAGCAGCCGGGTACGGCGCAGCGCCAGCCGTGGCGCTCGTAGATGCGATGGCCCGTTGTGATCCGGCGATCCCAGACGCGGATCACGTGGTCGAGCATCAGCTCGAGCGCGTCGCTCGCCGTCACGTCGGCGCCGCGCGCGGCGGTGAGTCCGCGCTGTACGCAGGCGTGCACGGCGCGGAAGAGCGCGGCCACCGACACTGGCGCCAGGAAGCGCAGGGCGACTGGACCGGTGCATGCCGGTACGTCTGCGGTGATTGGCTCGTCGCTGGCGGCCATCAGCTTCCAGACGATCGGTTCGATGCGACCGCCGTTGTCGAGGCGGATCCATCCGTCGGCCTCGACAGTCCCTTCGAGCGAGCCGTCCGAGGTTTGCACGCGTGCGCCGATTTCCTGTGCGGGGTCCGCCTTTGGCTGAGCATCGGTCGTGAGCTGTTCCGGGAGACCGCCCGTGCGCGCCCAGAGGTCTGGGTCGGCTTCGAACACGAGAAGCGCGCGCTCCGCGTCGTCGCGGAGCTGGCGCACCGTCACGCGGGCCGCATGCGCGACCCAGCTCGCGGCGAAGCGGCCGAGGGAGTCGGCCAGGATCACCGGGACGAGTGCCTGCGCGGCCACCCACGAGAGGACGCCGCTCCGGTACGCGGCCGCGAGCTCCGGCGAGTGCGCGGCCGCGCGCTCGATCCGAAGCAGCCCGCGCGCCTTGGCGGGATCGATTCCGAGCCGCTCGCGGGCGTAGGCGTCGAGTGAGGCGAACCCGAGCGCTGTGTAGACGCGGCGTCGCGCGATCACAACGAGCTGTGCGCCGATTCCCGCGTCGAGCCGCTGCTCGCGGGCGACCCAGTCGCGCAGGCGCCGGTCGAGCTCACGCGCATCCGCCTCCTCGAGCCCCTCGATCAGACGACTGTACGTGTCGTCCGCAGGCGACGGCTCGTCCGTCGCGACCGATGCGGCGGGTGGCGTGATCTCCGGCGGAGGGTCGGGCACGGACGCGCCCCCTCGCAGCGCGCGCCGCAGCTCGTCGACCTCGCCGACCCGGAAGGTCTCGTCGGGCTCGAGAGCGGAGAGCACCTCGGCGGCGATCATCTCCGCAGCGACGCCGGGCCGGGCGCCGAAGCCCGCCACCTGACGCGCGAGCAGCAGCGCGTAGTGCCACTTCGCTCGCACGCGGGGCGTGCAGAGGAGCGCCACCGGCTCATGGGGCTCGCGATCGTCGTCGCGCAGGCTCTCCGCGCAGTGAGCGACGCGCCGGATCTCGCGGTCCAGCGACGCCGCGGTGTGCCGCGAAGCGAGCAGAAGCCACGCATCGATCTCGTCGGCCGACGCGAGCCTGGCCAGCGCCCGCACCTTCGTCCACGGAAGCGAGCCGCGCGTGAGAGCCGCCGCGAGCCGAGGCGCACGCGCGAGCGCCTTCCCAACCTGCGCCCACTCGTAGACCGTGCGCCCCGCCTGGCCCAACCGCTCCCGCGCGTAGTCCTCGAGGCGCGCATACCCGAGCGGCTCCCACGCGTGCAGCTCCACGAAGCGCGCAGCGGCCCGCGCGATCGCCGCCCGGAGCGGCCCGCCCGACCGCGCAAGCCCAACCAGCTCGGACTCGAGGTCGAGCCACGCATCGCGACCGATACCGGCACCCTCGACCCCGACTTCCACACCGCCCAGTGTACGCGAACATAAAGCGAAAATGCAAGCACCCCGAGACGGAGCGGGCCGAGCGTGTACCATCGTTCTCCTGTGGGGATCGAGTGACGTGGTCGAGTCGGCGAGAAGTCGGGCGCAGCCGTCGCCGACGAGGAACGTCGGCCGCGGACTGACCGACTACCACGCCAAGTACCTCGCCCACGAGCTGACCAGGCGGTACGCCTCCGATAGCCCGGAGAAGCTGATGGGCGCCGTCGCGGGGGCGCAGGTCGACCTGAACCCGCACCAGATCGAGGCCGCGCTGTTCGCGTTCCGGTCCCCGCTTTCTCGCGGCGCGATCCTGGCCGACGAGGTCGGGCTCGGGAAGACGATCGAGGCCGGGATCGTCCTGGCGCAACGCTGGGCGGAGCGGCGGCGCCGCATCCTGGTGATCACGCCCGCGAACCTGCGCAAGCAGTGGCACCAGGAGCTCGCCGAGAAGTTCTTCCTGCCCTGCCGAATTCTCGAGTCGAAGCTCTACAACGAGGACATCCGGCGCGGGAGCTTCAGCCCGTTCGAGCGCGACGACGAGATCGTGATCTGCTCGTACCAGTTCGCGAAGAGCAAGGCCGCGGATGTCGCGCGGGGGAACTGGGACCTCGTCGTCATCGACGAGGCGCACCGCCTGCGCAACGTCTACAAGCCGACTAATGTCATCGCGAACACGCTCAAGGCCGCATTGCGGAACAGCCCGAAGCTGCTGCTCACGGCAACACCGCTCCAGAACTCGCTGCTCGAGCTCTTCGGGCTCGTGAGCGTCGTCGACGAGCTCACGTTCGGCGACCTGCGGAGCTTCCGCGAGCAGTTCCTGAACCTCCACCAGGACCAGGTGTTCGCGACGCTGAAGGCGCGCTTGAAGCCGATCTGCCAGCGCACGCTTCGGCGCCAGGTCACCGCCTATGTCCCGTTCACGAGGCGCCATCCGCTCGTCGAGGAGTTCACGCCGGAGGAGAGCGAGGACCGGCTCTACGACCTGGTTTCCGAATACCTGCGGCGTCCCAACCTGCAGGCGCTGCCGTCGAGCCAGCGCTCCCTGATGACGCTGGTGATGCGGAAGCTGCTGGCCTCGTCCACCTTCGCGATCGCCGGCGCGCTCACGACGATGTCGCAGCGCTTGACGAAGCGGCTCCGCGCGGCGGAGCCCCCGACGCCCCTCGAGGAAGAGCTGAGCGCGGACTACGAAGCCCTCGACGAAACGGCCGAGGAATGGGAAGAGGACGAGGTACCGCCAACGTTGTCGGAGGCGGACCGCGCGGCGCTCCAGGCGGAGATCGCCGATCTCGATGCGTTTGCGGGGCTTGCGTCCTCGATCGACCAGAACGCCAAGGGGAAGTCGCTGGTCCAGGCGCTGCACGTCGCCTTCGCGAAGGCGAAGCAGCTCGGCGCCGCCGAGAAGGCAATCATCTTCACCGAGTCGCGCCGCACGCAGAGCTACCTGCTCCGGGTGCTGGCCGATAGCCCGTGGAGCGACGGCATCGTTCTGTTCAACGGAAGCAACACCGACGAGCGCTCGCGGGCGATCTATGCCGCGTGGCGGGCGAAGCACGAGGGAACCGACCGCGTGACGACCTCGCGCACCGCAGACATGCGCTCCGCCCTCGTCGAGTACTTCCGCGACGAGGGCCGCATCATGATCGCGACCGAGGCTGGGGCGGAGGGAATCAACCTCCAGTTCTGCTCCCTCGTCGTGAACTACGACCTGCCGTGGAATCCGCAGCGGATCGAGCAGCGCATCGGACGCTGCCACCGCTACGGCCAGAAGCACGACGTGGTCGTAGTCAACTTCCTGAACCGCAAGAACGCGGCCGATCGGCGCGTGCTCGAGCTGCTCTCGGAGAAGTTCCAGCTCTTCGAAGGCGTCTTTGGGGCAAGTGATGAAGTGCTCGGCGCTATCGAGTCCGGCGTCGACTTCGAGAAGCGCATCAACGACATCTACCAGCGGTGCCGGAAGCCTGAGGAGATCAAGCAGGCATTCGACCAGCTCCAGCTCGAGCTCAATTTCGAGATCGACGCGGCGATGACGGACGCGCGGCGCAACCTGATCGAGAACTTCGACGACGAGGTGCGCGAGAAGCTCCGTGTCCGCGATGAGTCCTCGAAGGCGATGCTGAACGGCCTCGAGCGCATTCTGATGCAGCTCACCCGGCACGAGCTCCGGGGCCACGCCGAGTTCGCTGACGATTCCACGTTTCAGCTCAACGACTGCCCGTTCCCGGGAAAAATCCCGCTCGGGCGCTACGAGCTACCGCGGCGATCCGGCGAGGCCCACCTGTACCGCCTGGCCCACCCGCTGGCCGAAGCCGTGGTCGCGCGGGCCAAAGCTCGCGAGCTGCCGGCGGCGGAGGTCGAGTTCGACTACGACGCTCACGAGGGCCGCGTCTCGATCCTCGAGCCTCTGCGCGGATCGCGCGGCTACCTGACCGCGGCGGTCTTCTCTGTGGAGTCGCTCGACCAGGCGGAGGATCATCTCATCGTCGCCGCGGTTCGCGACTCCGGCGAGCCGCTCCCGGAGGAGGCGGCGAAGCGACTGTTCACGCTCCCGGGATCCGCCGGCACTGGCGTCCTGCTTCAGGCCCCGACTGCGCTTGGAGAGAGGATCGAAGTTCGGGAAGCAGAGATCCGCCGCACCGTCGTCGAGCGGAATGGCCGCTTCTTCGAGGCCGAGGCCGACAAGCTCGAGGGCTGGGCCGACGACTTGAAGCTCGGGCTCGAGCGCGATCTCAAGGACCTCGACCGTCAGATCAAGGAAGCTCGCCGCGCGGCAACCGGTGCGCTCAGCCTCGACGACAAGCTCGCCGGCCAGAAGAAGGTCAAGGCGCTCGACGCTCAACGCAAAGAGAAGCGTCGCTCGCTCTTCGACGCGCAGGACGAGGTCGACGCGAAGCGCGACACTCTGATCAGCGGGATCGAGGCCAAGCTAACGCAGCGCGCCGAGCTGCGTCCGCTATTCACGATCCGCTGGAGCCTAAGCTGATGATGTCCAAGAAGCCGAGGCTTGAGCTCACCTGGATCGGCAAGGACCAGCGCCCGAAGCTCGAGCCGCGCATCCTGCTCGAGGACGCGTCGAAGTCCTACCACGCACCGCACCGCGTGACCGACCGCGACCTGTTCGACAACCGCCTGATCCACGGCGACAACCTGCTCGCGCTGAAGGCGCTCGAGCAGGAGTTCGCGGGAAAGGTGAAGTGCGTCTTCATCGACCCGCCGTACAACACCGGCAGCGCCTTCGAGCACTACGACGACGGCCTCGAGCACTCGATCTGGCTCTCCATGATGCGCGACCGCCTCGAGATCATCCGAAACCTGCTGTCGGACGAAGGTTCGCTCTGGATCACGATCGACGACAACGAAGCGCACTATCTGAAGGTCTTGTGCGACGAAGTGTTCGGGCGGGCATGTTTTGTTTCGTCGATCGCATGGCGATCCACGGACAACAGCAACAACGACGCGAAGCAGTTCTCGGTCGACCACAACCACATACTGGTCTACGCGACGAATCCCGAGTGGCAGCCGATCAAGCGCTCAGAAGAGCGCGAGAAGCGGTCGCACTTCAAGAACCCGGACGATGACCCGCGCGGGTCATGGTTCGACGGAAACCCCCTGAATTCCCCAAGTCCGCGACCAAACTTGAGGTTCGACCTCGTTTCCCCAAACGGCACTGTGATAAAGCCGCCGCCGAACGGGTGGCGATGGAGCAAGGAGACAATCGACGAGAAGATCGCGACTGGCGAGATCCGCTACACAGCGGACGGGCGTGGAATACGACGAAGAACCTATCTGGCGGACATGAAGGGGCTTCCGCCTTCCACCGTGTGGATCGACCTCGAGGCCACTGGGCACAATCGCCAAGCGAAGTACGAGTTGAAGAACCTCTTCCCTGACCGCAGTTCCAGCGATCTGTTTCCGACTCCGAAACCTGAGCGCCTGCTATCGCGCATTCTTGAGATCGCGACGAGCCCGGGGGATCTCGTGCTGGACTCCTTCTGCGGCTCTGGAACAACAGGAGCAGTCGCACACAAGCTGGGGCGCCGCTGGATCATGGTGGAGCTTGGAGAGCACTGCGACACATACATTCTCCCGCGGCTCCGGAAGGTGGTCGACGGGGAGGATCGCGGCGGTATCACCGAGGCGGTCGGCTGGAAGGGAGGCGGAGGTTTCAGGTACTACCGTCTTGCCCCGTCGCTGCTCGAGAAGGACAAGTGGGGGAACTGGGTCGTCAGCCGCGAGTACAACGCGGCGATGTTGGCCGAGGCGGTGTGCAAGCTCGAGGGCTTTCGGTACGAGCCGAGCGACACCGTCTACTGGCAGCACGGGCGTTCGACCGAGCGCGACTTCATCTACGTGACGACGGCGACGCTCTCACACGCGCAGCTCGAACAGCTCTCGGACGAGGTGGGTCGGGAGCGCTCGCTCCTTGTCGTGTGCAGCGCGTTCCGCGGGCGCAAGGACGGCTACGCCAATCTAACCGTGAAGAAGATCCCGAAGGCGATCCTCTCGCGCTGCGAGTGGGGAAAGGACGACTACAGCCTGGCAGTCCAGAACCTGCCCGCGGCGCCACCGAAGCCGGGCCAGCAGGAGCTGGAGCTGTGAGTGAACGCGCACGGAAGCGCGCGCTCATCATTGCGGGGCCGAACGGTGCAGGGAAGACGACCTTCGCGCGCCACTTTCTGCCACGCGAGGCAGGCGTTCTCACCTTCGTGAACGCTGATTTGATCGCGGCAGGCCTCTCACCGCTCGACCCGGATCGCGCCGCCGCTCAGGCCGGTCGGCTGATGATCCAAGCAATCCGCAACCACGTGGCGCGCGGCGAGGACTTCGCGTTCGAGACGACGCTGGCCGGGCGCCGCTACGCGCGAGCGATTCCGGAGTGGCAGGCGGCTGGCTACAGCGTCGGCCTCACGACAACTCGGACAGCCCAGGGCGGCTCATCGATCAGGGAGTGAAAGAATGAAGAAGAAGGCTAATCGCGCCGGGACGATCTTCCCGGACCCCACTCCCGCGCTGATTCGCGCCCGAAGGACCGCCGAAGAGATCGCGCGCCAGACCGGGACGGCGGTCGTCGTCGTGCGGGGCGGAAAGCTCATGTGGCTTCGTCCGAGGCCGCGCTCCAAAGCGAAGCGTGCGTGAAGCTCGGCTGCGCATGAACCGCCACGTGAACGCGATTGCGGGGCGCCTCTCGCTTCGGCCGCCACAGCGCGAGGCGCTCGAGATCCTGGATCGCATCACCGAGGTCTCCCCGCCGAAGAAGGGGGCTGATCCCACTGCCGCGCTCGCGGCGATACGCGCCGCCTTCCCCTCGGTCGTCGACTTCGAGCGAGAGTTCGCATCGGTCTGCTTCGCTCTCGCAACCGGCGTCGGCAAGACGCGGCTGATGGGGGCGTTCATCAGCTACCTGCACCTCGCGCATGGCATCCGGAACTACTTCGTGCTCGCGCCGAACTTGACGATCTACCAGAAGCTGATCGCGGACTTCACGCCGAACACCCCGAAGTACGTGTTCAAGGGCATCGCCGAGTTCGCCGTGAACACTCCACAGATCATCACCGGCGACAACTACCAACAGACCGATCCGCTAACCGCGGGGCTGTTCGGCAGCGTGCGAATCAACATCTTTAACATCTCGAAGATCAACACCGAGGTGCGAGGCGGCAAGAGTCCGCGAATCAAGCGGCTGTCCGAGTACATCGGCGAGAGCTACTTCGACTACCTGGCGGGCCTTCCGGACCTCGTGCTCATCATGGACGAGTCGCACAGGTACCGGGCCTCGGCTGGAGTTCGCGCGATCAACGAGCTGAAGCCGATCCTTGGGCTCGAGCTCACGGCTACTCCGGTGGTCGAGACGGCCAAGGGAACGACGCGCTTCAAGAACGTTGTCCTCGACTACGCCCTCGGGCGGGCGATCGAAGACGGCTTCGTGAAGGAGCCGGCGGTCGTAACGCGGAAGGACTTCAACGCCGCCGGCATGCCGGCAGAGGAGCTCGAGCGACTCAAGCTCGAGGACGGGGTTCGGCTGCACGAGCAGACCAAGGTCCACCTGGATACGTACGCCCGCGAGACCGGACAGACGATCGTGAAGCCGTTCGTCCTCGTGATCGCCCGGGACACAGCCCACGCTGCAACCCTGAAAGCACTGATCGAAGACGAGGCGTTCTTCGCGGGTCGTTACCGAGACCGCGTACTCCAGGTCGATTCGAGCAGCGCTGGTGTCGAGAAGGACGAGAACGTCGAGCGGCTGCTGCGAGTTGAGCAGACAGACGAACCCACCGAGATCGTGATCCACGTGAACATGCTCAAGGAAGGCTGGGACGTGACGAACCTCTACACGATCGTTCCGCTGCGCGCGGCGAATGCTCGCGTCCTGGTGGAGCAGTCCATCGGACGCGGTCTGCGGCTCCCCTACGGGAAGCGGACCGGCGTGGCGGCGGTGGACCGCTTGAGCATCGTCGCGCACGACCGCTTCCAGGAGATCGTGGACGACGCGAACAAGCCGGACTCACCGGTGCGGATCCGCACGGTGGTGCTTTCCGGGGGGGAGCTCGGCCAGACGGCGAGGACGATCGTCGCGCCGCCGCTCGCGGACGTGCGACTCGGGCTCCGCCCGGCCTCGACCAATGCCTCTACCGATGTCGCAGATGGGGGCGTGGTCTCGGCCTTCAATACCGCAGAGGAGGTCGCAATCGCGGAGTTCGTCCGCGATCGGATCTTCGATCTGGCTGCAGATCCGGCGAAGGTCCCGTCCGTCTTCTCGCTCGACCGGCCCGACGTTCGGGCGCTCTTGACGCGAGATGCAGAGGAGCACTTTCGCCCGCAGCAAATTGAACTGGAAGGTATGGGGAAGCGCCCCGACACCGCGGCGATCGTCGCGCAGACCGCACAGATCGTGAAGGACGGGACGATCGATATCCCGCGAGTGCTCGTCGTCCCACGGGGCGAGGTGCGATCCGGCTACCGACCGTTCACGCTGAACCTCAGCGCACTGCGATTGCAGCCGCCCTCAGAGGAGATCTGGATCCAATACCTCCGCACGGGCGAGACGGAGACCGTGGGCCTCGGGGACGGAGGGATCGAGGAGAAGAAGCTCGAGGACTACGTCGTTCGCGGGCTCGTCGACTTCGACGATGTCGCTTACGACGCCCACGCCGACCTGCTCTACAGCCTGGCCGAGCAGACCGTCTCCCACCTTCGCACCTACCTTTCGGAGGACGAGGCGCGCCGCGTGCTCCGCTTCCACGAGCGCGTGGTCGCGGACTTCATCCATGCGCAGATGCAGGACCACTACTCGGAGGAGGCGGAGGGCTACGAGGTTGTCATCAGCAAGGGATTCGTGCCGATCAAGACCAGCGCGTATGCGGCGCTCGGGGGCGAGGCGTCGCTCGACTTCCGCCGACCCCCGCCGGACAAGCAGGGGATCGCGAAGTACGTCTTCTCCGGATTCCAGCGCTGTCTCCACGGCGCTACGAAGTTCCAGTCCGACACGGAGCGGAAGTTGTCGATCGTCCTCGACCGGGAGTCGCTGCGGTGGTTCCGGCCGGCAAAGGGGCAGTTCCAGATCACCTATCGCATCGGGTCGGAGCAGCCCGAGTACCAGCCTGACTTCGTCGCAGAGACCGGCGACTCGATCTACATGCTCGAGACGAAGCGGAGCGACGACCTCGAAAACGCCGAGGTGATCGCGAAGAAGCAAGCCGCTCTTGAGTGGTGCAAGCACGCGAGCGACCACGCAGCGACCTACGGCGGCAAGCCGTGGATCTACGCGCTCATCCCGCACGACCTCGTCGCGGAGAACATGACGCTCGCGGGGCTGGTGAGCTCCGCGATCTGAATTGAAAATTGGGATTTGATTCCTAATTTACAAGCCCATGCCGATCGAAAGGCTGCTCGAAGAGCGCATCGCCTGGCTTCTCCGGGAAAGCCCGGCCGTGGCACTCCTCGGCCCTCGCCAGTCGGGCAAGACGACCCTCGCGACGAGTCTTGTCGCCTCGCGCGGCGGTCACTTCTTCGACCTCGAGCTCGAGAGCGACCGCCTTCGGCTCGACGTCGAGTGGGAGGAGCGGACGCGCGCCAGGCGGCTCGGGTCGCCTGGCGTTGGTGGAGCTCACCCCGCTCCTCTGGAGTGAGCTCGAGAGCGACTCCCAGCGCGCTCGGCTCTGGAGCACGGGGGGCTATCCCGAGGGTGGGGTCCTCCGCCCCTCGCGCTTTCCGCGCTGGCAGTCGGACTACCTCGACCTGCTCGCGCAGCGCGACCTGCCGAACTGGGGGCTCCCGGCCGCCCCGGCCACCACGCGCCGGCTGATGCGCATGCTCGCCACCGTGCACGGGCAGACGTGGAACGCATCCGCGGTAGCGAGCAGCCTCGGTGTCGATCAGAAGACGGTGAACCGAGCGCACGAGCGACGGCCGCGAAATCGATCTGCTTCTCGACTTCGGCGACCGGCGCATCGCCCTCGAGATCAAGCTCACGTCGAACCCATCTCCGAGCGACATGCGCCGTCTCGACGAGCTCGCCGACTGGGTCGAGGCCGACCAGCGCATCCTGGTCTCGCGCGTCTCGTCGCCGGCGGTCGCTGGCCCGAGGATCTCCTGCAATCTGGCCTGGCTGCTCGAGCACCTGCCCGAGCTGGCGGGCTGATTGGGTCTGGACCCGCTCAGGAGCTCTGCGTGAGCAGCTCCGCAAATAGCTTTTGCACGCTCGTGACGATCTCCGGGCGCGCTTTGGCCGGCGAGCCGGCGTCGAACGGGGGCTGCGGGTCGTACTCGATCGCGAGCTGGACGGTCTCGGCTGTGTCGCGGCCGTGGATGCGCTCGACGAGTGCGAGCGCCATGTCGATCCCCGAGCTCACGCCCGCGGCGGTGACGATGCGCTCTCCGGCGAACACGACGCGCCGCAACGTCGGCTTGGCGCCGAAGCCGCGCAGGGCCTCGAGCATCATCCAGTGCGACGTCGCCTCCAGGTCGCGCAGCAGGCCCGCCGCCCCGAGCAGGAGCGAGCCCGTGCACACCGACGCGGTCCACTGCGTACGCGGGTGCAGGTCGCGCAGCCAGCCGATGATCGGGTGCTGCTGCGGGATCAGCGTGTGCGTGAGTGGCCCGCCCCCCACGAGCACGATGTCGGCGTCGCGCACCTCGGCGAAGCTCCTGGTCGCCTCGAGCCGCACGGCGCCGCTGTCGTCGGCGACGGGGCCGCGCTTCTCCGCGACGAACACGACCTCGCTCTTCGGCAGCAGGGAGAGCACCTGGTAGGGACCGATCACGTCGAGCGCGGTGAACTTGTCGTACAGGCCGATCGCAATGCGCATGGCGAGCTCCTTGGGGGTGTGACGTGGAGAAACGGAAGCTACGGGCGCCGGGCGCTGAAGACGATCGCCTGCATCTTCGCGGCGGCGGGCGGATCGCCGTGGGTGCGCGCGACGGCCCGGGTCACGCGGGCGATCACGTCGGGCTGCGGGACGCTGGAGCGCCGCGCGAGCTCGAGACTGAACGGCGTCCCGGCGATAAAGCCGAGTGCTACATCGCGCGCCGCGTTGCAGGGACTCACGCGCGGCTGGATCGAGATCTCGATCGCGCCGAAGCCGCTCGCGTGCAAGAGCGCCTTGATCGGGTCGAGCGCGTACCAGCCGTACGGCGTGGCGAAAAACTCCGGCGGCCCGCCGGCGAGCAGCTCGGCGAGCTCGGCCACGACGCTGCGGGGCAGGTCATTGTGCTCGAGCGAGTCCCAAACGTTTAAGAGCAGCGCGCCGCCTGGCACGAGCACCCGCGCCGCCTCGCGCAGCGCGGCGAGCTTGTCGGGGAAGAACATGATCCCGAACTGACACACCACAGCGTCGAACGAGGCGTCCGGGTACGGCAGCCTGGTCGCGTCGGCGGGCTGGAATTCGACGCCGGCCGCGGCTCCGAGCTTGCGGCGCGCGAACTCCAGCATCTGCGGGGAGAGGTCCGTCACTGTCAGGGACACCTCGGAGCCGAGGAGCTTGCGCAGCTGCTGCGTGACGATCCCGGTTCCCGCGGCGGTCTCCAGCACCCGCCGCGGCCGGAGCGCGGCCGTGCGCCGCGCCAGATCCGCCGCATAATCCTCGAAGATCAATGGCCCCAGGTAGCGGTCGTAGTTCTCGGGGATGGAGCCTGTGAACGCTGCGTCGGATTCCGCCATCACGGGTCAGCATAGCCGCGTGGTCGCGTTGCTCCTGCTGCTGCCGATCCTCGGCGCCTGCACCACGATCGGCGTCGACGTCCCGTTCCGGCGCGGCCGCCTCGACTTCGGCCCGGCCGTCGAGCTGCGCGTGTGCATGCTCGCGGCGCCCGAGATCTCGCTCGAGCGCGCCGAGAGCCTGCGCGTGGCGATGGACCGCGAGATGTCGGCGTACGGGATCAGCGTGAGCGTGCCGTGGGTGCGCGCCTGGCAGCGCCCGGCGTTCTTTACCACCTCGATGCTCCCCGACCTGATGGCGCGCTCGCTCGAGCCGCCCTGCGACCGGCTGGTGGGGCTGGTCGGGCGCCACGTGGGCGACACGCTCTGGGGCGTGGTCTTTCCCGAAGTGCTCGGCGCCGTGGAAGAGACGACGCACACGCGCGGCGTGATCGTCGCGGGCTACCTGTCGCCGAACCAGCTGCTCTCGCCACCGGGACGCACGGCGGTGCACGAGTTCTACCACCTGCTCGGGTGCGGGCACTCGCTCTGGAAGTGGGGCTGCTACGAGCAGATCCAGCGAACCAAGAGCTACCGGCGCAGTGAAGGCGAGTTCTTCCCGGGACTCATGCAGGACAAGCGGCCGATCCACACGCGCCGCAAGGTCGACGAGCTGCTGCAGCAGGTCGCCCGCTCGCGCTAGACCGCTGATAGGCTGGTGCCATGCTGAAAGCCCTGCTCCTGATCGGCCTGCTGTGTAGCCTCGCGCCGTCGGCTTCCGCGCAGACCGTGGTCACGACCTCCGGGACCGTGCAGGGGACGACCGCAGGCGGCGTGTCGCGCTTCCTGGCGATCCCCTACGCGCAGCCCCCGATCGGGAATCTGCGCTGGGCGCGACCCGTCCCCGTGACGCCAAGCCTGACGACCCTCGACGGCACGCTGCCCGGCTTCGCCTGCCGGCAGACCGTCCAAGCGTTCACCGCGCGCGATTGCCGCGAGAACATCGGGCAGAACACCGGCGCGCTCGTCGGAAGCGAGGACTGCCTGTCGCTCTCCGTCTGGCGCCCTGCTGCGGATCCCGTGACGCCGCGGCCCGTCATGGTCTGGATCCACGGCGGCGCGTTCGTGACGGGCTGCGCCAGGGACGGCCTCACTGAGGCGTCGGATCTCGCGGTGCACGGGCCGACGGGACAGGTCGTGATCGACATCCAGTACCGGCTCGGACCGCTGGGCTTCTTCGCGCTGCCGGAGCTTGCCGCCGAGGATGCGAACGCGTCGGTCGGCAACTACGGCATGCTCGACATGATCCTGGCACTCCAGTGGGTGCAGGCGAACGCTGCGGCGTTCGGCGGCGACCCGGGCAACGTGACGATCTTCGGTGAGTCCGCGGGCGGCGTTGCGGTGTGCGCTCTTCTCGCCTCGCCGCTGACCGCGGGTCTCTTCCAGCGCGCGATCGTCGAGAGCGGCAACTGCTCACAGGCGATCCCGCGCACGGCCGGTCCCGGCGCGACGTTCCCCGCGGGCGCGACGGCGTACGACCGCGGCATCGCGCTCGCCAGCAATCCCGCGTTCGGCTGCACGGATCCCGCGACGCGCGTCGCGTGCATGCGCGCGCTCACCGCGGCGGAGATCCAAACCGTCTACAACCAGTCGACGGGATCGCTCGGCTTCCCGCCGACGAACATGGTGATCGACGACTACGTGATCTCCGAGCAGCCGCAGGCGCTCCTCACCGGCGGCGCCGGCGGCGGGCGCTCGCTGCTCATCGGCAGCAACGCCAACGAGATGACGGTCTTCACGCTCAACCTGTCGCTGCCGACCGTCCAGTCCTACGAGGATCTGATCCTCGCGCAGGCGGGGCCGGTCGTAGCTCCGATCCTGCTCTCGATCTGGCCCGCGAGCGAGCTCGGCTCGCCCCTCCTCGCCTACCGCCGCCTCTCGGAGGACATCTTCTTCGTCTGCAACACGCTCAATGCCGCCAAGGCGGTGCGAGACAACGGCGCGAGCGCCTACGCCTACCACTTCGCTTACGACCCGAGCCTCACGTTGGGCTCGTTCCATGGGCTCGAGCTCTTCTACGTCTTCGGCACCTACGCGCGCCTCACCAGCCTGCTGATCTTCCCGGACATCGGCGACACCCTGCTCTCCGCCGAGATGCAGGAGGCATGGACGAGCTACGCGCGCACCGGCGCGCCGAACGCCACGCCGGCGTGGCCCGCGTTCGACCCCGGCGACGGCGGAGCGGCGACCCAGGGCAGCGCGCTGGTCTGGAACCTGTCGCCGGCGAACGTCGTGACGAACTCCGTAGTGCAGGCGAGCGCCCTCGAGTTTCGCGACGGCCGCTGCGCGGAGCTCGAGGCAGCCGCGCCGGTGCTGAACGCGGACCAGGACGCGCTCACCAACGACGTCGACAACTGCGACAGCACGACGAACTCCGACCAGGCGGATCACGATCTCGACACCGTCGGCAGCGTCTGTGACTCCTGCCCTTACGCGGCGAATCTCGACCAGGCCGACACGTCCGGCGTGGGCGGCGGCGGACCCGACGGCATCGCCGACGCCTGCCAGTGCGGCGACGCCGACGACGACCTGAACCACGACGTGGACGCGGCGGACATCGACGCGCTGCGCGGAGCGCTCGCGGGCGTGCGCGCGCTCTCGCCCGCGGGTCAGGCGAAGTGCAGCGTCGCGGGAGGCACGACTGCGTGCGACCTGCTCGACTCCGTCGTGCTCGCTCGCCGCCTCGCGCTGCTCGCGCCCCCGCTGACGCAAGCCTGCGCCGCAGCCAACCCGGCCTGACTCGCGCCGACGACTACTCGACGTAGCCGAGCTGCTTCAGGCGCTCGCGCGTCGCGGGGTCGAGCTCGGGGGTCGAGCCGCTCGCCAGGTCTGCGTCGAGCGCGGGGAGTCCCAGCGCGACGCGGACCTCTTCCAGGCGCGTTGCGAGTCGCGCGACGTCTTGCGGGCGCTCGGCGGCGAGATCGTGCTGCTCGTCGGGGTCGGTCGCGAGGTCGAAGAGGAAGCGGTCGCCGCGCGAGCTCTCCACCAGCTTCAAGCTGCCGTCGCGGAACGCGCGATAGCGGCTGTCGCCGCGCATCTGCGGGTCGTCGAGGACGCGATCCCCCCCGCCCATTGCGGTCGTCCTGGTGTTCTCCGACAGCACGGGGCCGACGCCGTCCACGGCGCCGGCCAGGAGGGGCGCGAGCGATCCCACCTGAAGCGTCGGAGGTGGCTGGATTCCGGCAAGGTCCAGGATCGTCGCCATCACACCGACGGTCGAGACGGGCGACGGCACGCGCACGCCGGCCGGGACTCGCGCCGGATAGCGCAGCATGAGCGGAACGGAGACCACCTCCTGGTACAGCGAGGGGCCGTGCCCGAAGAAGGACGCGCGCTCGCCGAGCGTCTCGCCGTGGTCGGCGAGCACGACGAGCACGGTGCGGTCGAGGCTGCCGCGCGCGCGCACGGCTGCCACGACACGGCGCAGCAGCTCGTCGGCGTACGCGATCCCGCCGTCGTACATGTCGCGAGCGGGCTCCGCGACCTGGGCCAGCGGGCGGCCGGGCCCCCCGAACTGCTGCGCCATCAGGGCCATCGAGATGGCTGCGAGCTCGGCGCTTGGCCGGTTCGTGTAGCGCGACGCGTACTCGCGCGGAAGCTGGTGGTAGGGGAAGTGCGCCTCGATGAAGTTCAGGAACGCGAAGTACGGGCGAGCGCCGGCGGGGCGCGCGCGCACCCAGTCGCCGAAGCGCGCCGCGACCGTCGCGCCGCCCTTGTCGCCCTCCGCGAGCCCGAGCCGGTCGAGCAGGCGCCAGACGAAGGCGAAGTTGCGGCCCGCGCCGGCCTGCTCGCGCCACGTCCCGTCCTGGAAGCCGAACCCGCGCGAGAGACCCAGACCGTCGCTGATCCAGGCGTTGGACGTGAAGCAGAAGGTCTCGTAGCCGCTCGCGCCGAGGACTTCGGCGAGCGTCGGGAAGCGGCCGTCGAGCACCAGGTGCTCGCCGTGCGCGCCGTGCGCGGTGGGGAAGCGGCCGGTGAAGAGCGACGCGTGGGACGGGAGCGACCACGTCGCGGGCGACGTCGCGTCCGCGAACAGCGCGCCCTCGCGCAGCAGGGAGTCGAGGAACGGCGAGGTGTCGCGCGCGTAGCCGTACGCCGCCAGGTTCTTCGCGCGCACCGTGTCGAGCACCACGAGCACGACGTCGGGCGCGCCGGCGACGGCAGGCGGCAGCTCGGCGCGGACCGGCGGCACCGTCGAGGTCGCGTCGAGGTACGCCTGCGGCGCGCGCACCGCGACGCCGAGCAGCAGCGCGCCGAGCGCCCACGCCGGCCAGGCGCGCCAGCGCGCGATGCCGAGCCCCACGAGCAGGAGCACGAGGCCGCCGGCCGGCGGTCCGAACAGCATCGCGCGTCCGAGCGGCCCCTCGAAGCGCGCGAACCAGCCGAGCGCGAGCCAGGCGAGCGCGAGCGCAACCCCTGCGAGCGCGCGCCCGCCGCGCAGCCGGAGCAGCGGCGAGAAGACGAGGCCGAGCAGCGCCGCCAGCCCGACCTCGAGCAGGACGGTCCGCAGCAGAAAGCCCGCGCCCGGTCCCATGCGCCGGTTGATCGTGCCGCTGGCGGCCAGCGACAGCTCGACGATCGCCACGGCGAGTCCGAACGCGAGGCCGAGCCAGAGTCCCCTGAGCGCAGTCGGCAAAGCTTCTCCCCGAGCCGCGCGAGCGGCGCCGCGAGGATCGAGGAGCGCGCGCGGAAGAGCAAGCGCCGACTTCCCGCCGGCGTGCGCGCGCTTCATGATGCCGGCAGGAGGAACTACACGTGCGATCGACGCTCGACTTTCTGAAAACCACCATCCTCGGCGGGCTGCTCGTGCTCGTGCCGGCCGTCGCGGCCCTGCTCATCATCGCGCGGGTGCTCGGCATGCTGCACGGCGTGCTGTCGCCGATCGCCGGGAACTTGCCCGGCGGCCCGATCGTGCGCGAAGGAGCGGCGGCGGCGATCATCCTCGGCGTCTGCTTCCTGTCCGGCCTCGTCGTGCGCACCGCGATCGGCGATAGGCTCCGGGGCGCAATCGAGCGCCGCCTCGCCCTGATTCCCGGCTACACGCTCGCGCGCTCGCTGGCGCGCCGCGTCGCGGGCGAGGAGGAAGGCTCGACCTTCCAGGTCGCCCTCGCCGAGATCGAGGAGGCGCTCGTGCCGGCCTTCATCGTCGAGGAGCACGAAGATGGGAGCTTCACCGTCTTCGTCCCGAGCGTCCCCACGCCGGCCGCGGGCGCGATCTACATCCTGCCGCCCGAGCGGGTTCACCGGGTCGACGTGCCGTTCCGCAAGGCCGTCACGTGCCTGACGCGCTTCGGCGAAGGCACAGGCGAGCTCCTCCGCGCGATGCGCCGAGCCGAAGCCGCCCTCGCCCCCGGGGCGGCCGGCACTTGAGACACAGCCCGAGCACGGTGACCGCAAGCGCTGCGCGCGCGCAGCGAGGCGAAGCCGAGCGAAGGCCGTAGCGCGGGCTTCGCCCGCGCGTACACGGCTAAGGCTTGCGGTCGGAGACGATCCACATCGAGAAGAACTGGGAGCCGCCGCCGTAGGCGTGACCGAGGGCCACGTGCGCGCCGTCGATCTGGTGCTCGCCCGCGGTGCCGCGCACCTGCATCGCCGCTTCCGCGAAGCGGACCATGCCGGAGGCGCCGATCGCGTTGGAGGAGAGCACGCCGCCGGAGCAGTTCACGGGCAGGTCACCGGTCATCATCGTGGCGCCGGACTCGGTCATCTTCCAGCCCTCGCCCTCGGGGGCGAAGTACAGGTTCTCCATCCACATCGGCTCGAACCACGAGAACGGCACGTAGATCTCGGCGACGTCGATGTCCTGGCGCGGGTTGCTGATGCCCGCCTGCGCGTACAGATCCTTGGCGCAGTCGCGGCCTGCGCGCGGATTCACTTCGTCGCGGCCCGCGAACATGGTGGGCTCGCTGCGCATCGCGGTGGCGTGGATCCACGCCGGCTTCCCCGGCGCCTTGCGCGCCGCGCTCTCGCCGGCGAGCACGATCGCGCAGGCGCCGTCCGACGACGGGCAGCTCTCCAGGTAGCGGATCGGCTCCCAGAGCATCGGCGACTTCTCGACCTTCTCGACGCTGATGTCCGGGAACTGCAGGTGCGCGTACGGGTTCTTGAGCGCGTTCAGGCGATCCTTGTACGCGACCAGCACGCCGATGTTCTCGGGCGCCTTGGAGCGGTGGATGTAGCCGCGGATGAGCGGTGCGAAGTAGCCGCCGGCGCCAGCGTTGGCGTGCGGCGAGAACGGCAGCCGCGGCGAGAGCGCCCACGTCGCGTTCGAGTCGCTCTGCTTCTCGAAGCCGAGCGTCAGCACGCGCTCGTGGATCCCGGCCTGAACCAGCGAAGCCGCGACGATCGCGGTCGAGCCGCCCACGCTGCCCGCGGTATGCACCCGAAGCAGCGGCTTCCCGACCGCGCCGAGCGCGTCGGCCAGGTAGAGCTCGGGCATCAGCACGCCCTCGAACATGTCGGGCGCCTTGCCGATCACGACGGCGTCGATGTCCTTCCAGCCGACGCCCGCGTCCTCGAGCGCGCGCAGCGCAGCCTCGCGCACCAGACCGGCAATCGAGAGGTCACCGCGCTTGGACGCGTACTTGGTCTGACCGACGCCGATCACGGCAACCGGATTGCCCATCAGTCACCCTCCAGCACGCAGACCAGATTCTGCTGCAGACACGGACCCGCGGTCGCGTGCGCGACGGCGCGGCGCGCGTTGCCTTCGGAGATCTGACGCGCAGCCTCGCCGATCCGCACCAGCCCCGCGGCCATCATCACGTGGGCGCCGAGCGCGCCCCCCGACGGGTTGATGCGCGTGGCCGGGCCGAGCCCGAGCGCGTCGCGCAGGATGAGCTCCTGGTGGGTGAACGGCGCGTAGAGCTCGGCCACGTCCACCGGTCCCTTCGAGACGCCCGCCTTCTCGCCCGCAAGCTGCGTGGATGGAGAGCGCGTGAGATCGCGCAGGCCCAGTGCGTGAGGCTCCACGCGGTGGTCGAGCCCGCGGATCCACGCCGGGCGCTTCGAGACCTTGCGCGCGATGTCGGCGGCGGCGATCACGATCGCGGCCGCACCGTCGGAGATTGGCGCGCAATCGTGTTTTCGAAGCGGCGAGACGAAGTACGGCTCGCGCAGGAGCTCGTCGCTGCTGCGGTCGCCCTTCACGTGCGCGTGCGGGTTCGAGCGCGCGTCGCGGCGGCTGCGCGCCGCCACCTCGGCCATGTCCTTCTCCGACGCGCGGCCGGAGTCGAGCAGCGCGCGCGCCTGCAACGCCGCGAGGCTCACCGAGTCCGGCCAGAGCGGCGCCATGTAGTAGGGATCGAGCTGCAGCGCGAGAATGTCGCGCAGCGGGCCGGGGGAAGACTTGCCGAAGGCAAAGACGAGGGCGGAGTCCGCCGCGCCGTACTGGATCTTGGCCCACGCCTCGTACAGCGCCCACGCGCCGTCCATCTCGACGTGCGACTCCGAGATCGGCGGCCAGGCGCCGAGCGCGTCGACGCCGCCGACGAACGCGAACGCCTGACCCTGCAGGTAGTCGCAGCTCCCCGAGCAGGTGAAGCCGATCTGGCGGCGCGGGATGCCGGAGCGCTCGACGGCCTCGTGCACCACGGGCATCAGGATCTCGACGTCGTTGCGCCGCGGCTCGCGCCGCGCCGCGTGCTGGGCGAACGAGACGATCGCGACCTCGCGCATCAGTCCGTCTCCACCGGGCGCGGCACGTCCACGTCGGGCTCGCCCGACGGCTCGAACCAGCGGATGTTGTTGAACGAGAACTGCCACTCGTCGCGCGGCCGCCACGAGGCGCGCACGCGCATGCCGATCCGCACCTCCGACGGCTTGCAGCCACCGACTAAGTGCAGGCAGGTCTGATCGGCGCCGTCGAGCCGGATCGTGCCTGCCACGAACGGCGGCTTCACGTCGGAGCCGGGCAGCGGAATGTGCACCACGGTGAAGGTGGTGACGGTGCCGGTGTCCTTCACGGGCACTTCTTCCGTCGTCGCCACACCGCAGCGCGCGCAGGCGCCGCGCGGAGGCACATAGACCTTCCTGCACTGCGGGCAGCGCTGGCCGACCACGCGGCCTTCCTTCATCGCGCGCAGGAAGCGGCTGGTGGCGGCGCCCGCGGTGTAGCTGTAGGTGAGCGAGATCGGGCAGGTGATCGTCTCCACCTTGTCGATCGCCACCAGCGCCGCGGCGCCAGCTCGGGGCTCCGAAGTCTCCGGCTCGAAGCACTCGATGTCGCGGATGTGTCCGCTGCGCTCGGCGCGCCAGCGCACGCGCACGCGCATGCCCGTCGCCATGCGCGACTCGTCGCCGGCGTCCACGGCGTGCAGCATCGGCACGTCTGCGCCGTCGAGCCGCACCAGCGCCCACGCGAATGGACGCGGCAGCGGGTGCTTCTCGCGCGGCTCGCGCACCCAGCACCAGGTGGTCACCGTGCCGCTCTGACCCACCGGGACGAACTCGGAGAGGGCCTCCGCCGTCGCGGGGTCGTACTCGAGCGGCGGCACCAGCACCCGACCATCGCCCATGCGAATGCCCTCGATCTTCCCCGCGGCTAGCCCGGTCAGGAAGCGCCCGATCACCGGGCCGACGGAGCGCGTGTAGGGAAACTCGAGCGTGTAGGGGGCGCCCAGGATGTCGCCCGGCGAATCGCTCGACATGCGGCCTCCTCCCGTCTTCGTGGCGGGCGCGGCGGGTATTGGAACACGTTTCAGCGAACGTCGGCTAGCGGACGCGACGCGCCTCAGGACAGAGGGCGCGCGCGCCGATCCCCAGGGGATGCGGCCTCCCGTCGCCTCTCCGCTCGAGGACCGTTTCACGCGCACGAGCGGGCGCATCCACCTGACGGGTCTGCAAGCGCTGGTGCGCCTGCCGATCGATCAGGTGCGCCGCGATCGCGCGGCCGGGCGCCGCGTCGGCGCGCTGGTCTCGGGGTATCCCGGCTCGCCCCTCGCGGGGCTCGATCAGGCGTTCGCCGCAGTCGCGCCGCTGTGCCAGGAGCACGGCGTGCGCTTCGTGCCCGGTCTGAACGAGGAGCTCGCCGCCGGAACCATCGCCGGCACGCAGCTTCTCGAGCTGTTCCCGCACGGCCACTGGGACGGCGTGCTCGGGATCTGGTACGGCAAGGCGCCCGGGCTCGATCGCGCGCTCGACGCGCTGCGCCACGCGAACCTCGCGGGGACCGGGCGCTTCGGCGGCGCGCTCGCGGTGGTCGGGGACGATCCGGCCTGCAAGAGCTCGTCGATCCCGAGCTCTAGCGAGTACGCCTTCGCGCACGCCTGGATCCCGCTGCTCGTCCCCGGCGACGCTGCGGAAGTCCTCGAGCTCGGTCTCGCCGGCGTAGCGCTCTCGCGCTACGCGTCGCTCTTCGTCGGGCTGCGCGTCGCGGCCGACGTCGCCGATGGCGGCGCGGTGTTCGAGCCGCCCGCGCCTCGCGAGTGGGAGCTGCCGAAGTTCGAGGTGCGCGGTCATCCGTTCCAGCGGCGGCTCGACGCGCGCCTGCTCGCGCCGCACGCCAACGCCCTCGAGGAGGAGCTCTGCTACGAGCGCCTCGAGGCGGCGCGCCGCTTCGCGTTCGCCAACGAGCTCGACGTGATCGAGTCGCACACGCGGCGAGATCGCGTGGGAATCTGCGCGAGCGGCCGGCTCTGGCGCGAGCTCGTCTCCGCGCTGGAGCGGCTCGGCCTCGATGCGCGCGCGCGCGCCGCGCTCGGCATCCGGCTGTATCGCGTGCGCATGCTCTGGCCGCTCGAGCCGCGGCGCGCGCGCGCGTTCGCGGACGGCCTCCACGAGATCCTCGTGGTCGACGAGCGCCGCGGCTTCCTCGAAGCGGAGCTGCGCTCCGTGCTGTACGACGCGCAGGAGCGCCCTGCCCTGCTCGGCGCGCGCGATGAGCGCGGTGAGCCGTGGCTGGGGCGCCATCGCGACGTCACCGCTGATACGCTCGCGGTCGACCTCGGCCTGCATCTGGCCGCGCGCCTCGGGCGCCCGGAGCTCGCCGAGCGGGCCGAGCGCATTCGGAGCTTCGAGTCCAACCCGCTCGAAGTCGGCGCGCCGCGCCGCGAGCCGCATTTCTGCAGCGGTTGCCCGCACTCCACCTCGACCAAGCTGCCCGAGGGCTCGCTCGCGGGCGGCGGGATCGGCTGCCACACCATGGCGCTGCGCATGGACCGCGGCGTGCAGTACGTGGGCGCGATGGGCTCGGAGGGCTCGCACTGGATCGGACTCTCCGGCTACGTCGACACGCGACACCTGTTCCAGAACCTGGGCGACGGCACCTATTTCCACTCCGGCCGCCTCGCGGTGCGCGCGTGCGTGGAGGCCGGCGTCCGCGTGACGTTCAAGCTGCTCTACAACGGGGCGATCGCGATGACCGGCGGCCAGCGCGCGGTCGGTGAGAAGCCGCTGGCGGAGGTCTGTCAGGACCTGCTCGCCGACGGCGTGCGCCGCGTGGTGGCGATCACCGACGATTCTGCCGTGCGCGAGCTCGCCGCGCTCGAGCCGGCGCTCTCGTGCGCGTCGCGCGAGGACATGCCGGAGCAGATGCAGCGGCTGCGCGAGGAGCAGGGAGTCACCGCCCTGGTCTACGACCAGCTCTGCGCCAACGAGAAGCAGCGCCAGGAGCGCCGCGGTCTGCGCCCGCGCCCGGGCCAGCGCATCGTCATCAACGAAGACGTGTGCGAGGGCTGCGGCGACTGCGTGACGAAGTCAACGTGTGCGTCGCTCTGGCCGGTGGCGACCGCGCTCGGGCGCAAGACGCGCGTGCACGCGGGCTCGTGCAGCGACGATCGCGCCTGTCTCGCGGGCGACTGCCCTGCGTTCGTGTCGGTGCGCAGCGGGCCGCGGCGGCGACCGCCCGCGGGAGCGTGGCCGGACGACGAGCTGCCCGCGCCGCCGGCGCCGGTGTGGCGCGGCGAGCGCTACGAGATCGCGCTGGTCGGGATCGGCAGCACGGGCGTGGTGACCGTGGACGCGCTGCTGGTGCGCGCTGCCGAGATCGAGAGCCTGCACGCGCTGCACCTCGACCAGACGGGACTGGCGCAGCGCGGCGGCAAGGTGGTGTCACACTGCGTGCTCGGGCGCGCCCCACTGGCCGGGAGCCCACGCGCAGGCGCGGGGAACGCGGACGCGGTGCTCGCGTTCGACCCACTCGGCGCGGCCGACGAGCAGGGACTGCGGCTGCTGGACCCGGCGCACACGCGCGCAGTGGTCCACGACGCCGTGCATCCGACCGGAGAGGCGCTCGCGAAGGGCGCGCACCAGTGGGTCGATCCCGCCGGACTGGTCGCGCGGATTCGCGCCCGCACGGCCGAGACCTGGACGCTCGCCTCCGAGTCGCTCGCGGACGTCGCACTCGGCGAGCCCCTGCTCGCCAACGTGCTGCAGCTCGGCTTCGCGCTGCAGCTCGGGCTGCTTCCGTTCCGTGTCGCGTCGCTCGAGCAGGCGGTACGCGATCGCGGCGTGGCGGTCGAGGCAAACCTGGGTGCTCTCCGGCTCGGGCGCACGCTTGCGCTCGACACGGCGCTCGCCGAGCGCATCCTCGCCGACTCGCGGCCGCCGGCGATCGGCGATCACGGCGATCCGGACCGCGCGCGCAAGCTGCTGAACGTGGCGTGGGATCGCATCGACGAGTCGCTCGGCCGCTTCGACTTGTGCCCTGCCACCGACGCCCTGCGCCGCCGCGTCGCGGCCTTCGCCTGCGATCTGGTCGACTACCAGAACCGCCGCTACGCCCGGCGCTACCTGCGCGCGCTCGAGTCGCTCGCACGCGCCGAAGCGGAGGCGACACCGGCGTCGTGCGCGGTCACCGCCGCCGCCGCGCGCGAGCTCTACCGGCTGATGGCGTACAAGGACGAGTACGAGGTGGCGCGGCTCCTGCTGCGCGGACCGTGGCGCCGCTGGCTCGACCGCCACTACGAAGCGCCGATCGAGGTCAGCTACCACCTGCACCCGCCGCTGCTGCGCGCGCTCGGGCTCGAGCGCAAGCTGGCGCTCGGCCGGTCCATCGAGCCGCTGCTGGGTGCGCTGGTTCGCGCGCGCGGACTGCGCGGCACGCCGCTCGATCCCGTGGGCTGGACCCACGTCAGGCGCAAGGAGCGCGCTCTCGTGCGCTGGTACGAGGACGTGCTCGCGGAGCTGGCCGCAAAGCTGCGAGCAGAAACCGCCGACGCCGCGCTCGCCATCGCGCGTGCTCCCGAAACGCTGCGCGGCTTCGAGGCGATCAAGCTCGGCGCGGTGCCGACGCTCGAGCGCAGCGTCGCCGACCAGCTCTCTTCCTTGCGACGCCCCTAGGCTCCTCTTCGCGAGTGCGTGGTAATCTGGCCCGCATGAGCGAACGCAAGACGATCGTGCCCAAGGGCTTCGAGTGGATGTACGAGAACTTTCACTTCGCGCAGGCGATCCGCGAGGGCGACACGCTCTGGTGCTCGGGCCAGCTCGGCGTCGGTGCGGACGGGAAGGTCCCGGAAGATCCCAAGACGCAGTTCCGGGTCGCGTTCGAGGGGCTCGGGCGCGTGCTCGCGGAGGGCGGCGCCACGTTCGCCGACGTGGTCGAGCTCTCGACCTTCCACGTCGGGCTGCGCGAGCATCTGACCGTGTTCGCCGCGGTGAAGGACGACTTCCTCGCGAAACCCTACCCGGCGTGGACGGCGATCGGCGTCACGGAGCTCGCACTCCCCGGCGCCCTCGTCGAGATCAAGGCGATCGCGAAGCTCGCGTAGCCGCATGCGGCCCGACCTCGCGATCCTCTTGCTCTGGATCGGATTCGCGGCGAGTCACCTGGCGCTGTCGAGTCAGCGGCTGCGGCCGCAGCTCGTGGCGCGGATCGGCGCCGAGCCGTTCCTCGGCGTGTACTCGCTGGTCGCGTTCGCGTTCTTCGTGCCGCTGGTATGGATCTACATCGAGAACATTCACTTCGGGCCGTGGCTCTGGTCCCTGCCGCGCAGCACGGCGCTCACCTGGGTCGTGAACGTCGGCGTGGGTGCGGCGTTCGTCTCGATCGTCTCCGCGCTGATCACGCCGAGTCCTGCGGCGGTCGCGCCCGGGCAGGCGACGGTGCGCGGGATGTTCCGGATCACACGGCACCCGCTGGTGATGGGTCTCGGAGTGTTCGCGCTGCTGCACCTGCTGCCCAATTCGTCGACGGCCGATGTCGCGTTCTTCGGCGGCTTCGCGGGGTTCGCGCTCGTCGGCACCTGGCACCAGGACCAGCGCAAGCTCGCGAGCATTCCCGTGTACCGGCCCTTCTACGAGGCGACGCCGTTCCTGCCCTTCACGCGCGCGGGAGCGCTGCAGGGGCTGCGCGAGCTGTCGCCGATCGCGCTCGTCGCGGGGATCGCGGTGGCGACACTCGTGCGCTGGGCCCATCGTTTCTGGTCTGGTGGCTGAGCCGCGCGAGGTCCCCGGCGCGCTCGACTGGCCGGCGCTCGAGCGCGCGCTCGACGACACCGGCTGGGCAGCGACGCCGCCGCTGCTCCCGGCTGCGACGTGCGCAGAGCT
Organism: uncultured Myxococcales bacterium; assembly: GCA_964454165.1. GTDB lineage: Bacteria > Myxococcota_A > UBA9160 > SZUA-336 > SZUA-336 > CAYVQJ01. Next base: position 14,538 of record CAYVQJ010000079.1, on the reverse strand, counting down.
CGCGGCGCTCTGGAACGACGAACAGCGCTTCCGCTCGAAGGTCGAGATGGCGCGGCACCGCTTCGGCGCGGGCGAGTACCGCTACTTCGCTTACCCGCTGCCCCCGGCGGTGCAGGCGCTGCGCGCCGACTTTTACGCGCGTCTCGCGCCGATCGCCAACCGCTGGGCCGAGCGCCTGCGCGACGCTCGCCGTTATCCGCGCTCGCTGCGCGCGTTCACAGCACAATGCCACGCGGCGGGACAGCGCCGCCCGACGCCGCTTCTCTTGCGCTACGCCGAAGGCGGCTACAACTGCCTGCACCAGGATCGCTACGGCGAGGTCGGCTTCCCGCTGCAGGTTGCCCTCTTCCTGTCGCGTCCACGCGTGGACTACGACGGCGGCGCCTTCCTGCTGGTCGAGCAACGGCCGCGCAGCCAGTCGCGCGGCGAGGCGCTGCTCCCCGAGCAGGGCGGCCTCGTGATCTTCCCCAACACAGCACATCCCCTCGCGAGCAGGCGCGGCTTCACGCGCGCGTCGGTGCGCCACGGCGTCGCGACGATCACGCGCGGCGACCGCCTGGTCCTCGGCCTGATCTTCCACGATGCCCGCTGACGGGTCTCTGCGCTGTACGCGCGCGGGCGGCCGCGCGCTAGCGCCTTCGCTCGCGCCCAGAGCGGCGCTCGCTGCGCGCGCTTCGCGCTTGCCTTAGCCGCGATGGCTGTCGCCAAGCGGCCTCCGCTCGCGCGCCGCGCGCTCGCTGCAGCCGAGGCGTTCAGGCCAGGGCCAGACCCGCGCCCGCGAAGCGCTCGAAGTCACCAGCGTTGGCCGTCGCGAGCGTCGCCTCCGCCCCAATCGCGATCGCTGCGATCATGCTGGTGTCGAGGTGGATCAGCGGCCGCGCCCCTGCCGACCCGCAGACGAGGCAGGCCGCTCGGCGCGCGCGCGCCGGGCCCAGTTTCGAGCGTGGTCGGGAGACAGTGCGAGCACCCGCTGGAGCCGATCGAGGTCGGCCACACCTCGGCGCGTACTCTGGGTCCGTCTCTCCGTGGCAGCGCGGATCGCGCGGCGCAGCGCCTCCGACTTCGAAACGCCCCAACGCCTTGCGATCCGCTCGAGCGCCCGAATCGTCGGAGGGTCGAGCGCATACGTCGCCTTGACCTTCGGTATGGCCATACCGGCGATGCTACGGTCGCGAGCGTGCGCACACTACCGGCGGGCCGCGCCTACTCCGGGTCCGACGGCATTGCCCGTCGAATGAAGGACGTCGTCCCGCATCGCTTCATGCTCACGCCGCCGCCGCCGTACTCGCTCGCGCTGTCGGCGGAGCGCTTCGCGAGGCTGGGCGACGCGATCGACCGCTGGGACGGCGAGCGCTACGGGCGCTTGCTGGTCGTGGACGGCGCGCCGTTGCTCGTGCGCGTGACGCAGGAAGGTGCGCCGGGACGCGCACGGCTCGGAGTCGAGCTGTCGGGGAGGAAGGCCGGCGAGCCCGGCGCGCGGCGCGCGGCGCAGCAGCACCTGGAGCGCGCGTTCGGCGTCGATCACGACCTGCGGCCGTTCTACCGCGCGTTCGACGACGATCCGCTGATCGGCGCGTCGCTCCGAGCCGCCCGCGGCATGCGCGTCTCGGGCTTCAGCAACGCGTTCGAGGCGATCGTGTCTGCGATCCTGACCCAGCAGGTGAACCTCGCGTTCGCCTACTCGATCCGCGCGGAGCTGGCGCGGGCGTTCGGCAGGCGCGCGCGCTTCGACGGCGAGCGCTGGCTCGCGTTTCCGACGCCGCAGCGCCTGGCGCGCGAGACATCCGCAGCGCTGCGCCGCTTCCGTCTGTCACAGGCGAAAACTGAGGCCATCCAGCGCGTGGCGACCTCGTTCGCGCGCGGCGAGCTCGACGACGCCGAGCTGCGCGAGCTTCCCGACGACGAGGTGATCGCGCGCCTCACCGCCCTGAAGGGGATCGGCCGCTGGACCGCGGAGACGGTGTTGATGCGCGGGCTCGGCCGGCTGGACGCGTTCCCCGCCGCGGACCTCGGCGTCGTGAAGTACCTCGCGCAGGGCCTCCTCGGCCGCGGGGCGCCGGCCACCGAGTCGCAGATGCGCGCCTTCGCCGAGCGCTGGCGCCCCTGGCGCGCGGTCGCGCTGGTCTACGCCTATGCCGAGCTACGCCGCAGGAGTACGCTGTAAGTCATGGCGGAGCTCGACTACTCGTCGGCGGATGTTCCGGTGCGCGAGGATGCGCGGGCGGCGCATGCGTTCCTGCTCGAGCATCTGCGCCGGCCGGGAACGTGGTGGACGGGTGCTGCGCGCGTGGCGATCGCGGCGGAGAGCCGTAACTCTGCCGCGTGCGCGCTGTGTCGCGAGCGCAAGGTTGCGCTGTCGCCGAACGCGGTCGCCGGAAAGCACGCGACGCTCGGCGCGGTGCGGCCGTCGGCGCTCGAGGCGATTCATCGCATCCGCACTGATCCCGCGCGGCTCTCGCGCCGCTGGTTCGACGCGCAGCTCGCGGGCGGGCTGCGCGCGGAGGAGTACGTCGAGCTGGTGAGCGTGGTGACACAGGTCGCGGGCCTCGACGCCTTCTGCCGCACGCTCGGCATCCCCGCGTTCCCGCTCCCCGCGCCCGAGGGCGGCGACCCCGAGCGACGCGTGCCCGCGGGAGCGAAGACCGGCATCGCCTGGGTGCCGCTCGTCGCACCCGAAGACCTGTGCGAGCCCGACCTGGACCTGTATGGCGGCGCGCCCATGGTGCCGAACATCGTGCGCGCCCTCTCGCTCGTGCCCGCCGAAGTGGGGGCGCTGCGCCGCGAGTCCGACGCGCACTACGTGCCGCTCGGCAAGCTCACCGACCCGCGTGTCGGCCGCGCACTGTCGCGGCCGCAGATCGAGCTGGTCGCGGCGCGCGTCTCCGCGCTCAACCAATGCTTCTACTGAACTACGGCACACGCATCGCTGCTCCGTGTGAGCAGCCAGGTGGCGGGCGGCAGCGCGGATCTCGGGCTCGTGAACGGAGGCCTCGACGCCGACGGCGGCGTGCCCCACGGTGCGCGGCTCGTCGCGTTCACGGAGGCCGCAATGGGCGCGGATGACGCGCGACTCGCAGGAGAACGTCAGGCGCTGCGCGCGCTCCTCTCGCCGGAAGCCTTCTTCGACGTGGCCGGCGTGATCGGCGCGTTCAACGTGGTCGATCGCATCGCGGACGCGACCGGCATCCCGCTCGACGACGCCATGGCCGCGATGAGCGCGGGTGTGCGCCAGGAGCTCGACCTCGCGCGCTTCGCCTCGTCCGCCAACACGCCCACCGCGCGCGGCTGACGACCAGGCTTCCCGTCGTTCACCGATCCGCGCAAGCTCGCGACGGTGCTACTCCCCGCGGCGGCATCGTTCTGGCAGCCGCTGCCGCCCTGGGGTTGGCTGTCGGCCGGAAGGCGGCGAGGCCACTCTTGCGTTGACGACCGGCAAGAGCCGGTGCAATGCTCGACGGGGACAGCGAGGTCGGGACAGAGAGGTCTGGGTATGGCGGTGGTTCGCTTCGCCGTCGTCTTCCTGTTTTGCCTGGTCTGCGGATCCGAGTCGCTCGCCGCGACCGCGGAGGCCAACGCCACGACGCTTCGCGGTCAGACCGGAGTCCCCGTAGATCCGCTCGGCACGTTGAAGCTGCGTGCCTACAGCTCCGCCGGTGCAGCGGTGAACACCGACAAATTCGAATCCCCCGTCGCCCTCGGAGCGGTCGAGGACCCGATCGCAGACTTCATCTCGGGGGGAGTCACGTTCGGACCACCGATTTGGGTGCGGAACAACATGGTGAAGCCAGCGGCCCTGCCGGACCTCGTCGTCACCTCGAGAAACCCGATGGCAGCCCCGCACAACGCGCTCGGAACAGCGAAGTACTTCCCCGGGGGGCTGAATCCCGCCTCGATCGCCGCGATTGCCACCGTCCGCCCCGCGGGAACGTCCGCCGGCGCGAAGGCGAGCGACCCCTTCACGATCCCGCCGGGAAGCTATTCATACGCGCCCACTCTGAGGGACGTCACCCTGTCGATTCCCGCGGGCGAGTTCATGACGGTCGCGCTCGACTACGCCGTCCACGACACGCGCAGCGCTTCTCCCGTTTGGTCGGTGCTGATCTCGGCGACCAATCCTCTCAGCACGCCGGCGGATCTCGTGATCGACTTCACCTACGACCCGAGTCGTCTCACGGTCACGGACCCGAATCCGATCGATCCTTCACCACTCATCGACAAGATCGAGACGCAGATCCGCAGTCGCTTTGCGGCGGGCGGTCCGGGCGAGGTCCGGATCGTCGGCGAGTCGCTCGCGCTGTTCAGCTCGACGTACAGCGTCGTGGGATCCGTGCTCGCCGACGATCAGATCGGGACTGCGGTGACCAACGCGCGGCCTGTCGGTGCGCTCTCGGGATGGGGACCCGCCGTCGTGCTGCTCGCGTTGCTCGCGGCCGCGGCTCTCTACGCGCAGAGACGCTCTCTGAAGCAGCAGCCGAGATAGGTCACGCGGCCGCGTCCCGCGAATCGGCCGCTACTCCCGAGCGCGGCGCCGCCTCAGAGGCGGGCGACGTCGAGTTCCTGCGCCTGTACGCCGCGCGTCTCCGCGGCGACGCGAAGGGCTAGCACACCCGGTCGCGCCCAGCAGTCATTCCGTCTGCCGCGAGGTCGTCCCAGGCGACGCCGGCGGCGGACAGCATCAGATCGATGCGCGCGCCTTCCGGCGAGCTCGCGGAGATGCTTGCACCTCGCGGAGCTGCGTTGGCCAGTACCGAATCATCGTCCTGGTCGATGAAGGGCTCGCCGCCCGCTTCGAACGAGAATCCCGCCGTGCGAAGCGCGGACAATGCGGTGCGAAGCGTGGCCACACGAGGGCGCAGCAGCAGATCGAGGTCGAGCGTCGCGATCGCTGCTGCCGCCTCTCGAGCGTAGAAGTTGATGCCTCCGACCCCGACCACGACGAACTCAACGCCGGCGCGGGTCAGCGCGGCGAGCGCGGCCGCGAAGCCGCTAGCCTCCGCCAACCTGCTCCGCTCTCCGCACCTCGCGGCGGAAGGAGAGGTGCTGCCACATCGCGGCGAGCACCCACGTCTTGTCCGAGCCCGCCGGATTCCAGGGCTGCGCTTCGAGCCAGCGCGCAAGCTCGACCCAGTCCTCGCGCTGGTTTTGACTCAGGGCGGGCAGACCGAGCTCGGCCCGATCAGATTGCAGCCGAGCGCGACGCCTCCGCTGACGTCGGCGGTCGGGTTTCCCGAGACGGCGTTCCTCGCATACCCGGCGCTCGCGCCTAGCTCGAGGCCCACAAACATGTTGTTGCGCGCGGTGCTGTCGACCACGAGCGAGCCGCTCGGTTCGACCCGGATACCCGTACCGTTGCCGGAGGCCGTACACCCGCGCACGAGGTGCCCACCGTACAGGGCCCCCACGCCGATCATGTTGATGCCGAAGTTCCCGTTGCCGAAGACGCGCACGTCGATCACGCGGTGGAGCAGCCCGCTGGGGAGGTGCACGCCCGAGGTCGGGAAGTTGCGGATCGTCCCGTTGCGGACCTCGACGTTCGAGAGGAGGGTCCCGGTGATCCCGTGGATCGCCAGCCCGATCATGCTCTGGCTCGAGATCGTGAACCCGTTCAGGTCGAGCGTCACGTCGCTTGCGGTGATGCGGATGCCGCTCTGACCGAGGGGAGCGGAGAGGTCGCTGGTGAGCCGGTAGCTGCCGGGCGCCGAGATGACGTGCAGCGCGGTCGCGTCGCCGGAGACGCTGGCCTGGTTGATCTCGCGCACGCCGTCGCCCGCCACGGCGGGGCCAGCGAGGGCCACGAGCAGAGCGACCGCAGCGGCTCGCGCGTTCAAATCTCGAAGTCCTCGCGTGGGGTCTCGCCGGGCGAGCGCGAGAGCTGGAGCATCGGCGGCTCCGCGGTCACGCGGGAGTACGGCGGCACCGAGCGCGTGATCCAGGCGTTGCCGCCGATCACCGAGCCCTTCCCGATCACGGTGTCGCCGCCGAGGATCGTGGCGTTCGGGTAGATCGTGACGTCGTCCTCGAGCGTGGGGTGACGCTTGCGGTCGCGGTCCTTGCGGCCATTGCGGTTGGAGTACGCGCCGAGCGTGACCCCGTGGTAGAGCTTCACCCGGTTGCCGATCACCGCCGTCTCGCCGATCACCACCGCCGTGCCGTGGTCGATGAAGAAGTGGCAGCCGATCGTGGCGCCTGGGTGGATGTCGATCCCCGTGGTGTCGTGCGCGTGCTCGGCGACGATCCGGGCGATCACGCGCTCGTCGAGCTCGTAGAGCGCGTGGGCGATGCGGTGGATCAGCACCGCCTCGATCGACGGATACGCCGAGACGATCTCGCCGAAGCTGGTCGAGGCCGGGTCGCCGTCGAATGCCGCCTGCACGTCGAGCGCCAGGCAGGCGCGGATCTCGGGCAGGCGCTCCGAGAGGACCTGGGCCTTGGTCTCGCCGATCAGCCGGGACAGGCGCCCGTCGAGCACCTGCAGGTCGCTCTCGAGGTCTTCGCTCTCGGTGCGGTCGAGCAGGATCTGGCGCATGTGCTCGACCACTTCCAGCACGGCGGGGCCGGGGGGGATGTCCTCGCGCCGCGCGGCAGACACGCCGTCCTCTCGCTCGCGCAGCGCACGCATTCGCTGGGCTACGGACTCGATCGGATCCATCGCCCGGCAGTATACTGCGCGACGCCCCCCGGCCAGGAGAAGGTGGGCCCCTACAGCAATTCCAGGCTGGCCGCGTACGAGAACTGCCCCCGGCAGTACGAGTACCGGTACGTCCAGAAGATTCCGGCCGAGACGGAGTCGATCGAGGCGTTCGTCGGCAAGCGGGTGCACGAGATCCTCGAGCGCCTGTACCACCACCTGGGGCGCTGGGGCCGTCCGCCGAGCCTGCGCCAGGTGCTCGACCGCTTCGAGAAGGACTGGCCGCTTCACTGGACCGACAAGGTCGAGATCATCAAGACCGAGCAGTCGCTCCAGGACTACCAGCGCCTCGGAGCGCGCTGCCTCGAGAGCTACTACCGCGGCTTCTATCCGTTCGACCAGGCGGAGACGGTCGCGATCGAGGAGCCCGTCACGCTCGCGCTCGACCCCGACGCGCGTTACCAGATGCGCGGGATCGTCGATCGCATCGCCCGGTCGAAGCCCGGACAGTACGAGATCCACGACTACAAGACGGGAGGCTGGCTCCCACCGCAGCGCCGCGTGGACCAGGATCGGCAGCTCGCGCTGTATCAGATCGCGCTCCAGCAGAGCCGGGCCGACGTGGAGTCGGTCGAGCTGGTCTGGCACTACCTCGCGTTCGGCAAGACGCTGCGCTCCGCCCGAACGCCCGAGGCGATCGAGGCGCTCAAGCTCGAGACGATCGCGCTGATCGACACGATCGAGGGCGCGAGCGAGTTCCCCGCGGTCCCGAGCGGGCTCTGCCGCTGGTGCGAGTACCGCGGGCTGTGCCCGGAGGGCCAGCGTTCCGCCGCGTCACGCGAGGATCCGCCGGCTCCCGGCGACGAGGACGCTCCGTCCTTTCCGCTCGCCGATCCCGGCGCGCCAGCGCGGCCGGCGGCCGGTACGCCAGCGCCGGCTCGGCTCGCGGCCAGCTCGGTCGCGCCCGCTCCGCGCGCGGCGGCCCTGCAGCTCCCGCTGTTGTAGTCGCATGCCCGCGGACGGTGTCGTCGAGGTCGATCTTCCGGCGCGCCTGAACGTGCTCGGAAACCCGAGCGACGCCAACGAAGGCGACTACTGCGTGCTGTCGCTCTGCGTCGAGCTCCGCGCGACGGCGCGCGTGCGCGCCGCGCCGGCTCGCCGCGTGCGCCTTGCGGGCTCGCCGTGGGCCGTGCTCGAGCACGACGGTGGCGTGGCGCAGCTCGCCTGCGCCGGCCTCGAGTCGCTGCTCGAGCACAGCCCCGCGGCGCGCGCGCAACTCGGCTCGCGCGGCTTCGAGCTCGAGCTCGAGACCGCGGTACCCCGAGGCAGCGGCATGGGCGGGTCGTCGCTGCTCGTGCTCAGCGCGCTCGCCGCGCTCGCGCACTGGCTCGAGCTCGACCCGCGAACGCACCACGCCTACCGGCTCGCGGAGTGGGCCCAGTGGGGCGAGGAGCACGTGGCCGGCGTGGCGGGCGGCTACGTGGACTTCTACGCGCCGCTCTTCGGCGGGCTCCTGTACCTCGACTTTCGCGGCAAGCTGACTCACGAGCCGGAAGGGGCGGCGCCGTTCGCGACCGTCGAGAAGCTGGACGCCCTGGTGCCGGAGCTGCCGCTGGTCCTGGTGTGGAGCGGCGTCGCGCATCACTCGGGCGACGTCCACGGCCCGATGCGGCGGCGCTACCTGGACGAGGCGCGTGCGGGATCGGGCCCGCTGCTCGACATCATGCGCGCGGTCGGCGAGTGCGGCTGGCTCGGCAAGCAGGCGCTGCTGCGCGCCGACTGGCCGGAGGTCGGGCGCCTGCTCGATCGCAACCACGCGCTGGTCGACCGCATGATGCGCGAGTGCGGGTTCGCCGACGGCGCGGGCGCCGCGAACAACGCGCTGATCGAGGCCGCGCGCGGGGCGGGGGCGCTCGGGGCCAAGCTCACCGGGGCCGGCGGCGGCGGCTCGATCCTGGCGCTCGCCGCGCCGGGGTCCGAGGCCGAGCTCGAGTCCCGGCTGCGCGCGAGTCTGCCGGCGCTTCGCCTGTCCGCTGCGCGCGTGCTGCGTCCGGAACGCGCACGAGAGGGTCTGCGCGTCCGCAGGAGCTGAACCTTCTCACGCGAAGTGCCGATCAGTGACTCGATGGCGCTCCCCGCCCGCACGAAGCCGCCGGAAGGACCGCCGCGACTCGTGTGTCGCTGCATGGGCGTGTCGAGCGTGCGCATCGCGGAGGCGATCCGCGCGGGCGGCCTCGAGTCCCGGGCCGAGGTGTGCGAGGCGACCCGCGCCGGCTCGGGCTGCGGCACCTGTCATCCCGAGATCGACGAGATCGTGTGCGCGCTGCGCGGCGAGGCCGTCCCCGACTGGACGCGCTTCGACAACCGCCAGGCCTGCGCCGACGAGACCGAGCGGCGCGTCGAGGCGTCGATCGAGTTCACGCTCGCGCCGCTGCTCGCGCGCGGACTGTTCGTGGAGCTGGTCGCCGTCGCCGGCCTGCGCGTGGAGGTCCACCTGGGCCCCAAGCGCGACCCGGACATCGAGGCGTGGGTCAGCGAGAAGCTGCGCCGCCTGGTGTGCACCGACCTCGAAGTCTTGTTCGTCTGAGGCTCGCGAGCGCGAGCAGCCCCGCCGCGAAGAGCAGCCCGGAGCCCGGCTCGGGGATCTGCGCCAGCGCGCGGATGTTGTCGACACCGAGCGTGGCGACGCTCATCGGCCCAGGGAAAAACGCAGCCGGTGCGTGGAAGAGGCGCAGCTCCACCGCACCCGAGAGCGCCGCGTCCACCGTTCCGGTGTAGCGGATGAGGTCCTGGGGCGCGATCGAGAAGGCGATCGCGGTCCACCCACTCCCCGCGGGAACCGAGGCACCTTCAGTCATGAAGGAGTTCGCCGGGGACCCCGGATACGGATCCGAGATCAAGAGCCGCAGCACCAGATCGGTCGCGCCGAGGTTGTTGACGTCGAGCGTGATCGCGCCGACACCCTGCGCGAGGTAGTTGCCGCTCCATTGGACCAGATTGAACATGGTGAGCCGCCCGGCGGGGCCGAAGCTGCCGGTGGAGGCAACCCGCACGAAGCCATCGCCCGCTCCGCCGGGTCCACCGTCCGCGAGGTACTGCGGACGTGCGGGGCTGGAGCCGCCGGCGGCGCCGATCTGCCAGCCCTGCGTGGTCCCGTCCTCGAAGTTGTCGATCAATCCGACCGACACCGCCCTGGCGGGCGGGGACCAGGCCAGAACCACGGCCAGCACACTCAGGAAGAGCGACAGGGGCAGGCGCAGAGCGGCCACGGCAGGATCTCCTTGCAGATCCCCCCGTAGAAGCGCCTCTTGTAAGGTCGGTCGGGCGGCGGTTTCGTGGCGATCTTGACCTGGTCCGGCCAATCACGGCCTCGCGGCTCGCCTATTCTGTCCCGGTGGGCGCCTTCCTCCTCGTCCTGCTCGTTCTCGCGCAGGCAGCCTCGGCGGCGGACACCGAGGACGCCGTCCCGCTCTCGGCCGAGCAGGTGAAGGCGAGCTGGCACGGGCGCCTCGACGGCCGCCACTTCACGGCGCGCGTGCTGCTCGAGATGGACCTCGGTGGCCTGCGCGAGCAGCGCGAGCTCCTGGTCTGGCGCTCGGACGAGGCCGGCACCGAGGAGCGCGTGCTGATCCGCTTCGAAGCGCCCCCCGACCTGCGCGATCTCGGGATCCTGTACGCCGAGCGCGCGGGCCTGCCCAACGACTACTTCCTGTACCAGCCGGCGCTGCGGCGCGTGCGGCGGCTGCCGGAAGCCGTCGCGAACGAGGACGTGTACGGCATCGATCTCGAGTTCCTGGGCTTCGGCGTGGCGCAGTCCGAGCCAACCGAGGTGCTGGGCGTCGTGCGCGAACGCGTCGATGGCCGCGCGAGCTACCGCCTCTCCGAGCTCGCGCTGCGCGAGAACCCGCGCTTCGAGGAGCGCACGACCTGGCTGGATGAGGAGAGCTTCGTGCCGCTGCGCACCGAGCAGCGCCGGCGCGGCAAGCTGCGCCTGGTGGCGCGCACGCTCGAAACGCGCGTCATCCACGGGACCGCGACCCCCGTGCGCATGGAGTTCGAGAGCGCGCGCGAAGGGCGGCGCGTCTCGCTCCGGGTGGCGTCGATCGACTACGAGACCGCGATCCCCGAGGAGTACTTCCGCACGCTCGCGCTGTATCGTCAGAGCCTGGGCACGCCCAAGGAGTGACCGTGCAGATCGAGCGCATCCCCACCCTGCGAGACAACTACACCTATCTGGTGATCGACCCCGAGACGCGCGAGGCGGCGGTGGTCGACGCGCCCGAGGCCGTGCCCGTGGTGCGTCGCGTCGAGAAGCTCGGCGTGCGCGTCACCAAGATCCTCTCCACGCATCACCATCCCGATCACTCGATGGCGAACCCCGAGCTGGCGCGGCTCTTCCAGGTGCCGGTCATCGCGTTCGCGGGCGACGCCGATCGCGTGCCCGGGTTCAGCGACGGCGTGCGCGAGGGCGACCGCGTGAGCGTCGGCCGCCTCGAGGCCGAGGTGCTGTTCATCCCCGCCCACACGCGCGGGCACATCGCGTACGTCTTTCCGGGCGCCGTGTTCTGCGGCGACACGCTGTTCGCCGCGGGCTGCGGTCGCCTGTTCGAAGGCAACCCACAGATGATGCACGAGGCCCTGAACGTGAAGCTCACGCGCCTGCCCGACACGACGAAGGTCTACTGCGGGCACGAATACACCCAGTCCAACCTGCGCTTCGCGCTCTCCGTCGAGCCGGGCAATCGCGCGCTGCAGGAGAAGCTGCGCTGGGCGTCGGAGCGCCGCTCCAAGGCCGCGCCCGACTGGCACGACGCGACCGACGCCGAGATGACGATCCCCTCGACGATCGGCGAGGAGCGCGCCACCAACCCCTTCATGCGCCCAACCTCCCCCGAGATCATCGCCAGCGTGCGCGCCCAGTACCCCGACACCGCGACCGACCCCATCACGATCCTGGGCCGCGTCCGCGAGCTGAAGGACCGCTTCTAGGCAAGCGCGCGAAGCGCGCGCGCAGTGAGCGCGTCCGCGCGAGCGGAGGCCGCTCGGCGACAGCCGTCGCGGCAAAGACTAGCTCGCTTCGGCGATCGCTGTGACGGCGGTGGGGTTCTCGAGCGAGGAGACGTCGCCCGGGTCGCGGCCGAGGTGTGCGGCGCGGATCACGCGGCGCATGATCTTGGCGCTGCGGGTCTTGGGGAGCTCGCGGGTGAAGAGCACGCGCTCGGGGCGCAGCGCCTTGCCGAGGCGGTCGGCGACGCGCGCGGCGAGCTCGGCGCGGAGTGACTCACCTGGCGCGTGCCCCGCGCCGAGCACGACGAAGCACACGATTGCTTCGCCCTTGATCTCGTGCGGCACGCCGACCACGCCGGCCTCGACCACCGCGGGATGCTCGACCAGCACGGACTCGACCTCGGCGGGTCCGAGCCGCTTGCCTGCGATCTTGAGCGTGTCGTCGGAGCGGCCCTGCAGGAACCAGAAGCCGTCGTCGTCGACGAGCGCCCAGTCGCCGTGGACCCACACGTCGGGGAAGCGCGACCAGTAGGTCTCCTCGTAGCGCGCCGGATCGCGCCAGAAGCCGGCCGTCATGCCCGGCCACGGGCGCGTGATCGCGAGCTCGCCGACCGTACCGCGCACGGGGTGACCTTCGTCGTCGAGCACCTCGGCCGCGATCCCCGGGATCGGTCCCGAAAACGAGCATGGCTTGATCGGCTCGATCGGAAAGCAGCCGAGGATGCCGCCGGAGATCTCGGTTCCGCCGGTGTAGTTGATCACCGGCAAGCGCGACTTGCCGACCTGCTCGAAGTAGAAGCGCCACGGCTCGGGGTTCCACGGCTCGCCGGTGCCGCCGAGAATGCGCAGGCTCGAGAGGTCGTGCGCCGCGACGGGAGCGGTGCCGTGCGGGAGCAGCGCACGCACCGCCGTCGGCGAGAGACCCATCACACTCACCCGATGGCGCTCGACGACTGACCACAGCCGATCCGGCCCGGGAAAATCGGGCGTGCCTTCGAAGCAAACCACCGCGGCGCCGTGGAGCAGCGACGCGATCGCGAGCGGACCCATGACCCACCCCGGATCGGTGAGCCAGAACAGGCGATCGCCCGGGCCGACGTCGAACAGATAGGCAAAGTCACTTCCGCCCTTCACCAGAAATCCGCCCTGCGTGAGCACTGCCCCCTTGGGTCGGCCCGTGGTCCCCGAGGTGTAGACGAGGAAGAGCGGGTGGTCCGCGGGCATCGGAGTAGGCGGCTCCTCGTGCGCGCCGGCCACTGCCTCGTGCCACCACACGTCGCGCCGCGCATCCCAGGGCACGTCCGTGCCGGTGCGCCGCGCGACGATCACGCGCTCCACGCTGGGGCAGGCGCCGAGCGCATCGTCGGCAGTGCGCTTCTGCGGCACGAGCTGGCCGCGGCGCCGGAACCCATCGGAGGTGATCAGCACGCGCGCCTCACAGTCGGAGAGGCGGGAAGCCACCGCCTGCGCGCCGAAGCCCGAGAAGCACGGGCACACGATCGCGCCGATCCGCGCGGCGGCGAGCACCGCGATCGCGGCCTCGGGAGACATGGGCAGGTAGAGCCCGACGCGGTCGCCTTCTCCAACACCGAGACGTCGCAACGCCCCGGCGAGACGCGCCACGTCGCGCCGGAGCTCGGCAAAGGTTCGAGTGCTCACCGCGCCGTCGTCGCCCTCACCGATCAACGCGAGCGCATCGCCGCTTCCCGCGTCTACGTGCCGATCCACGCAGCTATCGGCGAAGTTCAGGCGGCCGCCCGGAAACCAGCTCGGCCAGCGGATCCCGCGCGAGGCATCGAGCACGCGCGAGAAGGGCGCGAGCCAGCGGATGCCGATGTCGTCCGACACTGCGCGCCAGAACCACTCGGGGTCGTCGAACGCGCGCCGCCGCAGGGCGTCGAGCGTCGGGACCTGCTGCGCACGCAGGAAGCGCGCGATGCGCGAGTGTTCGAGCTGCTCCGGGCCGGGTCGCCACGCCACACCGGCGGGATCGCTGCGCATCCCCGCACTCTAGCGTCCGCGCGCGGCGTGCCACCGAGCCCTTGGCTATGGTCTCGCGCGTGCCCGAGCCGATGAGCGCCGTCGCGCTGGCGATCGCGTCGGTAGTGCTGCTGGCGGGGAGCGGGGTTCCGGGCCTGTTCGCGGCGCGCGATGCGCGCGCGGGCGACCGCGTCTGCCTGGCTCTCCTCGCGGCCGGCGCGCTCGCCGGCATGGGCAGCGCACTCACGGCGCTCGTGCGCGGACCCGAGAGCCTGACCCGCGACTGGGCGATCCCGCTCGGCGCGCTCGCGGTCGGGGTCGACGCGCTCTCCGCATGGTTCCTGCTGGCAGTGCTCGCGATCGCGCTCGTCGCTGCGGTTTACGCTCTCGGGTACTGGTCCGCGAGCGAGCGAGCGGACAGCGCGCGCGGGCTGCGCCTGGCGTACGGCCTGCTCGCGGCCGGGATGGTGTTAGTCGTGATCGCGCGCGACGGCGTGCTGTTCCTCGTGGGCTGGGAGCTCGCCTCGCTCTCCGCCTACTTCGCGATCAGCGCCGAAGACCGCGAGCGCGACGCCCGGGAGGCCGGCTTCCTGTACCTGGTCTGCTCGCGTCTCTCGGCGCTGTGTCTCGTCGGCGCGCTGGCGCTCCTGTACGCGCACGCGGGCTCGTTCCGCTTCGACGACTTCGCGCGCGCGAAGCTCCCGGACGCGCACGCCGGGGCGGTGTGCGCCCTCGCGCTCGCCGGCTTCGGGCTCAAGGCCGGGGTGATGCCGTTCCACGTCTGGCTGCCGGGCGCGCACGCCGCAGCGCCGAGCCACGTGTCTGCCCTGCTCTCCGGCGTGGTGATCAAGCTCGGGGTGTACGGGCTCGCGCGCATGGTCTCGTTCTTCTCCGAAATCCCGCTCGGGCTCGGCGTGGCGGTG
>CAYVQJ010000078.1:0-3222 GCA_964454165.1 uncultured Myxococcales bacterium | reverse complement strand
CTGCCGCTGCTCGAGTGCCTACGCATCGTGGCCAGCGTGGCGGTGGTGTACCACCACATGCGCACCGGCTTCCTGCTGGGCATCGGCTTCGGGCTGCCGCTGTTCCTGCTGATCCTGTTCGGGCTCACCTCGAGCGGCTCGGCGCGGGAGCCGCTCGCACGCTTCGCGCGGCGCAAGGCGCGTTTCCTGCTCGTGCCCTGGCTGCGCTGGTCGTTCGTCTACCTCGCGCTCTTGATCCTCGGCGACCTGGCGCGTGGGCGCGCGCCGTTCGGCCGGCTGGAGCTCGACATGCTGTGCTCCGGCGGGCATCTCTCGCTGTGGTTCCTGCCCTTCGCCACGCTGGCGGTGATCGCGGCGAGGTGGCTGCAGCGCTGCGCCGCGCGCATTCCGGTCCAGGCCGCGATGCTCTCGGCGGCGCTGCTCGCGGCACTGTGCACGGAGGCGGTCGCGTACGTGACGAGCTTCGATGTCCCGCGGCTGCCCACGCGCTTCTGGCTGCGCTCTTCGCCGGGCATCTTGTGGGGAGTCGCGCTGGGCCAGAGCCTGCGAATGGAGACGCTGCGCTCTCGGCGCGCGTGGCTCGCCGCGGTGGCGCTGGTGTCGCTGCTGGCTTTCGTGCTCTCGCCCACCGCCGACGACGTCGATTCCATCCCGCGCCGCTACGCGGCGGCGGTACCGCTCGTCGCCCTGGGGTTCGCCTGGAAGCCCCGCATTCCCGGGTTCGTGCCGGCGCTCTCGAGCCTGTGCTTCGGCGTGTACCTGGTGCACTCGCTGGTGGGCAAGGCGCTCGGGCACGCCTTCGACGTCGCTCACTGGTCAGCCGCTCTGCACACGGGCGCGGCCTGGGTGCTCTCCGCCTTGCTGGTCGCGGCGCTGAGGCGCGCGGGCGTGCCCTGGCACGAGCTCGCTGTTCGCGCGCCGCCGACGCGCGACGCCCAGGTCGCCCGGCCGCATCTCGTACACGAGTCCTCGCCGCCGCGCCGCGAGGCTGCGTGAGAAGATCTGGTCGCCGAGTAGGCCGTGATCTCGGCGTCTAGCGCTGGCGCTCCTGCTACGCTGACAGCGCATGTCCATCGTGAGCGGCGGCAGACTCCTCCACTACGAGATCCTCGGTCCGCTGGGCGCGGGGGCGATGGGCGAGGTCTACCGGGCCCGCGACTCGAAGCTCGGCCGCGAGGTGGCGATCAAGGTCCTTCCGGAGCACTTCGCCGACGACCAAGAACGCTTGAAGCGCTTCGAGCGCGAGGCCAAGACGCTCGCGTCGCTGAATCATCCCAACGTCGCGCAGATCTTCGGCGTGGACCAGGTCGGCGACACGTGCTTCCTGGTGCTCGAGCTCGTGCCGGGCGAGTCGCTCGAGGAGCGGCTGAAGCGCGGGCCGCTGCCCGTGGACGAAGCGCTCGACGTCTGTCGTCAGACCGCCGAAGGCCTCGAGGCCGCGCACGAGGCCGGCGTGATCCACCGCGATCTGAAGCCGGCCAACGTGCGCATCACGCCCGACGGCAAGGTCAAGGTGCTCGACTTCGGCCTGGCGAAGTCTGCGCACGAGGGCCAGGCGGGTTCGAGCACCGACAGCGTGCTCACGACCGAGGCGGGCCGCCTGCTCGGCACGCCGACCTACATGGCGCCCGAGCAGGCGCGCGGCAAGCCGATCGACCGGCGCGTGGACGTGTGGGCGTTCGGCTGCCTGCTGTACGAATGCCTCACGGGCCGGCGCGCATTCGAGGGCGAGACACTCGGCGACCTACTCGCGTCGATCCTGGAACACGAGCCGGACTGGACCAGGTTGCCGCCCGCGACGCCCGCGCGGGTGCGCGAGATCCTTCGCCGCTGCTTCGCGAAGGAGGCACGCTTGCGCCTGCGCGACATCGGCGAGGCCAGGGTGGCCTTGATCGACGCGCACGGGTCCGCGGGCGCCGAAGCACCGCCGCACGAGCGCGTCGCGACGCAGCGGCCCTGGCTGCCGGTGCTTGCGCTGGCGTTCGGCCTGGCGCTCGGAGTCGGGCTCGGTGCCACACTGCTTCGGCGCGCGAGCCCGGACAGCGCCGAGCGCCCGAACGTGACCCGGGTCAGCGTCCCCATTCCGAACACCGACGTCATCGCGCCCGCGGTGGGAGTCGTCGCCCTCGCGCTCTCACCGGACGGGCGGACTCTGGCCTATTGCGCTCAGCGCGACGGGCAGATCCAGCTCTTCCTGCGGCCGCTGGGAGAGCAGCAAGCGCGCGTCGTCCCCGGCAGCAAGAATGCCCACAATCCGTTCTTCTCGCCGGACGGCCAGTGGGTCGCATTCTTCGCCGGCGAGAGATTGAAGAAGGCCTCGGTGCGCGGTGGCGATCCACTGGAACTCTGCAGGAGCACGGCCAATCGCGGCGGGGTCTGGCTCCAGGACGGCAGCATCGTGCTCTCCCCGAGCATGGCGGGGGCGCTGTATCGCCTGCCCGCCGGGGGCGGGGAACTGCAGCCGATCACCGAGCTGGACCCGGCCCGACACGAGCGCACGCATCGTTGGCCCAGCGCGCTTCCAGGTGGGGAGTGGGTGCTGTTCGTCGCCGGAACGACGGACCAGGTCGCGAACTACGACCACGCGGTCGTGTGCGCTGTCTCGCTCGCGACCAGAGAGCGCCGCGAGGTGTTCACGGGTGCGGGCATGGCCAAGTACTCGCCTTCCGGCCATCTCATCCTCGGACGCCCGGGTGCGCTCTTCGCGGCGAGCTTCGATCCGACGACGCTCGCGGTGCGCGGCTCCGAGATTCCGGTGGTCACCGGCGTCGCGAGCATCCCCGCGAGCGGCGCGGTCCAGTACGACGTCGCGCGCGACGGTACGCTGGCCTACCTGCCCGAAGTCCCAGGCTCCGAGTTGCGCGAGCTCGTGTGGTTGGACCGCTCGGGAGCCGTCGATCCGTTGCCGGTTTCGGCGCAGCCCTACTGGTTCCCGAGGCTGTCCCCGGACGAGCGGCAGATCATCGTGTCCATCGGCAAGGAATCCGTCCTCGGCGACATCTGGCTGCTGGACCTCGAGCGCAGCAAGCTCAACCGCTTGACCTTCGATGGTTATTGCCAGTACCCGCTGTGGACCCCGGCCGGCAACGAGATCTTGTATCTGAACAATTCCCGCGGCCTCCGGCTCGAGCTCAGGTCCCTCGAGCAGAGCGCCGTTCCGCGTTCCATCCTCACCGAGAAGATGCTCCTGGTGCAGCCAACGGGCTTCCACCCCGAGGGCAG
>CAYVQJ010000077.1:0-13033 GCA_964454165.1 uncultured Myxococcales bacterium | reverse complement strand
GCGATCGGGAGCCCGGGCGCCCGGGTGGGGCGCCCGATCTGCGCGTCGGCCGTGGCCAACGCCTGCCTCTACGCTCCGTGACGCCGCGCCCGCGTGCGACCGGCCTACTCCGATCTGCGTAGCGCCCGCGCGCGGGTTGCGCGTGCACATCGCGCACGCGTCGATCGGTGTAGTATGCGGTTGGAATTCGTGCAGGGGGTCTTGTGCTGGGTCCAGCCGTGCGTCTGCGAGCTGCGCTTGCGCTCATTACCTGCTCCATCTTCGCCGCGTGCCTCGAGGCGCGCGCAGGGACGGTCGTGCGCTTCGAGACGGTGATGGGGAACATCGACGCTGAGCTCTGCGACCAGCAGACCCCCCTGACCGTCGCCAACTTTCTCGCACACGTCGCGGCGGGCAACTACCAGAACACGATGATCCACCGCTCGGCGAAGGTGACTTCGCCGGTGCTCCGGGATTTCGTGATCCAGGGCGGCGGCTACCGCTTCAACGGTACGGCGCAGGTGGAGCCCGTGAACTACCCGATCACGCCGTCGTGCCCCGGGGCGCCGATCCAGTGCCCGGTCCCCAACGAGCCGGCGCTGCCGATGCCGCGCAACCTGCGCGGCACGCTCGCGATGGCGAGGTTGGGGGGCCAGCCGAACAGCGCCTCGAACCAGTGGTTCATCAACCTGCACGACGACAACTCCGTGATTCTCGACGGCCAGGACGGCGGCTTCACGGTGTTCGGCCGCGTGCTCGGCAGCGGCATGGCCGTGGCGGACGCCATCGCGGCGCTGCAGCGGTTCCAGTTCCTGGGCGCGTGGTCCGAGGCGCCGATGCGCAACTACACGACGGCGGACTTCCAGGCCTTCACCCCGGTGGACGCCGACAACGTGGTGCTGATCCCGAGCATCTCCGTGTTGCCGCCCGGCACTCCGCTGCTGGATTTCGACGGCGACGGGTTGAGCGACGCCTGCGACATCTGCCCGACCATCCCCAACGCCGGGATCGACTCCGACATGGACGGCGTGGATCAGGCGTGCGACACCTGCCTGCTGCAGGCCAACCCGGTCTTCAGCGGGACGGTGACCAATCGCACGCTCGTCTCCGGCCAGCTCGATGACGATGCCGATGGCCGCGGCAACGCCTGCGACTTCGACTACGACAACACCGGCGCCGTCGTGGCGCCGGCGGACTTCAACAACGTGAAGTCGGCAGTCAGCAAGCTCGTGTCGCAGAGCGTCTGCGGCATAGCACCCACCACCGGGCAACGCTGCGGCGAGTTCGACCACGATGGCAGCGGCGCGGCGATCACCGCGGCGGACTTCAACCTGGCCAAGGCGGCGGTGAGCAAGATCATCGCCACCAGCTACCCGAAGTGCGCCGCCTGCAGCGTCGGCGTGGGCTGGAGTGACGCGATCGGAACCCCCGGCGCGCGAGCAGGTCGCCCGGTCTGCGCGACCGCCGTGGTCGGCGCTTGCCCCTTCGCACCGTGACCGGGTAGCCGTCCGCGGCCGGCGACTCCGAGCTGCGCAGCGCTTGCGCGCGACCTGCGCGGGCTGCCCGAAGCTACGCCGTTCGGTGTAGAATCCGCGCCGATTTCCTGCAGGGGGGTACACGTTTGAGTCCAGCCGTGCGTTGGCGAACCGCGCTCGCCGTCATCGCCTGCTCGATCGTCGCAGCGGCCCACGGGGCGCGCGCGGGAACGCTCCTGCGCTTCCAAACGGCGATGGGGACCTTCGACGTCGAGCTGTTCGACCAGAAGACGCCGCTCACCGTCGAGAACTTCCTCGCTCACCTGGGGGAGGGGGACTACCAGAGCACCATGGTCCACCGCTCGGCGAAAGCCCCGTTCGCCCCGCCGCTCCAGACCGTGCTTCACGACTTCGTGATCCAGATCGGTGGCTACGAGTTCGACAACACGGCTCAGGAGGAGCCCTCGAGCTACCCGCGCGTGCCCTCGTGCCCCGAAAACGAGGCGATCACGTGCCCGGTGACCAACGAGCCCTTCCTTCCGGCGCCCCGCAACCTGCGCGGAACGCTCGCGATGGCGAAGATCGGCGGCCAGCCCAACAGCGCCTCGAACGAGTGGTTCATCAACCTGCACGACGACAACACCCGGATCCTCGACGGCCAGAACGGCGGCTTCACCGTATTCGGGCGCGTGCTCGGCAACGGGATGGTCGTGGCCGACGCGATCGCGGCGCTCCCGCGCTTCCCCTTCGGGCCGCCCTGGAGCGAGGCGCCGATGCGCAGCTACGACGCGCGGCAGTTCGACGCATTCGCGCCGGTGGACGGCGACAACGTGGTCATGATCTCGAGCATCAGCGTGCTGGAGGACGCCGATGACGACGGGCTCACGAACGCCGAGGACAACTGTCCGAGCGTCCCGAACCCGAGTCAGACGAACTCCGACGCTGATCCACAGGGCGATGCGTGCGACTTCTGCCCGACTGTCACCAACGTCACGAACCCGAGCCAGCCGGACTTCGACGCTGACGGTTTGCTCGACGCGTGCGACACCTGTCCGACGATCCCGAATGCCGGCACCGATCCCGACATGGACGGCGTCGATCAGGCCTGCGACACCTGCCAGCTCCAGCCCAACGCGGTCTTCCTCGGATCGTTCGTCAGCCGCACGCGCATCTCCCGGCAGCTCGACGACGACGCCGACGGCCGCGGCAACGTCTGCGACTTCGACTACGACGACTCGGGGTCGGTGGTGTCCTCGACCGATTTCAACAACGCGAAGGCCTCGCTCGGCAAGCTCGTCACGCAGAGCAGCTGCGGCGCGGCCCCGACCGCAGCGCAGCGCTGCGGCGAGTTCGACCACGATGCCATCGGCACCGCGATCAGCTCCCAAGACGTCAACCTGGCTACGGCGGCGATCGGCAAGCTGATCGCCGTCGCCTACCCGTCGTGCGCCGCGTGCAGCGAGGGCGCGGGCTGGAGCAATACGCTCGCGAGCGGCGGCGCACGCCTCGGCCGCCCGATCTGCGAGACTACCGTCGCGAACGCCTGCAGGTACGCGCCATGACGTTGCGACTCCCTCCCGGAATCGCGCTCGCGTGGCTGCTGCCGCTGCTCTTGGTCGGGGCTCCGCTGCACGCGACGCGCGCGGACACGCTCGTGCGGATCACGACGTCGCTCGGCACGATCGACGTCGCGCTGAACGACGCGGAGTCCCCGCTCGCGGTCGCGAACTTCCTCGGGCACGTCGACGCCGGCAACTACGAGAACACGATGATCCGCTACGCGGATCCGGGGTTCGACATCGCGGGGATCGCCGGCGGGCGCTTCCGCTTCGATGGCAGCGCGCAGGTCGAGCCGCGCAACTACCCGCTCGTGCCGGCGTGCCCGGCGCCACCGATCCAGTGCCCGCTGCCGTACGAGCCCGTCGAGCCTGGGCCGCGGAATCTGCGCGGGACCATCGCCATGGAGCCCCTGTTCGGCCTGACGAACGACTGGTTCATCAACCTCGCCGACAATACGGGGCGCGACGACAACCCGCTCACGCTGGAAGTCAACGACGGCGCCCCCGTGTTCGGCCGCGTGGTCCGCGACGGCATGCAGGTCGTAGACGCGATCGCCTCTCTCCCGCGCTTCGTGTTCGAGGCGCCGTGGGGCTCCGCGCCGATGCGCGACTACACGGTCCAGCAGTTCGTCGCGCTGGTGCCCGTGGATGGCGACAACGTGGTGCTGATCTCGAGCATCGAGAGGATCCCCAACGCCGACGGGGACTTCTTCACCGACGCCGAGGACAACTGCCCGACGCGAAATCGAAACCAGGACTTCGACGAGGACGGAGTAGGTGACGCGTGCGACTCCTGCCTGACCATCGCCAACTCGGGCACAGATCCCGACATGGACGGCGTCGATCAGGCCTGCGACACCTGCTCGCTGCAACCCAATCCCGGCGTCGCCGGCCTGCTCGCCGGCCGCACGCTCGTCTCCAGTCAGCCCGATGACGACGCCGACGGCCGCGGCAACGCCTGTGACTTCGACTACGACCAGATCGGGATCGTGATCACCTCGGCCGACTTCAGCGCCGCCAGGGCGTCCGTCGGCAAGCTCTTGACGCAGAGCAACTGCGGGGTGGACAGCGCGGGCAAGCGCTGCGTCGAGTTCGACCACGACGGCAGCGGGACTGTGGTCACGAGCGCCGACTTCAACCTGACCAAGGCCGCCACAGGCAAGCTGATCTCGGAAGCGTTCCCGACCTGCGCGGGATGCAGCGTGGCAGCCGGCTGGAGCAATCTGGTCTATACCCTCGGCGCGCGCGTGGGCCGTCCGATCTGCGAGTCGACCCGCGCGGGCGCCTGCGCCTACGCCCCCTGAGCGCTAGCTCCCTGGATTCTCGTAGAACAGGTAGCTCGTCGAGTAGTCGCTGATCTCGAAGTACAGTCGCTTCTCGCCGGCGTCGACCGTGTAGTTCTGATTGGCGTCGTTCACGCCCCAGCCGTAGCGGTACGGGCGGGGCTGGCCGTCGTCCGTGCCCATCGCGGTCGTGAGCTTGTCGATCTGGATGAAGCGGCGCACCAGCTTGTCGCCGGCGTAGACGTCGAGCACGCCGTTGGTGCCGGTCCAGTTCTGGAAGGAGCGGCCGAGCTTGTTCTGCGTCTCCTGCGTGCAGGCGGCGCAAGCGAGCAAGCAGCCGAGTGCGAGCGCGAGTCTCATCGCGAGTCCTCCTTGGGTTGTACCGAGTCTCGCAGACGTGGCAGGCTGCCGCCGAGTGGACTTCGCGAGCGTCGAGACATCTTCGGGTCGGCTGCGCGGGCGTCGCCGCGGCGCGCTGTGCGTCTTCCGCGGCATCCCGTTCGCGGAGCCCCCGGTCGGCGCGCTGCGCTTCGCCGCGCCTGCGCCCGTGCCGGTGTGGTCCGACGCGCGCGACGCGCTCGAGTTCGGCCTCGCGCCGCCCCAGCCACTCGATCCCCTGGTCGAGGCGCTCGGCCTGCTCGCGCGCCACCCGCAGGGCGAGGACTGCCTGACGCTCAACGTGTGGACGCCCGCGCCGGACGCGCGCCGACGGCCGGTGCTGGTCTGGATCCACGGCGGCGCCTTCCTGACGGGAACCGGCGCCGCGCCGCTCTACGATGGCGCGCGGCTCGCAGCGCGCGGGGACGTCGTGGTCGTCACGTTGAACTACCGCGTCGGCGCGCTCGGGTTCGCGGCGTTCGCGGGCGCGCCGGCGAACCTCGGGCTGCTCGATCAGCTCGCGGCGCTCGGCTGGGTGCAGCGCGAGATCGAGCGCTTCGGCGGCGATCCGGAGAACGTGACGCTGTTCGGGGAGTCGGCCGGGGCGGGCAGCATCCTGGCGCTGCTTTGCATGCCGCGCGCGACGGGATCGTTCCGGCGCGCGATCGCCCAGAGTCCGGGGCCGCTCGGCTTCCTGTCGCGCGCACAGGCGACGCAGCGCGCGGAGTCGCTGTGTAAGCGACTCGGCCTGGACGCGCCTGACCTCGAAGCGCTGCGCGCCCTCCCGCTCGAGCGGCTGCTCGAGGCGCAGCATGCATGCGTGGCTGCCGGGCCGCACGCCGGCGGCATGTTCTTCGCGCCCGTCGTCGATGGCGACGTGCTGCCGGCGTCGCCGCTCGCCGCCTTTCGCGCGGGCAAGCAGCTTCCCGTCGACCTCGTGCTGGGAACGACCGAGGAGGAGCTCCGGCTCTACGCGCTCGCACCCGGCTTCTTCGCGACCACTGACGAGCAGCTCTTGCAGAGCCTCCGGGGTCGCCTGACCGATCCCGCGCGCGTGGTGGCGAGCTATCGCCGCGCTCGCGAGCAGCGCGGTGCCGACGTATCTCCTCTAGCGCTCGCGATCGCCTTCGAGTCCGACTGGAACCTGCGCTTCCCGTCGAGCCTGCTGGCGGAGCTGCACGCGCGCCGCGGCGCGCGTACCTACATGTACCTGTTCGCGCACCGCTCGCCTGCACACGGCGGCGCCCTCGGATCCTGTCACGCGCTCGACCTGCCGTTCACGCTCGGGAACCTGGACTCGCCGGAGATGCGCAGCTTCGCCGGCGAGGGTCCGGCGGTCGAGGCGCTCGCCGCGAATCTGATGGACGCGTGGCTCGCCTTCGCGCGGAGCGGCGACCCGTCGCACGCCGGAATCGGCCGCTGGCCCGCCTACGACGGCGCGCGTCGCGCGACGCTGCGCTTCGGCGAGAAGTGCCACGCCGTCGATGCACCGCTCGAAGCGGAGCGCGCTGCCCTCGCCGACGCGAGCGGCGGCACGCTGCCGGAGGAGATCGCATGAAGCTCGGCGCCTTCATGATGCCGTCCCACCCGCCCGAGCGTCCGCTCCTGGAAGGCTACGCCTGGGACCTAGCACAGCTCGAGCAGCTCGATCGTATGGGCTTCGACGAGGCCTGGATCGGGGAGCACTTCACCGCGCCGTGGGAGCCGAATCCCGCGCCCGATCTCTTGATCGCGCAGGCTCTCCTGCGCACCAAGCGGATCAAGCTCGCGCCCGGCGCGCACTTGCTTCCCTATCACCATCCGATCGAGCTGGCGCACCGGGTGGCGTTCCTCGATCAGCTCGCGCAGGGCCGGTACATGTTCGGCGTCGGGATCTCGGCTCTGCCGAGCGACCTGGCACTGTTCGGCGTCGACGCCGCGGCCGGCGAGAACCGGCGCATGACGCTCGAGTCCCTCGAGATCATGCTGTCGCTCTGGACCAAGGGACCCGAGGCGTTCGACGGCCGCTACTGGCGCGTGCGCCCGCCCGAGACGCAGTTCCCGTTCCTGCGCATGCACCTGACTCCGTACCAGAAGCCGCATCCGCCGATCGGCATCGCCGGCATGTCGCCCGGCTCCGAGACGCTGAAGATCGCCGGCGAGAAGGGCTTCCTGCCGCTCTCGCTCTCGCTCAACCTGGCGCACATCGCGTCGCACTGGCGCGCGGTCGAAGAGGGCGCGGCGCGCAGCGGGCGCACGCCCGATCGGCGCGACTGGCGCCTGGTCAAAGAGGTCTACGTCGCGCCGACCGACGCGCTGGCGCGCGAGCGCGCGCTCGGCGGCGCCATGGGGCGCTGCTGGCGCGAGTACCTGCTGCCGTTCTTCCTCGGCTCCGGAATGGTCGAGCACTTCAAGCTGCGCCCGAGCGAGCCCGACTCCGCCATCGACGTCGAATATCTGGTCGAGAACTCGTGGCTCGTCGGCTCGCCGCGCACCGTCGTCCAGAAGCTCGATCACCTGTACCGCGACACCGGCGGCTTCGGCGGCCTGCTCTGCATGATCTACGACTACGGCACGGAGCAGGAGCACTGGAACGAGTCGCTCGACCTCCTCACTCGCGAAGTGTGGCCGAAGTTCGCCGGGCGCTGACTCCGCTCGGGGGTCAGTCCCGGCTGCGCGTCGAGGCGAGGGCGCGGCGCACGAGCGGCGTGATCAGCGCCTCGTACGCGGCGCTGTCGTAGTGCGCGCGGTAGCGCTCGAGCTGCGCGTCGAGGTCGGCGCGCGGGTAGATGCGGCCGTCGCGCACGACCGCGAGTAGCGACTCGAGGGCGGCCAGGTCGCGCGTCGGATCCTCGCGGAAGACGAGTAGCTCCGCGGGCGCGCCCGTGCGCAGCTCGCCGAGGCCTTCGACGCCGAGCGCGCGCGCCGATACGCGCGTGGAGAGCGCGAGCACCTGCTCCGGCGTGAGCCCGGCGTCCGCGAGCAGGCGCAGCTCGCGGTGCAGGCTCGCGCCGGGGACTACGAACGCCACCAGGCTGTCGGTGCCGGTGTGGATCTCGACGCCCGCGTCGAACAGGCGCTTGATCACGCGCTGGTGCGTGCGCAGCGCGGCGCGCACCATGCCGAACTCGTCGGACGCCAGCGCGCCCGCGGCACTGATGCCTCCGTCCGGATTCCAAACCACCTTCCGGTAGAAGCCGGGCAGGTAGCTCGCGTCGCGCTCGACGAGCACCGTGGCGCGATCCTCCTGCGCGGCCAGCCGGTCGATCGTGACGAGCGTCGGCGTGTGCGCGATGTGGTGCTCCAGGCTGGCCGCGACGATCGCGTCGAGCCGCGCGTCGTCGAGCTCGAGCCAGCCGCGCAGGATCTGCGGGAAGCGCACCGACTCCGGGAGCGGAGGCGGCACGCCGATCCCGTGCTGCGCATCGTCGAGGCGCGCCAGCTCGAACGGCACCTGCCCGGGCACGTGACCGATCACCGGCAGCCCGCGCGCGTGCGCCTCTGCGCGGATGGCGGCGAGTGTCAGGGCATCGAGCTGGTTGTACACCTTCACGCAGCCGAAGCCCGCCTCTGCCACGCGGCGCACGGCGGCGCGGCCCTCGTCCGCGTTGCGCGCGACGAGCGTATTGCGCCAGAGGGGAGGCTCGCCGTCGACGTAGGGACCGCAGGCCACGATCCGCGGCCCCGGGAAGCGGCCCTCGTCGACGCCGCGCTGCGCCGGCGCGGTGCTCTGTCCGTCCACGTCGCCGGCGTCGCGCACGGTGAGCACGCCGTGGTACAGGTGCAGGAACGCGAACAGCTCGGTCTGCCCGGGAAGCGTCGGCGGCGGGAAGTGCACGTGCATGTCGACGAGGCCGGGCAGCACGAATGCCCCCGCGAACGAGCCCGACGCCTGCGCGCCCGCCGGCTCGATCGCGCCGATCCGCGCGCCGTCGATCACCAGGCGCATGCCCTCGCGGCGTGTCGCAGACGGCTCGATCAGCGTGACTCCCTC
Organism: uncultured Myxococcales bacterium; assembly: GCA_964454165.1. GTDB lineage: Bacteria > Myxococcota_A > UBA9160 > SZUA-336 > SZUA-336 > CAYVQJ01. The sequence goes on along the minus strand of CAYVQJ010000077.1, from coordinate 4,386 downwards.
GAGAGCGCCTCCCCGCTCCGGAAGCGCGAGCGGCGACGGCGGCCACACGATCGCCCAGAGCGCGGCCGCCGCGACCGCCGCCACCAGCACGAGCCCCACGAGCAGTCGAATCAGCATGCGCACGCGCACACCTTACCAGCCCCGCCCGGGTGTACGATGCGTGTGCGAGGGAAGCACATGGCGCTGCGCGCGATCGATTGCTGGGTGAACGTGACGATGGGCGACGTCCCGCCCCCCGATTTCCTGATCCGCGTGAAGGAGGACTACTTCCGCGGCGGCGACGAGTTCCTGAAGAGCATCGAGGTCGCAGAGCTCGTCGAGTCGATGGATCGGCTGGGCGTCGAGAAGTGCGTGCTCTCGCTCGACGCCGAGCGCCCTGTCGCGCGCGTGCTCGAGTTCGGCCGCAAGCACGCCACGCGCTTCGGCTACGCGGTGAGCGTCGACGTGCGCCGGGGCATGCAGCCGCTCTGGGCGCTCGAGGCGCTGGCGCGGAGCGAGCCCGTGGTGATGGCGCGCGTGGTGCCCTTCATGTTCGACCTCGCGCCCAACGCGCGCGAGTACTTTCCCCTCTACGCGAAGTGCGTCGAGCTCGACCTGCCGGTGTCGGTGAACACGGGCATTCCCGGACCGCCGGTGCCGGGCGAGTGCCAAAACCCGATGCACCTCGACCGGGTCTGTCTGTACTTCCCGGAGCTGCGCGTGTGCATGGCGCACGGCGCGGATCCGTGGTGGGGCGAGGCGATCCGCCTAATGATCAAGTACAAGAACCTGCACCTGATGACGTCGGCCTACGCGCCGCGCTACCTGCCGCCCGAGCTCCTGCAGTTCATGAACACGCGCGGCAAGGACAAGATCCTCTTCGCGTCGGATCACCCGGTGCTCTCGACGGAGCGCTGTCTGCGCGAGGCGCAGCAGCTCGACCTGCGCCCGGGAGTGCTCGACAAGTACCTGTACGAGAACGCCGCGCGCCTCTTCTTCTCGCCGCGTAAACCCCGGTACTGACTCGCAGCAGGAGGAAGCGGCATGAGCGGAGCTCGCGTGCTCTCGCCGGGATCAAGGGCGACTGGTTCGCGTGCGAGGGGCTGCGGCCGTTCCCGGTAGCGGGCTTCGCCGTCGCCGGCGTGGATCCGAGCGAGTTCGCCGCGCGCATGATCCGCGGCTACGACGCGGTGCGCCCGAGCGCGTGGGATTCCGCGCGCCGCCTCGAGGACCAGGACGTCGACGGCGTCTCCGGCGAGGTGATCTACCCGAGCCTCGCCATGTCGCTCTACGGGATCGCGGATGGCCGGCTGCGCGCTGCGTGCTTCCGCGCCTACAACGACTGGCTCGCTGAGTACTGCGGCTACGCCCCGCGGCGGCTCGCGGGCGCCCCGCTGATCCCGATGGACGACGTGACCGACGCGATCGCGGAGATCGAGCGCGCGGGGGCGCATCGTCTCGGCGGAGAACGACGTCGGCTGGATCCCCCACTTCCTGCAGCGCATCGATCACTCCTGGGCTCTTCTGCGTGAGGAACAAGCGCGCCGGTCTCAACCACATGTCCTTCGAGGTGCCCGACGCGGACGCGGTGTTCATGGACCACGAGTACCTGGCGAGCCTCGGCAAGTACGAGCAGATGTGGGGCGTCGGCCGCCATCTCCTCGGCAGCCAGGTCTACGACCACTGGTGCGACCCCTGGGGCCGCATCCACGAGCGGTGGGCCGACACCGACCGGCTGAACGCGACGACCCCGGGCAACCTCGTTCCCGCGACCGAGGGCCTCAGGAACCAGTGGGGCGAGAATCCGCCCCTGAAGTTCATCGGTCACGTGAGCCCGTAGTTCGAGCCAGAGAGCCCGGCGTATCGCAAGAGGAGGGACCCTTCGGGCTCCTCCATCGGCGCGCGGCCCTCGCGCTCGAAGTGCCGCTCGCCTGCCGATGCGATGCGCAGGCCGCTCGCAACTCCCCGCGCGAGACGGGCAACGAGACTAGGGCTTCACAGAGTTTTTCTATCTCAGCCGCCTTCAAAGTCACTACCAGAGTCAGTTTGACGTTCTATTCGACAATGTTTCGGTGTAGGCTGCGCCCCTGGCGATGGCAATAACGCGATGAAGAGGGAGTGGACTTTCATGATGCGGAGCTTGTTGCTGGTCGGGGCGCTCGTCCTGGTGCCCCGGGCGGCGGTCTCTCAGGTGGTGGCCGACGGATACGTGCTCGAGAAGAACTGCCCAGAGATCCAGGTCGGTCCCGGCGGTCTCGGAGTGCCGGCCGGCTGGAACGCGGGCCAGATGGCGCTCTCCAACGACGCGACGAAGGTCTACCTCACGTACCTGGCGACGGGCTTCGGCCAGGTTCACGTGCGAGATCTCTACGCCTGCACCGAGGAGGTGCTGATCGCGAATTTGGACACGCCCCTGGGGATCGCCGTCCACCCGCACACAGGCGAACTCTACATCACGTTGCGCTACCTGAATCCGGCGTACGTCGTCGGCGACCCGCTCTACACGAAGTACCGCTCCGCGGTCTCCATCTACAGCCCGTCGGGCGAGCTGCTCGTGGACAAGTGGATCAAGGGCTTCGCCCCGTCGATCCCCTTCGGCGTCCCCGCCAGCGGCGAGGTGGGGAACGGGCTGCAAGGGCTCGCCTTCGATCCCGCCGGAAACCTCTACATGGCGTGCAACCTCGACGTCTGGGAGCCGGTCTCGTCGCCGCCCGACTTCTACGCGACCGGCCCGCTCTACAAGGTCACTCCCGCCGGCGAGATCAGCGAGTTCGCCACCGGGCTCCGCGCGTCGTTCGAGGCGGTGATCGCGAAGGCGAACTGGCGCGGCGAGGCGACCGCCTTCTACGCGGGGGACAACGGCGAAGGGAACTTCTGCGGCCTCACCGGAGCGGGCTGTGAGCCCAGGCTGGTGCCCGGCTCCACGCCGCCGCGCGCGATCACGCGCCAGTATTACGACGAGCTGAACTACGTCGTCCCTGGCGGGCACTACGGCTACCCCGAGAGCGCCCCCACCGTCCCGTTCGATCCCGCCCAGAGCGTGACCCACCTCGGGGCGATCTGGAACTTCGAGCGCGGGGTGGTCCCGCCCGGGACTGCACCTTTGTGGCCCGTACCCACGGGGCTCGCGGCTGTGGAAGGCCGGTGGGGGCGGGTCAAGAGCCCGCTCTTCATAACCTTCTGGCTCGGGGCTCGCCTCGACATGTTCACCGGCCCCGCCCGGACGGAGCGGACGACCCTGGTGAGCCAGCTCCCGGGGCGTGGAACCGACGTCGTGGCGTGTCCGTACGACGGCACGGTCTACTTCAGGGAGGACTCGACGCGCACGCTCTGGACGATCCGGCCGGAGTGATTCAGCGCCCCCCCCACGAAAGGCCCATCAAATGCGTCGGCCCAGACGACATCGATGTTGTGGAGCTGCACGACGCCTTCAGCACCGAAGAGCTGCTCTACGTTGAGGCGATGGGCCTTTGCGGGCCGGGCGAGGCGGCACGCGAACTCGAAGCGGGGGCGTTCGATATCGGCGGCCGCGGTGCCGTCAGCCCTTCGGGCGGTCTCATCGCGATGGGCCATCCCCTCGGCCCCACTGGCGTTGGCCAGGTGGCCGAGATCGTCCGCCAACTTCGTGGCGAAGCCGGACCGCGACAGCAGCAGCGCGCTCGCACCGGCCTCGTCCACATGGTGGGCATTGGCCCGGTGTGCCTTGTCCACATCCTCCGGGGCACCGCTGGGTGAGATGGTCAACGTCCTCACCGGCTCCGTCGCCGGAAGAGTCGGATCAGCTGGCGTCTGCGGCGCTTCGCGCCCCGTCTACTCTGGGCCGCGGCGCATCGCGTGGAAGGGATCTGAGATGACGGACCCCCAGCGACCTCGCGTCGTCATCATCGGCGCCGGCATGTCGGAGTTACTGATGGGGATCAAGCTGCTCGAGGCGGGCCACTCGAACTTCCGGATCTGTCAGAACGCTCCCTTATCGGAACCTTTGAGAGCCCGGAAACTGCCCTTTCTTTCGCCTATCCGTACGCGTTCGCGTTCTCGAGCGCGCTCGTCGCGTGCGGGGCGGCGGCGCTCGCGGCGGCAGCTTCGCGTGCGCTCGGCTTTGCGCTCGAGCCCGCAGTGCTCGCGCTCGCGTTCTGCGGGACCGTCGCGGTGTATTGCATCGACCGCGTGCGCGACCTGGCACGCCACGCGCACACCTCGCCGCTGCGCAGCGCGTTCGTCGCGAAGCATCGCAGCGCATTGCTCGGCGCCGCGACGCTGTGCGCCTGCGGCGCGCTCGCTGCGGGCGCAAGCGCGGGCGCGCGCGTCATGGCGGTGGCGGGCACCGTCGCCGCGTTCGGTTTCGCGCACCGCAGACTGAAGCGCTTCATGTGGGCGAAGCCCGTGAACTTGACGAGCGCGTGGACC
>CAYVQJ010000076.1:0-3998 GCA_964454165.1 uncultured Myxococcales bacterium | reverse complement strand
GCTGCTCGCGAAAATCCTTGGTCAGCGGAAGCCCGAGCACTTCCTTGATCGAGCGGGTCTGCGCGTGGGTGGGCGCGTTGTTGCCACGGCCCGTCGTCTTGCCGAGCGTGATCCAGTTCGCCGCCTTGTAGCACGTGCCGGCGAAGCGCTCGGTGTCGACGAAGGTCTCGAGGTAGCAGAGCGCGTGCCCGTAGACGCGTGCCCACTCCGTGGGCAACGTTCTTGCCATGTGCCCGAGCAGGTGCGAGGCAAGGTGCTTCACCTTGACCCACGGCACGATCAGGAAGCGCGGATTGTAGGCAATCAGGTGCCGGTTGTGATCGCGCGCCGTCTTCGACCAACCGATGAAGTGGTCGCGCGGATTCAGCTTGTGCGGCGGCGACGACCAGGCAAAGCACGCGATCGGCCGGCCACCAGCGAGCACCAGGAACTTCAAGTGCTCGCCGACCGGCCGGACCGAGCCCAGGTAGTGATGCTCCGCGAGCAGGGCGTGGAAGAGCCCTTCGTCTCTCGTGCGACGCACCTGCCGCCATTCGAGTTCGCCGAGCGCCGTGAGACTCGTCTCGATCGGCGTGCGATCGAGGTCGTGCGCCGCTCTTCGGCGCTCGAGCACCACGTTGTTCCGTGGAATGAAGCGCTGCGGCGGCAGCTCGATCCGACCCGCGCGATGCAGCGCCAACATCATGCTGCGACAGACCATGTCGCGCAGCGTGCCGTTCTGCTGCACCCAACCCCACGCCATGCACACGCGCTTGCTGATCTCACGGCGGCTGCAGCCCTCCGATTCGGCGATCAGCTGCTTCAGGAAGACGATGTCGTCCGCGGTGATGTCGCGACCCCGATAGCGCAGCGCTGTTTGCACGCGGCGCAACGTAGAGAGCTGCCAGCTGGAACGCAAGCCTGCAGTCGTGGTTTTCTCATGCTGGCCGCACCGGCCGCCACTCCGAGGCTGCATGGACCTTCTCGAAGTCGCCGCCGCTGAGCAGCACCGAGAGCTCGTGCGCCAGGAGTCCGCGGCTGTGTTCGCCGCCAACGACGGCCGGCCAGTAACGGAATCGCCCAGCCGAGAGCCGCTTGTGGCAGAGCCAGTAGCCTTGCCCGTCGTAGACCAGCACCTTGACCGCGGTCTGGCCCCTGTTGCGGAACACGAACACGCCGCCCGAGAACGGGTCGGCACACAGCTGCTCTCGCACGACCTGAGCCAAGCCATCGATGCCGCACCGGAAGTCGACCGGCGCGACCGCCACGAACACCCGCATCTGCGGGGTCACCTGGAGCATGGCTCTCGCCCGGAAACAGTGCGCACGAAGGTCGCGAGGTCCTTGGCCGATAGGCCAGTCACAGCGATGCGCAGCGCGCCGCCGCCCGCGTCACTGAGCTCGAGCTGGCAACGGGGTACGTGCGCGCTCGTAGGCAGCGACAGCTCGATGAACTCCGCTGCCGCCCGAGATCCCTTCGGCTCGGTCTCCAGAAGCCGTCGCTGCACGGCGTAGTAGTCGAGGTGCAGAGTCTGCGACGTCTTGCTCACACCATGGCTGCGGGCCAGATCCAAAGCCGTCCGCCAGAGCGCGAGCGGGATCCGCGCTCCCCGCCGACGACTCCTGCGCCAGCGCTCGAACTCACGCCGCGCCAGCTCGAGATCCGCTGGCGCCGAGGATCGGGATAGTGCGTGCATCGCCTGGGGCTCCTGTTCGCTTGCAAGGAGCTGCCGAGGCTATCGAGGACGTCAGCGCGAGTCAGGCACGCTTGCCGGAAGGACACGCTGGACCCGGGTCTTCGCGGTCTCCCCGGCCTTCGCGAGCAAGACTCGCCGGTACGTCGTGGAGATCGACGACCCCGCAGGCCCAGGCGGCGTCGCCCGAGCGAACGAGATGATCCTCTCCTACGGGCCCTGATCGGCCGTCGCTGGCCTCGACCGCGAAGTCGCGGCGCTTCGAGCCGCCTCGCCGGCCGATCCCTGGAACAGCCGTCTGCCGCGCTCGGCTACATGCCGGAGAATTGCTCGAAGCTCTGACCGCTGGCCAGGAACACGAGCGAGCCGCCGAACAGCGCCAGGTTCGCGAGGATCGCCAGCGCCAGGATCGTCCAGCCCACGGCACGTCGCCGGTGGAACTGGTAGGCGAGGTTCAGAGCGGCGGGCGCGGCCAGCGGGAAGTTGTGCAGCCCGAAGGCGAGCAGGGCGAGCCCCAGCCAAACGTTGAGCGCCGCAGTCCAGCGCTGCCAGCGTTCCTCGCCGGCGGCGAGGCGCGGGACGCCGAAGAACAAGATCCACGCCGGCACGGCCAGGGCGAGGCCGAGCGGAACCAGGACCCAGGGCGAGCCCTGCAGCGTGCCCCGGAGTCCCGCGAGCGCGACGGCCAGGAGGTGGCCGAGCCCCATGACGCCGATCATGCAGCCGTAATAGCGGTTCATCGCCCCCAGGATCGCCGGGCGATCCAGCCCCCGTTCGCGACGGCACCGGCGCATCCACGCCACGACGGCGAGCAGGGCCGCCAGCATGGCCGCTGTCAGCCACTTGCTCTCGTCCAGGACGAGTTCGAGGAGTCGTTCGGTCATGGTGGCGCGCGCTGTGAGCGGGACCGTGCGCAGGCTCGAGCTCGGCGTAGTGCCCTTCCATCCGCGGCGACGAACCGAGGTCCAGCGGCTCGTTGCCTACGCTTCCCCCGCATCCACCGTTGCGACATCGACGCAGCCCGGACGACGGTGCCCCTCCCACGAAGGGTCGGCCGAGCTGCCGTGCGCTCGCTCGTCACGACTTCGAACGCAAGAGCTCTTCCAGCCAGCGACCGGCCGCCTCAGTCGCGCGTGCGAGCTCGGTGCCGAGCGCGAGCTGGGCGGCGAGGGCGGTGGCAAAACGGCAGCCGGAGCCGTGCAGGCGTGCGCCGGGGATGCGCGCGTGCTCGAGCCACACGGGTTCGCGGTCGCGCTCGAGGACGAGGTCCCGGACGAGCGCGTCGGCGGCGTGGCCCCCCTTGACGACGAGGGCGCGAGCGCCGCGCGCGAGGAGCGTGCGCGCGGCAGCTTCGCGCGCTTCCGAGCGCTCCTGCAGGGGCGCGAGGTCGAGGCCGGCGAGGCGCGCGGCCTCGGGCAGGTTCGGAGTCAGGATCACGCCGCGCGGCAGGAGCTCCGCGAACATCGCCTCGATGCCCTCGTCGTCGAGGAACGGCTCTCCACCGGAAGCCGCCAGCACCGGGTCGACCACCACGGGCACGGAATGCTCGCGCGGAAGCTCTCCGATCAGCGTCGCCAGCGCGCGCACGGCGGCGGCGTTCGGCAGGAGCCCGCTCTTCAGCGCCCCGATCGGAGCCGCGAGCGCGTAGCGCGCTTCCTCCAGCCAGTCCAGGGCGGCGCGCGGCTCGACCGAGCGCACGCGCTCTCCGTCCTGATCCGTCCAGGCGGTCACCACGCACTCGGCCTCGACCCCGAAGTGCGCCGCGGCGGCGCGATCCGCGTCGACGCCGGCCCCGCCTGAAGGGTCGTGCCCGGCGACGACGAGGATGCGCGCGCTCACGGGATCTGCGTCAAGGGCACGCCGCGGGCGCCGGTGCGTTCGGCCGGATCGATCCGCTCCAGCGCACGGTTGCGCAGGCGGCGCTCCAGGCGTTGCAGCTCGCGCCAGTCGTCGCTGGCGAGCTGCACCTGGCCGCCGGCCACCGTGCCGCGGCCGCCGAAGGAGCCGTCCGCGCCGAGCACGTGCTGCAGGAACGGGTAAGCCTCGGCGCCGTCGGTGCGCAGCGAGAGGTGATAGGTCGTGCCGACCGCGCCGCCGACAAGCGACCAGCGGCACTGCTCCATGCGCCGGAAGAAGTCGGCCATCTCGGCCACGGACTCGGGATGCGTGACGCGCCCGAGGAAGCCGAGCACGGCCGGGCCGTAGCGCCGCGCGCGCGAGAGCGAGCGATAGAGGTCGCGGTAGTAGACCGCCGGCAGGGTCGGGCGCTGGATGCGCGCAAGCTTCTGGTGGTCGGATCCACGAAAGGTCTCGAAGAAGGCCTCGC
>CAYVQJ010000075.1:0-11350 GCA_964454165.1 uncultured Myxococcales bacterium | reverse complement strand
ATCGCGGCCAGCCGCGACTCACCCGAAGTGACAAAAAGGCCCGGTAGCTTGCGCTACCGGGCCCTTTTTGCGCTTCTGGAGGGATATGTTGGCTCTGTACTTTCAGCTCCGTTTTCGGAGAGCTGCAAACAACGCAGCTGCTCCGACGCTGAAACCGGTGAGTACGAATGCCGCCAGCTCGGGAACGAGCGGACATTCGTCCAATTCGAGTTCGAAGTTGAAGCTCACGGCATCTAGCTGCGGAGCGGGTGCGAGCGCCATCGCGACGCTACAGAGCAGTAGCCTCATGTCTCGATCCAGGTGACAGCGATTCCTGGTTCTTCGGAAACGCCGCCTCTGGCTACTGATTCGCTTGCTCTCTTCCGCGCGACTCGATCGCGCTCCGCAGTATCTCCTCTTTCAACTAGCCCATCAGTGAGTGTCTGAACTCAAAGAAAAGTGTCGCTCACTTACAAGATAAGTCACTTACTCGACTCAGTATTCCAGAGATCCTGCGTCGAGCTGGACTACGTCCGTTCCCGTCGCCGGCGCGAGATTCCGCGCGAGCGCAGGTCCGCACATCGCGATCCCCGGGTGAGCGGACATGCGCATCGGCTGCCCGGTGCGCATGCGGCTCACCCGGAAACCACGACGCCCCCGGTGGTTCGGGTGAACCGGTCACCGGACGGACATCCGGCGCGACCGGAGCTCCCCACCGGGGTAGCCCAGTTTTCCTTCCTCCGTTTCGTGAGTGGCGCAGAGATCGGCAAAGGTGGCGCAGGCAACGCTGCGCGATGCCGGGGCAACTCGGTGACGAAACCGTGGCGGCGATTGGTCGTCGGCCGCTTGGGTCTATCCGACGGCTTCCGCCAGCCGGACCGCTACGCCGAGGCTCTCGCCGTCGGCTGGCTCGCCGGCCTCGAGCCTGGCGGCCAGCTCCGGCACGGCTCCGGCGCGCAGCACATCCGCGAGCACCGGACGCAGCGCCGCCAGCGCCGCTTCGGGACCCCGAACCACGATTTCCAGAACAGGCCAGCGTAGATTGCGCTTCGCCTGCGTCTTGGCTGCGCGAATCCTGCGCAGCACGAGCGAGGCCGCTGCGAAGGACTCGGCGTCGCGTGCGCGCTCGGGGCCGAACTCGGGTGGGAGTGGCCATGGCGCCGTATGCACGGAGGCGGCCGTGCCTTCGCCTGCGAAGCGCGCGGACCAGAGCTCCTCGCAGACATAGGGCAGGTGCGGCGCGAATAGGCGCAGGAACGCCCGCAGCGCGAGTCCCAGCGCGGCGAGCGCCGAGCGGCGGCCCGGCGCGTCGGTCTCGGCGTAGGCGCGCAGCTTCGCCAGCTCGAGATAGTCGTCGCAGAACTCCCAGAACGCGTCCTCGGTGGCGGCGAGCGCGCTCGCGTAGTCGAAGGCGTCGAAGCCCGCGGTCGCGCGCTCGGCGGTGGCCCGGAGTCGCGCGCACAGACCGAGGTCCAGCGGCTCACGCACGTCCGTGAGATCGAGGGTGTAGGTCTCCGGCCCCGCCGCGTCGAGCTGCCCGAACACGAAGCGACTCGCGTTCCAGAGCTTGGTGACCAGGCGCTTACCGTTCTGCATCACTTTGCTGTCGACGGCGGTGTCTACCCCGAGGCGCGCGCGGGCGGCCCAGTAGCGCACCGCGTCGACGGACCACTCGTCGAGCAGCGCTACCGGTGTGACCACGTTGCCCTTCGACTTGGACATCTTCTTGCGGTCTGGATCGAGGATCCAGCCGCTGATCAGCACCCGGCGCCAGGGCACGCAGCGCTCGTGCATCCACGCTTTGGTGATGGTGTAGAAGGCCCAGGTGCGGATGATGTCGTGCGCCTGCGGCCGCACGTCCGCCGGAAACAGACTGGCGTGTCGTTCCGGATCGAGCGTCCAGTGGCTCGTGATCTGCGGAGACACCGACGACGTGGCCCAGGTGTCGAAGACGTCGGGATCGCCGGCGAAGCCGCCCGGCTGGTTGCGCTGCCCCTCGTGGAAGCCGGGCGGGGCCTCGGCGAGCGGATCGACGGGTAGACGCGCGGGATCGGCGAAGATCGGCCGGTCCCACGCGGGCTGCGCGCTGGCATCGAGCGGATACCAGACCGGGATCGGCACGCCGAAGTAGCGCTGGCGCGAGACACACCAGTCCTGGTTGAGCCCCTCCACCCAGTTCACGTAGCGCGTCAGCATGTGCGGCGGGTGCCACTCGATCCGGCGCCCTTGCTCGAGCAGCTCCGCCTTGTGCTCGAGGATGCGAATGAACCACTGCCGGGTCGGCACGAATTCGAGCGGCCGCTCGCCGTTCTCGTAGAACTTGACGGCGTGCTCGAGCGGGCGCGGCGCGCCGACCAGAGCGGCGCCGTCGCCCCCCGGTCCGGAGGCGGGTTCCGCCAGCAGCTCGGCGATGCGCTTGCGTGCGCGCGCGATGGAGAGACCGGCGATCTCGCTGTGCGCCGCGACCGCGCGCTCTGGAGCCAGCGAGTGAAACACCCCGGACGCGAAGTCCGGGACGGCTGCGATCGCCCCGTCCCGGCCGACGAGCTGCTTGGTCGGCAGCCGCGCGCGCCGCCAGAACTCCACGTCCATCTGGTCGCCGAAGGTGCAGACCATCAGGATCCCCGTGCCCTTCTCGGGATCCGCGTGCTCCGCGGGTAGGATCGGCACCTCCGCGCCGTAGAGCGGCGTGACCGCCCTGCGGCCGAACAGCGCCCGGAAACGCGCGTCGTCGGGATGCGCCACCACGGCCACGCACGCGCCGAGCAGCTCGGGCCGCGTCGTCGAGATCACGAGCTCGCCGCCGCCGACCAAGCCGAAGCGCAGGTCGTGGAAGGCGCCGGGGCGGATGCGGTCCTCGAGCTCCGCCTGCGCGACGGCGGTCTTGAAATCGGCATCCCAGAGCGTCGGCGCCTCGGTCTGATAGGCGAAGCCCTTGCGCGCCAGATCCAGGAACGAGCGCTGCGACAGCCGCCGGGAGTGCTCGTCCATCGTCGTGTAGCGGAAGCGCCAGTCGACCGAGAGCGCGACGCGGCGCCACAGCGCCTCGAACGCGGCTTCGTCCTCGTGCGTGAGCAGCGCGCACGCCTCGATGAAGTTCCGCCGCGACACGCTCTCGGGCGGCTCGTTCTCGGGCTTGCCGCGGGCCGGCCGCCACTCCGCGCGATAGGGCAGGGTGGGGTCGCAGCGGATGCGGAACACGTTCTGCACCCGCCGCTCCGTCGCGAGCCCGTTGTCGTCCCAGCCCATGGGGTAGGCGATGTTCCGCCCGCGCATGCGCTGGTAGCGCACGATCACGTCGGTCTGCGTGTAGCTGAACACGTGGCCGACGTGGAGCGATCCGGACACGGTCGGCGGCGGCGTGTCGACGACGAACGTCTCGCCACGCGGGCGGGTCGGGTCCCAGCGGTAGATGCCCGACGCTTCCCAGCGCTGCTGCCACTTCGGCTCGAGCGCCCTGGCGTCGTAGCTGGACGGGATCTCCGACATGCGCCTCTCGGCCTGCCGACGCCCCGCTGTTCGACGGCTACCAGAGCTCCCAGTGGCCGGTCGCGCGCACGTAGAGCGCCAGCAGGAGGTTGGTCACGGCGTGCGCGGCGATGCAGGATAGGAGGTCCTTGCGCGCGATCCAGAGTCCGGCGATGAGCAGCCCGTAAGCGAAGGCCGCGGGGTACTCCGCGACACCGTGGCCAGCCATGAACACGACGCTCGAGCCAAACAGCGCGACCGGCGTGGCCGCGCCGGCAGCGAGGGCGTGGATCGAGTGGCCATCGAGCGCCTCGCCGAAGGGGTCCTTCGCCCCGGCCCGTGCCGCTTCCTGCCACTGGACCATGAAGCGGAGCACGTAGCCGCGGATCGCGAGCTCTTCGAAGACCGGGACCACGAGCACCGAGGCCGCGAGGCGGAGCGTCCACGAGGTCTCGTCCCATGGCTCGGCTGACCCCGCGAGCACGAACGACGACTTGAGCGCGACCCAGAGCACCAGCCCGACGGCGCCGACCGCGCTCCCGAGCGCGATCGACCCTCCCACCGGGAGCGGACCGCGGACCCCGGAGTAGCTGCGCCAGCCCCACGCGAGCAGCCCACCCACGACGGCGATGCGCAGGGCGTAGCTCGCCTGCGTCGAGAGCCAGTCTTCGGGAAACGAGGCGATGCCGACGTAGGCGGCGTACGGCAGCAAGTACGGCAGCGCCAGGCGGCGATTCTTGACGGCCGGCGCGCTCGGCATGGCGCGCTACTGTAACCGACCTTCGTCCCGCGCCCGGTCCCGTCCGGAGGCCTCGTGGACGACGACCTGCCTCTCTGGCTCGCCCTGCGCGATGCGCCCGGCCTCGAACGCTCCGACGCCTTCGACTTGCTCCGGCGCCACGGTTCGCCGCGCTACCTGTTCGGGCGCCGCCATGCGGAGCTCGGTCACGGGCGCGAGCAGCTGCTCGCGCGCATCCCGGACCTGACCGCTGCCAGGGCCGAGCTCCGGCGCGCCCTGGATGCGGGCCTCGAGGTGCTCGTGCCGGGGCGCGACGGCTTTCCGCCGCTGCTGCTCCAGCTCGCGGATCCGCCGCTCGTGCTCTACGCGCGCGGCCGCATCCCGCTCCCGGAGACGAAAGCGCTCGCGATCGTCGGCTCGCGCCGCGCCAGCGACTCGGGACGCGCGATCGCGCGCAGCCTCGCCGCCGCCGCGGCGCGCGCGGGCGTCGCGATCGCGAGCGGGCTCGCCTACGGCATCGACGCGGCGGCGCACGAGGGTGCGCTCGAAGCCGGCGGCTTCACGGTCGCGGTGCTGGCGTCGGGCGCGGATCGCCCGTCGCCGGCCGGGAATCGAGCGCTGGCGCAGCGCATCCTCGAGTGCCGGGGCGCCTTGCTATCGGAGCTCCCGCCCGGCGTTCCGGCGCTGGCTCACCACTTTCCGGCTCGCAACCGTCTGATCAGTGCGCTCGCCAATGCGGTGCTCGTGGTCGAGGCGCGGCTCGGAAGCGGGACGCTCCACACGGTCTCGCACGCGGGCAAGCAGAACCGCGCGGTGCTCGTCGTGCCTGGACCGATCGACGTCGAGTACTGCCGCGGCTCGAACGCCCTGCTGCGGAGCCTGCCCGGGCGGCCGCTGATCACCTGTGCGCAGGACCTGCTCGACGAGCTGTTCGGCTCCGAGGGCGCTCCGCGCGCGCCGCTCGAGACCGCCCCGGACGACGCCCGATTAGCGCCGGAGGCGCGACAGCTACTCGCGCTCCTCGACGCAGGCGCCGCTTCGGTCGACGCCCTCGGTGCCCGCGCGGGGCTCGCCTTTCCGGCGCTCTCGGCCCTGCTCGTCGAGCTCGAGCTCGGCGGCTGGATCGAGCGCGCCGGCAGCCGCGTCGCGCGCGCGGGCCGTGTGCGGGGGTGAGCTATTGTCGCCTGCGCATGCAGCACGCGGTGTCGGTGATCGGGGGCGGACTCGCGGGTTGCGAGGCCGCCTGGCAGCTCGCGCGCCGCGGTGTCCGCGTGCGCCTGTACGAGATGCGGCCCGAGCGCAGCTCGCCGGCGCACACCACGCCGGACCTGGCCGAGCTCGTGTGCTCGAACAGCCTGCGCTCGGATCAGCTCCACAACGCGGTGGGGCTGCTCCACGAGGAGATGCGCCGGCTCGGGTCGCTGGTGCTCGCCGCCGCGGATGCGGAGCGCGTGCCCGCGGGCGGCGCGCTCGCGGTGGACCGCGTGCGCTTCGCCCGCCACGTGAGCGAGCGGGTCGCGGCCGAGCCGCGCATCGAGCTGGTCCGCGAGGAGGTCACGCGACTGCCACCGCCGCCGGCGATCGTCGCGACGGGGCCGCTCACCTCCGACGCGATGGCGCGCGCGATCGGCGACCTGTGCGGCGGCTCGCTCTACTTCTACGACTCGATCTCGCCGATCGTCTACGCCGATAGTCTGGAGCCGGGCGTCCCGTTCCCTGCCTCGCGCTGGGAGGACGGCGAGGGCGACTACCTCAACCTCGCGCTCGAGCGCGACGCGTACTACGCGTTCGTGGAGCAGCTGCGCAAAGCCGAGCGCGTGCCGCTCCACCGCTTCGAGGCGGCGCACTACTTCGAGGGCTGCCTGCCGGTCGAGGTGATGGCCGACCGAGGAGTGGACACACTGGCCTTCGGTCCGATGAAGCCCGTCGGGCTCGTCGATCCCCGCAGCGGACGCCAGCCCTTCGCCGTGGTGCAGCTGCGCCGGGAGGATCGGCTGGGCACGCTCTGGAACCTGGTCGGCTTCCAGACGCGGATGCGGATCGGCGAGCAGAAGCGCGTGCTCTCGACCCTGCCCGGCATGCACAAGGCGGTGTTCGCGCGCTACGGCTCGGTGCACCGCAACACCTTCATCCGCTCGCCCGCGCTGCTCACGCCGCGGCTCGAGCACCGCGAGCGGCCGGGCCTCTGGTTCGCCGGGCAGATCGCGGGCGTCGAGGGCTACGTGGAGTCGGCGGCGATGGGGCTCTGGGCGGGCGTCGCGGCGGCCTACCACGCGCACGGGGAAGAGGCGCCGCTGCCGCCGGAGACCAGCGCGGTCGGGGCGCTCGCGCGCTGGCTCGCGGGTGCCGATCCGAAGAGCTTCCAGCCGATGAACGTGAACTTCGGGCTGCTGCCGCCGCTCGCCGGCGCGGCGGCGCGCGGCCCGCGCCGCGAGCGCAACGAGCGCATCGCAGAGCGCGCGCTCGCGGACCTCGAGAGCTGGCGCGCCGCGATCGCGCCGGAAGCCGTGTGACCGCCGCCGACGCGCGCGCTCTCTTCGAGTTCGCGGAGTTCCTGCGCGTGGAGCGCGCGCTGTCGCGCCACAGCCTGCGCGCGTATGCCGCCGAGGTCGCGCGTCTGGCCGAAAGCCGCGCCTGTCGCGACGCCGGCGGGCTCGACGCGCTCGAGCCGCTCCCGCTGCGGCTGTGGTTGGCGGAATTCCACGGCACGCTACGCGCGTCGACGCGGGCTCGCCGCCTGGCGGCGCTGCGCTGCTTCTTCCGCTTCCGCGTGCGCCTGGGGGCGCGCGCGGCGGATCCGACCGACGGGCTGCCGGCGCCGCGCGCGGAGCGCAGGCTGCCGTCTCCTCTGCCCGCCGGCGACTGCGAGCGTCTGCTCGAGCAGCAGGACTCGCAGCGCGCCCCGCGGCTCGCGCTGCGCGATCGCGCGCTGCTCGAGCTGCTCTACGGCGCGGGGCTCCGCGTCGGCGAGGCCGTTGCCCTGCGCGTGCGCGACTTCGACCGCGAGCGCCGCCTGGTGCGCGTGCGCGGCAAGGGTGACAAGGAGCGCGTGGTCCCGCTGCCGGCGGTCGCGCACGCCGCGCTGTGCGCACTGGTCGCCGCACGCGAGCGTCCCGGGCTCTTCGCCGAGCCGCTGTTCGCCAACGCGCGTGGGGGGCCGCTCTCGGACCGCGGCGTGCGCCTGATCCTGCGCCGGCGCCTGCTGCTGGCGGGCATCGCGCGTCGCGCGTCGCCGCACACGTTGCGACACAGCTATGCGACGCACCTGCTCGACGCCGACGTCGACCTGCGCTCGATCCAGGAGCTGCTCGGTCACGAGCGCCTGTCGACGACGCAGCGCTACACGCAGGTCTCGGCCGAACGCCTCGCGCGCGTCTACCGCAGCGCGCACCCGAGGGCCAGGCTCCGATGAAGGTCGCGCTGCACGGCACTACGGTGATCGCCGTCCGCCGCGCAGGACGGGTCGCGCTGGCCGGCGACGGCCAGGTGACGCTGGGCGACACCGTGATCAAGACGCAGGCGCGCAAGATCCAGCGGCTGCGCTCGGGCCGCGTGCTGGCCGGCTTCGCGGGCTCGACCGCCGACGCCTTCGCACTCTGCGAGCGCTTCGAGGCGAAGCTCGAGGCCTACGCGGGCGCGCTGCGCCGCGCGGCGGTCGAGCTGGCCAAGGACTGGCGCACGGATCGCAGCCTGCGGCGGCTGGAGGCGCTGCTGGTGGTCGCGGACCTTTCCGAGACGCTCGTGCTCTCTGGCACCGGCGACGTGATCGAGCCCGACGACGGCGTGGCGGCGATCGGCTCGGGCGGTCCGTACGCGCTCGCCGCGGCGCGCGCCTTCCTGCGCGCGGGCGAGCTCTCCGCGCGCGAGATCGCCGAGGAGTCGCTGCGCATCGCCGCCGGCATCTGCCTCTACACCAACGATAGGATCACCATCGAGGAGCTCGGCCCGTGAAGGGCTCCACGCCGCGCGAGGTGGTCCTTGAGCTCGACCGCTGGATCGTCGGCCAGGCGGCCGCGAAGCGCGCCGTAGCGATCGCGCTGCGCAACCGCTGGCGCCGCTTGCAGGTGACCGGTGACATGCGCGACGAGATCCACCCCAAGAACATCCTGATGATCGGGCCGACGGGGGTGGGCAAGACCGAGATCGCGCGGCGCGTCGCCCGGCTCTCGGACGCGCCGTTCCTGAAGGTCGAGGCCTCGAAGTTCACCGAGGTCGGCTACGTCGGCCGCGACGTCGAGTCGATCGTGCGCGACCTCGCCGAGGTCGCCTGGAAGCTGGTGCGCGACGAAGAGGCGGGCAAGGTGCGCGCGCAGGCCGAGCGGCTGGCCGAGGAGCGGCTGCTCGACGCGCTCTACCCGCGCGCGCCGGGCGCGCCGTCCGATGCCACGCGCGAGAAGCTGCGCGAGAAGCTCCGCGCGGGCGAGCTCGACCTGCGCGAGGTCGAGGTCGAGCTGGCCGAGCGCACGGAGCTTCCGATCCCGGGTCTGGGCCAGCACGGCGCCGAGGAGATCTCGGGCCTGCGCGAGCTGTGGAGCAACCTGCTGCCGCGCCGGAGCCGGCGCCGCACGCTGCGTGTGGCTGCGGCGCGCGAGCAGCTGCGCGATGAAGAGGCCGCGCGCCTGGTCGATCCGGAGGTCGTGCGCGAGCTCGCCGTCTCGCGCGCGGAGCAGTCGGGCATCGTGTTCATCGACGAGATCGACAAGATCGCACGCCGCGATGGCTACGGCGTCGACGTCTCGCGCGAGGGCGTGCAGCGCGACTTGCTGCCGATCGTGGAGGGGTCGACCGTGAACACGCGGCACGGGGCGGTGCGCACAGACCATGTGCTGTTCATCGCCGCCGGCGCCTTCCACGTGTCCAAGCCCTCGGATCTGATCCCGGAGCTGCAGGGGCGCTTCCCGATCCGCGTCGAGCTCGAGGCGCTCAGCGAGGCGGACTTCGTGCGCATCCTGGAGGAGCCGCGCAACGCTCTGCCGCGCCAGTACCAGGCTCTGCTCGAGACCGAGGGCGTGCGCCTCGAGCTCGAGCCCGCTGCGCTGCGTGAGGTCGCGCGCATCGCGGCCGTGGTCAACGCCCAGACCGAGAACATCGGCGCGCGGCGCCTGCACACCGTGCTCGAGAAGCTGCTCGAGGACGTGCTGTTCCAGGCCCCCGACCTCCCGGACAAGACCGTCCGCCTCGACGCCGCGACTGTGCGCGCGCGCCTCGAGCCGCTGGCAGCCGATCGCGAGCTGTCGCGCTACATCCTGTAGTCCGATGCGCGAGCTGATCGAGAAGGCCCGGGTCCTGGTGGAGGCGCTGCCCTACATGCGCGCCTTCGTCGACAAGACGATCGTGATCAAGTACGGCGGTGCGGCGATGCTGGATGAGACACTCAAGGCGTCGTTCGCGACCGACGTCACGCTGCTGCGCTTCATCGGGCTGCGGCCCGTGATCGTGCACGGCGGCGGCCCCCAGATCGGCACGCTGCTCAAGCGCCTTGGCAAGCAGAGCGTGTTCGTCGGCGGCCTGCGCGTGACCGACGCCGAGACCATGGAGGTGGTCGAGATGGTGCTCGGCGGCAGCGTGAACTCCGAGATCGTCGCGCTCATCGGGCGCGCGGGCGGCAAGGCGGTAGGCCTCACCGGGAAGGACTGCGGCCTGCTCTCGGTGCGACGGCAACGCGGGGCGGGCGGCGAGGATCTCGGCCTGGTCGGCACGCCGGAGCGCGTCGACCCGGAGATCCTGGTGCGCATGACCCAGGACGGGTTCATCCCGGTCGTCGCCCCGATCGGGACCGATGCCGACGGCGCGACCTACAACGTGAACGCGGACGATGCCGCCGGCGCGATTGCGCAGTCGCTGCGCGCCGAGAAGCTGATCCTGCTGACGGACGTCGAGGGCGTGCTCGATCGCGACGGCAAGCTGCGCCCGCAGCTCAGCGTCGCGGACGCCGACGCCGCCCTGCGCGACGGCTCGATCCAGGGCGGCATGATCCCCAAGCTCGAGGGCTGCGTGCGCGCGGTGCGCGAGGGCGTGCGTGCCGCGCACGTGATCGACGGGCGCCTGCCGCACGCGCTGCTGCTCGAGATCTTCACCGACACCGGCGTGGGGACGCTCGTCCGTGCCTGAGCGCGCGAGGGGGCCGAAGGACTTCATCGCGCTGGCGGACTGGCCGCGCGAGGCGATCGAGCGCGTCCTGGAGCGCGCGCGGGAGCTCAAGTCGCTGCGCCGCCGCCATCATCCGGTGCGGACGCTCGAGAATTGCTCGGTGCTCCTGTACTTCGAGAAGCCGAGCCTGCGCACCTATGTGACGTTCGAGGTCGGCGTCGCGGAGCTCGGCGGCAACTCGATCTACCTGCCGCCCGACCAGGTCGGCATCGGCCGGCGTGAGCCGGTCGAGGACGTCGCGCGCAACCTCTCGCGCTGGTGCCATGCGCTGGTGGCGCGCACCTTCAGCCACCAGCTCGTGTGCGACCTGGCGCGCCACGCCACGGTGCCGGTCGTCAACGCGCTGACGGACGAACACCACCCGTGCCAGGCGATCGCCGACGGGCTGACGATCCTCGAGTCCGGCGATCTGCGCAGCGACCGGCTGGTGTTCATCGGTGACGGCAACAACGTCGCGCATTCGCTGATCCACCTGGCGGGGCTCCTCGGCATGCGGCTGACGGTGTGCACGCCGCCCCGCTACGCGCCGCGAGCCGACGTGGTGCGCCAGGGTCTGGAGCTGGCGCACCGCTCCGGCGGAGACGTGCGCGTAGAGACCGACCCGCGCGCGGCCGTCAAGGACGCGGCATTCGTGTACACCGACGTCTGGGCGAGCATGGGCCAGGAGGCCGAGGCCGCCGACCGAGCGCGCCACTTCGCCGGCTACCAGGTCAACGCCGAGCTCCTGGCCGGAGCCCCGGCGGGCGTGCGCATCCTGCACGACCAGCCCGCGCACAGGGGCGAGGAGATCACGGCAGAGGTCTTCGACGGCCCGAGCTCGCTGGTCTTCGAGCAGGCGGAGAACCGCCTGCATGCACAAAAGGCGATCCTGGAGGCAGTCATCCTGCAAGGCTGACCGGACCTGTGCCGTTGGGAGGCCTGCAAGCGCGAAGCGCGCGCAGCGAGGCGGCCGCCGCCGAGCGAAGGCCGCTTGGCGACAGCCATCGCGGCACAGGCAAGCGCGAAGCGCGCGCA
>CAYVQJ010000074.1:0-13889 GCA_964454165.1 uncultured Myxococcales bacterium | reverse complement strand
GTCCAGTACCCGGAGGCTGCGTAATGCTGCGACCCGAGAGACCACCGGTAAGCCGTGTGCGGGAAATCCGCACGCACGGTTTGAACGGGGGTCCTATCCCAATCCGGCTCGCTGCCGGTGGAAGGTAGGATCTACCAATGCAAGCGTTCTCGGGCGGCTGCCTGTGTGGGGCGGTTCGGTTCGCGTGCGCGCGCGAGCCGAGCCTGGTGAGCTACTGCCACTGCCGCATGTGCCAGAGGGCGACGGGGAGCGCCTTCTCGGTCATGGCGAACTTCCCGACGCGTGAGCTCGCGTGGACGGGCAAGGAGCGCAAGCTCTACCGCTCGAGCCCGCTCGCGGTCCGAGGCTTCTGCCCCGAGTGCGGGACGCCCCTCTCGTTCCAGTACGGCGACTCGCAGCACACGAGCGTGGCGGTGGGCGCGCTCGACGATCCCAACAGCGTCCGCCCGATGCAGCACGGAGGAGTCGAGAGCCGGGTCTCGTGGCTCGCGCTGCACGACGACCTGCCGCGCGAGCGCACCGACGACGACCCGGACTATCGTCACCTGCTCGAGGTGACCGGATGGCGACCTCCGGTGTTCCCGCGGTAGCCCTCAAGTCTCGGCGGGTTGCAGCCGATCCTGCGCGTGTGAGAGGGGTCGCGCGCGCGCTCGTCGGGATCTGCGCGCTGGCGTGCGCCCGCCCGGAAGCCCAGTCGGCAGCGCCCGCGCTCGCCGTCGAGCGCTGGGTCGCGCCGCCGGTTGCGACGGATCCGGCGGCGCTGAGACTAGCGCCGGAGCGCGTCGCCGCGACGGTCGGCAGCGACGTGCGTCTCCGTGTCGAGGGATCGCTCCGCACGGGCGCGACCTGCCGCACCGGCTCGCGGGTAGTCGCCGCCGGGGAGCTCGTGGTGTCAGCGCAGTCTGAGGGCGTCGTCGACGTGGAGTGCCGCGCCGGGGAGCGCGTCGCGCGCTCGCAGGTCACCTTCACGAGCGCGCGCCTGCTGCCGCTCGACAATCCCTACGCCGGCGGCGTCGTGCTGCTGCGCACGCGCTGGCGTCCGACGGAGCCGCAAGGGCCTCTGGGCCGTGCGCGCGTCGGCCTGCCCGCTCTCGACGCGAGGCTCGCCGCACTTGGCCTGTACGCGCTCGCCGCCTTCCCGCTCGATCTCGTCGGCTACCGCGACGGCGCCGGTCTCGACCACTGGCTTGCGATCGACGTGCCCGAGGACGTGAACTTCTACCAGGCCGCGGCGCTCCTGCGCGCGTCGCCCGACGTGGAGCCCGAGAGCTACCTGCCGCTCGCCGGCGCGTTCCCGCGCGCGGTTTCCGACGGCGACTGGCCGACACCACTCGTCGCAGCGCGCAGGGACCGGCCCGCCGAGCCGCCCGACCTCGAGCTCGTCGGCGGCGACGACTCGCTCCCCGTGGAGGCGCAGCTTGCGTGGGACCTGCGCGCGATGCAGGCCCCGCGCGCATGGAAGCGCGCTGCGGGAGACGGCGTGCTGATCGGCGTCGTCGATAGCGGCGTCGACCTCGGGCACGTCGCACTCGAAGGCGTGGCGCGGATCAAGCGCTCGGAGCACGCGGGGACCGACGTGGACGGCAACGGCATCCCGGGCGACGAGGTCGGCGCGAACTTTGCCCACCTGGCCCTGACACGCAGCGGTGACGGCGTTCCGCTTCTCGGTCTCGGTCTCGAGAGCGACGTCTCCGACTGGTGGGGCGCGGACCTCGGACTTCCGACGTCACGCTGGGGGCATGGAACTGCCGTCGCTGCGCTTGCCGCGGGCAGCGGCGAGACGGGCTCTAGCGTCGGCGTGGCTCCGCGTGCGGCGATCCTCGCGGTGGACGTGCAGGAGAATTTGCGCGGCGCGCGCGAGCGGCTCGAAGCCGCCGATCCGCGCGCCCGCGAGCGCCGCGCGCCGGCGCTCGGCGCCTGGCCGGTCGCGGAGCGGCTCCAAAGCTCGACATGGGCGAAGGCGCTCGGCGTGGTCTACGCCGTGTCGGAAGGCGCCTCGGTCGTGACCTGCGCGTGGGAGCCGAGCCCGGAGCACTGGCTGCTGCGCGATGCGCTGCTGTTCGCGGACGACGCGTGCGCCGTCGTCGTCTGCGCTGCGAACGAAGACGTGTCCGCTGCGCCCGCTAGCTGGACGCGCACCGCGCGAGCGCAGCGAGCGCGCGAGACCGGCGACGCCTTCGACGCCTGGACCGGCGAGACGCATCGCGACGCCTACCTGCGCGGCCTGCACGGGGTCCTGCTCGCGGCGCCGTCGCCGCGCACGGCGCTGATCGCGGACTTCCACGTCCCGGTGACCGATGCGCGCGGGCGCGCCCTCACCGCGGCGGCCTCGCATCCGCTCGCGGGCGGCGCTGGGGCAGGGCGCGCCGAGAGCGCCGCCCCACCCGACGCGGTCGCGGTCGGACGCATCGCCGGGGCAGCGGCGCTCGTGCGCCAGCTGCGACCAGATCTCGACCCGTGGCAGGTCCGCGAAGCTCTCCGGGCCGGCCAGCGAGACGGCGCGATCGACCTCGTCGCTGCGCTCGACGCCGCCGAAGGCATGGAGCAGGGTGGCTGCACCTCCCGCGACCGCCGCCGCGAGGCCGCGCAGGAGACCGCGCGTCCCTGGTGGCGCCGCCTCGACGTGCGTGTCTCCACCCACGAGCGCGGTTCCGACCCGCTGCCGGGCGAAAGCGGGGAGCGCCCGACCGGTCCCGGCTCTCCCCAAGACCGAGACGACTGACGCACCACGGCTGCGCAATGGCGCTCCGGGTGGGCTGGGCGTATCCTGCCCGCCGCTCGGGGCGTAGCGCAGCTTGGTAGCGCGCTTGGTTCGGGACCAAGAAGTCGCCGGTTCAAATCCGGCCGCCCCGACCACTCTTGCGGGGTAGCGGCGGGCATCGCCCGCCTGCCCGCTCCGCTCGGCGCTTCGCGCCTTGCTGCGCGCGCCTGCGGTGCTTGCGGCAGTCGACTCTCCCTCCTGGCGACTTGCGCCCTCTGCGCGCGCCGTTGGCGCTTGCGACTCGCGACGATGCGGAGCTCACGAGTTGGTCAGTCCACCGGCGAGTCTCTGCACTTCGTCGACGACCGAGCTTGACGATTCGCCCGCGGGGTGGAGGGCAGCAGGACCGAGACCGAGGAGCGGGGTGTAGAGCGGCGCAGCGACGACCACGAAGGCGAGAGCGACGAAGAGCAGCCCCGCGATCGCCCAACACCTCGCGAGAGCTCCCTTCCGCCCCCCAACAGATCCGAGGCGAGCAGGCATGGTCCAGGCGGTCACCGCTCGCCGAGAGCGGGCCGGGGAGGCTAGCGTCAGAGCATGAGCGAGGTGGCGGCGGGGCGGAAGCCTCGGCGGAGTGTGACGCAGCGGCTGGCGGTGCGAGCTGGGCTCGTCTCGCTCGTCGCCGGCGCGGTGATCATGCTCGCCAAGTTCATCGGCTGGGCCGTCACGGGGTCGAGCGCGGTGTTCGCCGACGCGGCGGAGTCGATCGTGAACGTGATGGCGGCGGCCGTTGCCACCTGGAGCGTGGCCGTCGCCTCGCGCCCCGCGGATGCGGATCACCCTTACGGGCACGGCAAGGCGGAGTCGGCGTCGGCGGCGGTCGAAGGCGGCCTGATCATCGTGGCCGCGATGCTGATCGCCGTCGAAGCCGTGCGCGACCTGATCGTCGGCCCAGAGCTGCGGCAGATCGGCTTCGGCATCGCGATCTCGGCGGGCACCGGCCTGGCGAACCTCGCGCTCGGGCTCTGGCTGGTGCGCGTGGGCCGCCGCGCGGGCTCGGAGGCGATCGAGGCCGACGGCGTTCACGTGATGACCGACGTGGTGACCACGGCCGGCACGATCGTCGCGCTCGTCGCGGTGAAGTTCACCGACATCGCGCTGATCGATCCGCTCGCCGCGCTCGCCGTCGCGGCGAACATCGTCTGGACGGGCTCGCGTGTGATCCGGCGCGCGCTGGCGACGCTGCTCGACGAGGCCGACTTCTCGCTGCTCGCGCGGATCGCCGCCGAGCTCGAGAAGCAGCAGCGCCCCGAGTGGGTCGAGATCCACCAGCTCCGCGCGCAGGTGAGCGGGCCGTTCACGAACGTCGACCTGCATTTGATCGTGCCGCGCTACTTCACGATCGAGCAGGCGCACCTGATCGGCGACGACCTCGAGCGCCGCCTGCTCGAGGCGCAACCCGGCGGAGCCGAGTCGGTCGTGCACCTCGATCCCTGTACGCCGCGCCATTGCGCCGCGTGCAGCATGTCCGATTGCCCCGTGCGCTCCGCGCCCCGGGCCGCGCCGTTCGAGTTCAGTGTGGAGTCGTTGACCCGGCGTGGGATCATCTAGCGATGCCGCCCTCCGTCGAAGTCGACCGCACGCTGCGCTCGAGCGGGATCGTGATCCGCCCCGATCTGCCGATCTGCCAGGGTGACCTGCCGCTCGACAGCTACCAGTCAGAGCTACGCCCATACGCAGAGGAATATCTGGCCCTGCCGGATCGCCGGCCCGAGAGCGTGCTGCCCTGGATGGACCGCTACATCCGCCCGGCGCAGGCGGCCCTCGGCCCCGAGCTGCTCCTGCTCGCTCACTACTACATGGGCGGCGACATCGTGAAGCTGATCGAGCGCTACGGCGGGAGCGTCGCCGACTCGTATCAGCTCGCCGTGCAGGCGGTGGTGCACCGCGAGCGCCGGCTGATCGTCGAGTCGGCGGTGCACTTCATGGCGGAGTCGATCGCGCTGCTCGCCGGGCCCGAGCAGCGCGTGTACATCACGAATCCGAAGTCCGGCTGCACTATGGAGATGATGGCCAAGGACTTCATGATCGCGCCGGCGTATGCCGCACTGCGCGCGCTCTACGGCGACGACCTGCTCGTGGTCGCCTACATGAACACGAGCGGACGCGTGAAGGCGCTCGCCGGGCGCTCAGGCGGGGCGGTCTGCACCAGCTCCAACGCCGGCAAGATCATGCGCTGGGCGCTCGCGCAGGGGCGCAAGGTGTTTTTCGTGCCCGACGTGCACCTCGGCCGGAACGTCGCCGCCGAAGTCGGGATTGCGGAAGAGCGGATCTTCGAGCTCGCCGGCGGGCACGAGGGCTCCGAGTTCCGGCCAGACCGGCTCGCGCCCGCGGAGCGCGCGCGCCTCGACCGTGCCTCACTCGTGCTCTGGGGCTCCTTCTGCGGCGTGCACACCGTGTTCACGCCCGCGCACGTCGCCTACTGGAAGGCGCGCGGCTACCGCGTGCTGGTGCATCCCGAGTCGCGGCGGGAGGTCGTCGCGGCGGCCGACGGCAGCGGCTCGACGGCGTACCTGTGGCAGGCAGTGTCGAAGGCGGAGCCGGGTGCGCGCGTGGCAGTCGGCACCGAAGGCCACTTCGTGCGCAACCTGCGCGAGCAGAGCGCATCGAGGGGAGTCGACGTCGTGCATCTCGCCGACGTGCCCGATGCCGCGTCCGGCACCGCGGGCTGCGGCTGCGCGACGATGTCGCGCAACGATCCTCCCCACCTGGTGGGGCTGCTCGACCTGCTGCGCCAGGACAAGGCACCCGACGCGAACCGCGTGCTCGCGGGCGACGTCGTGGACGAGCTCACGGGCTGGCGCGAGCGGCTCGACGCCGAGAGCCGAGCCGAGCTCGCGACTCAAGCCCGCCTGGCGCTCGAACGCATGATCGAGATCACGGAGGGGTCTGCTCTTCGGACTTAGCCGCGCGCTGGGCGGCGGCCAGGTCCTTCAGCGCCTGCGGCACCTGCTTGGGCGGGAACCAGTGCCCATCCCAGCTGAACGCTTGATACCAGCGCCCCTTCCAGCGCCGGTACCAGAGCTCGTCCGGCTCGTAGTAGTAGAGGTTCTCCGAGACCGACGGCGCGCGAAACAGCTTTGCGTAGCTCGTGGCTGCGAGCGCGGGCGCGGCCTCCGCCTTGAAGGGCTTGGGCGCGGGCGGCTCGCGGCGCTCGGGGGGCGGGGGCTCGACCCACACGGAGGCGGTCATGCATCCGGCGAGCGCGCTGGCGAGCACGAGCGCCGCCGCCGCCCGCCTCATATCGCGGCGAGGCCCTTCGGGACTTCGCCCTGCTCGAGCTTGATCGCGCAAACCTCGGTCGCGGCGCGGGCGGCGTCGGCGGGACCGCGCTCGTGGGCGCGGAACCACAGGTACGCCGCCAGGAAGACGTCGCCGGCGCCGACCTTGTAGCGCGGCACCACGCGCGGCGCGGCGAACGCGTAGTGCTGATCGCCTGCGATCACCTCCACGCCGCGGGCTCCGCGTGTCACGAGCATCTCGCGCACGTCGTGCCTCCGCACGAAACGCTCGAGCAGGTCCCCGTCGAGCACGGCTTCGAGCTCCGCTTCGCTGGCCTTGAGCACCGCGATGTGCGGCAGAAAGCGCAGCAGCTCGGGGCTCGGGGCAAGGTGCGTGCCCCCGGCGCCGACGCTTCGCACGAGTCCCTGCACGTCGAGCCCCTTCCAGCCACTGAGCGCCTCGGCGACAGACGGCAGCAGGTCGCGCCGGTGCAGCGGGCCGAGCTGGACGACCGCGCTCGCGCGCCACGCCGCGGGGACGTCGTCGGCGCCGATCGGATCCGACGCCGCGATCAGCTCGTGTCGATCGACCGGGCCCGTGTAGTCGTTCACGTAGGTCGTCGTCGCTCGGCTCGCGCGCGCCGCCGTCTCGACGCCTTCGGCATGCAGCGGGCCGAGCAGGCGCGTCGCGTCCGCCGGGGCGACGCTCGTGACAGCGCGCGCTCGCGCGCCCAGACGCGCAAACGCGATCCCGGCGTAGTGGACCACGCCGCCCGCGCGCTCGCCGCCTTCGCCGGTCCCTGGCTCGCGATCCAGGCTCACCGCGCCCACGACGAGCGCCGAGAGCGGCGTGGAGCGTGACATCGGCGCAAGCCTACCCGGAGCGTCCGCGCGGCGCGAGTCGCGTGTTATGCTGCGAGCGGATCGACTCGGGGGGCGCGCCGGGTGCCGCGATGACGTTACGCCTCTTCTCGCGAGCTGCGCCGGAACGCCTGCGCGTGCTGGTGCTCTGTGGCGCGCTCGCGTTCGCGTGTAGCTCGCCGGCTGGACCGGGAACTCAGGCGCTAGCCGTGAACATCCGGGGCGTGCAGCTCGATCCGCGCACCGAGTCGCCGGTCGTGATGCTCGAGGAGGCGCAGGGACTGCACCGGCGGCTCCCGATCTGGATCGGCCCCTACGAGGCGCAGTCGATCGCGAGCGGCCTGGCTCGCCAGGAGGCGCCGCGCCCCAACACGCACGACCTGATCAAGAGCATCTTCGACGGCATCGACGGCAGCATCGAACGAGTGGTGATCACCGAGCTCAAGGACGGCACCTACTACGCCGTGATCGAGGCGCGCGTCGACGGGCGCAGGGTCGCTGTCGATGCCCGCCCGAGTGACGCCATCGCCGTGGCGATTCGGAGCGGCGCGCCGGTGTTCGCGAGCGAAGCGGTGCTCCAACAGGCCGCGGACGTCCATGACACCGAGCGCGCGCTCGAGATCGGATTGCCTCCGGAACGCGCGCCCGAACCGCGTCCCACGCGTTCGCATTAGGTCAATCACCGACGAGGGTTGAGCGCGTCGGTTGCCGCCGCGCTGCCGTCGCTCGCCAGATCTGCCTACGCGCTGCGCGTTGACGCGCGCCGAAGCTCGCTGGCAGAATCGCTCGCCGGTGTGGGTTGTAGGAGTGGGCGATGACGAGCCGCGAGCTTGCCGAGGAATTCACGGACCTGTGGGATGAGCTCGGCGTCCCTCACATCAACGAGATGCTCGCCAAGAACGTGAGCGTCGAGCTGCTCGAGTTTTTCGTCGAGTACGCAGGGCAGCTCGGGAGCGAGCTCGAGGGCGAAGAGCTGAAGAGCCACCTGCCGAACCTGCTGGTGATCGGCTACCTGATCCGCCTGCTCGAAGAGCGCGTCGAGTAGTGAGCGGTGTACGGCCGCGGGCGGCCGCGGCCTACCGCCTCCGCACGCTGCGCGTGCTGCGCGCGCGTAGCACTTGCTGAAGCCGCGATGGCTGTCGCCAAGCGGCCTCCGCACGCTGCGCGTGCTGCGCGCGCTTCGCGCTTGCGAGGGCCGCTCTAGTTCAGGCGGGGATCGGGCGGCGGCGCCCACTCGGCGAGTGCGAGCAGGTAGGCGCCCTTCCACGAGTACGGCGCCGGCACGAGGTTGAACACCTTCGTCTCGGCGTCGAACACGCTGTAGTACCAGCCGGCGCCGCTCGCGCGGGCGAACTCGAGCAACGCCGCCAGCACCGTCGTGCCTTCGGCGATCGCGACCTCCGCGACGGGAAGCGCTGGGATGTTCTCGCCCATCATCAGCACGCGTTCAGACGGCTCGAGCCGGTTGGCGTTGATCCACTCCGCCAGGTCGACGAGCGTGCCGCGCACGCTCCCGGCGCGGAGCTTCTCGTGGAGCAGCAGGTCGCGCTGGGGATAGCCCGCGAAGGCGCGCGAGATCACCGTCACGAGCGGGCCGTCGTGGCGCCACAGGAACTTCGAAGGGCGCCCCGAGGGGTCGTTGCCGAGCATGTCGAGCGACGCCTCGAGTGGCTGATTGGGGTCGGTCACGCCGTCCTGGTCGAGCGTTCCACGCGCATCGCCGAGCACGGACTGATCCATCACGCAGATCGGTGTCCTGGTGCGCAGCTCGATCTGCGCGAGCACGCGCACGCTGGTGTCCGGACCCCGCTCCGGCGGCAGGTAGCGCGGCTCCGTGAGCGGCGACCACGCCGCGACCGTCGAGCCGACGATCGCGATGCGCTCCTTGTCGAGCTGCTGCACGTAGCCCGCGCGGCGCAGGCGGAGCCCGGCTCCCGACGCCGCGGCCCAGCGCCGCAGCACCGAGACCGCTGAGCTCTGCGGCGGGATCTCGAGCTTCACCTTCGGCGACGGGCCCAGGTCGAGCTGCCGTGACACCAGGTACGCCGGCACACCCTGGTGCGTGAGAAACTGGATCACGCCGGCGAGATCGGAGTCGAGGCTGCCGCCGCCGACCTTCGGCTCGTCGAGCGCAGGGAGGATCTGCGCGACCTGCTCGCTGCGCACGTAGAGCACCCGCTCCTCGAGCTCGAAGCTCCAGCCCGACGAGCTCTGTGCGAGCTGCTGCAACGCTTCCTCGAGCGAGCCGCCCGCGAAGTCGAGCTGGACGCGGCGGGCCTCGAGGTCGGCCAGGGCGTCCTTCGGAAACAGCTCGTCGACGACGATCGGCACGCCGGCCTCACCCGCCACGCGGCGGAGCGCGTAGATCAGGTCCACGCCGCCGAGATGGAGCGGGCCGAGCTCGGGACCCGACGCGCCGCAACCGAGCTGGAGCGCGCAGACGATCGCGAGCGAGGCGCAAGTGGCGATGGGTCTCCGATACACTGCGTCGCCTCCGTCCCGCGCAACGCGGGCGCCAGAGGATAAGAAAGGGCGAAGGCGATGCGAGTCGTGTTCACGGAGGAAGCGCCGCGGCCGGTGGGTCCCTACGCGCAGGCGGTGGTGCACGGCGACGTGGCATACCTGGCGGGTCAGGTCGCGCTCGACCCGAAGACCGGGAAGGTCGCCGGCGAGACGATCGAGGAGCAGACCGAGCGTGTGCTCGCGAACCTCGCCGCCGTGCTGCGCGCCGCGGGCTCGGACTGGAGTCATGTGCTCCGCACCGGCGTCTTCCTGGCCGACATGGCGGACTTTCCGCGCATGAACGCGGTGTACGCCCGCGTGCTCGGCGACGCCCGCCCGGCGCGCTCCACGGTCGCGGTAGCGACCCTGCCCCTCGGACTCAAGCTGGAGATCGACGCCATCGCCGCCGTTGACGCCCCCGCGCCTCGTTGACACCCCCCGGGGGGGCTCCGTAACGTCGGGGCGTGAGCGACAAGATCCCGATGACGCGCCGGAGTAACAACGCGCTCAAGGAAGAGCTGCGGCGACTCAAGACGTCCGACCGCATCCAGATCGTCGAGGACATCCGCGTCGCGCGCGAGCACGGCGACATCTCCGAGAATGTCGAGTTCGAGGCCGCCAAGGAGCGGCAGGGTCACATCGAGGCGCGCATCCGCACCCTGGAGGACCGCCTCGCGCGCGCAGACGTGGTCGAGATCCGCGGCCTCACCGGCGACCGCGTGCGCTTCGGTGCGACTGTGGTGCTCGAGGACCTCGCTTCGGGTGCGCAGGTGACGTACGCGCTGGTGGGCGAGGACGAAGCCAACGTGGGGAACGGGCTGCTCTCGGTGACCAGCCCCGTCGGGCGCGCGTTGATCGGCAAGGCCGTGGGCGACGAGGTCGTCGTTCAGGTGCCATCGGGCACGCGGCGGTACGAAATCCACAAGATCCGCTTCGAGGACCTCACGTGAATCCGGTGCTCTTGTACACGCGCGACGTGTGCGCCTTCTGCGACCGCGCGAAGGCGTTGCTCGGCGGGAAGGGCGTGCGCTGGGAGGAGGTCAACCTCGACGCGCAGCCCGCGCGGCTCGCCGAGATGGTCGAGCGCAGCGGCGGCAAGCGCAGCGTGCCGCAGATCTGGATCGGCGGCGCGTACGTCGGCGGCTCCGACGAGCTGCACGAGCTTGAGCGCTCCGGCAAGCTCGACGCGCTGCTCGGCGTCCAGGCCACGCGCGCCGCGGCTGGCGCGGCGGAGCACGTCAAGCTCGCGATCGTCGGCAGCGGGCCCGCGGGCTACACCGCCGCGATCTACGCCGCACGTGCCGAGCTCGCACCGCTCGTGATCGCCGGCTTCTCGTTCGGCGGCCAGCTCATGCTGACCACCGACGTCGAGAACTATCCCGGCTTCCCCGAGGGTGTCACCGGCCCTGAGCTGATGCAGCTGCTGCAGAAGCAGGCCGAGCGCTTCGGGGCGCGCGTGCTGCAGAGCGACGCGACGGCCGTGGACCTCGATGCGCATCCCTTCCGCATTGCGACCGAAGAGGGCGCCTTCAGCGCCGAGGCGTTGATCGTCGCCACCGGCGCGTCCGCGCAGTGGATCGGCCTCGAGTCGGAGCAGCGGCTGCAGAACCGCGGGGTCTCGGCGTGCGCCACCTGCGACGGCGCGCTGTTCCGCGGCAAGGCGATGGCCGTCGTGGGCGGCGGCGACACGGCCATGGAGGAGGCGCTGTTCCTGACGCGCTTCGCCAGCGTCGTGCACGTGATCCACCGCCGGGGCGAGCTGCGCGCCAGCCGCATCATGCAGGAGCGCGCGCGGCGCAACGAGAAGATCCGCTTCGTCTGGCACTCGGTCGTCGACGAAGTGCTCGGCGGCGAAGCCGTCAGCGGAGTGCGCGTGCGCGACGTGCGGACCTCCGCGAGCTCGGAGATCCCGATCGGCGCGCTGTTCGTGGCGATCGGGCACAAGCCCAACACAGAGCTGTTTCGCGGAAAGCTGCGCAGCAACGAGACCGGCTACCTGCTGGTCGAGCCCGGCTCCACGCGCACCAACATCGAGGGTGTGTTCGCCTGCGGCGACGCGATGGACCCGACCTACCGCCAGGCCGTCACCGCGGCCGGCACCGGCTGCATGGCTGCCCTCGACGCCGAGCGCTGGCTCGCCAGCCGCGAATAGCGCGTGCGCGTTGAGTTCGACCGCTGGAGCCTGCGTCTCGACGGGGTGCGTCGCCTGGTGCGCTCGGGCTCGCTGCACTACTTCCGTCTGCCCGGCGCGGAGCTCTGGCGCGATCGACTGGCGCGCTTCGTCGATGCGGGGCTGAACGCGGTCGACGTCTACTACCCGTGGAACTACCACTCCGAGGCGCCGGGCGTCTACGACTTCGGCGGGCCGCGCGACGTCGACCGGCTGCACGATCTGATCGAGGAAGCGGGGCTCTGGCTGATCGCGCGCCCGGGTCCCTACGTCTGCGCCGAGATCGACCTGGGCGGCCTGCCGGCGTGGCTGCTCGGCGCGCCCGGGGTCGTGCGCCGCTGCCGCACGCCGCGCGGCTTCGTCTACTCACTGCCCTACCTGCGCGCTGTTCGCGAGTGGTTCGAGCAGATCGTGCCGCGCTTCGCCGGGCGCCGGAACCTGATCCTGGTGCAGGCCGAGAACGAGTACGCCGTACCAGGCCCGTTCGCCGCGCTCGACGCGGACTGGGTGGACCTGCTCGTCCGCTGGTTCGGCTCGCGCCGCGCGTTCGGCCTGCTGCGGCGGCTGCGCAGCGCTGGAGTGAAGGCGGAGCGCGCTGCGCTCGCCGCAGGCAGTCCGCGCGGCCAGACCAACCCCTACATGAGCGAGCTCCGCGGCCTGCTGCGCGAGCTCGGCGTCACTGTGCCGATCTTCCACAACGACGTCTCGAGCGTGTTCGGCCGCCAGCTCGACGTCGACCTGCTGTCGGTCGACCGCTATCCGATCACCGACTTCAGGCGCGACTGGCGCGACGACCCGGCGGCGTTCGACGGCTTCGACGTCGACGAGCCCGGGCTCGACCTGCACCGCCGCGACAACCCCCTGTTCTATCCGGAGCTTCAGGGCGGCTGGTACGACGGCTGGGGCGGCGCCGGCTACGACCGCTTGCGCGAGCGCCTCGGATCGGAGGCCATCGAGGCGGTGACCGCGCGCGCTCTCGCCGCCCGCGCGACGCTCTGGAACTACTACATGTTCGCGGGCGGCACGACGTGGGGCTACCAGTCGAGCCCCGACGTGTACAGCTCCTACGACTACGGCGCGCCGATCCGGGAGTCGGGACTGACCGGCGCGCGCTTCGAGGCCGTGCGCAGCCTGAACGCCTTCCTCGCGCGCTTCGAGGCGGAGCTCGCACAGACCGAGCGCGTCGCGAGCGCAGCGTGGTGCCCGGAGCACTTCGCCACGCGGCAGGGGCCCACCCGGCGCTTCGTGTTCCTGTGCAACCCGTCGCGCGAGCCGCGCGTGCTGCCGACGCCGGAGGCCGAGCGCGCCGAGCTCGAGCCCTGGGAGCACCAGATCCGCGTCTACGGCCCGAAGGGCACGCTCGAGGCCGTGAGTCCGCCGCCGGTGCGCTGGAAGGCGCCGGCCCCCGCGGTGCCGCCGCCGCTGCCGCGGCTCGAGCGCTTCGAGCTCTCGTGCGCGTCGCCGCAGCTCGACCCGGAGTACGACGCTTCCGCGTGGACCCGGCTCCCGGCGGGGCTTGCGGCGCGCGGCGCGCTGGATCTCGACTCACTCGGGCTGCACTACGGCTTCGTCTGGTACCGCGGAGCGCTGCGTGGGCGGCTCGAACGCCTGCGCCTCGACGCGCGCCACTGCTGGAGCGTGTGGCTGAACGGAGCGCTCGTCGGCAGCGGCGACGCGCTGCGCAATGTGCACGGCGTCGGCCCGGACGGCGCCCGCATGCTCGAGGTTCCGCTGCGCGGCGTCGCGCAGTCGGACGCGCGCAACGTGCTCGTGATCCTGGTCGAGAGCCTCGGCCACAACAAGGACTTCGCCGACGACGGCGGGCAGCCGCGCGGGATCGTCCGCATCGACACCGGCGGCGCGCCCGTGTCGTGGCGCTTCCGCGGCGGGCTGGTGCGCGGGGAGCGCGGGATCGCGCCCGTGGTGCCGTTCGACGCCGTCGAGCGCGTGGGCGCGCAGCAGGTGATCCTGCCCTACGGCTGGGGCGGCGAGCCGCGTGGCGTCGCGTTGTTCGAGACGCGCTTCCGCCTGGACGGGGTGGACCCGAAGCGCACGGCGCTCGCGCTCGGCTTCGATCCGGGGCGGGGCAAGGCGAGCCTGTACCTGAACGGCTGGCTGATCGGGCGCTACTGGCCCGAGCGCGGCCCGCAGCGCTCGTTCCACCTGCCGTGGGGCGTGCTTTCGCCCGACGCGGAGAATCACCTCGCCGTCGCCGTCTGGCGGCGCACCGCGCGCGCCGCCCTCGGCAAGCTCCGTCTCGAGCTCGAAGCCCCGCTCTAGCAAGCGCCGCAGGCGCGCGCAGCGAGCGCGTCCGCGCGCGAGCGAAGGCCGCTCGGCGACAGCCGTCGCGGCAAAGGGCGGATCAAGCGCCGCA
>CAYVQJ010000073.1:0-3575 GCA_964454165.1 uncultured Myxococcales bacterium | reverse complement strand
GCCGACTGGCTGGCGCGGCGCGCAGGCGTGGGCCCCGGCGCGTTCGCGCGCGGCGGGATGGAGCGCCTCTGGCTCGGGCAGGCGATCCATGGGCGCTACCAGGCGGAGGCGCTCGAGTCGGATCCGGCCTACCGGCGCGAGGTCGCGCTCGCGCGCGCGATCGAGCACGCGGGCTGGACCGCGCGGCTCTCCGGGCGTGCAGACGGGCTGCGCCGCGCTGCCGACGGCGCGCTCGTGATCGAGGAGATCAAGTCGTTCCGGCGCGGCAGCGGGCGCGGCTCCCTGGCGCGCGCGCTGGCCGCGGCGCAGGTCCGCGCGTACGCCTGGCTCGCCGCGACGGGTGAGCCGGAGGTGCGCGCCGAGATCGTCTGGATCGAGCTCGGCGGCGACGCGCTCGAGCGCGAGCCCGTCCCGGTCGAGTTCGCCGAGATCGAAGCCGAGCTGCGCGCCGAGCTCGACGCTCTGCTCGCCGACTGGGAGCAGGCGCGCGCGCTGCGCGAGACGCGGCACGCCACCGCGGCGACCCTGCCCTTCCCTCACGCGGCGCCGCGGCCGGCGCAAGTCGAGATCGTGCGGGCCGTCGAGCGTGCGCTCGAAGATCGCGAGCACCTGCTGGTGCAGGCCGCGACGGGCTCGGGCAAGACGGCCGCCGCGCTCTGGCCTGCGCTGCGCGCCGCCCTCGCCAACGACCTGCGCGTCTTCGTGCTCACGGCCAAGAACACGCAGCAGGAGATGGCTCTCCGCGTAGTCGAGGCGCTCGGGCCCGCGCGCGGCCTTCAGGCCGTGCAGCTTCGCGCCAAAGCGCGCATGTGCGCCAACCACGAGCGCATCTGCCGCGAGGAGTGGTGCGAGTACCTGGTGGACTGGTCCACCAAGCTCGCCGAGTCGCAGGCGCTGGCGCGGCTGGCGGAGAGCGGCCCGACGATCCTGCCAGACCGCGCGTTCGCGGTCGGCAAGAGCGCAGGGCTGTGCCCGTTCGAGCTCACGCTCGCGGCGTCGCGCCGCTCGGTGGCGACGGTGTGCGACTACAACTACGCGTTCGATCCTGGGGTCGCGCTCAGCGAGTTCGGTCCCGACGGCGATCCCTCCGGCGCGATCCTGATCGTGGACGAGATCCACAACCTGGTCGAGCGCGGCCGCGAGTGGCACAGCCCTGCGCTCTCGAGCGCGCTGTGGAGGAGCGTCGGCGGCTGGGTGGCTGCGCTCGACGCGCCGGTGTCGTCCGAGCTGGCCGCGCGCTGCGAGTCACTCGCGACTCTGGTGGCAGGCGCCGTTGACGAAGCGGCGCCGGACGGCTCGGAGGGTCCGTTCGCCGCCGAGGCGCGCGTGCCCGAGGACGAGCTGTTCGAGGCCCGCGCACCGCTCGACCGCGCGTTCGTCGCCTATCTCGAGTGGCGCTCGCGCACGCGCAGCCTGCACGCCGACGATCCGTTCGTGGGCGCCTACTTCGAGCTGTTGCGTTTCCTCGGCGCGCTCGCGCGCTCGGATCCGTCGCGCGTCCAGTGCGCGGAGCGCAGCGCGCGCGAACGCCGCCTGCGCCTCCTGTGTCGCGACCCGGGTCGCTTCCTCGGCGCGGTCTTCGCGCGCTGCCACTCCGTGATCGGGCTCTCGGCCACGCTCTCGCCGCTCGACCTGTCGCGCGACCTGCTCGGCCTCGAGCGCGCGCGCACCGCGACGCTCGCGCTCGACGATCCGTTCCCCCGCGAGAACCGGCGCGTCGTGATCGACGCGTCGGTCGCGACCGCCTTCCGCGCGCGCGACGAGAACTACGGCCCGATCGCCGAGCGGCTCACCGACTTCGCCGACGCGGTCCCCGGCAACTGCCTGATCCTGTTCCCGAGCTACGCATTTCTCGCGGAGATCGCCGCTCGCCTCGTGCCCAAGACCAAGCGCGTGCTGGTGCAGCGCCCCGACGACGACGAGCGCGCGCGCGAGGCGATCCTGGCCGCGCTGCGCAGCGCGCTGTTCGGAGACGTGGCGCTGCTCGCGGTGTGCGGCGGCGCCTTCGCCGAGGGCGTGGACTACCCGGGCGATACGCTGCGCGCCGTCGCTGTCGTCGGCCCGTGCCTCCCCGCGGTGTCGCTCGAGCGCGAGCTGCTCCGAGCGTGGCACGAGGACGAGCGCGGCCAGGGCTTCGAGCTGGCCTACGTGCTGCCCGGCCTCACGCGCGTGGTGCAGGCCGCGGGGCGCCTGATTCGCTCCGAGCGCGACCGCGGCGTGATCGCGCTCTACGACCACCGCTTCGCCGAGCCGCCCTACTCCGACTTCCTGCCACGCGCGTGGACCGAGGACGGGATCGAGGCGCTGCTCGGCGATCCGGCGGCGGTGGCTCGGGAGTTCTTCGCAGCTGCCTAGGATCCGAATATCAGATCGTCCGAGAACCTGGACCGACCGCGAAGTCCCCCGATCCGCGGGAGAGTGGCATGGCGCGAAGAACGGAAAAGAAGCTGCGCAGGTCGCGGCTTTTTAAAGCGTCCTGCATCACCACTCGGATCGGGAGATTCGGAACGGAAGGGCTCGAGCGCTGCGCCGCGCGGCGCGACGAAACGCGGCGAGCGCCACGATTCCCGCGCCCAGGAGCGCGGCGGATCGCGGCTCCGGCACGGCGAGGATCTCCCACGTCGCGGTCCAGACCGTTCCCTGGCCGGGGATGATGAGCCCCGCCGCCACGTCGAAGCGGATGCTGTCGGGGCCGATCGTCACGGTGTCGAAGGTGCCGGGCGGGAAGGTCGAGAGTGTCTCCACCACCCCCGTAACGACCATCGGCGGGAGGAAATCGAGGTCGGTGAGCTCGAAGCCCAGGAACCCGAGATTGAAGGCCCCGGTCGGGTTCTGCGCAGTGCCCACGGTATCGTTGAAGTGGATGAAGGTGAACGAGGTCGCGTCGACGTCGAGCGAGACGCCCCGCAGCCCCCCGCCGTACGTCCTCGAGAACTCGACCCCAGGACCGACGCTCGCGTCGGGCGGAGGGTCGAACGACCCGGCGAGCGCTGTGAAGAGCGTCGCCGTGACCTGGTCGCCGAGGAGCGTCGCGCGCGCTGAACCCGGGCTCGCCAGGAGGCATGCAGCCATCAGAAGGACGCTTCGCCGCATGAGTAGCCTCCACTCGAATTGTGGTCGATGCGGGGCGAATGTGTCACTCCGCGAGTCCCCTTGGGGTCGTCCTGATCGTGAACGGCGGCGCCGGCGACGACCGAATCAAGGCGAAGAGCCCCGGCAGCGTGCGACGCGCTGTCTGCGCGAGCAACCGTAGAGCTTCGCGTCGTTCTCGCCGAGCATCGCGCGCACCTCCGCCTGCGGCATGCCGTGGAAGGTGTGGGTGAGCTCGCGCCGCAGAACCAGTTGCGCTTGGCGTAGAAGCTGCTCGCCGTCTGCGGTGGCGCCTTCGCCGAGGGCGTGGACTACCCGGGCGACACGCTGCGCGCCGTCGCCGTGGTCGGCCCGTGCCTCCCCGGCGTGTCGCTCGAGCGCGAGCTGCTCCGAGCGTGGCACGAGGACGAGCGCGGCCAGGGCTTCGAGCTGGCCTACGTGCTGCCCGGCCTCACGCGCGTGGTGCAGGCCGCGGGGCGCCTGAT
>CAYVQJ010000072.1:0-95850 GCA_964454165.1 uncultured Myxococcales bacterium | reverse complement strand
GAAGGGCGTCTGCGGATCGATGCCGTAGTACGCCGCGATCGAGGCCACGGCCTCATTCACCAGCTTGCTGTCGCCACGTCCCCACGGCGCAATGGCGCCGGCCGCAAGCGAGCGCGACTCGTCGGGCACGATGCGGCGCGGATCGAAGTCCCACGTGGCGCCCAGCCCCTGGCACGACTGGCAGGCGCCGTGCGGCGAGTTGAACGAGAACGCACGCGGCGACATCTCGGGGACGCTGATGCCGCACACCACGCACGCCAGCTTGCGCGAGAACAGGCGGTCCCCGCCGTCCAGCGAATTGATCACCACCACATTGTCGGCCATCGTAAGCGCGACCTCGACCGATTCGCCGAGCCGGCGCTCGATGCCGCTGCGGACGATGAGGCGGTCGACCAGGATCTCGATGCTGTGGTTGCGCCGGCGATCGAGCTTGATGTCGTCTTCGAGCGATTTCATCTGCCCGTCGATGCGGGCCTTGGTGTAGCCGCGCGTGCGCAGCGCCTGCAGCTCTTTCCTGAACTCG
The DNA here is from genome assembly GCA_964454165.1 of uncultured Myxococcales bacterium. GTDB lineage: Bacteria > Myxococcota_A > UBA9160 > SZUA-336 > SZUA-336 > CAYVQJ01. The sequence goes on along the minus strand of CAYVQJ010000072.1, from coordinate 95,327 downwards.
CCCTTGCGGCCGCGCACGATCGGCGCCATCACGTTGATGCGCGTGTCTTGCGGATAGGTCATCACCAGGTCGACGATGCGGTCGAGCGACTGGGAGGCGATCTCGCGCCCGCAGTTCGGGCAGTGCGGCACGCCGACGTTGGCGTAGAGCAATCGGAGGTAGTCGTAAATCTCGGTGACGGTGCCGACGGTGGAGCGTGGGTTCCGGCTCGTGGTCTTCTGCTCGATCGAGATCGCCGGCGAGAGGCCCTCGATCGAATCGACGTCGGGCTTACCCATCTGCTCCAGGAACTGGCGCGCGTAGGCCGACAGGCTCTCGACGTAGCGGCGCTGGCCTTCCGCGTAGATCGTGTCGAAGGCGAGCGACGACTTGCCCGAGCCGGACAGCCCGGTGATCACCACGAGCTTGTCGCGCGGGATGTCGAGGTCGATCGACTTCAGGTTGTGCTCGCGCGCGCCGCGAATCACGATCTCGGAATGCCCGCTCAACTCGCGACTCCCCCCTGCTCCGCCGCGGCGATCTCGGCCGCCATCAGGATCGCCTCCAGCATCGAGCTCGCGTCGGCCCGCCCCTGCCCCGCGATGTCGAACGCGGTGCCGTGATCCACGCTCGTGCGCACGAGCGGGAGGCCGAGCGTGACGTTCACCGCGCGCCCGAAGGCGTGCGTCTTCTGCGGCCCGAGCGCCTGGTCATGATACATCGCGAGCACGCAGTCGAACTCCCCCGAGATGGCGCGATGGAACAGCGTGTCCGCGGCGAAGGGCCCGCGCGCGTCGATCCCCCGCTCGTTCGCCCGCAGGACGGCGGGGCGGATCACGCGAATCTCCTCGTCGCCGAAGCGCCCGCCCTCCCCCGCGTGCGGGTTCAGGCCGCAGACTGCGATGCGCGGTGCGGGGAGCCGGAAGCGCCGGGCCAGATCCGCCTGCAGCACGTCGAGAATCCCGGCGAGCAGCGGCTCGGTGATGCGCGCCGGGACCTCGCGCAGCGCGCAGTGGACGGTGGCGAGGGCCGTGCGCAGCCGGCCCCCGGCGAGCAGCATCACCGCGCGCCCGCGCCCGGCGGTCTCCTCGAGTAGCTCGGTGTGACCGGGGTAGTCGAAGCCGCCGGCGCCGATCACTGCTTTCGAGATCGGCGCCGTGACCATGGCGTCGCGCTCGCCGGCGAGGCAGTCGCGCGCCGCGGCGCGGATCGCTTCGATGATGCCGGGCGCGGCCGCCGGGTCGGGGTGTCCGGGGACGCTGCTCGCGCTCGCGAAGGGGCGGCGCTCTACCTCCGGCGGCAGGCCGCCCGCGCGCTCGACCGCCAGCAGATCCCCATAGACCCGGATGCGGGGCAGCAGCGCTGCGAGCGCCGGCTCGCGCAGAGCGGCGGCCACGACCTCCGGGCCGATCCCCGCGGGATCGCCGACCGTCAGGGCAAGACGCGTGGGCCCCCGCATCAGCGCAGCGCCGGGTCGACGACCTCGACGTAGTGACTCTTGCGCAGCTCCTTCAGGAACTTGTCGAGCTCGGGGCCCATCTTCTGCGACGCGATCTCACTGGCGAGCCGCGCGCGCACGTCTTCGAACGCAACAGTCGAGGGATCGAAGCGATCGCCGACCTGCACCAGGTTCACACCGTGCTCCGTGTCGATTGGCTCGCTGACCGCGCCGGGCTCGGCGCTGAACACGAAGCCGGACAGCTCGGCCGCGACCTCCCCTTCTCGGAACGCCGTCACTCCGCCCTCGCGAGCCGACGGCGCCGCGGACCAGCGCTGCGCCAGCTCGCCGAAATTCGCGCCGGCGAGCGCTTGCTCGCGGATCTCGCGCGCCTGGGCGCGGGTGGCGGCTCGCGCCTCCTCCGTGTCGCCGTCCCACGCCAGCAGGATGTGGCGGGCTCGCACGCGGACGCCCGGCGCGGCGCTTGCGAAGCGCGCGTCGTACAGCGCGTGAAGCTCCTCATCGCTCACCGTGACGCGCGAGCGCACGGCCTGGTCCACCACGCGCATGCGCAGGATCTGCTCGCTGATCTGCTGGCGGTAGGCCTCGCGCGAGAGACCCTCGCGCGCGACGGCGTCGTAGACGGCGTCCACGTCGAGCCCTTCTTCCTTCGCGATGCCCGCGACCGCCTGGTCCACCTCGTCCGGCGCCAGCTCGATCTGGTTCTTGCGCGCGACCACGAGTACCAGCCGGTCGTCGATCAGGCTCTCGAGCACGCGCCGCTGGACCTCGCGCAGCGCTTCGGGCGGTACCGGCCCATCCTGCTGCAGCCGCGCCAGCATCCGCCGCATTCCGCCAGCCACCTCCGAGAGCAGGATCACCTGGTCGTCGACGACGGCAGCCACGCCATCGAGCGTGTCGGCGAGCGTGCCCGGCGCGCGCAGTACGAGCGAGAGGGCGAGCAGTGCTGCCGCGAGCCTCACCTAGAACCTCTCCAGCAAGCGCTCGTTGACCCGGATCCTGGCGTCGGCGCGCAGCGCGCGCAGCCAGTCGCGCCGCAGGTCCTGGAGCCGGCGCGACTCGAGCTCGAGTCGCAGCGACTCGCGCACCTCTTCGTAGCTGGGCTCCTGCGCTGCGATCTTCTCCTCCACCTTGAAGACGTGGTGGCCGAACGGCGACGCCACCACGTTCGAGATCTGCCCCACGCCGAGCTTGAAGGCGCGGTCGAACACCTCGGGCATCTCGCCCTCGGCGAACGCGGGCAGCAGGCCGCCGCTCTTCGCCTCGGGCGCGACGCTCTCTGCGCGCGCGAGCTCCGCGAAGTCGGCGCCCGCCTGGAGCTGCGCCAGGAGCCGGCTCGCCTTGGCCTCGTCCTGCACCACGATCTGGCGGATGCGGATGCGCGGCGGCTTGCGCAGGCTCTCGCGGTTCTCCTCGAAGTGCGCCACCAGAACGCTCTCCGAGACCTCGACCTTCCCGGCCAGCTCGCGCACGGCGACGCGGTCGAGCGTCATCTGCCGCCGCAGCTCCTCGCGATACTCCGGGGCGGCGAGCTCTGTGGTGACTTCCCCGTCCGGGCCGACCAGCTCGCGGATGCGCGCGTCGACCTCGGAGTCGCTCACCACCACGCCGAGCTGCTCGGCGCGGTTGAGCGCGGCGCGCTCCGACACCAGCCGCTCCAGCTCTTCGTGGACGACGTCGGAGCGTCTCGTCTGCGGGGCCGCCGCCACGCGCGGCTCGACCGCGCGCAGGAGCTCCGCCGGCGTGATCGACTTGTCGTCCACCTCCGCCACCCAGGCGTCGTCGGCGCCGCCGCACGCGCACGCCAGCGCTGCGGCGAGAAGCGCGCTGGCGAGACGCGGGCTCATCTCTGACCTCCGGCGGAGCGCGCTGCCAGGTCTGATTTTGCAGGCTCGCCCGGCGAGAGAAGCTCCAACAGCCCGAAGCTCTCCGCAAGCGCGTCCTCGCGCGCGCGCAGTTTCATGAAGATGCGGCGGTCGGAGGTCACGCGGAACGGTGTCGCCGGCTTGCCGAGGAGCGGCATCAGGCGGCGCGGGTCCAGGCTCGAGCGCTCCGCGACGCGCAGCGCCAGCTCGCCGCCCGACAGCTCCACGGCGGCAATTCCCAGCTCGCGACAGCGGATCTTCAGACGAATCACCTCGAGCAGCGTCTGCGCCTCGCCCGGCAGCGGTCCGAAGCGGTCGAGCAGATCGGCGCGGATCTCCTCCAGCTCGCTCCGATCGCGCGCGGACGAGAGCTGCTTGTACAGCACCAGGCGCTGGTTCACGGCGCCGACGTAGCTCTCCGGTAGCAGCGCGGGCACCGGCAGCTTGATCTCGGGGTCGAGCTCGCCGGCGTCGGGCTCGCCGCGCAGCTCCGCGATCGCGCGCTCCAGGAGCTCCATGTACAGCTCGTAGCCGACCGCCGCGATGTGCCCGGACTGCTGCATGCCGAGCAGGTTGCCCGCGCCGCGGATCTCGAGATCGTGATTCGCCAGCCGGAAACCCGCGCCGAGCTCGGACAGGTCCTGGAGCGCCTCGATGCGCTTGCGCGCGTCGTCGGAGAGGGCGCCCTCGGGCGGCAGGAACAGGTAGCAGTGCGCGCGGCGGTCGCGCCGGCCGACGCGCCCGCGCAGCTGATACAGCTGCGCCAGCCCGAAGCGGTCCGCGCGGTGGATCAGGATCGTGTTGGCGGCCGGGATGTCGAGGCCGGACTCGATGATGGACGTGCAGAGCAGCACGTCGGAGTCGCGCCGCACGAACCGGAGCATCACGTCTTCGAGCCGGCTCGCGGGCATCTGCCCGTGCGCGACCGAGACCCGGGCCTCGGGCACCAGACCCACGAGCCACTTGTGCATCTCGCCGATGGTCTCGACCCGGTTGTGCACGAAGAACGCCTGACCGCCGCGCCGCACCTCGCGCAGGATCACGTCGCGCACCAGCTCGTCCGAGAAGCGGCACACCTCCGTGCGCACCGCGGTGCGGTCGGGCGGCGGCGTGGCGATCACCGAGAGCTCGCGGATCCCCGAGAGCGCCTGCTGCAGCGTGCGCGGGATCGGCGTGGCGGTGAGCGTGAGCACGTGCACGAGCTTGCGCAGCGCCTTGAGCTTCTCCTTGTGCGCGACGCCGAAGCGGTGCTCTTCGTCGATCACCAGCAGGCCGACGTTGCGCAGCTGCACGTCACCCGAGAGCAGGCGATGCGTGCCGACGACGATGTCGATGCGCCCGCTCGCCAGCCCCTCGCGCACCGCGCGCGCTTCCGCGGGCGGCGTGAGCCGCGAGAGCGCCGCCACCTCGAGACCCGTCTCGGCGAACCGCTCGCGCAGCGTCGCCGCGTGCTGCTGACACAGCACGGTGGTGGGCACCAGGAAGGCGACCTGGCGCCCGTTCGACGCCACCAGATACGCGGCGCGGCAGGCGATCTCGGTCTTGCCGAAGCCGACGTCGCCGCAGACCAGCCGGTCCATCGGCCGCGTGCGCTGCAGGTCGCGCAGCACGTCCTCGCTGGCGCGGCCCTGATCCGGCGTGTCGTCGTAGGCGAAGCGCGCCTCGAACTCCTCGTAGTCCTTGTCGGGCGCGGGACACGCCTGAGCTTCCAGTGACGCGCGCGCGGCCTGGACCGCGAGCAGCTCCTGCGCCATCTCGCGCACCGCGCGCTGCGCCCGCTGGCGTGCGCGCTGCCAGAGCTGCCCGCCCAGCCGATCGAGCAGCGGTACTTGTCCGTCCTCGCCCGCCCAGCGCTGGATCTGACCGAGGCGCGACACCGGCAGGTAGAGCTTGTCGCCCTGCGCGTAGTGCAGGAGCAGGAACTCCTGTCGTGCGCTGCCGACGGCGAGCGGCACCAGGCCGCCGAAGCGGCCGATGCCGTGCTCCGCGTGAACCAGCAGATCACCGGGCTGGATCTGAGCGAGCCCCTCGAGCGCAGCGCCCGCGCCGAGTGCGCGCGAGACCCGCGGCGGCGGCCGGCGCTGCAGGCGCGCGCCGAACAGGTCCTCTTCGGAGACGACGACGAGCTCGTCGGTCGGCGAGTCGAAGCCCTCTGCCACGCGCGCCACGACGATCTCCGCCAGGCCGGGAGCGGGCAACGTGTCCCAGCGCGCCTCGCCGGGGGCGACCGCGAGCGAGATGCCATAGCCCCGAAGAATGTCCGCGAGACGCTCGGCCGCCGAGAGCGTGGGACACGCGATGCGCACGCGGCGCCCGGTCTGGCGCCACAGCGCCAGACGAGCCACCAGCGGCTCGAGGGCGCGCCCGGAGCCGCGCTCGGCCTCGACGTCGCGGCGCAGCTCGCGCAGCGCCGTCGCGCGCACCAGCACGCGCTCCTCATCGCTCGCGGCATCTGCGGTGCCGAGCGCGTCGAACAGCACGGGACGCCGCGCGCCGAGCGCGTCCCAGACTTCGTCGTCGAGCAGGAACAGCTCGCGCGGATCGCACACCAGCCGGTCCTCGCGCCGTGCCCGCGCGTGCGCTTCGAACGCGGCCTCGCTGCCGCGGCGCGCGCGGGCGCGTCCGGCTTCGGGATCCTCGACGACCACCAGCGTCTCCGCCGGCAGGTAGTCGAACACACTCTCCATGGCGGTGTGGAACAGCGGCTCCAGGTTCTCGACGCCCGGCTGCGGGACCCGGCGCACGAGCGACTCGGTCGCGGCGTAGATGTTCGACTCCGGCAGACCGCGCGCCCGCGCGTAGCTGCGCACGCGCTGCACCAGCGCGCTGGTGTCGTGAGGGATGCGCAGGGGTCGCGGCGGAATCGCGACCACCGCGCGCAGCTCCTCGCTCGAGCGCTGCGTGACGGGATCGAAGGCGCGGATCGAGCCGAGCTGGTCGAAGTCGAACTCGAGCCGCACGGGGCGGTCGAGCTGGGGGGGGAACAGATCGAGCACGTTGCCGCGCGCCGCGACCTCGCCGCGCTCTTCGACCAGCGACGAGCGGTGGTAGCCCGCGGCGACGAGCACGGAGAGCAGCGCATCGCGGTCCGCGCTCATGCCGCGCTCGAAGTGCGTCAGGCGCTCGCGCAGCTCCGCGCGCGGCAGCACCCGACGCGCGAGTGCGGACCAGGGTGCGACGAACGCAGTGCGCGTGCTGGAGTCGGCGGCCAGCAGCGCGTAGAGCAGGCTCATGCGGCGAGCCTCGAGGTCTGGATGCGGAGAGAAGCGGTCGTAGAGCGCGCTGTCGTAACGCGGGAGCAGCGCGACGGGCAGCGGTGAGCCGTTCCCCGCGCCGCGCAGGAACCCGCGAAGCTCGTCCGCGAAGGTCTCGGCGCGGCGCGTGCCGGCGACGATCACGAGCAGCGGTCCGGTATGCGCGAGACGCAGCCGACTCGCGAACCACGGCCCGGCGCTGCCCTGCACGCCGAGCCAGCGCTGAGTCCGCTTGCGCGCGAGCGCGCGCTCTACGTTCCCACTCTGCACGCGCCTGTCCGTCCTCCGCGATGAGCCCGCGAATGCAGCTACCCCCGCCCTTCGCGAAGAGGGGCAGGGGTCCACGCGCAAACTCGTGTCGCCGGAATATAGGCAAGCGCGAAGTGCGCGCAGCGAGCGCGCCGCGCGCGAGCGGAGGCCGCTTGGCGATAGCCATCGCGGCCCAGTCAAGCGCGCCGCGCGTGCGGCCCCCCGCGCGCGTACACCGCTCTGACCAGACAGGCCTCGAACAGGGCGGCGACGCGCTCCGGAGCGTGGCGTGCGAGTGCGCGTGCGCGCGCGAGGGTGCGCAGCCGGGCGCGGCCGGCGTCGTCGTCGAGCGCGAGCGCCACGCGCCGCGCGAACGCCTCCGGGCTGCCGCGCCCGGGAACCACGAAGGCGTCCTCGGTGTCGACTACACCCGGCGCAGCGGCCTCCACGCAGACCGCGGGGATACCCGCGATCTGGTAGGCGAGGAGCTTCATCGGGAACCCGCCGCCGAGCGAGCGCGGCACCAGCGCCAGATCCGCGCGCGCAGGGCGCTCGCGCGGACCGGCCGCCAGGATGAGGCGCGCGCTCGGTCGCACTGCGCGCGCCGCTGCGAGCGCAGCGTCGAGCCAGTCGAGGTTCTGGTAGCGGTCCCGGTTGCCCTCGTAATAGAGCGTGGCGCCGTCACCGGGCTCGATCGTGGCTTCGTCCGGATCGGCCGGCGGCGGAATCGCGTCGACGCTCTCGCTCTCGCGCGCCATCGCTGCCAGCTCGACGCTTCGCGTGCAGAGCAGCCGCGCCGCGCTCTCGAGTGCGCGCCCCGCCAGACTCGCACTGCGTCCGTAGGCTGCGAGCTCGCGCGCGGTGTCGCTGTGGCGCACGTACAGAGCGGGCACTCGGCGCGCGCGTCCCGCCAGCCCCGCGACGAGCCCGCCGTCCGCGTTGTGCCCGACGAGGACGTCGGCAGGCGTGCGGAGGGCGACCGCGAGCAACGCCGCGTTGGAGCCGATCCGCCCCCACTGCGGCTGCGAGGCATCGACGCGCAGCCGGGAGCCCGCTCGCACCCGGAGCACGCGCAGCGGATCGGGGCGACCCGCTTCGCGCGCCGCGGGCGCGAGCACGACGACGTCGTGCCCCCTGCGCGCGAGGCCGACGCAGGTGCGCTCGACCAGCAGCGGCGAGCCGCGCCCGGCCGGAAACGCACACGTCACGATCACCGCCACGCGCATCGTTGGTAGCCTGACCCGCGACGGGCGTGGACCGCAAGCGCGCGAAGCGCGCGCGCAGCGAGCCGCAGGCGAGCGAAGGCCGCTCGGCGACAGCCGTCGCGGCACGGACCGCAAGCGCGCGAAGCGCGCGCGTCCGCGCGAGCGAAGGCGTAGGCGCGGCTACGCCGCGCCGTACACGCTCGGACTAGCGGAGTTCGCGCCAGAGGCGGACGAGCTCGACGAGAGCGCGCGCGATCACCGCGGGGCGCGCGCCCGACGGGCGACCTGCGCGCCGCGGAAAGTGACTCACCGGCACCTCGCGCACGCGCAGCCCACGCGCCACCGCACGCGCGAGCAGCTCGGCGTTGATCGCGGCGCCGGCGCTGTGCAGCGGGAGCTTTGCGACCGCCTCGCGCCGCAGCAGCTTGAACGCGCAGTTCACGTCGCGAACCGGCAGCCCGAGCAGGCTGCGCACCAGCGCGTTCCAGACCGCGCCGAGCAGCCTGCGCCGCCACGGATCGCGGCGCGGCGCGCGAACGCCGATCACCAGATCCGCAGCGTCCGCGACGGCCAGCAGGCGCTCGAGCTCGGCGATCTCGAACTGCAGATCCGCGTCGGTGAACGCGATCCATTCCATGCGCGACGCGGCCAGTCCCGTGCGCAGCGCGGCGCCGTAGCCGCGGCCGCTCGGGTGCCGCAGCACGCGAGCCTCCGGGAAGCGCGCGGCGATCGCGGCGGTCGCGTCGCGGCTGCCGTCGTCGACCACGAGGATCTCGTACTCCTTGCAGAGCCGGCCGAGCACGAGGCGCGCGCGCTCGAGCGCCGCGCCGATGTTGCGCGCCTCGTCGCGCGCCGGCAGCACGAGCGAGAGGGACGGTCGCGGCGGCGTCATCCCAGGTATCCAAGCGCCCGCAGGCGAGCGGCGAGGAGCGCCTCCTGGACGGGCGAGTAGGCGGCGGCGGGCCCCGGCCGCGGCGCCGCCGGCACGTCTTCGGTCCAGCGCGCGGCGCCGGGGAAGCCGGCGAGCGGACGGCCGTCCATCCAGGACGGGATCGGAACCTCGAGCGCCGCGAGCAGCGTTGGCGCAAGATCGCCGAGGTACGCACCGTGGAGCTCGGTGCCTGCCCCGACGCCGGGTCCCGCCGCCAGCAGTACGCCTTCGGGTCGATGCTCGCCGTTCATCGCCGAGCCGCGCTCTCCATCCAGCTCTGCGTCGGCGAGCACACGCACGGACGGACCCCGATAGCCGGGCGGCGTGCGCGCGAGTCCGTGGTAGAGCTCGAGCAGGAGATCGGGAGCGCGCCCACGCGCGGGACCGCGGTACACGTCCTCGCGCCGGTGCACGCGGCGCACGGACTCGAAGCCGCGGAGAGCGCGCAGGATCTCCTCGCCGCGCCGCGGGTCCAGGATCCAGACCCCGGGCAGTGTGCTCGATTCCTCCGAGAAGGCGGCCGAGCGCTCGAGGTCGAGCTCGCCGAGACGCACCGCGCTCTCCAGCGCGGCTGCCTGTCCGGCCAGCAGGCGGAACAGCCGCGCCTGCACGCTGCGCGGAAGCAGGCGCACGGCGGCGGCGCGCAGCAGCGCGGCGGGCCGCGCCGCGGGAGCGTTCCGGCGCACCAGATAGCCGCGCTCCTCGAGCCAGCGATTCAGGTAAACGACCCGGCGCGACGCCGCTCCCATGCCATGGTCCGAGACAACGATCACCAGCGCGTCGCGCGGCAGAGCGTCGCGGATTCGAGCCACGGCGCGATCGAGAGCGCGGTACACCTCCGGGATCACGCGCGCGCGCTCGTCGTCCGGCGCGTGGCGCTCCGACCGCCGGTCGAAGTAACGCCAGAAGTGATGACCCGCCGTGTCGGCGGCCTGGTAGTGGACGGCGAACAGGTCCCAGGGCCCGTCGCGGAGTACGCGGAGCGCGAGCGCGGTGCGGCGCTCGATCGACTCGGCGATCACCCGCGCCGCGCGCGCGTGCCAGCCCGGTCCCTTCCTCCCCTCGGCGACGAGCGCGGGCGCCAGCTCGATCCCTTCCCGGCGCAGGCCGCGCCAGTAGCCGACCGGATGCGTCGCGCGCGCGTCGGGACGCCCGGCGAACGGCGAGTCGAAGCCCGAGAGCACGACCCCGTGCACGAGCCGTGGAGCGGGCCACGTGGTGGGGACCCCCAGGCTCGCCACGCGTCGCCCGGCGGCATCCGCGAGCTCGAGGAGCGTGGGGACGGCGCGATCGTCGCCATTCTGGAAGCGCACGCGACCCCCCTCCAGCCGCGTGAAGTCGAACAGTCCATGCCGCCCCGGCTCGACCCCCGTGAGAAAGGTGGACCAGGCCGGAACCGACACCGGCGGGAAGGCCGAGCGCAGCCGCCCGCGCGCGCCGGCAATGGCCAGCCCGGAGAGGGCCGGCAGGTTCCCGCCCGCCGCGAGCAGCGCCAGGGCGTCGGGATCGAGCCCGTCGAGTGCTACGACCGCGATCATGCTCCCCCTGTCGATCGCACCACTGCGCCGCCTGGTCTGACCGTGTACGGCGCGGCGAAGCCGCGCCTACGGCTACGCTCGGCTCGGCCTCGCTGCGCGCGCGCAGCGCTTGCTCTACCCATTTTCGAGGTGCCTTCTATACTCGCGCGCCCGTCCCAAGTTGGAGTCCAAAGATGCCGCTCGAACTCGTCGGCCGGAAGCTCGGCATGACCCAGATCTTCGCCGAGAACGGCGATCGGATCCCCGTTACCGTGGTGCGCACCGGGCCCTGCGTGGTGGTCCAGAAGAAGACCGCCGAGAGCGATGGCTACACGGCCCTGCAGCTCGGGTTCGAGGAGCGCAAGCCGAAGCACACCACGCGCCCCCAGCAGGGTCACTTCAAGCGCGCGAACGTGACGCCCAAGCGCGTGCTGTTCGAGGTGCTGCTGCCCGAGAGCGAGGTCGGCGGCTTCGAGGTCGGCGGCGAGGTTCGCTGCGGCGAGCACTTCAAGGAAGGCCAGATCGTCGACGTGATCGGGCGGACCAAGGGCCGCGGCTTCACCGGCGTGGTCAAGCGCCACGGCTTCCCGACGCGCATCCAGACGCACGGCACGCACGAGTACTTCCGCCACGGCGGCGCCAACGCCTCGGGCACCTTCCCGGGCCGCCTGTTCAAGGGCATGCGCATGGCCGGGCACTACGGCGACGAGATCTGCACCACGCTCAACCTGAAGGTGGTCCGGGTCGACGCGGAGCAGAACCTGCTCTACCTGCGGGGCGCGGTGCCGGGGGCGACCCATGGCCTCGTCCGCGTCCGCGCCGCGATCCGGTAGGCCCCGAACGGCGCGGTATACCCGACAGGACGTCTGGTATCGCAAGGCCAAGGAGCAGGGCCTGCGCTCCCGGGCGGCCTTCAAGCTCGACGAGCTGCTGCGCCGCCTGCCGCAGATCCGAAGGGGCAGCGTCGTCGTGGATCTCGGCTGCTGGCCCGGCGGCTGGCTGCAGATCCTGCGCGACGTCGTCGGACCGAGCGGCTTCTTGCTTGGCGTGGACGTCGAGCCGGTCGGCGAGCTCGGCCCTGCGATCAGGACGCTCGTGCTCGACGTGACCGACCCCGACGCGCCCGAGCGCATCGCCGCCGAGCTCCCCGCGCCCGCCGACGCCGTGCTCTCCGACGCGGCGCCCAAGCTCTCCGGGATTCGCGACGTGGACCGCGCCGGCGAGGAGGAGCTCTACGACGCCGCGCTCCGCATTGCGGAGCGCGTGATGCGTCCCGGGGGCGGGCTCGTCGTCAAGGGCTTCGCGAGTCCGGAATGCGACCAGTTCCGCGAGACCCTGCGCCGCCGCTTCGGCAAGATCTCCGTCGTGCGCCCCGAAGCCACGCGCCGCACCTCGAAGGAGCTCTACCTGGTCGCCGGTCAAACGCCGGCTAGTCGACGCTGAGCGTGAGCTTCCAGCGGCCCTTCTCGTCGCGGTCCATGGCGTAGACGGACCTGCGGAAGCCCTGGCCGTGTTTCTGGAACACGTCGAGCAGCCGGTCCAGCATCTCGTCGAAGCTCACGCCCAGGGGAACCGCATCGGTGTGCCCCTCGAGATTGGAGACTCTGCAGCGCAGCCGCTCCTTGCCCTGCCGCAGCTGCGACTCGAGCTCGAGCCGGACGCTTCTCCAGTGCCCGGGCACGTGCTGCCGGAGACTCGCGAAGACGCCCGCGTCGATCGCGCGGCGGTAGCGCCCGATCCGGCGCAGCGCCTTCTCGTCGGGTGTGCCGAATATTCCGCCCGAGGTCGCGTAGAACCACCCGCAGATGCGGGCGCCCGCGCCGCTCATGACCAGCAGCAGGCCCCAACCGACCAGGTCGAAGGCGTAGATCCACGGGGAGTCGGCGAGGTTGTCGTAGACATGCAGCCACCCGGTCCAGTTGCGCCGCGCCGGCGCGCGCATCGCGGCGCCCGACAAGAGCCCACTCACGAACAGCGCGGCGCACGCGGCCGACACGCACGCCAGCACGGCCGCGCCGGCGAGGAAGACGATCGGGGACTCGCGGAGGCGCGGGTCGAGCGTTCTGGGCGGTGTCTGTGGCAACCCCACGATGAACGTCGCAGAGCCGCCCGACCTTGAGCCGCGGCTACGCAGCGACGTCGCGGACCGACTCCGCGAGCCAGGCCTGCTTCCAGTCGGGGTAGCTGCCGGAGAGGATGGCGGCGCGGGCGTCGGCCATCAGGCGCTCGTAGAAGGTCACGTTGTGGATCGCGCCCAGGATCGTGCCCAGGATCTCGTTCGCGGCGTACAGGTGGTGCACGTAGGCGCGGGTGAAGCGTGCGCACGCGTAGCACGCGCACGACGGGTCGATCGGGAAGAAGTCGCGCCGGTAGCGCCGCTGGTTCATGCGGATCCGGCCGCGGCGCGTGAAGAGCGTGGCCGAGCGCGCGTAGCGCGTGGGGATCACGCAGTCGAACATGTCGATGCCGCGCTCGACGGCTTCGAGCAGGTCTTCGGGCAGCCCCACTCCCATCAGGTAGCGCGGGCGATCCTCGGGGAGCAGCGGCGCAACGAGCTCCACCGCGCGCCGCATCTCGTCGGGTCCCTCGCCGACGGACACGCCGCCGATCGCGTAGCCGGGCAGGTCGAAGCGCACGATCGCCTCGACGCACGCGCGACGCAGATCGGCGTAGACCGAGCCCTGGACGATCCCGAACAGCGCCTGCTCGCTCCTGCCGTGTGCGCGCACGCAGCGCGCGAGCCAGGCCAGCGTGTGGCGCACGCCGCGCTCGGCCAGCGCCCGGTCGGCGGGGTACGGCGTGCACTCGTCGAACGCCATGAGCATGTCGGCGCCGAGCCGGTGCTGGATCTCGATCGAGCGCTCGGGCGTGAGCAGCAGCTTGCTGCCGTCGACCTCGCTCTGGAACTCCACGCCGTCGTCCGAGATCTGCTTCGAGGGCAGGCTGAACACCTGGAAGCCGCCGGAGTCGGTGAGGATCGCGCCTTCCCATCCCATGAAGCGGTGGAGACCGCCCGCCTTCTCGACCAGCCCTTCCCCGGGACGCAGCGCCAGGTGGTAGGTATTGGCCAGCACGATGCGCGCACCCGTCGCTCGCACCTGCTCGGGGGTCAGCGCGCGCACCGCCGCCTGCGTGCCGACCGGCATGAACACGGGCGTCTCGACGTCGCCGTGCGCCGTGTAGAGCCGCCCCGCTCGCGCGGCCGTGGCGCGATCCGTCGCCTCGAGGACGAAGCGGATCATCTCTCCTCGTGGAAGTGCTTCGAGACTCCGACGAGTCGTTCGGACGGGATGCGCACGCGGCGCTCGGGATCGGCGACGGCGCGGCCGATGCGCCAGGCGTCGACGCCCGTGGTGCGCAGCGCAGCGAGCGCGCGCTCCGCATCGGGCTCGGCGACGGTGACGGTGAGCCCGATTCCCATGTTGAACACGGTTCGCATCTCGGCGCGCGGCACCTCGCCGTAGCGCTCGATCAGCGCGAACACCGCCGGCGGCGGCGGCAATGCATCGAGCTCGATCCCGCAGGGCGCCTCGATCCGGCGCAGGTTCAGGAAGCCGTCGCCGGTCACGTGGGCGATCGCGTGGGGCCGGATGCCCGCGTCGTAGAGCGCGCGCACCTGCGGCACGTAGATCCGCGTCGGTCGCAGGAGCTCGTCGGCGACCGTCGCGCCGAGCTCGTCCACGTAGCCATCGACCTTGAAGCGGTGCAGCAGCACGCGCCGCGCCAGCGAGAGCCCGTTGGAGTGCACGCCGGTGGACGCGATGCCGAGCACCACGTCTCCGGGCCTCACGGCCGAGCCGTCGAGCAGCGCTCCCTCGGGGATCACGCCGACCGCCATCCCGACCAGATCGATCGCGCGCCCCGCGATCGCGCCGCGCAGCATCTCGGGGATCTGCGCGGTCTCGCCGCCGACGATCGAGACGCAGCCCTGCTTCGCTCCCTCTGCCAGCCCGCGCCCGATCTGCGCGAACACGTCGGGATCGGCGGCTTCGACCGCCACGTAGTCCAGCATCGCGAGTGGCGTGGCGCCGACGCACAGCAGGTCGTTCACGTTCATCGCCACGCAGTCGATCCCGATCGTGTCGTAGCGGCCGGCGAGCTGCGCGATCAGGAGCTTCGAGCCGACGCCGTCGGTGGTGAGCGCCAGCCGGAGCGGCCCCACGCGGATCACCGCCGCGAAGTGCCCGACGCCGATCTCGCTCGGCGCGCCGAACGCCAGCGTGGGGGAGATCTCGAGCAACAGGCGCGCGAGCGCCCGGTCGGCGGCCTCGGTGTCGACGCCACTCCGCGCGTAGAGGCTCGGCATGCCGCTCACCCTACTTCGGGTAGGGTCGTTCTCCGCGCGAGCGGCGCAAGCGCACCTTGCGCTGCTTCGCCTTGAGCCGGGAGCGGTGGCGGATGCTGCGCCGCCGGTTGCGATGGGGGAGCGGCTTGGCCTTCTTCATGGCGGCGCAGGATATGCGAGCGCCCCGGGGCGCTCAACTCACCAGAGCCAGAAGCCGTGCTTCGGGGCCTTCGCGTCCTCGGCGGCGATGCGGGTGCGGAGCGCCTTCTTCTTGTCGGCGAGCTTCAGCTCGGCGGAGGGCACCCAGGGCCGATGCACTCCCCCCTGCTTGAAGCGCTGGTACTCCGCATGGCCCTTGAGCTCGGCCTTGAGATCGCGCGCGACCAGCTCGACGATGATCGCGTCGTCCAGATAGCCGAGCCCGGGAATGCGGTCGGGGATCAGGTCGTGCGGGCTCGAGAAGTAGGCGAGCGCGGTCAGCACCCGCTGCCGGGTCTTGGCCGGCAGGGCCCAGTCCTTGTCCTCTGCGATCGCGATGATCTGCTCGAGCTTCGCGACCTGATCGAGCACGTAGCGCGGCGGCTTCGCGTCGCGCAGCCGCTGGGCCAGCTCGGCGGCCGCAGCGGTGATCGAGGCGGAGTCCTGGTCCTTGGCGCGGGCTGCGGTGTGGCGGATCAACTTTCGCAGGAACGCCACGTCCTTGTCACTCAGGGTAAACGCGATCTTGAGCTCAGACATGCGGTGCACTCCAATGGGTTCGCAGCCAGCCTACGCCCGCGCGCTCGGCCGGGTCAAACCGTTTGCCCGCGCGAGACCCGGCCGTTAGCTTCCGCCCGAAACCGCGAGGCGGAGGATCCCCCCGATGCCCGGTGAACGCATCCTGGTCGTCGACGACGAGGCCGACATCCTCGAGCTGGTCGGCTTTCACCTGCGCCAGGCCGGCTTCAGCGTCGAGACCGCGCAGGATGGTGCGGAGGCGCTCGCGAGCTTGCGCCGCAATCCGCCCGCGCTGCTGCTGCTGGACGTCCTGCTGCCCGACCTGACCGGCACCGAGATCCTGCGCGTGCTGCGGCAGGACGAGGCGACGCGCCTGGTCCCGGTCATCCTGCTCACCGCCCGCGGGGAAGAGGTCGACCGTGTGGTGGGCTTCGAGCTCGGCGCCGACGACTACGTGACCAAGCCCTTCTCCCCGCGCGAGCTGGTGCTGCGCGTGCGCGCGGTGCTGCGGCGCGGGGAAGGCGATCCGGCCGGGGCCGAGGTGGTCGAGCGCGCAGGCATCCGGCTGGATCTGGCGCGCCACCGCTGCAGCGTCGACGACACCGAGGTCGATCTCACCGCCAAGGAGTTCTCGCTCTTGCAGTCGCTCATGTCCAGGCCAGGCCGCGTCTTCACGCGCGAGCAGCTACTCGAGCGAGTCTGGGGCCTGGACGTGCACGTGACCGAGCGCACGATCGACACGCACATGAAGCGGCTGCGCGAGAAGCTCGGCGCCGTCGCCGACTGCATCGAGACGGTGCGCGGCGTAGGCTACCGGCTGGAGGCATGAACCTCGGCTGGACGCTCGCGGTGCTCGGCGCCGTTGCGTCCATCGCGACCGCCTGGGCCTGGCTCCGCGCCGAGCGGAGTGCGCGCCGCGCGGAGCGCCGCAGGCGAGACGACGAGCATCGAGCAGCCGAGCAGGGCGCGGCTCAGAACGCAGAGCTAGAGCGCCAGCGGCTGGTGCTGGCGTCGATGGCCGAAGGCGTGCTGGTGCTGGACCGCGCGTGCCACGTGCTGGCCGCCAACGCCGCCGCGCTGCGGCTGCTCGACGCCAGTGAGCCGGCGGTCGGTCGGCGCTTGCTCGAGGTCGTGCGCAGCGCGCGGCTGCTCGATGCCGTGGAGCGCGTGCTGGGCGGCTCGGGGCCGCAGGAGGAGGAGCTCGAGCAGACACCCCCGGGCGGTGCGGAGCGCGTGCTGCGGCTCCGGGTCTCGCCCCTCGGAACGAGTGGCGCGCCCGATGGTGCGGTCGCCGTGCTGCACGACGAGACTCCGGTCCACCGGCTGGAGCGCGTGCGCCGCGACTTCGCGGTCGGCGTCTCGCACGAGTTCCGCACCCCGCTCACCGCGATTCGCGGGTTCGCGGAGACACTCGTCGGCGGCGACGTTCCCGTGGCGAAGCAGCGCGAGTTCGCCGGAATCATTCTTCGGCACGCCGAGCGCCTGGAGCGCCTGATCGAGGACCTGCTCACGCTCTCGGAGGTCGAAGCGCGGCGGCGCCCGGTCGAGCCGGAGCGAGTCGTCGTGCCAGCCCTCGCGCGCGACCTGGTCGTCGGGCTCGGTCCGCGGATCGAGCAGCGGGGCGTGCGCGTGGCGGTCGCGGCGGCGCCGGACGCCGGAGAGGCCTGGGTCGATCGGCGCGCGCTCGAGCACGTGCTCACCAACCTGCTCGACAACGCGATCAAGTACACCGAGGCGGGCGGTGCGATCGAGGTCCGCGTCGCCGACGTCGAGGAGCGCGTCGAGATCGCCGTGTGCGACACGGGGATCGGCATCTCGGCCCGGGACCTCCCGCGCATCTTCGAGCGCTTCTACCGCGCGGACCGCTCGCGCGCTCGACCGGCCGACGCGCCCGGTGGCGCCGGGCTCGGGCTCTCGATCGCGCGTCACCTCACCGAGCTGTGCGGCGGCGAGATCGAGGCCGAGAGCGAGCCAGGCAAGGGCTCGACGTTCCGCGTCCGTCTCCCGCGCGCGCCGGCCTGACCCCGCTCTTCACCGATCCGCCACGCATTCGCGATGCCGCCTTCATCGGTTCTCGCTAATTCTTGGCGGCGCCGGGCTTCGCCCGCGCCAAGGAGGGGAATCCATGAAGAGCAAGGCGTATCGAGCAGCGGTCGCGCTCGGGGTCGGGTCGGGTTTGCTCGCGTTCGCGCCCGTCGCGGCGGCGGCAGACGAGGGCGCCGCGGTCGAGGCGATCGTCCTGGTGCTGCGCGAGCGCGGCCTGATCGACGACGCGCAGCAGGAGCGGATCCTGGCCAAGCACGCCGCCGAGCGGCCGAAGAGCCTGCCGGCGGTCGCCGCGGTCGTCGACCGGCTGACCTGGAATGGCGACCTGCGGCTCCGCTACGAGAACTTCCTGTACCAGCACGACGAGCGCGGCTTCGAGGAGTCCGATCGCCACCGCTTCCGCTACCGCGCCCGGCTCGGGGTGGTCGGCCAGGTCAACGAGTGGATCAAAGTGGGGCTGCGGCTCGCGTCCGGCTCGACCAACCCAACGAGCACCAACCAGACGCTCGGCAGCGGCAACGACTTCGACAAGGAGGCGATCGGCATCGATCAGGCGTTTGCCGACATCCGCCTGCCGCTCGCCGAAGGCGTGGAGGCGCACTTCCTGGGCGGCAAGATCTGGAACCCCTTCGTCTGGAAGGTGGGCCGTGACTTCATCCTCTGGGACAACGACATCACGCCGGAGGGGGGGGCGCTCACGTTCGTGACCAGGCCGAGCGAGAGCGTGTCGCTGTTCCTCCACGGCGGCGGCTTCATCGTGGACGAGAACGCGGACCACGCGGACCCGAAGGTCTTCGCGCTGCAGCTCGGCTCCAGCGGCAAGCTCGCCGATGGCGTGGCGTTCGGCGCGCGTGTCTCGGGCTACGGCTGGCACTCGCTCGACACGGACTTCATCAACAGAGCACAGCTCAGCGGCACGCTCGGCGCGGCATCGAGCTCGGTGCAGAACGCGGGCAACCTGACCAACGCCTTCGACAGCGAGGCGCGTATCGGCGAGCTCTCGTCGTATCTCAGCTTCGCGAGCGGGGCGGACTGGCCGGTCACGCTGTACGGCACGCTGGCGCACAACTTCTTCGCGGACGACGCGCTGATCCTCGGCGTGCCGATCGACCAGGAGAACGACGCCTACGGCATCGGGCTCGAGGTCGGCGACAAGGCGAAATGGCTGAAGCTCGGCGTGATGTGGGCCCACGTCGAGGCGAACTCGGTGGTCAGCATCGTCACCGACAGCGACATGTTCGACAACACGACCAACCGCGAGGGCTGGCTGTTCTACGCCTCGCGGCAGCTGCTGGCGAACACCGACCTGAACCTGGAGATCTTCTCGAGCGACGCGATCGAGGACACCGGGGCGTCCGAGGGCTGCGGCAGCGGCAGCGCGTGCGGCGTCTTCGTGAACTCGATCTCGAACGCCGATCGCGTGCGCGGCCGCGTAGACCTCGAGATGAAGTTCTAGCCGACCGCTATCCGAAGCGGCCGCTGATGTAGTCCTGGGTCTTCTTCTCGCGGGGCTGCACGAAGAGCTCGGACGTCGCGCGGTACTCGATCAGGTCGCCGAGGTGCAGGAACGCGGTGTAGTCGGCGACGCGCGCGGCCTGCTGCATGTTGTGCGTGACGATCACGATCGTGTACGAGCTGCGCAGCTCGTGCATCAGGTCCTCGATGCGCGCAGTGGCGACCGGGTCGAGCGCGGAGCACGGCTCGTCCATCAGGATCACCTCGGGCTCGACGGCGATCGCGCGCGCGATGCACAGCCGCTGCTGCTGCCCTCCCGATAGCCCGAGAGCGTTCTCGTCCAGGCGATCCTTGACTTCGTCCCAGAGCGCCGCGGAGCGCAGGCTCTTCTCGACGGCCACGTCGAGCGCGGCCCGGTCGCGCATGCCGTGGATACGCGGCCCGTACGCGACGTTCTCGAAGACCGACTTCGGAAACGGGTTCGACTTCTGGAACACCATGCCGATGCGCCGGCGCAGCTCGTTCACGTCGTAGCGCGGGTCGAACACGCTGCGGCCGTCGAACGAGACCTCGCCTTCGGTCCGTACGCCGTCGATCAGGTCGTTCATGCGGTTCCAGCAGCGGAGCAGAGTCGACTTGCCGCAGCCCGACGGCCCGATCAGCGCGGTGATGCGCTGGCGCGCGACCTCGAGCGACACCTTCCGCAGCGCCTCCGCCTCGCCGTACCAGAGCGAGAACGCGCGAGCCGCGAGGACTGGGTCCTTCACCTCGAGCGGCGGGGCGGCGGCGTCCACGAGCGTCTCTAGACCGCGCTTGTGCGATAGCGGCGGCGCAGCCGGTTGCGCAGCGCGATCGCGGTCGCGTTCATCGCGGTCACCACGAGCACGAGCAGGAACGCGGTAGCGAACACCAGCGGTGTCGTCGCCTCGACGTTCGGGCTCTGGAAGCCGACGTCGTAGATGTGAAAGCCGAGGTGCATGAACTTGCGCTCGAGATGGACGAACGGCGCCGCGCCGTCGATGGGGAGCGCGGGCGCGAGCTTGACCATCCCCACCACCATGAGCGGAGCGACTTCGCCGGCCGCGCGCGACATCGCGAGGATCACGCCGGTCAGTATGCCGGGCGTCGCCGCGGGAACCACCACGCGCCAGACCGTCTCGAAGCGCGTGGCGCCGAGCGCGAGCGAGCCCTCGCGCAGCGCGCGCGGCACGGCGGCCAGCCCTTCTTCGCTCGCCACGATCACCACGGGTACGGTCAAGAGCGCGAGTGTGAGGCTGGCCCACAGGATGCCGCCGGTGCCGAACGTCGGGGTGGGGAGCGCGTCCGCGTACAAGAGCTGGTCGAGCGTCCCACCCACGCCGTACACGAAGAAGCCGAGCCCGAACACACCGAACACGATCGAGGGCACGCCGGCGAGGTTGTTCACCGCGATCTGCACCAGCCGCACCAGCGGGCCCTGACGCGCGTACTCCCGCAGCCACACGGCCGCGAGCACACCGAGCGGGGTCACGAAGAAGGTCATCAGGAAGACCATCAGCACGGTGCCGAAGATCGCCGGGAAGATCCCGCCTTCCGTGTTGGACTCGCGCGGCTCGGTCGAGACGAACTCCCACAGGCGCGCGCCGAAGAGCGCGAGCTTTCCCGCGCTGCCGAGCGCGTTCGGCCGCACCTCGCGCACCACCTCCGCGGCGGCGACGCTGCGCTCGGTCCCGTCCGGGGTCTCGACCCGGAGCGCGCCGTCCGACGCCGTCCCGCGCGCGCGGCCAATGCGGTTGCCCCACTCCTGGCGTTCGACCACCACGGCGTCCTGCGGCAGCTCGCGCCGGGCGATCCGCGCTTCGTCCACCCACACGAAGTCCGAGCCGGTGAGATCGCGGTTCGCGGTGCGCACGCGCAGGCGGAAGCGATCGGTCTGTCCGGGGATCGCTTCGCGCTCGTGGATCTCGCCGAGCAGCCGCGAGCCGTCGTCGAGCGCGAGCTCCCACACTGCGCGCGGCCAGAAGTACGCCAGTCCGTTCACCGCGAGCAGGCCGAGCATGGCCGCCAGTGCGAGCAGCTGGATCGCCAGCGCCCCCGCGCACAGCCACGAGGCCAAGCGTCCCGAGAGCTCTGCCCGTCGCGTCGGCACCCTAGAGCCCGGCCAGCCGCCGCCGCAGGCGCTGGCGCGCGAGCTCGGCAGCGGTGTTCAGCACGAAGGTGAGCCCGAACAAGAGCAGCGCCGACAGGAACAGCACGCGGTACAGCGTCCCGCCCAGCGGAGCCTCCGGGATCTCGACTGCGATGTTCGCCGAGAGCGTGCGGAAGCCGTTGAACGGGTTCCAATCCAGGAGGGGGGTGTTCCCGCTTGCCATCAGCACGATCATGGTCTCGCCGACCGCCCGCCCCAGACCGAGCACGATCGCCGAGAACACGCCCGGCGCCGCGGCGGGGAGCACCACGCGCGCCACCGTCTGCCAGCGCGTGGCGCCGAGCGCGAGCGACCCCGCGACCAGCGTGCGCGGCACGTTCGAGAACGCGTCCTCGGCGACGGAGAACACGATCGGAACCACCGCGAAGCCCATCGCCAGCCCCACGACGACCGCGTTGCGCTGGTCGTACGGCAGCGCGAAGGATTGCATCAGCCAGGCCTGAAACCGGCCGCCGAACGCGAGCGTCTCGACGGCTCCGGATGCGGCGACGCAGAATGCGGCGGCGAGTGCGATCGCGGCGATCGACGCAGCCAGCTCGGAGCCCTCGAGCAGGCGTCCGCTCACGCGCCGCGGCAGCCGCGACCAGGCGAAGCCAGCGACGATCGCGGCGAGCGGCAGCGCTACGCTGGCCATTGCGATCGCCGGGAACACTCGCTCCACCCGCGGCGCGAGCCAGAGCCCCGCCAGGAAGCCCAGCACCACGCTCGGCAGCGCCGCCGAGAGCTCCACCACGGGCTTGACCAGACCGCGCAGCGTTGGGTGCATGAGCTGCGAGGCGTACAGCGCGCCGAGCACGCCGAGCGGCACCGCGAGCAGCAGCGACCAGAAGGTGCCCTTGAGCGTCCCGAACAAGAGCGGCACCAGCGAGAGCTTCGCCTCGTTGTCGTCGCTGCCGCTCGACGACTGCCAGACCCAGGCGGGCTCCGGGTAGCCCTCGTACCAGACCTTGCCGAAGAGCGTCCCGAGCGACACGGAGACGTGTTGGGCGCGGATCTCGAGCGCAGCGATCTCCCGCCCCGACGCCAGCAGCAGCCCGTCTCCGCGCGGCGCGAACACCAGCGCCGTGACGTCCGTGACCGGCGACGGTCCGCGCCAGAGCAGCTGCATCGAGGTCGACTCGTAGAGCGAGAGCTGCTCGGACTCGTCGAGCGCGGCGAACAGGCGCGTGCGCGAGGTCGCCGCGAGCAGCCGCGGCGGCGCGGGGAGCGCTGGATACGCGCCGGCGCGCACCAGGCGGCGCACGCCGTCGTCGCCGACGGCGACGAACCACGAGCCGAGCCTGCCGTCGGCGTCGGCCGCGATGGCGGTGCGGTCTCCGGCGAGCAAGACGAGTGCGCGCACTTCCCCGCCGCCGGGAACGCTCTGCGGCTCGGCGCCGGCCGTCGTGAGCGGGAGCCACAGCACGCGGCCGTCCCGGGTTCCCGCGAACACGCTGCGGCGGGCAGCGTCGAGCGCGAGCGCGCTCGTATCGGCGGGGAGGGCCAGCGTGCGGCGCGCGAGCGCTTCGCCCGGCTCGCCCGTCAGGAAATTGCGCATGAGTGTGCGCTCGACGAGGACGCTGCTGCCATCGGACAGCACGGCTGCTACGCCGAGCGCGTCGGGGCCGGCGCGGGCGGCGAGCACCTCGGCTGCGACGCCGTCACGCTCCAGCGCGACGCGGACGGGTTCGGAGAGCCGCGCCGTGACCTCGCGGCCGCCGGCGCGCTCCACCACGTCGAAGAGTGCTTGCGCCACGCGCGCCTGCCCGGTGTCGTCGACCACCAGGAAGCCGGTGCCGGCTGGGAGCGACTGCACGCGACGCACCGCTTCGGGCGGCGCCAGCGCGACCTGCTCGAGCACGGCGCCGCCGGCAAGGTCGATCGCCCGCGCGCTGCCGTCGGCGCCGAGCACGAACGCGCGCGAGCGGTAGTCGTCGACGGCGAGCCCGCGCGCCTCCGGGCCTGCCAGCGGCGCGCGCGGCCCTGGGCGCACCTCGATCGCGCGAAGCAACGGCGCGGTCTCGAGCGCCAGGAAGCCGAGGATCGCCAGCACGCCGAGAATCACGGCGAAGCCGGCGGCCGCCGCGACCGCCTGCCCCGCCTGATCGAGGAACCGGCGCTTCCGGGCCCCGGGAGTCACGCCAGGGTCCTAGTCGAGCCTGGCGAGCTCTGCGCGGTACACGTCGACCGGCACCGGGATGTAGCCGTCCTTCACGACGATCCCCTGGCCCTCGCTCGAGAGCACGAAGCGCGCGAACTCGCGCACGAGAGGCTCGACCGGCTTGCCCGGAGCCTTGTTGACGTACACGTACAGGAAGCGCGCGAGCGGGTAGCGTCCGGAGAGCACGTCCGCGGTGTCCGTTCCCACGAACTCGCCTCCCTCCGCCTTGGCCAGCGGGACGCTGCGAACCCCCGAGGTCTTGTAGCCGATGCCGCTGTAGCCGATGCCCGAGCGATCGGCGGCGACGCCCTGCACCACCGACGCCGAGCCGGGCTGCTCCTTGACCGTGTCCCGGAAGTCGCCCTTGCACAGCGCGTGCTCCTTGAAGTAGCCGTAGGTGCCCGACGCCGAGTTGCGGCCGTACAGGCTGATCGGCTGCGGCGCCAGCGCGCCGGTCACACCGGTGTCGCCCCACAGCGCGATCGCCCTGGGTGCACCGCAGGCCAGCGTCTTGCCGAAGATCGCGTCCACCTGCGTGAGGGTCAGCCTCTCGACCGGGTTGTCCTTGTTCACGTAGACCGCCAGCGCATCGACGGCGACGGAGAGCCGCGTCGGCTTGTACCCGAACTTCTTCTCGAAGGCCTCGAGCTCTTCCGCCTTCATCTCGCGGCTCATCGGGCCGAGCTGCGCGGTGCCCTCGATCAGCGCGGGCGGCGCCGTCGACGAGCCCTTGCCCTCGATCTGGATCTTCACCGCGGTCTGCCTGGCGCGGAAGCCCTCGGCCCAGAGCGTCATCAGATTGTTGAGCGTATCGGAGCCGATCGAGCTCAGGTTCCCCGAGACGTCTGTTCCCTTCACGTAGGCGGGGATGCCGGCGTCCACGCTCGGCACCTGGGCCAGCGCGGGAACGGCGATCGAGCAGAAGAGCGCGGCGAACGCGCGCGTGGTCGTCATGGCGAGTGTTCTCCTGTGGAAGGTTCGCGGGCAGGGTAAGACCCCGGCGTCGGGGATGAATCGCCGGGAGCGCGGCTTCTTGCAGACGTCGCTCCCGTGTCACACTTTCGTCATCGACGCTGCGGCGTGGCGGGACCCTGTCTGCGACCATGCCGCCGAGGAGGTTCCGGTTGACGAGCGCCCGCGACGAGCGGCTCTCGGAGCTGCGCGAGCTGATCTTGCGGATGGGAAGCCTGGCCGAGGAGATCCTGGCGAAGGCGCTCCACGCCGTGTTCGAGCGCAGCGAGAGCCTGGCGCTCGAGGTGGCGCGCGACGACCTGGAGATCGACCGCACGGACGTGGCGATCGATGACAAGGTATTGCAGGTGCTCGCATTGCAGGCGCCGGTGGCGGCGGACCTGCGAGGCGTCGTCGCGGTGAAGATGATCGCGACGGACCTCGAGCGGGTCGGCGACCTGGCGCGCAACGTCGCCAAGAGCGCGATTCGGCTGGCGCAGCGCCCGCAGATCCCGCTGCCGGCCGACCTCGCGCGCGAGGCGCGCGAGGCGCAGCAGATGCTGCGCGGTGCGCTCGACGCCTTCACCAGCGGCGACGGCGCACGCGCCCGCGCCGTGATCGAGGGCGATGACTCCGTCGACGACGTACAGGATCGCATCGTGCGTGGCGCAATCGACGCCATCTCGCGCGATCCGTCGATCACGAGCCAGGGCATCGACTTCATCCTGATCGCCAAGAATCTGGAGCGCGTGGCCGACCACGCCACCAACATCGCGGAAGACGTCGTGCTCGCCTCCGAGTCGCTGAACCTGAAGCACGCCGCGAAGCTGAGAGCCTGACCAGGACTGAGCGCGGACCGCAAGCGCGTGAAGCGCGCGCAGCGAGGCGAAGCCGAGCGGAGGCGTAGGCGCGGCTTCGCCGCGCCGTACACGCACGGACCAGCGGCCGCCCGCGCGCGTACACGACTCAGGTAAGATCCGCGGGATGGCGGATTCGGGGCGCGTGACCTGGGAGCGGCGCGGCGGGCTGGCCGCGCTGGTGCTCGACCAGCGCGCGCGGCGCAACGCGATCTCGGTCGCGATGTGGCGCGACCTCGAGCGCGCCTGCGGCGAGATCGTCGCGGACCCCGAGGTGCGCTGCGTCGTGGTGCGCGGGGCGGGCGAGAAGGCGTTCGTCTCCGGCGCCGACATCTCCGAGTTCGGCGAGGCTCGAGCGTCGGCGGCCGCCGAGCGCGAGTTCGGCGGGATCTCGGGCCGAGCGATGGCGGCGCTCGCGGGGCTGCCGATGCCGGTGATCGCCGCGATCCACGGCATCTGCTTCGGCGGCGGCGTCGCGCTCGCGCTCGCCTGCGACCTGCGTTACGCCGCAGACGACGCGCGCTTTTCGATCCCGGCCGCGCGCCTCGGGCTCGGCTATGGCTTCGCGGGCATGCGCGCGCTGGTGGATCTCGTCGGTCCCGCGCGCGCCCAGGAGATCTTCTTCACCGCGCGCCGCTACGACGCCGCCGAGGCGTTGGGTCTCGGGCTCGTGAACCGCGTCTACCCCAAGGCCGAGCTCGACAAGGCGGTGGACGAGATCGCGCTCGCGATCGCCGCCAACGCTCCGCTCACGATCCGCGCCGCCAAGCGCGCGGCGCGCGAGGCCCTGCGCGACCCGGAGCAGCGCGACCTCGCCGGGCTGGCGCGTCTGATCGAGGCCTGCTTCGACAGCGCGGACTACCGCGAGGGTGTTTGCGCCTTCATGGAGAAGCGCGCGCCGCGCTTCGAGGGCCGGTAGGCGCGCACGTGCTCGTGCGGGTCTCGCGAGGCGTGCCGGAGCCGGCGGCGAGCCTGCTGCGTGCGGCGGGCTTCGACGTCGCGCTCGACGCGCCGGAAGTGGAGCGCTGCGACGCGTGGGTCTGCCTGCTCGTCGACCGTATCGACGCCGCGCTGCTCGCGCGCGCGCAGCGCCTGCGTGTGGTCGCGAACATGGCGGTCGGCGTCGACAACGTCGATCTCGCCGCCGCGCGCCGGCTCGGGATCGCCGTCACCAACACGCCCGACGTGCTGACCCACGCGACTGCCGACCTCGCCTGGGCGCTCCTGCTCGCCGCCGCGCGCCGCGTGGTGTGGAACGATCGCTACGTGCGCGCCGGCGCGTTCGTGGGCTGGCGGCCGGAGCTCGGCGTCGGGGTCGACGTCGCGGGCAAGACGCTCGGGATCGTCGGCGCCGGCCGCATCGGCCGCGCCGTCGCCGAGCGCGCGCGCGGCTTCCGCATGCAGCTCCTGTTTCACTCTCGGAGCTCCGGTGTGCCGCTCCGCGAGCTGCTCGAGCGCTCAGACTTCGTCTCGCTGCACGTCCCGCTCACGCCGCAGACACGACACTTGATCGGCGAAGCCGAGCTGCGCCGCATGCGCCCGCACGCGGTGCTCGTGAACACCGCCCGCGGGCCCGTGGTCGACGAGCATGCGCTGGTGCGCGCGCTGCGCGAGGGCTGGATCGGCGCCGCCGGGCTCGACGTGTACGAGGACGAGCCGCGGCTCGCTCCCGGACTGGCAGAGCTCTCGAACGCCGTTCTGCTGCCGCACGTCGGCAGCGCGACGCTCGAGACCCGCGCGCGCATGGCCGAGACCGCCGCGCGCAACGCGATCGCCGTGCTGCGCGGTGAGAAGCCGCCGAACACCGTGGTGGAGGGACGCCGATGACGCCGCCGCTCGCAGGGATCCGCGTGCTCGACTTCACGCAGTACCTGGCCGGCCCGTTCTGCACGATGCAGCTCGCGGACCTCGGGGCCGACGTCGTGAAGCTGGAACGCCCCGATCGCGCGCGCGAGTTCGCGGGCGCCGACGGCCGCGACACCTACTTCTTCCTGTCCGCCAATCGCGGCAAGCGCGCCGTCGCACTCGACTACACGCGCAGCGAAGGCCGCGATCTGCTGCTGCGCCTGCTCCCGGCGTTCGACGTAGTGGTGGAGAACTTCCGCCCCGGGGCGATGGCGGCGTTCGGACTCGGACCGGAGCAGCTCTGCGCGCTGCACCCGCGGCTGGTCTACATTTCGATCTCGGGCTTCGGCGCCACGGGACCCTACGCCGGGCGCCACGGCTTCGACCAGATCGCGCAGGGGATGAGCGGCGTCATGTCGATCACCGGAACGCCGGAGTCGGGGCCGCTGCGCCACGGACTGGCGATCGGCGACCTGGTCGCGGGGCTCTTCGCCGCGCAGGGTGCCCTCGCTGCGCTCGTCGAGCGCGAGCAGAGCGGGCGCGGACAGCACGTCGAAACTTCGCTCGTCGAGGCGCTGATCGGCCTGCTCTCGTGGAGCGCGGGGATCTACTTCGACACGGGCCGCGCCCCGGGTCCCGCCGGACATCACCACCCGCTGGCCTCGCCCTACGGCCGCTTCCGCGCGCGCGACGGGTATCTGAACGTGGCCGCCGGCGGGCAGGCGATCTGGAAGCGCCTGTGTCACGCCGTCGGCCGCTTCGACTGGGAGTCGGACGCGCGCTTCGCGACTCCGGGAGCGCGCGTGTCGAACCGCGCAGCGCTCAGCGAAGCGCTGGAAGCGGAGCTCGCGCAGGCGGACGTCGCGGAGTGGGTAGAGCGCTTCGTGGCTGCGGGCGTTCCCGCCGGGCCGGTCTACTCGCTCGACCAGGTCTTCGCAGATCCGCAGGTGCTGGCGCGCGAGATGAAGGTCGAGCTGCCGCATCCGGGAGTCGGCACCTTCAGAACCACGGGTCTGCCGCTCAAGTGGTCGCGCAGCGCCACGAAGATCGAGCGCCGCCCGCCGCTGTTCGCCGAGCACACCCGCGAGGTCCTGCGCGAGCTCGGCGTCGGCGAGGCCGAGCTCGCCGCGCTCGAGCGCGAGGGTGTCGCGCGCTCTCGCTAGCTCATCCGTGCGGGTACGGCGCAGCGAAGCCGCGCCTACGCCTTCGCTCGCCGGGCGGCCGCTTCGCGCGCGCTTTGCCCCCCTTTGCCGCGACGGCTGTCGCCGAGCGGCCTTCGCTCGGCTGCGCCTCACTGCGCGCGCGCTTTCGCGCGCTTGCGGTCAGAACAGGGGTTCGAGCTTGGCGGCGGTTCCGACTGCGTGTAGCCGCAAGCCGGTGGCGCCGGTCTCGGCGGCCTGCGCGAACGGGTCGAGCGTGACCTCGAGCCCGACCACCGCGTTGGCGCCGAGAGCACGCGCCTTGTCGCGCAGCGCCTCGAGCAGCTCGCGCTCGGCTTTGCTCCACGCTGCGGAGCGGTCCTCTACCTGTGAGTCTTCGAGGAACAGCTCCGAGCTGATCGGCCCGAAGTAGGCGGCCGCACGCGTGCCGCTCACCCAGGGCGAGGTGTAGAGCTCGACGTCCTCTTCCGGCGACAGCTTGGCTTCGGGCGAGGTCGACATCGATCGTGATATCGGTCGATCCGGCGCGGCGCTTGAGCGGGAATTGCCGGCGCGGTGCGGATCGCAGGTGCGGCAGTATCTTCGGCGCCCGTGACGCGAACCTATCCGGCGTGGCTGCTCGCGGGCGTCGTCGCGGGCGTCTCGCTCACGGGTTGCGCAGCGCGTGGACCGCAGGATTCGGCCGCGCCGGAGGGAATCGGCCCCGTGGTCGCGCGCGCCGAGGCGGCCGAGACCGCAGGGGACCACGACACCGCAATCGCGGCCTGGGGCGAGGCGCTCGAGCGGACGCCCTGGAACGAGCGGCTGCGCGGGCGGCTCTCCAGCGCGTACGCGGCTCGGGCCGCTCAGGCTCGCGCCAAGGGCGGCGCGGCAGCGCTCGCCCGCGCGGAGACCGACCTGCGCGCGGCGCGCGAGCTCGCGCCCGATGACCCCACGCTGCGCGGCAACCTCGCGCTGGTGCTCGCGGAGCGTGCCCAGCGCAGCGCGGACCCCGCCGAGGCCGCGCGCCTGCGGGACGAAGCGGCGGCGCTCGATTCCACGGCTGCGACGGCGGGCGCCGGGCTCCTGGACGAGGTCGAGCGGCGCCTCGACGTCGCGCACGCGCTGATCGAGCGCGGTCAGCTCGAGGCCGGCCTGGTCGACCTCGAGCCGCTCTGGCGCGAGCATCCGGGGCGCAAGGACGTGGGCCGGCTCTACGCCCAGACGCTGCTGCGCCAGGGCATCGCCCGACAGGAGCAGGGGGACTTCGACGGCGCCGGCGCGGCGTTCGACCGCGCGCTCGAGGTGTTGCGCGCGCTCGGTGCCTGCGCCGCGCGCCCGTGTGACGATCCGGACGTGCGCGCCGCCCACTACGATCGCGTCGTGAACTGGCTCAACGCCGACAAGCTCGAGGTGGCGCGTCGCGCGCTCGCGGACGCCGGGCAGGTCGGCCTGCGCTTCCCGGAGCTCGAGGCGACGCTCGCAGAGCGGCGCTGAAGGCCGTAGTCCGGCGCGTCGATCCCTGTTCGTGGCCGCGACGCGGTAAGCTTCGCCCGTCGAACGGACGGAGGACCACGAACCATGCCCGTGCACGGTGGCAAGATCGCGGCAAAGGCGCTCAAGCAGGCCGGGATCGACTGCATCTTCACGCTCTCGGGTGGCCACGTGATGGCGATCTACGACGGCTGCCTCGATGAGGGCATCAAGGTCGTCGACGTGCGCCACGAGCAGGCTGCGGTGCACGCGGCCGACGCCTGGAGCCGACTGCATCCCGGCAAGCTCGGCTGCGCCGTGCTCACCGCTGGTCCGGGCGTCACCGACGGCGTGACCGGCGTGGCCAACGCGTGGCGCGCCAACAGCCCGATCCTGGTGATCGGCGGCCAGGGTCCGTTCAGCAACCTGCGCCGAGGGTCGCTGCAGGAGATGGATCACGTCGGCGTGATGCGCCCGATCACCAAATGGGCTGACACCTGCTACGACACTCGGCGCATTCCCGAGTACGTGGAGCTGGCCGTACGCAACGCCGTGTCGGGCGTGCCCGGCCCTTCGTTCCTCGAGATCCCGATGGACGTGCTCGGTGGGCAGGTCGAGCCCGAGCAGGTGCGCTGGCCGCGCTTCCGCACGCAGGCGCCGCGGCTGTCGCCCCCGCGCGAGGACGTGCAGGCGGCGCTCGAGATCCTGCGCGGGGCGCGCAATCCGGTGCTGATGGCGGGCACCGGTGTGAAGTGGTCGCAGGCCTCGCGCGAGCTGAACGCCTTCCTCGACGAGACGCGCATGCCGGCGTTCGTGAACGGCATGGGCCGCGGGCAGGTGCGCTACCGCTCGCCGCAGCTCTTCAACCGCGTGCGCAAGGAAGCCCTGGCCAGGTGCGATGTGTTCGTGCTCGCCGGCTCGCTGCTCGACTTCCGGCTGAACTTCGGCCGCGTGATCCCGGCGACGGCCAAGATCGTTCAGCTCGACCTCGACAACACCCTGATCGGCCAGAACCGCTCGGCCGACGTCGCACTGGTTGGCAACCTCGGCTCGAGCTTCGAGCAGCTCCTGCAGCGCATGAAGGACGAGTCGGTGCAGCTCGACTGGAGCGCGTGGCGCGACGAGCTGCGTGTGCGCGAAGAGGCGATGGAGCGCGAGCTCGAGTCGCAGCTCAACTCAGACGAAGTGCCGATCGACCCGCTGCGTATGTGCCGCGAGATCCGCGATTTCATCGACGCGAACGTGATCTTGATCGGCGATGGCGGCGACATCGTGGCGCAGGCGTCCAAAGTGTTGCCCGTGATGTCGGAGGGCGCGTGGATGGACCCGGGCCCGCTCGGCACGCTCGGTGTCGGCATGCCGTTCGCGCTCGCCGCGCAGATCGCGCATCCCGAGAAGCGCGTGCTGATCGTCTACGGCGACGGCTCGTTCGGGCTGAACGGCTTCGAGTTCGACACCGCGGTGCGCTTCAAGCTGCCGATCGTCGGGATCGTGGGAAACGACGGCGCGTGGGGACAGATGCTGCGGCCGCAGGTCGCGATCTACGGCGAGAAGCGCTCGGTCGCCACGCTGCTCGAGTTCACGCGCTACGACAAGGTGGTCGAGGCCCTGGGCGGCCACGGCGAATACGTGGAGCGCCCCGAGCAGATCCGGCCGGCACTGGAGCGCGCGTTCGCCGCGGGGAAGCCCGCGCTGGTCAACGTGAAGATCCGGCGTGACGTCGTCACGGGGATGAAGGGCAGCACCTACGTCTGAGCCGTTCGCGGGGCTCGAGGACGCCGCCTGGGGCCCGACTCGTTCGGGTGTACCGGAGGTCGGGCATCGGCTCGGCAACGGCGTCGCCGCGGGCTTCGCCGAGCGCCGCGGCGTGTTCTTCAAAGCGGGCCGGATCGACGCTCAGATCCTCGCGGGACCTGATGTGCTGCGCACCGCCAACGCGAGCGAGGTCCGCTGCGGGCTGGCGCAGGTGCGGCGCCTGATCGTGTGGGGACCGCTGCGGGTCGCGCACGTGGTCTTCGCGCCCGCGGCGCCGCGTCCGCTCCTGCTCGGCCTTGTGCGCCTGCACAACGTCAGCGCAGAGCCACTCGTGCTCGAGTACACCGAGCTCTGGGAGGTCGGCTCCGGGGCGTACCGCGTCGCGGCGGCCGCCGCCGAGGTGCGCACCCCGGAAGGCGTGCGCGCGCTCGCCGATGCTTCGAGCGCGATCCGGGCGCGAGCGCCGGAGGCCGCGCCGGCCAGGGGGTTGGCGCTGGACGTGCACCTGGCCCTGCCTCCCGGCGCCGTACGGCACCTCGAATTCGCCTACGTCGCACCCTCGGACGACGACGTTGCGCCCGAGCTGCTGGTTGCCGCGTTCCGCGGCGAAGCGCGAGCCGAGCTCGCGCGCACGGTGCGCCTCTGGCGCGAGCGTCTTGCCGGCGCCCGCGATCCGCTCGCGGAGTACGCGCAGGCCGTCGCTACACTGCCCGCGTGACAAGGCTGCTGCTCGCGCTCGCGCTGTTCGCCTCGGCGGCACCCGCTCCCGCATCCGCGGCGAGCAGTAGCGAGATCGCGAAGGAGGTCGCGCGCACCCACAAGCTCGAGCAGCGCGTGATCAGCGTCTGGTGGCTTCCGGTCGACTACTGGGAGCAGGTCGCGCGCGAGCTCAAGTGGAAGGCCGAGGACGTGCAGGCGGTGCGCACGAGCCTCGCGGTCTACAGCGTGGTCGCCGTGCTCGACGCGACGGTCCTGCCCGACAAGAAGCTGTCGTTCGCCGAGCACGTAGCACTCGCCGACAGGCTGCAGCTGCGAGTCGGCGGTGGCGATCCACTGCCGGTGCTGCGACGCGTCGACCCGCTGGTCACGCGCCAGCTTCCGGAGCTGGCGTACCCGCTCAGCACCTCGCTCGGCCCACTGGCACCGGGTCTGCGCCTGTTGATCGTCTCGAACAGCGACAAGGACGGGAAGCCGCACACCAGCGGCGCAAGCGCAGCGCTGGTCCGCGCGCGCTACGAGGCGGACCCCGGGAAGCCGGTCGAGTTCTTCTGGCACACGCCACTATCGGCCGTCGCGGGGGAGCGCCGCGATCCGAAGACGGGCGAGCCGCTCGAGGCGAGCTGGCGCTTCAATCCGTGGACGGGGGAGAAGCTGCCGTAAGGGGCTGGCTCTATCTCGGGGGGCTGCTCGGTCTTGGCCGCGACGGCTATCGCCGAGCGGCCTTCGCTCGCGCGGGGCGCGCTCGCTTTGCGCGCTTGCTTGGGCATCGGCGCTTCTCCCGTAGCGACTTCTTCGCCGGCTACCGCCTCTGGGGCTCGCTCCTTGCTGCCCGCTTGCTGACTACGGGCGACAGACGGCGACAACGGGCGACAGGAAGCGACCTTCGCGTCAGCGATGCGCTCGCGTGCTCAGCTTTCGCCACGCGGCGACCGACACGGCCGCTGTGGTTCGCGTGCGCGCTCCCGGCGACTCGCGGGCCACGCAGCGACGCGAGGCGACATGGCTTCCTTCCCCCTTGGCGGAACAGCGCGTGCGTCTGCGCCCGTGTGGGTGCAGCGTCCCCACGGGGCTCGGCTCTCGATCCTCGCGCGCGACGCGGGTTCGACGCCCGCGGAGCGCCGCGGCGTCGAGGCGCTGACCGCCGAGGTTGCGCGGGTCGGCGCTGCGCTCGAGCGGCTGCAAGCCGGCGCGCGCGTGGATGCGACGCAGCGCGGAGCCGGCCAGATCGTCGCGTCCGTCACGTCGCGTGTGTTCGCGCTCGAGGCCGGCGACGCGCAGGCTGCGATCGCGTCCGTAGCGGCGCTCGCCTCGCTCGAGTCCGGCGGTTTTCGCGTGAACGGTCAGAGCTTCGCGATCGACACGGCCGTGGATTCGCTCGACGACGTGCTCGCGCGGGTCCGCGCCGCGGGCGCCGGCGTCACGGCACACCTCGTCTCCGGCGGTCAGCGCATCGCCTTCTCGGCGGATGCTGCAGGCGGCACCCTGCGCCTGGAGGGGCCGCTGTTCGACGCGCTCGAGATCGCGCCCGGGACTTACGCGTCGGCCGCTGCGCTCGGCCGCGCGCCGGCGATCGGCGCGCCGCGCTTCGCCGACGTCGAGCGCATCCGCAGCGATCTAGTGGACGTCAGCGAGGCACTCGTGGCCGTGTTTCAGCGCGTCGCATTCGCGGGCGCTCCAGCCGGCCTCGTCGCCGACGTGCACGCGCGCCTGCGCGAGACGATCCTGGAGGCGCTCGCGCCCGGGGCCGACGCCGCGCCCCCGATCGCACTCGCGACGGACTTCGGGCTCACGCTCGCGTTTCCCGCGCAAGACGCACTCGGTGTCGCGCTGGACGGCGTCGTGCTCGAGCGCGCGCTCGCCTCGCGCTTCGACGAGCTCTCGGCGCTCCTGTTCGAGCCCGCGCTGGCAGGCCGGCCGGACGGACTCGTCCCCGCGCTGCTACACACCACGGCGACACTTCTCTCTGAGCTGGTCGCCCGCCTCGAGCCGAGCGTGCGCTCTGGCCTGCACCTCGACCTCGTGGCCTGAGCCCGGCAAGCGCGCGAAGCGCGCGCGCAGCGAGAGCGTCCGCGCGAGCGGAGGCCGCTCGGCGACAGCCGTTGCGGCACAGGCAAGCGCGCGAAGCGCGCGCGCAGCGAGAGCGTCCGCGCGAGCGGAGGCCGCTCGGCGACAGCCGTTGCGGCAAACGCAAGCCAGGAGCAAGCGCGAGGCGCGCGCAGCGAGGGCGACTTCGCCCGAGCGTAGGCGGTAGGCCGCGGCCGCCCGCGGCCGTACACCGCTCAGACCAGCGCGCGCTCCAGCGCGTCCAGGCCGGCGTCGAGATCGGCCTGCGGGATGTTCAGCGCCGGGAACA
This sequence comes from uncultured Myxococcales bacterium, assembly GCA_964454165.1. Taxonomy (GTDB): domain Bacteria; phylum Myxococcota_A; class UBA9160; order SZUA-336; family SZUA-336; genus CAYVQJ01. The sequence continues at coordinate 60,944 of CAYVQJ010000072.1, read as the reverse complement.
GGCGCAGCACGCGGTCGGCGGTCAGGCTCACCAGCACACCCTGCTCGCGCGCTGCGGCGTGCACGCGCGCGGCGTCGGGCGCGTCGCGGAGCAGCATGCCGAGCAGGAAGCCCTTGCTGCGCACGCGCTCCACGCGCTCGCCGGCGCGCGCTGCCATGCGCTCGAGCCGGGCATGCGTGTGCACGCCGAGCTTCGCCGCGCGCTCGACCAGGCCTTCGTCCTCGATCACGCGGAGCACCGCATCCGCCGCGCGGCAGGTCACCAGGTTTCCGGCGTAGGTTCCGCCGTGATCGCCCGGCTGCATCGTCGCCATCACCGCCTCGGTCGCCAGGAACGCGGCGATCGGCATGCCGCCGCCAATACCCTTGCCGAGCGTGAAGATGTCGGGGACCACGTCGTAGTGCTCGAACGCGAACCACTTGCCGGTGCGGCCGAGACCGGTCTGGATCTCGTCGAGGATCAAGAGTGCGCCACGCTCGTGGCAGATGTCGCGGAGCGCGCGCAGGTAGCCGGCGCTGCAGGGCACCACACCGCCCTCGCCCTGCACGGGCTCGACGATCATCGCCGCCACGTCGGGTCCGATCGCGGCCTTCGCGGCGTCGACGTCGTCGTAGGGCACGAAGCTCGCCTCGCGGATGATCCCCTTCCAGCGCCCTCGGTGCTTCTCCTGGCCGAGGCAGCCCAGCGCGCCGAGCGTGCGCCCGTGGAAGCTGTTCTGCGTCGCGACGAAGCGCGGCCGCCCCGTCGCGGCGTGCGCGAGCTTGAGCGCGCCCTCGTTCGCCTCGGCGCCCGACGACACGAAGAACATGCGCCGGATCGCCGGCGGCGTGTGGCGCGCGAGTCGCTCGGCCAAGTCGAGCTGCGGCCTGGTGTAGACGATGTTGGTCGTCTGCATCAGCGTCTTGCACTGGTCGGTGACGGCCTCGACCAGCGCCGGGTGGCAGTGCCCGATGGCAGTCACGCCCCAGCCGGCGGTCAGGTCGACGTACTCCTTGCCGTCGAGATCCCAGACGCGCGAGCCGGCGCCGCGCTCGAGCGCGAGCGGCCAGCGCCGTGCGGTGGGCGCGATCGACTGCTTCTCGCGCGCGATCACGAGGTCTGCGGCCTGCGACATGCGAGCTCTCCTTGCGACCGCTCCCGCGCGAGGAACGCGAGCACGCGCTCGGCGAAGCGATCGGGTGATTCAAGATAAGGCAGGTGTCCTGCGCCCGGAATGACTTCGAGCTCGGCGCCCGGGATCGCCTTGGCGAGCGCTTCGGCGTGCGCAAGCGGCGTGAGCCGGTCGTCGCCACCCGCGACGACGAGTGTCGGGACGCGCAGCGCCGGTAGCCGCTCGAGCGCGTCGTGGGCGGCGCACGCGCGCGACTGCAGCGCGTAGTCGGTGGGGCGGTCTCCCTCGCTCTTGCTCGCCAGGTAGGCGCGTCGCCGCGCGGGATCGGCGAGTGTCTCGGCGCCGAGGCACCAGAGCATCGAGCTCTTGTGCCGGATCTCGGCTGGCACGCCCAGCTCCGCCATGCGCGCCCAGAGCAGGAACACCTCCGACAGGTGCGGATCGCAGCGCGCGCTCGTGGACACCAGCACGAGCCGCTCCACGCGCTCCGGCGCGGCGAGCGTGAGCTCCTGCGCGATCATGCCGCCCATGCTGCGCCCGACCAGCCGGCAGCGCGCGACGCCGAGGCGATCCAGCAGCTCGAGGGCTTCCAGCGCCAACGCGCGGATCGTGGTGCCGCCGTCGATCGCGTCCGCGCGACCGGAGCCGCGCAAGTCGAAGGTCAGCACCCGAAAGCGCGCTGCGGCCCGGGCGAGGAACGGGCGCCAGCTCGTGCCCTTGCCACCGAGGCCGGCGATCAGCAAGAGGGGCTCCCCCTCGCCGTGCCATGCGTAGGGGAGCGGCGGCTCTCCCCCGAAGTCTGGGTTCATGTCGGATCCTGTGTGCGCTCCCTGGGGCGCGTGGTCGCCAGGACGGTGCGACGAATCAGAGGACCGGGTCCCGCTCCGGCGGGGTCGCGCGCAGGGACGCCGACTAGCCGCGCCGGTGGGACCAGCGACGGATACGAAGGCGCCTGAGTGCTCGCAGCGACATGCGGATCGCAGAGTAGCCGCGCCTTGCGCGCCCGGTCAACGGCTCGCGCCAGTCCTTGCCGTGTATGGCCGCGGGCGGCCGGGGCCTACGGCCTTCGCTCGGCGGCGGACCGGCTCGCTGCGCGCGCTGCGCGCTTGCTTTTGCCGCGATGGCTAGCGCCAAGCGGCCTTCGCTCGCCTGCGGCTCGCTGCGCGCGCTGCGCGCTTGCTTTTCCGTCGTCGAGATGAGTTCTACTCTCCGCGCGATGGCCGCCATTCCCGACGTGATCCTGCTCGAGGGCATCGAGGTTCCGGCGGCCCTCGGCGTCTCGAACGCGGAGCGCCGGATGCGGCGCCCCGTGGCGATCGACCTCGAGATCGAGGCTCCGCTCGCGGCCGCCGGCCGCTCCGACCGGCTGCGCGACACCGTCGATTACGGCGAGATCTACCGCGTCGTCGAAGAGATCGCGGGCACGCGCGATCACCGTCTGGTCGAGGCGCTCGCCGAGCGCATCGCGACCGGGCTGCTCACGAGCTTTCCGTTCGAAGCCGTCACGGTCTGCGTGCGTAAATTGGCGCCGGTGGGCGGCAACCTGCGGCACGCCGGCGTGCGCATCACGCGCCGCAAGGGAGGCTGAATCCAGGTGGCCGAGCCAGCAGCACACGACGCGGTCGTGCTCACGCTGTCCCCGACCGGGCTCGCGGTCGCGCGCTCGCTCGCGCCGCATGGCGTCCGCGTCTGGGGCGTCGACCGCGGGCGCACCGAGATCGGCCACTTCTCGCGCTACGTCCGGCGCGACCGCCGCATCGCCGCGCTCGGCCCGGGCCCTGAGCTGCTCGAGGGGCTGCTCGCGCTCGGCGCCGAGCGCGAGCAGCCGCCGGTGCTGTACACCGCCGGGGACCCGTACATCGAGTTCGTCGCCGAGCACCACGAGCAGCTACGCGAGCGCTTCCTGCTCGCCGACTCGATGCGCCCCGAGGGGGCAGCGGCGCTGATGGACAAACGGCGCTTCTACGAGCGCTGCCGCGACCTGGGCGTCGAGCTTCCGCGCACGTTCTTTCCCGAGAGCGAGGCCGACGCGCAGGGAGCGGCGTCCGAGCTGCGCTTCCCGGCGATCGTCAAGCCCACCCACGGCCACCTCTTCCGGCGGCTCTTGCATGGCCAGAAGCTGGTCGAGGCGGCCGACGCCGCCGAGCTCTTGCACTGGTGGCGGCAGCTCCGCGAGTGGGGCGGCGCGTCGGTGCTGCAGGAGGTGATTCCGGGCCCCGAGAGCAACATCTTCGTCGGCGGCCTGTACGTCGACGCGCGTCGCGCCTGCCGCGCGCTCTTCACCGCGCGCAAGACGCGGCAGTACCCTCCGCTCTACGGCTCCGGCTCCTACATGGAGGCCTGCTGGGCGCCGGAGATCGCCGAGCTCTCGCTCGACCTCGTGCGCAAGCTCGACTACACCGGGATCTGCGGCACCGAGTACAAGTGGGATCCGCGCGACGAGCGCTGGAAGCTGATCGAGCTCAACCCGCGGCCGACGCTGTGGTTCGCTCTCACGCGCGCCGCTGGCGTCGATGTCGTCTGGCACGCGCACTGCGACCTGGTCGGTCGGCCGCTGGCCCAGGAGATCGGCCGGCAGGACGACAGGATGCGCTGGCAGCTGCCTTCGCGTGATTGGCTCGCGGCGCTCGGCGGGCTGCGCCAGGGCCGCCTCGGCTGGCTCGAGTTCTTCCGCACTGCGGTCGATCCACGGCGCAAGGAGTCCGCCACGGCCCGCCTGTCCGACCCTGTTACAATCCTCGCCGAGCCGCTGGATGCGCTGTCCAAGTACTGGACGCACGTCCGCGGCGCGTAGCCAGCGCATGCTGACCGAACCGGCCCCCAACATGCTCACCGTGGACGTCGAGGACTGGTTCCACATCCTGGAGGCGGACGGCACGGCGCCCGCGCGCGAAGCCTGGCCGGGCCTGGAATCGCGCGTCGAGGCGAACAGCGCGCGACTGCTCGACTGCTTCGCCGGGGCGGGCGCGCACGCGACGTTCTTCGTGGTCGGTTGGATCGCCGCGCGCCACCCGGGGCTGGTGCGCCGCATCGCCGACGCCGGCCACGAGATCGCCAGCCACTCCTTCTGGCACGAGGTGGTGCGCCGCCACGATCGCGCGTCGCTGGCCGCCGACCTCGCGGCGTCGCGGAAGCTGCTCGAGGATCTGTCGGGTCAGGCCGTGGAGGGCTTCCGCGCGGCAGGGAACTCGATCACGCCGGCGGAGGCGTGGGCGTTCGACTCGATCTTTGCCGCGGGCTTCCGTTACGACGCCTCGCTGTGTCCCGCGCGCTCGAGTCACGGCGGCTTCCCGTCGCCGTTTCGCGGGCCGCACCTGGTGCGCTGCGCCGCGGGCGAGCTGGTCGAGATCCCCTCCGCCAGCATCGGCTTCGGGCGCTGGAGGGTTCCGTACGCTGGCGGCGGCTACCTGCGACTGTTCCCCGGCTGGCTCGTGCGGCTGGCGATCGCGCTCGACAACTCCGCAGGGCGCCCGAGCAACATCTACGTGCATCCGCGCGAGGTCGACATCGACCAGCCGCGTCTGGCGTTGCCGGCGCTGCGCCGCTTCAAGTACTACGTCGGCCTGGCGACCACCGAGCGCAAGCTCTCCGCGCTGCTCCGGCGCGGGCGCTGGATCGGCGTGCGGCGCTGGATCGCCGAACGGCGTCCGGACCTCTACGGCAAGGTGCTCGACGTGCGCGAGCTCGCGGCGCGCGCGCAGCCGGCGCCGGATCCCGCGCTCGTGCCGCCCTCCCCGTCGCTCGCGCTCGGCGCGACCGCGAGCGGATGAGCGCGTGACCGGCTGGATCGCCGCGGCGGGATGGGCGCTCGTCGCTGCGGGCGCGGTCTGGCTGGCGCGCGCGCTGCGCGAGGAGTCGCGCGCCGACCGGATCGTGTGCCTGCTCTACCACCGGGTGGTGCCGCGCTCGACGTGGGAGACCTTCCGCGGCACCGAGCGCCTGTTCTCGATCCCCGAGGATCGCTTCCGAGGACACCTCGAGCGGATGCGCGCCGACGGCTACCACTTCGTCAGTCTCGACCAGCTCGAGGGGCACCTCGCGCGCGGCGAACCGCTGCCGCCGCGCCCGGTCTTCGTCTCGTTCGACGACGGCTGCCAGAGCGTCGCGAAGCTGGCGCTGCCGATTCTGCGCGACCTCGGCGTGCCGGCGACGGTCTTCGTGACGATCGACGAGAGCGCCTGGATCTTCCGCAGCGGCGAGTACTTCGAACGGCGCATGACGCAGGAGGAGCTGCGCGCCTGTCAGGAAGGCGGCGTTTCGATCGGCTCGCACGCGGTGACGCATCGCGGCCTGAACGAGATGACCCCCGACGACGCGCTCGACGAGCTGGTGCGCTCGCGCGAGCTGCTCTCGGACTGGATCGGCGCTCCCGTCCGGCACTTCGCGGTGCCGCTCAACTTCTACAACCGCTCGACGCTCGAGCTGTGTCGGCGCGCGGGCTATCTGGCCGTCTGCACCTCGGACAACGGCACCTGCAACCGCGACACCGACCCGTTCCGCATCCGCCGCTTCATCGTGGAAGGCGGTCTCGACGTCGAGGCGTTCGCGCGAACGCTCGCGCCGCGCGTAATCGTGCAGCGCCGCGTGCTCAACGGCCTGAAGAAGCTCCCGCCCAAGCTCCTCGGCGAGAAGGTCTGGATGCCGCTGCGCCAGCGCGTCTTCGAGAGCGCGCTCGGGCGGCACCTCGGCCTGCGGCAGCTTCGCCGGGCGTTGCTGGCCGCTGTGGCGGCCGCGTTCGCGGCGCTCGTCGCGCTGACGCTCGCCGCGCTGCGCTCCTAGCGCGACTGCGCTCTACTCGAGCGAGAGCAGAGCTTCGGGAAGCTCGGCGAGGTCGGCGAGGACGAGCGTGGGCGCCGTACCCGAGTGCTCGCGGAGGGCGGCGTCGGGCTCGGGAACGCGGCGCGTGAGCCAGCAGGTGCGCAGACCTAGCTCGGCGGCGCCGCCGACGTCCTCACGCAGGCGGTCCCCGACGTGCAGCGTCTCCTCGGGCGTGACCCCCAGCCGGTCCAGGCAGGCGCGAAAGATCTCGGGTCGCGGCTTGCGCCAGCCCACGTCCTCGGAGATCACGGCGGCGTCCAGGTGGCGCAGCAGCTTCGCCTCCTCCAGCACGTCGAGGGCCGTGCGCGCGTCGCTGAAGTTCGAGCACACCGCTAGCCGGTACGCGCCGCGCAGCGATCCCATCACCGCGTCGTGGTGCGGCGGGGTGTGCGCGACCTGGCGCAGCGCGCCCATGTGCACGCGCGTGAGCGCCTCTGGCAGGCCCGGAACGTCCAGGCCCAGGCGCTGCGCCAGCTCGCGGAAGCGTACGCGCGTGGAGATCTCGCGGCCTTCAGCCTGCGCCGCGCGCAGTCCGCGGTCGACGTCCGCGAGCTGGCGCGCGAAGCTGTCGAACGCCACGTCGGTGTGTTGCCGGATCTCGGCGTGCAGCGCGGGGTAGGTGTAGCTCACACGACGACCGCCCACGTTCGACTCGGGGAGACGCTCCATGTACAGATCGACGAGAGTGTCGAACAGGTCGAAGAGGATGGCGCGCGGTCTCACGCGGGCGAGGATAACGGCGGTGCGCGCGCGATGAAACGCATCGTCCTCGGCGACAACCTCGAGGTGCTCGCGACGCTTCCCGACGCGGCCGTGGACCTGATCTACGTCGATCCGCCCTTCAACACCGGGCGGCGTCGCGTGCTGACCCGACTTCGGACCTCGCAGGACGCAGCCGGCGACCGCACCGGCTTCGGCGGCCGCCGCTACCGGAGCGAGCCGCTCGGCACGCGCGCCTTCGACGACCGCATCGCGGACTACGGTGCGTTCCTGCTGCCACGCCTGGTCGAGGCCGAGCGCGTGCTCGCCCCGCACGGCTCGTTCTTCCTGCACCTCGACCCGCGCGAGGCGCACTACGCGAAGGTGCTCGCCGACGGCGTGTTCGGCCGCGAGTCGTTCATGAACGAGATCGTCTGGGCGTACGACTACGGCGGTCGCCCACGCCGGCGCTGGCCCGGCAAGCACGACGACATCCTGTGGTACGCGAAGGACCCGCGCCGCTACACCTGGAACGAGGCCGCGCTGCCGCGCATTCCGTACGCGGCGCCGGGGCTGGTCGGCCCCGAGAAGGCGGCGCGCGGCAAGACGCCGACCGACGTCTGGTGGCACACGATCGTGCCGACCTCGGGGCGCGAGCGCACCGGCTACCCGACCCAGAAGCCGCTCGGGATCGTGCGCAGGATCGTCGAGGTTCACTCCAATCCTGGGGACCTGCTGCTCGATTTCTTCGCCGGCAGCGGCACGCTCGGCGAGGCCGCGGCGCGCGCTGGCCGCGGCTTCCTGCTCGTCGACTCGAACCCGGAGGCGATCGAGGTGATGCGCAAGCGGCTCGCCTTCTGCGAGCCCGAAGTCGTGGCTCACCCCGCGCCTCTGCTAGCATGACCAAACCCGTGTCCCCCCTCGGTCTGGTCCGGAGCGCCCGATGAGCGCGACGCGCGCGGAGCTCGTCGAGCGCATCCGCAAGAGCGTCGACGCCGAGCCACTCGAGCGCGACGCCGCGATCGCGATCGCCGAGCGGCTCGAGCGCGCGCACCACGAGATCCTGCCGCCGCTGCTGGAAGCCGCGCAGGAGCTCGGGATCCGCGGCCACGGCCGCAGCGTGACCTACTCGCGGAACATCTTCATTCCGCTGACCAACCTGTGCCGCAATCGCTGCGGCTACTGCACCTTTGCCAAGGGCATCCACTCCGAAGAGGCCAAGACCTGGCAGCTCGACGAGGTTCGCGACGCCGTGCGCGCGGGCGTCCGCGCCGGTTGCAAGGAGGCGCTCTTCTGTCTGGGAGACAAGCCGGAGGTCGCCTATCGCAGCTATCGCGGCTGGCTCACGCAGCAGGGCTACGAGTCGACGCCCCACTATCTGGTCGACGCGTGCCGCGCCGCGTACGAGGAGGGCATGTTCCCGCACTCGAACGCCGGCATCATGACGCGCGCGCAGCTAGCGGCCCTGCGCCCGTGGAACGCGAGCATGGGTCTCATGCTCGAGACCACGTCGCGACGGCTGCGCGAACGCGGGCAGGCGCACTACTGGGCGCCCGACAAGGAGCCCGAGCACCGACTCGAGATGACGCGCGTGGCCGGCGAGCTGCGCATCCCCTTCACCAGCGGAATCCTGATCGGGATCGGCGAGACACCGGAGGAGCGCGTCGACACGTTGCTCGCGATCCGAGAGCTCGACGCCGGCTCGGGCCATGTGCAGGAAGTGATCGTGCAGAACTTCCACCCGAAGCCAGGCACGCCGATGCACGGCATTGCCACGCCGTCCGACGAGCTGATGGCCGGGACCGTCGCGCTCGCGCGCCTCTTGCTCGGCCCTGACGCCAACCTGCAGGCGCCGCCCAACCTCTCGCCCACCTCGCTCGAGCTCCTGGCGCGCTCCGGCCTGAACGACTGGGGCGGCGTCTCGCCGCTCACGATCGACTACATCAACCCGGAAGCGCCGTGGCCCGAGCTCGACCTGCTCTGCGAGCGCACCGAGCGCGCCGGCTACCGCCTGCGCGAACGCCTGTGCGTGTACCCCGAGTACGTGCGTGCGCGCCCCGAATTCTTCGAACCCGCCATGCTCGAGCGCCTGCGCGGGAGCTGCGACGCCGACGGCTATCCGCTGGCGAGCGCATAGGAGACGACATGCCCGAGAAGATCGACCTCGCCGAACGGCTGCTGCGCGGCACCACGACGCCGCTGCGCGCCGTGCTCGAAAAGTCACTGGAGGGCCAGGAGCTCTCTCGCGCCGACGCTCGGGTCATGCTCGGCGCGCAGGCTCGCGATCTGCATGTGCTGTGCGCCGTCGCCGACGCCGCGCGGGCCGACGACGTGGGAGACGAGATCTCCTACGTGGTCAACCGCAACATCAACTCGACCAACATCTGCTACGTGGGCTGCTCGTTCTGCGGCTTCTCGCGCCACAAGCACGACGAGGACGCCTACGACAGGCCCGTCGAGGACGTGGTCGCGCGCGCGAAGCAGGCGTGGGACCTCGGCGCCTCCGAGGTCTGCATCCAGGGCGGCATCCATCCCAACAAGGACGGCTTCTGGTACCGCGAGCTGATCCGCGCGATCAAGGCGGAGCTGCCGGAGATGCACATTCACGGCTTCTCGCCCGAGGAGCTGCACTGGGGTCACCTGCACTCTGGCGGCATGTCGCTGCGCGACTACGTGTCGATGCTCCGCGCGGAGGGGCTTGGCACCATTCCCGGCACCGCGGCCGAGATCCTCGACGACGAGATCCGCATGATCCTCTCGCCGAAGAAGCTCACGTCGTCGCGCTGGGTCGAGATCGTGACCACCGCGCACGAGGTCGGCCTGCGCTCCAGCTCGACATTGATGTACGGCCACATCGAGACGATCGAGCACGTGGCGGCGCACTTCGAGCTGTTGCGCGCGCTGCAGAAGCGCACGGGAGGGTTCACGGAGTTCGTGCCGCTCGGCTTCATCCACACCAAGACGCGGCTGTACCAGGAGCAGGGCGCGCGCGCGGGAGCGTCGATGCCCGAGGACCTGCGGCTGGTCGCTGTCGCGCGGCTGTTCCTGCGGCCCTGGATCCAGAACGTGCAGGTGTCGTGGGTGAAGATGGGACCGAAGCTCGGACAGGTCGGCCTGATGTCCGGCGCGAACGACTTCGGTGGGACGCTGATGGAGGAGTCGATCAGCAAGGCTGCCGGCTCGCAGCACGGCGACAACCTCTCGGTGGAGGACATCGAGCGCTTCATCCGCGACCTCGGCCGCACGCCTTACGAGCGCACGACGACCTACGGCCGCCGGGAGCGCACGCGCCCAGCAAGCGCAACGTCGCTCGAGCTGCCGCTGGCGACACTGCGCCCCCGTGTCGCCGCACTACAGAACGGGTACTAGGGCAAGCGCGAAGCGCGCGCAGCGAGCCGCAGGCGAGCGAAGGCCGCTTGGCGTTAGCCAGCGCGGCAAAGGCAAGTGCTGCGCGCGCGCAGCGAGCGGCAGGCGAGCGAAGGCCGCTTGGCGCTAGCCATCGCGGCAGGGGCAGGCGGCTACAGTCCGCGTCGAGGGGCGTCGATCCGGCGAGCGGGTCGGCCCGCCCTTGGGCCTGCGGGAGGGAATGCGACGTGCGCGTGCTGGTCACGGGTGGCTGCGGCTTCATTGGCTCGAACTTCGTGCGCCTGCTCCTGACCGAGGAGCCGCGCGCCGAGATCACGAATCTCGACGCGCTGACCTACGCCGGGAATCCCCGGAACCTCGAGGACCTGGCGGCCGAGCCGCGCTACCGCTTCGTGCGCGGCGACATCCGCGACGCGCGCACCGTGGAGCCTCTGGCTGCAGAGGCCGACTGGGTGGTGAACTTCGCGGCCGAGACGCATGTGGACCGCTCCACCAAGGAACCGGGAGACTTCATCCAGACCAACGTGTTCGGGGCGTTCGTGCTGCTCGACGCGCTCCGGCGCGCGGGGCGCCGCGCTCGCTTCCTGCAGATCGGCACCGACGAGGTGTACGGCGACGTCGCGCAGGGCTTCCCGGACGAAGCGGCGCCGCTGCACCCGTCCAGTCCGTACTCGGCCGCGAAGGCGGGCGGCGACCTGCAAGCGCTCGCCTTCCACCGCACCTTCGAAATGGACGTGATGGTCTCGCGCTGCACCAACAACTACGGGCCCTACCAGTACCCGGAGAAGGTGGTGCCGCTGTTCGTGACCAACGCGCTCGACGACCAGCCGCTCCCGCTCTACGACGGGGGCACGCAGATCCGCGATTGGCTCTGGGTCGACGATCACTGCCGTGCGCTGCTCTTGCTCTTGCGCGCGGGCGGCGCCGGCGAGATCTACAACATCGGCGCCAATCAGACTCCGGAAGTGAGGAACGGCGAGCTCACGCGCATGATCCTGTCGGCGGCTGGCAAGCCACCTACGTTGATCAAGCCGGTGACGGGGCTCCGGCCCGGGCACGACCAGCGCTATGCCGTCTCCACGGCCAAGCTCCGCGCCCTCGGCTGGCGCCCGACGCTCTCGCTCGAGGAAGGAATCGCGCGCACGGTCGCGTGGTACCGCGCTCGCCGCGACTGGTGGGAGCCGATCAAGTCGGGCGCCTTCCGCGAGTTCTACGCGCGGCACTACACGGGCTGAGCTGCGGCGAGGAGAGCGCTCAGCGCTGCACGCGCTGGGCGAGGGCTTCGAGCTCGTAGCGGAGCTGCGGGCGTTCGGCGATGCGGGCTTCGACCGCGCGCGTCGCGTGCAGAACGCTGGTGTGGTCCCGTCCGAGCGCGCGGCCGATCGCGGCGAGAGACGCATCGGTGTAGCGGCGGCACAGGTACATCCCGATCTGCCGCGGTCGCGCGAGGCGCCGCTCGCGCGAGCGGCGCGACAGATCGGCCCGCGACAGGCCGTAGGCGCCCGCGACGAGCTCCAGGATCTCTTCGAGCGTGCGTGGCGGCGCCGAGATCTCGACGTCGCTGAGCGCGATCGCCACCAGCTCGGGCGTGATCGGCCGCCGCAGCAGCGTCGCGTGAGCGATCACCTGGTTCAAGCCTGCGACGAGGTCGCGGACGCTGCGCACGGGGCGACGCGCGAGCGTCTCGAGACACGCTTCGGGCAGCCCGACGCCACCGGCGGCGGCGCGGTCGCGCAGGATCGCGCGTCGCGTATCGAGTTCGGGCGCCGCGATGCGCGCGACCAGCCCGGAAGTCATGCGCGAGCGCAGCGCCGCATCGAGCCCGGAGAGCTCATGCGGCGCGCGGTTGGCGCTGAGCACGACCGCGCACTCGCGGCTGAGCAGGTGATCCAGCGTGTGGAACAGCTCGACCTGCGTGGCGCGCTTGCCCTCGAGGAACTGCACGTCTTCCAGGATCAGCACGTTCGACGAGCGCCGGTAGCGCTGTCGGATCGTCGCCATCTGTCCCAGGCGCAGCGCTTGCGTGACCTCGCTCGTGAACTCCTCGCTCGAGCGGTAGAGGGCGCCCTCGCCGGTCTCCGCCGCGATCGCCCGGCACAGATGAGTCTTGCCGACGCCCGAATCGCCGACGATCACGAGCGGGCTGCAGCGTCCCGCGCCCCCGCGCGCGATCGCGCGGGCCGCCTCCAGCGCCAGCGCGTTGGTCGGCCCCGCGACGAAGCCGTCAAACGATGCCGGAGCAGCAGCATGAGAACGCGGCGCAGGCGCAGGTCGCGCGCCGCGTGCGCTCGACTCCGCGGGCGCGCCAACCTCCCAGTCGATCTCCCGCGCTCCGGCCACCTCGCGCAGCAGGCTTCCGTAGCGCGCACGAATCCACTCGCGGCTGAAGCGATCCGGGCAAAGGATCACCAGCCGGTCCGTTTCGACACGCCCGCCCACGGCCTGGAACCAGGCCTGGAACGCGGACGCACCGACCCTCAGGCGGACCGCTTCGCGGACCGCCTCCCACCCCCCGAGTTCGGTCATTTCCGACGAGTTTTCTGCTATTTGACTGAGATTGAAGAGAACTTCGCGCGGGGCGGACTCTGGCACGGGGACGCGCGCACCGACAAAGCTCGTTTGCTTCACGGGCGCTTTCGCCCGTCGCGGCGCTCGCCGAACCCGGCCGCGACACTCGACTCGATCCCCGTCGGTGAAGAAGCGGTTGAATTTCAGCGAGCTGCGGCCGGCCGGGCACGCGCGCGGCCGTCGTCCACACAGCGAGTCAACACTCGTGTGCACAGCGAATCGCTCGAGGCGCGCGTAGAGGAATCCACGGATTTCGCCGCCGATCGCCGATTTTCGAAGCGTTTCGTGGCCGCTAGTTCACTGCGGTCGGCGGGTCCGGAAGCCGGCCCGCTGCCTTGTGGAACTCGAGCAGCGAGACGAGCAACGCGGCGCGCTCGACAGCATCTGCTGTCTCGAGGATGCCCTGCTTCTCTAGCGGAGTGGCGTCGATCGCGAACGCGAGCGCGAACACGAGCGCGACGGGGTCGAGCGCGGCCATCTGTGCGCGTAATACATTGACTGCCGCAGGCGCGGCACTGCGCGCGCGCTCGAGCGTCAGCCTCTCGAGGAGAGCACGTCCCCCGCTGAGCCTCCGCCGCGCTTCGTCGGGCAGATCGAGGAAGGGCGGATCGTCGAGCAGGCGCGCGTCTGCCGCGCGATAGCCGCCGGGTGTCAGGCGCTCCTCGACGAGCCGGAACCGGCGCTCGCCGCGCAGCACCAGATTGAAGCGTCCGTCGGGCAGCTGCGTGCAGTCCGTGATCCGCCCGACGCAGCCGACGGGAAAGACCGGCGCTCGCGCCTCCAGCGGATTGGCGCCGCGTCGAAGCAGCACCATCCCGAGCACGCGCTCGCTCGCCATCGCGTCGCCGAGCATGGCGCGGTAGCGCGGTTCGAAGATGTGGAGCGGCAGCCGCACGTCGGGGAACAGCACCACGTTCGGCAGCGGAAAGATCGGGAAGTGCTTTGGAAACGGTCCGCTCATCGAACACTAGTTATACTCGCAACGCCCCCTGGAGTGACCGCAACCCGTGACCGCCCTGGATCGCGTGGAGCAGCATCGAGTGCTCGCGAACCTGCGTCGCGACGCCGCTGTCCTCGCCGGCCGCTTTGCCTTGCCGCTGCGCTCGCTCGAGCCGGAGCGACCGCAGGTTCGCCGGCGCTACGGGATCTGCTACGCCGACGGCCGGATCCGCATCCGGCTGCGTCACGTGAGCACGCGGGAGCTGCTCAAGTACTCGAGTCTCGTCGACACGCTGTGCCATGAGCTGGCACACCTGCGTCACATGAACCACGGGCTGCGCTTCCAGGCCTTCTACCGCAGGCTCCTCGAGCAGGCGCGGCGGCTCGGGATCTATGCTCCGGCGCCACGACGGCGGCGGCTCGAGCGCCCGCTGGCGCCGGCACCCGTCCGCGCTGCGGCGATGACGCGCCGCCTACGACCTGCGGCGCCGCGGCAGCTCGATCTGTTCGGGGCAGCCGCTAGCGATTGACCGCGGCTTCGTCGTACTCGTCGAGCGAGTTCGGCCCCTCGAGCACCTCGCACTCGACGCCGTCGAGCGCGATCGCCTTGTCGAGAACCTGCTTGATCAGGGACGAGACCGTGATCTCGTCGAACTCGGCCAGCGCATCCTCCAGGGCGGTTTCGTCGAGAGTCAGACTCACCCGCAGCTTGATATCGATGGCCATGACGTTCTCCAGGTCCCCTTCGAGGAGCCGGGAGTGTAACGCAGGTCGGCTCCAGCACAAGGAAAAATTGAACCGAATTCCGCTGGAATTTCAGGAGTTTCGGACTTTCTGTCCACGCGGATGCGAGTCGGCGCCGAGCTCGCGGAGCGCATTGGCACAGCACGCGAGCGCGACCAGCGACACGCCGACGTAGACGCCGAACGAGAGCGTGTGGAGTGCCTGGAACCGCTCGATCCGGGCGTCGCCGGCGGGCAGCAAGCCCACCGTCCCGCCGGAAGTCTCCCGAATCGCGCGTGTTTCCGGGGCGATCCAGAGCCAGGAAGCGAGGTGGGCCGCGACGCCGAGCAGGGGGAGCCAGGCGAACACGCGAGTCCGCACCCCGGCGCCACGAAGGCGTGCGCCCGTCGCGATCGCGATCGCTGCGAGCACGACCCCGACCTGGTCGACCCGAAGAAGGGTCGCTCCCACGAGCTCGGCAACCTGACCCGTGGACGGCAGATGGCCGAAGAGAGCCGGTACGAAGATCAGCGCCCAGCTCGCGAGCAGCGCGGTCCAGCCCGAGAGCGCGACCAGTCGCAGCGCAGCGCTCATGCGCCAAGCAGCTCCACGGCTGCGTCGACCACGAGCTCCGCCTTTTCTTCGCTATCGATGAAGCGCATGCGCGCGGCACCGAGCGTACGCCGTAGCATCTCCACGCCTGCGTGGCCGCGCGCCTCGACCGCCACGGTCGGGTCTCCGGTCTCACGATAGCCGTCGAGCAGCGCGTCCTCGGCGCGCGCGATCGAGGCGTCGGCCGGCCGCAGCGCCGCGTGGAATCGCACGTGAGCGAGGGCGCTGCCCAGGTCGAACGCGGGATCTCCCACGTGCGCGATCTCCGCGTCGAGCAGGCGCGGGCACTCGCGCTGAAGCAGCACGTTGCTGCCCTGGACGTCGCCGTGGACGAGGGCGCCGCACCTCTCGTAGTAGCGTCTGCGCAGCTCGGCGATGCGCTCGCGCAGCCCTCGCCGCGCTAACAGCCGCTCCGCGTGCGCGCGCAAGCGTGGCGCGATCGGGAACTCGTTGGGCGCGAACGGCAGCGTGAAGATGTGCTCGCCGTGGAGCCCCCGCATAGCGTCGTTGCCGAAGCCCTTCGCCAGCTCGCGCGCGTCGCCCGAGGTGCAGGCATGGACGCGACCGAGGAAACGGCCAAGCGCAGCGAGTGCGGCCGCGGGGGCGGTCCCCGCGAGCAGAGCGTCTTCGAGCCGCGGTGCGTCGCCTAGGTCCTCCATCACCAGCACCCGCGCGGCCGGGTCGAAGTGCACGACGGCCGGGAGCAGGGGCGCGACCTCGGGCGCACGCTGGCGCACGACCTCGCCGTAGCGGTGCTCGAATACCAGCCGCTCCGACGGCGCGGTGTATTCCGGAAAGCGCTCCAGTCGCTCGCGCGCGTGCTTGACCACGAGCGAACGCGCGCCGCCGATCCGGACGCGGCGCACGTAGTTGATGTTCCCTTCTCCGGCGGGCTCGATCCAGATCTCGTCTCGCGCCGACGCGAGGCCGGCGCGGCGGATCCAGTCACCGAGCGCAGCGTCATCGAGGTGCAAGACGCGGAGTATTGCGCGCGTCGTCGGCGCCTGCTCACCCGGCAGCGACGACTCGCTCGGCGATGCGGCGCCCGATCTCGAGAGAGGCCGTCGCGGCTGGCGACGGCGCGTTGCAGACGTGGAGCGCGCGCGGCGACGCGACGAACAGGAAGTCGTCCACGAGCGAGCCGTCCCGGGCGAGGGCCTGCGCGCGCACTCCCGCTGGCGCCGGGGTGAGGTCCTGCGCCCGGATCTCCGGGACCAGGCGCTGGAGCGCGCGCGCGAACGCGCGTCTGGAGAGCGAGCGGAACACCTCGCCGAGTCCGGCGCGCCAGTGGCGGCCGACCAACCGGAGCAGGCCCGGCCACACCAGAGCCTCCGCGAGGTCGCCCACGCTCACGTCGCGCCAGCGGTAGCCCTCGCGCGCCAGCGCGAGCACCGCGTTCGGCCCGCACTCGAGCCCGCCCGCCAGCGTCCGCGTGAAGTGCACGCCCAGGAACGGGAAGCTCGGATCGGGCACGGGGTAGATCAGGTTCCGCACCAATCCGCGCGCTCGCGGAGCCACTTTCGTAGTACTCGCCCCGGAACGGGACGATGCGCACGCCGGGATCCGCTCCGCATGCGCGCGCCACGCGATCCGCGTGCAGCCCGGCGCAGGAGACGACGAAGCGCGCGCGGAACTCCCCCGCGTCCGAGCGCAGGACGCTCTCTTCCCCCCGCGTGTCCACGGCGCGAACCCGTGCCCCGGTGACGACCCGCGCGCCGCGGGCCTCGCAGCGTCGCGCGAGCGCGCGACAGACGGCGGGGAAGTCGACGATGCCCGCGTCCGGGACGTGCAGTGCGCGCAGGCCGGCGGCATGCGGCTCGAGCTCGCGCAGACGCTCCGGCCCGATCGCCTCGCAGCCGACGCCGTTGGCGAGCGCGCGGCTTCGAATCCGCTCGAGCGCGGCCAGCTCGCCCTCGTGGACCGCCACGATCAGCTTGCCACAGACCTCGTGAGCAATGGCCTCTTCCGCGCACAGGTCGAGCAGCGCGCGGCGACCGGCGCGGCATGCTCCTGCCTTCTCGGACCCGGGCGCGTAGTAGACCCCCGAGTGGATGACCCCCGAGTTGTGACTGCTCTGGTGCGCTGCGAGCGCGTGCTCCTTCTCGAGCAGCACCACGCTGCGCGGCGGATCGCCCGAGACCAGCGCCCATGCGGTGGCGAGCCCGACGATCCCGCCGCCGATCACCGCGACGTCGGCCGGCCCGCCCATGGCGCGGACTCTACCGGGTATGCTGACGCGCGTCAGGAGACGGCATGCGCGGAGTTCTCGACGGCATTCGCGTGCTCGACTTCGGGCGCCACATCGCCGGCCCGTGGTGCGCAGCGCTGCTCGGCGATCTGGGCGCCGAGGTGATTCGGATCGAGAAGCTCGAAGGCAGCGAGGACCGCTGGCTGCTGCCGGTCGCCGACGGCGGCGACGGAGCGCTCTACCTCACGATCAACCGCAACAAGCTCGGACTCGCACTCGACCCGCTGGCGGCTCGCGGGCGCGAGGTGGTGCGGCGTCTCGTCGCGACGGCAGACGTGGTGGTGGCCAATCTCCCACCGCAGACCCTCTCTCAGATGGGGCTCGACTACGCGAGTCTGCGCGCGATCAAGCCTGACGTGATCCTCACCCGGCTCTCCGCGTTCGGTCCGGGTCCGTACGCCGAGCGCGTGGGCTTCGACGGCATCGGGCAGGCGATGTCGGGCGCGATGTACCTGTCGGGCACGGGCGAGCCGCCGATGAAGTCCTACGTACCCTTCGTGGACTACACGACGGCGAACCTCGCCGCGTTCGGCACGCTCGCGGCTTTGCTGCACCGCCGGCAGACCGGTCGCGGTCAGGAGGTCGAAGGGTCGCTGCTGGCCTCCGCGCTGCTGGTCGCCGGATCGGCGCTGATCGAGCAGGCGCTGGCGCAACCCAACCGCGTCGCCACAGGGAATCGCAGCCAGCTCGCGGGACCGTCCGACGTGTTCCGGACCCGCGACGGCTGGCTCCTGGTGCAGATCGTGGGCGATCCCATCTTCCGGCGCTGGGCGCGCCTGCTCGGCGAGGACAGCTGGCTCTCCGATCCGCGCTTCGACGACGACACCGCGCGCGGCCGCCACGGCGAGCTGCTCTCCGCGCGCATGGCGGAATGGTGCGAGAAGCGCAGCAGCGCCGAGGCCCTCGCGGAGCTCGCTCGCGCTCGAATCCCCGCCGGCCCGGTCTACTCGCCGCAGCAGGCGCTGGACGATCCTCACGTGCGAGCCTCGGGACTCCTCACGCCGGTCGAGTTTCCGGGACTGCAAAAGCCAGCGCCGATCAACGCGACTCCGGTGCGGCTGTCCGAGACGCCCGGAACGATCCGGCGGCGCGCGCCTTTGCTCGGTGAGCACACCGACGAGATCCTGGGCCAGCTCGGCTATGCGCCGGGCGAGGTCGCCGAGCTGCGCGCCGAGGGCGTGGTCGGCTGACCGCCTGAGCCGCCTGGCAAGCGCGAAGCGCGCGCAGCGAGGGCGACTCGCCCGAGCGGAGGCCGCTTGGCGATAGCCATCGCGGCCCTGGCTTCGCGCTTGCCGTCAGCCGCGCAGTGCCAGCCACGCGGCGGCGGCGAAGCAGCTGAGCATGAGCAGCAGGCGCAGCGCGTCGAAGCGCTGCGATTCGAACAGCGGCCCGGGCTGCGGTGGTCCGTGGGATCCCGGCGGAGCGGATGCTGCTGCGGCACCGCCTCGCAGTGCGGCGAGTGCTGCGAGCGCCTTCGGCGCCTGCGTGATCGGCACCAGCACCTGCCACGTCCCTGCGGCCTCGCCCGCCACCTGATCCTCGACCGCGTATGGGATGCGCGCGTTCTCGAGAGCGTCGACCACGCGTTCGAGCATGGCTCGCTCGAAGCCGCGAGCGATCGGCACCCCGCCGCGCGGCGCCGGGGCGGAAGCCCGCTCCGCCGGAGTCGAAGGGTGGCGGGGCTGCTCGCTCATGAGCCCTGATGATCCACGTCCACGGGCGCTGCGCTCAAGGCCCGGCACGCGCGCGGCGACGGAGAGGAGGGATGAACCCGGAGTCGTTGCACCTGCGCCGCGGCCCGAACCTCGAGATGATCGTCGCGATCGACTCGACACGCCCCGGCCCTGCCCTGGGTGGCTGTCGCTGGAAGCCCTATCCGGGCGGTGCGAAGGCGGCGCGCGAGGACGCCTGCACACTCGCGGCGGCGATGACGCGCAAGGCCGCACTCGCGCGCCTGCGCCTGGGAGGCGGCAAGGCGGTCGTGATCGGCGATCCCAGGCGCCGCAGGCGCGAGGACCTGCTGGCGTTCGGCGACTTCGTGGAGAGCCTGGGTGGGCGCTACGTGACCGGGGCCGACATGGGCACCAGCGCCGAGGAGATGGCCGTGATCGGAGAACGCACGCGGCACGTAGTCGGTCTGCCCGAGCGCCTGGGGGGGTGCGGTGACCCCGCGCCCTATACCGCTCTCGGAGTCGAGCTGGCGCTCCGCGCCGCGCTCGCCGATCGAGGGCAGGGGCTGGCCGGGATCCGGGTCGTGCTCCAGGGCGCGGGCCGCGTCGGGGGTGAGCTCGCGAAGCTCCTTCTCGCAGCCGGAGCTAGCGTGGCGGCCGCCGATCCGTCGCGCGCCGCGCTCGACGCGCTCCCGAAGCAGGTCGAGCGGGTGGCGGCCGAGAGCGTGCTCGAGCTCGAGTGCGACGTGCTCGCGCCGTGCGGTCCACCCCGTGCGATCACCCGCGAGATCGCCGCGCGTCTGCGCTGCGCGCTCGTCTGCGGAGCAGCGAACAACCCGTTGGCCGACGCCGCCACCGCGGCGGCGCTTGCGGAGCGCGGGATCCTGTACGTGCCCGACTTCATCGCGAACGCCGGGGGCCTGATCCATCTGGCGGTCGCGCGCGACGGCGGCACCGCCGCGGACTCGCGCGAGCACCTGCGCGTGATTCCCGAGAACGTGACCAGCGTGCTCGCGCTCGCGAAGTCGCAGCGAATCGACCCCGCGCAAGCCGCCGAGATGCTCGCCCAACGCGCCCTCGCGCACTGACCCCGGCGGGAGCGCCAGGAGCTTGACCCAAGATTGAGCGCGGACCGCAAGCGCGCGAAGCGCGCGCGCAGCGAGGGCGCCTCGCCCGAGCGAAGGCCGCTCGGCGACAGCCGTCGCGGCACAGACAGGCAAGCGCGCAAGGCGCGCGCGCAGCGAGGCGAAGCCGAGCGAAGGCGTAGGCGCGGCTACGCCGCGCCGTACACGCACGGACTAGCAGCCGCTCACGACGCGGCGGATCTTCGGCGACACGTCGCTCGGGTCGAGCCGGGTGTCGCCGTCGAGCTTGCGCAGCGCGCGCCAGGCCGTGCATGCGTCGGTCGAGCGGTCGTAGGCCACGTACACGAACGCGAGCTGGCGCAGCAGCGTGTGCTGCTCCGCGACCGCGGCGCGCGCGAGTACTTCCGAGCGCAGCTGCTCGAGTGAAGCGAGCGCCGCGTCGTAGCGCCCATCCAGGTAGGCGTTGCTGGCAGCGCGCAGCGCCTCGGCGAACTCCGGCGCCGACGGCTGCGCCGGAGGGGCCGCGGAGACTGGGGGCACGTTGACGGGCAGCGCCACGACGGCGCGCTCCGCGACTGGCGCCGGAGCAGCGCGCGGGACTGAACGCGGCGGGGCCACGAGCGGCTTCGTGGGACCCCGCGGCGCCGGCGTAGCCTCGAGGCGGACAGGCGCGGCGTCAGACGGTGGGGACTCCACGGCGGCCGGGGCGGTCGGCGCGGTTGGCTCGGGCTCGACGCTGGAAGCCGCGTACGCTTCCTCGTTCTGCTCCTCCGCAGGATCAGCGGGCTGCGGCTCGCTCGCAGCCGGATCGCTCTCGAGGCCCTTCAGCTGGACGACGTGGGGGATAGGCACCCGGATGGTGCGTCCCACTAACACGTGCCCGGCATTCGCTAGCGCATTCATGCGCGCGAGGAGGGGAGCCAGCTCGGGCGAGGCGTAGAAACGGCGCGAAATGCGCGCGAGCGAATCGCCTGCGACAATCCGGTACGGGGTAACTGCAGGCAGGCGCACATCGTCGCCGGGCTCGAGCGGCGCGTCGGGGGCGCGCCCGTTCAGGCGCGCCAGCTCGTCGCCAAGATTGGCACTCCCCAGCGCGCGCTCGGCCAGCGCGTCCCAGGTATCGCCCGCGGCGACGGCGTGGCGCTCCGCTCCCGGCAGACGCAGCTCGTCGCCGGCGCGCGGGGGTGCCGAGAGCCGATTGAACGCCGCCAACCAGTCGGCGAGCTCCGCGTTGCCGTACACGTCCGCGGCGATCGACTCGAGCGATTCTCCGGCGCGCAGCAGGTAGCGTTGCTCCGCCGCGCCGATGCGGAGCGGTAAAGCCGCGACCACGAGCGCGAGCGTCAGGGCCGCGATGGCTAGCGCCAAGCGGCCTCCGCTCAGCGGCCGACTGCCTCGCTGCGCGTGCGAAGCACTTGCCAGGGCCGCGCTGGCTGTCGCCAAGCGGCCTCCGCTCGGGCGCAGCGCCCTCGCTGCGCGTGCGAAGCACTTGCCAGGGCCCCGCTGGCTGTCGCCAAGCGGCCTCCGCTCGGGCGCAGCGCCCTCGCTGCGCGCGCGCTTCGCGCGCTTGCAGGGCCCGGGAGCAGCGCTCACCGCGGTCCCGCGGGCGTGAACACGTGGCGCACGGTGGTGCGCTGGCCCGCTTCGAAGCTCTGCGTGCGCTTCTCTTCGCCGAAGCGCGGATGCCGGAAGACGATCGTGTACGAGCCGGGGGGCAGCTCGAGCGGCGTCGCCCGCGGCGTGGTGAACGGCGGCAGGTCGCCGACCTGGATTTCCGCCCACGGGTGAGCCACGAACGAGACGTGCGCCGGCGCCGCGCGAGCGGCCGGCGCGGCGGCGCTCACGGGCGGAATCACCTCGTCTGGCGAGATAGCGGTCGGCGAGCGCGGCTGACTCACGGCCAGCGCAACTGCACCGGCAGCGATGGCGGCCACTGCGCCGGCACCCGCGGCGAGCTGCAAGACACGAGAGCGCGGGCGAACCTCGACGAGCTCGCCTCGGCCGAGCGCCTCCCTGGCAGCCTCCACGTCGATTCGCGGCCGCACGATCCGCGCTTCCCAGAGCCAGACCGCGATCACAAACCGCCCGTCGGCGGCGGCTGCGCTGCCGAGCGCAGCCTCGAGTCCGGCGACGACCTCTCGCGCGCTCGGTCGCTTCGCGGGGTCGTCCGCCACGCAGCGCTCGGCGAGGGCTGCAGCGCCGAAGCGCACGCGGCGCGGCCGGCTCGTCGCCGCCCCACGCCCATCGAGCAGCTCCCACAGGATGGCGCCGAGCGCGAAGACGTCGGCGGGCGCCAGGATCGCCTCACCGCGCACGACCTCGGGAGCGGTGTAGGCGCTCGGGCTCGGCCCCGGCGCGTCTTCGCCGACACGTCGCGCACACGCCAGACCCTTGAGCTTGACCTCGCCCCAGCGCGAGAGCAGGACGTGTCCCGGCCTCAAGTCGGCGTGGATGATTTGACGCGCGTGCAGCTCCGTGACGCCGCGCGCGACCTCGAGTGCGACGCGTAGCGCGACGAGTCGAGGAACTGACGCCGCGGTCGCGAGCGAGCGCCCGAGGTCCACGCCATCGACATACTCGCTGACCAGGTAGTGATCGCCGCGCACCGCGAAGCAGTCCAGCACGCCGACTACGTTTGGGTGACACACCGCCGCACCGAGCCGCGCCTCGCGCTGGAACGCGTCAACGGCCCCTGTCGGGCTGCCGACCAGGTCTCGGCGCAGCTTGCGGACCAGCACGTTCCGATCGAGCGCGGGCTGGCGCCCGAGCCAGACCTCTCCCGAACCGCTCGTCTCGAGCTTCTCTTCGAACAAAATGCTGCCGATCGCCAGACCTTCGGACATCACACGTCGGTTGTGCGGGCTACTCGCGAGGCTCGACCTCGTAGCCAAACTGGACCTCGCCGAGCGCAAAGCGATCGCCGGACTTGAGCGGTGCCTCGCTCACCGGCGCGCCGTTCACCAGCACCGGCGCGCCGAGCACGCGCGCGCGCAGCTGGAAGCCGTGGAGCGCGAGCTCGATCGACGCGTGCTCGCTGGCCAGGCTCGCGTCGTCCAGCGCGAGGTCCACGCCCGGGCCTCGGCCGATCAGGCTGCGCCGCGCGTCGAGCACGAACTCCATTCCCGCGGCCTCCCCCGAGAGCACGATAATGGTGGACCGGAACTTCGCAAGGAACGCGTCGACTTCGCGCGCGCTCTCCGGGCGTCCGTCCAGCTCGGGGTCATTTTGGGGGGTCATCACCTCGCCTCCACTGCTCGCAGCGTCCAGTACGCGGCCAGATAGTCCAAACCGCTGTATTCCACGTCCGGCGCCAGCCCGGCCTCGACCCGGTAAGGGCTCGACTTCCATTCGAACGAGCTCACCGGTCGCAGCTCGATCGGCACCAGATCACGCGCAGCGCGCGCGCCCTTGCGCTCGCGGAGCCAGCGCACGGGAAGGGCATCGAGCGCGGGCGTCGAGCCAAGCTGGCGCTTCTCGGTCGGAAAGCGCGCGAGCGTCTCGCGCGCGCCGAGCAGAGCGTCGCGGTCGCAGCCGTCCGGCTCCGCCACGCAGAACAGCGCCGCGAAGTATGGATTCTGGTCGGAACGCGCGCGGAGCCAGGCCCGGTGCATGCCGTGACGCAGGTCCGCGAGCGCCGGGTCGCCACTGGCGCGCGCGATCGGGACCAGGGCTGCGTACAGGCTCCATGCCATCAAGTCGTTCGAACGGTTTGTGACGCGCAGAATTCGAACGTTGGTGATGCGCGCGCGCGCCAGGACGCGGAAGCGGTCCCGCAGGCGTTCGGCCTGCTCGCGCCAGCGCGGCGCGGGGTCCAGCGCCGCGGCGAGCGAGAGCGCCGTATAGCTCGTGAGCAGCGCGATCGAGTTCCAGCCCAGCCCCGCGAATGGCCCAAGCGCGCCGAAGCGGGTGCGCTCGCCGTCCGGATCGCGCAGCTCGAAACCGCCGTCGAGAAGATATACCGCGAAGTCGACGGCCAGGCGTCGAGCGCGCTCCGGGAAGAGCGAGCGGCACGCCGCCAGCGCCGGCAGCAGACCGTTGGCGTATTGATCTCGGGACACGTCTCCCCGCCAGCGCCAGCCTGCGAGTTCGGATGCTGCCGGGAACCACTTCTGACCGGCCTCGTCCGCCTGCGGCGCCGCGCGCCGCACGCTGCGCGCGAGCAATCCGGGCTGGCCTGTGACGCGCGTCAGGAACGCGAGGCCGTCCAGGGCGGACGCCGCGTCCTGGAGCGCTTCCTCCCGCGTCGGCCCTCCGGGCTCGAGTCGCGCGCGAGTGCAAGCAGTCGCGGCCCAGATCCCCGTGAAGGTCGGGGCGTCTGCGAGGTTCGGGTAGCGCCCGCTCACGAGATCGTCCGCGAGGGTCGAGAGCTCCACGCGGTACAGGATGACCCCCTCCGGCGAGCGGTGACGCTCGACGAGGGCGTGACGGAAGAACGCTGCCTTGGCGCGCAGGTCGTCGTCGGCAGAGGGGAGCGCGCCGACCACCAACGCCGCCAGCAGCGATCCCAGCATGAGCCCCTCCCGTCAGATCCGCCGGGGAGGGGGGTTCGTACGATAGCGGGTGGGCCGCGTGCCCGCTCAGCGGCCGGCTACGGCGAGCGAGCGGGCGATCTCGCGGGCAGCCTGCAGGGCGGGATCGTCACCCGCATAGACCCCGCGGTACTCGACCGGCAGCAGCGCCGCGATCGCGAAGCCGAGGGTATCCATGCAGAGCGCGCGCCGATTGCGACAGCGCTCGAGCAGAACGCGCGCCTGGATCGGAGCGCCGATGCGTGCGGTCACGCGCGCCGGGTGCAGCCGCTCGTCGCCGATAGTGACCAGCTTCTCGGTGCCCGTGAGCCCGATCGGCACGAGCAGGGCGTCCGGGTACTCGAGGTAGCGCGCCACGCCCGGCAGCGCGCGCTGCATCGCGCCTTCACGCGAGCGCGTGCCCTCCACGAACACGAGCAGCGCGTCTCCCGCGTCCATGCGTTCGCCGGCGAGGCGCACCATGTCCAACGAGATCCGCGCCGCCTCGCGCGGGGGCATCAACGCCTCGTCGGATGCGCGGCTCTGGCTCTGGGGGATCTTGACCGAGCCGAAGCACAGGCTCGCGACGCGACGCAGCGGCAGCGAGAACACTTTGGGTCCGACCACCACGCAGAGCCGCCTGCAGATGTCCGCCAGGTCCGCGCGCCAGAGCAGTGCTTCGAGCGCGTTGGCGTCGACGAACGCCAGGTGGTTGGCCAGCAGGATGACTGGCTTCCGGCGCACGGCCGCTAGCTGCTCGCTGCCGAGGAGCTCGGAGCCGGCCTCGAAGAGCTGCCCGACCACCAGGTGCGAGAGCTCGCGCGCGACCGGATCAGGCGCGTGGTAGCCCCAGTCGCCGCCGGTGGTGCGCAGTCGCTCCAGGAACTCGCCGAGCGCCGCATCGCTCGCGCCCTCCGCGAACTTCGCGAGCTCGGCGCGCAGGCCCAGCGCGACCGGTGTAGCGCCCTGACCGATCAGCGCGAGCAGCCCGTCGACGAGCTCCTGGCGGTCCGCAGCGAGCTGGATGACGGGAGCTTCGCTCATGCGCGCGGCCAAGATATCGAATCGGGGGGTACGCTTGCGGCATGCAGGCGCGCATGCCGCTCGGAGACTTCCTGGTCGCCTATCTGCAGCGCGCGGGGGTGACGCGCCTGTTCGGCCTGCCGGGCGACCTGGTGCTGAACCTGTTCCACAAGTTCGCCGGTCGGCGCGGGCTGGCGATCATCACGCTCTCGCACGAGCCGGGCGTCGGCTTCGCCGCCGACGGCTATGCGCGCGCGACCGGTGGGCTCGGGGTCGTCGTCGTCACGTACGGCGCGGGTGGCCACAACGTGGTGAATCCGATCGCGGGCGCGTTCGCGGAGGAGAGCCCGCTGCTCGTCATCAGCGGCGGGCCCGGCGAGCAAGAGCAGCTCGGCCAGCTCATCCACCACCAGGCGAAGGAAGTGGAGAGCCAGCACCGCATCTTCCAGGAGGTGAGCTGCGCGACCTGCGTGGTGCGCACCCCCGAGCGCGCGGCGCTCGAGATCCACGAGCTGGTCGGGGAGGTGCTGCGCGCGCGCCGGCCCGGCTACCTGGAGATCCACCGCGACGTGGTCGAGGCGCAGATCGCGGTGCCGCTCGAGGTGCGGCGCTGGGACGGCTCGCCGCGCGCGCACCCGTTCTCGCGCGCGCAGGTGAGTGAGGCCGCACGCGAGACCGCCGATCGCATCCGCGCCGCGCGCCGGCCCGTCGCGATCGCCGGGATCGAGGTGCACCGCGAGCGCGCGACCGGGGAGATGCTGCGTCTGGCCGAGCGCCTCGGCGCGCCCGTCGTCTCGACTGCCCTCTCGAAGGGCGCGTTCCCGATGGATCACCCGCTCCACCTCGGTGTGTACATCGGGGAGCTCAGCGCGCCGGAGATACGCCGCCGCGTCGAGAGCGCAGACCTCGTGCTCGCGTTCGGCGCGCTGCCCACCGACATCGAGCGCTCGGCGGCAATGCGCTCCGCCCACCCCGAGCGCCAGGTCTGGGCGCTCGACGGCGCGGTCGCGATCTCGCGGCACCGCTATCCCGACGTGCCGCTGCGCGCCTTCCTCCGGGCGCTGCTCGCGACCCGCGGACTCCGCCGGCACCGCGAGGCGGTCCACTACCACGACAACCTGCGGCCGCCCTCCCGCCGCGAAGGCGGGCGCCGGCGCACGTCGCTCGCGGTGAACGATCTCTTGTGGACGGCCAACGCGTTCCTCGCGCGCCATCCCGGCTACGACGTGTTCGCCGACTCGGGCGACATGCTGTTCGGCGGGCTCGAGATCCGCGTGCCGGCCCCGGGGCTCTACTTCGCACAGGGCTTCTACGCCTCGATGGGGTTCTCGGTGCCGGCCGCCCTCGGCGCGCAGCTCGGGCGCGGGCGCCGCGGGCTCGTGCTGTGCGGCGACGGCGCCTTCCAGATGACGGGAACGGAGCTCGCGCACGCGCCGCGCCACGGCTGCAATCCGATCGTCGTCGTCGTCAACAACGGCGGCTGGGGCATCTTCCGGCCGGTGTCGCCGCGCGCGGAGCTGCTGGAGCTGCCGCAGTGGCCCTATGCGGAGCTCGCGGAGCGCAGGGGCGGGCTCGGCCTGCGCGTCGAGAGCGCCGACGAGCTCGACGCTGCCCTCGAGCGAGCGCACGCGGATCGGCGCTTCGCGCTCGTCGAGGCGATCGTCGATCCCGACGACCTCTCGCCGATCTCACGCCGCTACATCCGCGCGTCGTCACGCGTCGGAAGGCGTGCCGCTCCGAAGGCTGCGGCGCGTGGCGGCTCCTGAGCGCTCGCGCGGCCTCGGCGTTTGCCCGCTCCGGCTTGCGCGTGGAAAATCCGCGGCCATGCGGGAGCGGATCGCGCTGGAGAAGCGCTATGCGGAGTCTCACGAAGTCTATCTGGGCGGATTCGCACAGGACGTGCCGATCTATCTGGATCTGGCCGCGAAGTACGGGTCGCCGATCCTCGAGGTGGGCTGCGGCACCGGACGCGTGATCCAGCGCCTGGTCAAGGCCGGGCACGAGGTTCAGGGCATCGACTCTCACCGGCCGTCGCTCGAGCTCGCGCGCGAGCGGCTGCGCACCTGGCGCGAGCGGGCGCACGTGGCGGACCACGACCTGCGGCACACGCCGCTGTCCGTGCGCTTTCGCGCCGCGCTCGTCACGCTGCACGCCTTCAACGCGTTCATCGAGATCGAGGAGCAGCGGCTGTTCCTGCGCAACCTGCGCCGCTCGCTCGCGGACGGCGCGATCGTCGCGCTCGACTGCTTCTACCCGCTGGCGCTCGCCCGGCCCGAGCTCGCCGGCGAGTGGCGTGAGATCGAGCGCACACACGGCGGCCGCAGCGTCGTGGTGCGCGATCGCCGCGAGATGCTGACGCCGCTGCTGGAGCGCCGCACGCAGGTCTTCAGGCTCGACGGAGGACCCGAGACCGAGTGGGTCTCGCACCGGCGCCACGTGACGCCCGGACAGCTCGCGGCGCTGCTCGAAGAGGCGGGCTTCGAAGAGGTGCGCTGGATGGCGGGCTACGAAGCCGCCACGCTGCAGCCCGCCTCACCCGACGACGCCCCGGCCACGCCGTTTCTGATGCTCGCGGACGCGTAGCCGGCTAGCGACAGCGCGCAGCTCGAGTTGCATGGATCCGGCGCTTCGGCGCAGGATCTCCGCATGGCGGAGTGTCCCGAGGTCGCGGCTGCGAGCGCGCTCGGCGCGGAAGTCTCTTCACGCGCCCGGGAGATCGAGGCGGGACGCCGGCTGCCGCTCGATCTGGCGCAGCGGTTCGCACGCGAGGGGCTGTTCCGCATCTGCGTTCCGGCGCGCTACGGCGGCAGCGAGCGCCACGCGCGCGACGTGGTGCGCGTGATCGAGACCATGTCGCAGGCCGACGGCTCGGCCGGCTGGTGCGTGATGATCGGCGTCACCACAGGTCTCCTGGCCGCGTCGCTGTCCGAGGACTGGGCGCGCAAGATCTACGGCGCCGATCCCGACGTGATCACGGGCGGCGTGGTGCGAGCCGCGGGGAGCGCGCGCGCCGTCGCCAGCGGGCACGTCGTCAGCGGGCGCTGGCCCTTCGGCAGCGGCGTGCAGCACTCCGACTGGGTCGTCGGCGGCTGCGCGATGCAGGACGCGAGCGGCGTCCCGCTCTCCGGAAAGCACGGGCCCGAGACGCGGCTGATGTTCTTCGAGCCGTCCCAGCTCGCGGTGCTCGACACCTGGCACGTGTCGGGATTGCGCGGGAGCGGCAGCCACGATTTCGAGGTCGCCGACGCGTTCGTGCCCGAAGGGCGCTCGGTCGTGCTGGGCGGGCGCGCGCGCGTGGACGGTCCACTGTTCCAGTTTCCGACGCTCGGCCTGCTGGCGCTCGGCGTGTGCGCGGTCGCGGTCGGGATCGCGCGGCACGCGATCGCCGCGTTCGTCGAGCTGGCCGGCGGCAAGACGCCCACGGGAAGCACGCGCTCGCTGGCGAATCGGCCGCTGGCGCAGCAGGCCGTCGCGGATGCCGAGGCATCGCTGCGCGGGGCGCGCGCGTTCCTGTTCGAGGCGATCGACCAGGCCTGGGAAGTCGCGCAGCGCGGCGAGCTCACCACCGAGGCGCGCGCCAGCCTGCGGCTGGCCGCGACCCACGCCGCCTGGCGCTCCGCCCACGCGGTGGATCGCGTCTACAACGCGGCGGGCGGCAGCGCGATCTACGACACCAGTCCGCTGTCGCGCTGCTTCCGCGACGTGCATGTCGCCACGCAGCACTTGATGGTGGGCGAGCCCACGCTCGAGGTGGTCGGACGCGTGCTGCTCGGACTCGGCGTCGAGAAGGCGCAGCTCTGAGCATGGCCGGGGTCGGCGTCGGAACGCTCGGCTCGCCGAGCATGCTGCGCGGAGACTGGGAGCGGCGCACGGGGCTGGTGCGGCGCGCGGCCGACGCCGGGCTGGATCACCTGTTCGTCGCCGACCACGTGAGCTTCCACGGCGGCGTCGGCATGGACGGGCTGCTCAACGCCGCGACGCTCACCGGGATGCACCCGCGGCTCGCGGTACACGTCGGTGTGTATCTGCTCGCGCTGCGCCACCCGCTGCCGGTCGCGCGCCAGCTCGCGACGCTGGCCGAGTCCGCCCCGGGCCGCATCGTGCTCGGCGTCGGCATCGGTGGCGAGGACCGGCACGAGGTCGAGGTCTGCGGCGTCGACCCGAAGACGCGCGGCCGCCGCACCGACGAGGCGCTCGCCGCGCTGCGCTCGCTGCTCTCGGGGCAGCCGGTCACGCATCGCGGCGAGTTCTTCCAGTTCGAAGACGCGCGCATCCTCCCGGCACCTGAGCCAGCGATCCCGATCGTGATCGGCGGCCGCTCCGACGCTGCGGTGCGCCGCGCCGCTCGCCACGGCGATGGCTGGCTCGGCGTCTGGTGCTCGCCACGCCGCTACCGCGAAGTGGTCGATGAAGTCGCGGCCCGCGCGGCCGATGCCGGCCGGCGCGACGTGCGCTGGCAGCATGGCCTGCAGCTCTGGGTCGGTGCCGGCGAGTCGCGAGAGCGGCTGGCTCGCGCGATGGAGGGCTTCTACCGCGTTCCGTTCGAGCGCTTCGAGCGCTACAGCCCGTTCGGTCCGCCGGAGGAGGTCGCTGCCTTCCTTGCCGGCTACGTCGAGGCGGGCTGTACGAGCTTCAACGTCGACGCGATCGCGGACTCCGAGGAGGCGGCGATCGAGTTCGTCGCCGCGGTGCGTCGTTTGCTGCACAAGGGCTGAGAGGATCCATGGCGAAGCTGTTTCCCGAGATCGACGCCCGCTTGCGCGAGTTCGTGGCCGCGCAGCGCATGTTCTTCGTCGCGAGCGCGCCGCTCGCCGGCGACGGCCACGTCAACCTGTCGCCGAAGGGGCTCGACACGCTGCGCGTGCTCGGCCCGCGCCAGCTCGCGTACCTGGACTACGTGGGCAGCGGCGCGGAGACGATCGCGCACCTGCGCGAGAACGGGCGCATCACGCTCATGTGGTGCGCGTTCGAGGGCCCGCCCCGGATCCTGCGCATGCACGGCTGCGGCCACGTGCTGGAGCCGGGCGCTCCCGGCTTCGAGGGCCTGCGCGCGCTCTTCCCCGCGAGCCCGCGAGCGCGTTCGATCATCCGCGTGGACGTCGAGCGCATCGCCGACTCCTGCGGCTACGGCGTGCCGCTGCTCGGCTACGAAGGCGAGCGTACCCAGCTCGCCGAGTGGTGCGAGCGCAAGGGCGACGACGGCCTCATCCGGTACCAGCGCGACAACAACGCGCGCAGCCTCGACGGCCTCCCCGCCCTGCGTTGGGTTTGAGCAAGCGCGGAGCGCGCGCAGCGAGGCGAAGCCGAGCGAAGCCGTAGCCGCGGCTTCGCCGCGGCGTACACGGCAAGGCCAACTACCGTTCCGGGGGCATGAAGCGGGAGAAGAGCGGGACGAGGTCCGGGCCTTTGCGGATGGTGTGGCCGCCGTCCACGCCGATCACCTGACCGGTGATCCAGCCGGCGTCGTCGGAGAGCAGGAAGCCGACGAGCGAGCCGACGTCGCGCGGTGTGCCGATACGCGAGATCGGCATCAGCCGCAGGTACTCTTGTAGCGAGACGTCGTTCGTGTAGAGGATCTGCGCGAGGTCCGTCTCGGTGAGCCCGGGCATGACGGCGTTCACGCGGATCTTGTGCTCGCCGAGATCGTCGGCCGCGCACATCGTGAGCATGTTGAGCCCGGCCTTCGAGGCGCAGTAGGAGTCCATCCAGCGGTGTGTCAGCGCGCCGGCGATCGAGCTGATGTTGACGATGCTGCCGCCGCCCCCCTGCTTCATCGCCTTTGCCTCGGCGCGCAGCGAGCGGAACACGCCGACCAGGTTGGTGTCGAGCACGTTGGCGAACTCGGTCGAGGTCGAGTTCAGCACCGAGCCGCCGCCGCCGATGCCCGCCGAGTTGACCGCGACGTGGAGCCCGCCGTGGCGCGAGACGACCGCGGCGATCGCGGCGTCGACGGAAGCGTCCTTCGTCACGTCGCAGCTCACCCAGTCGGCATTCGGGCCGAGCTCGGCGGCCGCTTTCTTCAGGGGCTCCTCGCGGCGGCCGCCGAGCACGACCTTGCCGCCTGCAAGAGCGATCGCGCGCGCGCAGGCGAGCCCGATCCCGGTGCCGCCGCCCGTGACGAACCCCACCTTGCCCCGAAAGTCCGGCATCACTTCTCCTGGCGCGGCGCCGGGAACACGGCGCGCGTCTCGAACACTTCCCAGCTCGCGAAGATCCCGCGCTGCGCGTAGGCGTCGCCGGCGGCGACGGCGCGTGCAGCCGCGAGGCTCTCGGCCTCGAACACGATCACGCTGCCGGCCGGATCGCCTTTCGGGTCGAGCAGCGGACCCGCGAAGCGAATTGCCCCTGCCCGATCGAGCAGCTCGAGGCCGCGCAGGTGCTCGTCGCGGTGGAGCTTACGCAGCGGGACACCCTGCGGTCCGTCGCGTCCGATCCAGGCGAAGAGCGGCATCCCGTCAGCTTACAATGCGAGGCAGCACGCTGAGGAGGACCGAGCATGTCGCTCTCGATGAGCCGCGCGGAGCGCGAGCGCTTTCTGGCTGAGGTGCACGTGGGGATCGTGAGCATCGCCGAGGAGGGGCACGGTCCGTTGACGGTGCCGATCTGGTACGGCTACGAGCCCGGTGGGGACGTCTGGATGGTCACCGACCGCGACTCGCGCAAGGGCCGACTGCTCGAGAAGGCGCGCCGACTGTCGCTGTGCGCGCAAAGCGAGACCCCGCCTTACAAGTATGTGAGCGTCGAGGGGCCGATCGCCCTCGAGCGCGTGGACCGGGAGCGGCACGGGCGCACGCTCGCGCGGCGTTACCTCGGGAAGGAGCTCGGCGACCGCTACGTGGAACAGACGGGCGGCGGCGGTGATGGCGAGGGAAGCGTGCTCGTCCGGCTGCGCCCCGAGCGCTGGCTCTGCGTGGACTACTCCAAGCAGTTCTCCGTGTGAGCGTCCGCTTCGCGCGGCGCGCGGGCTGGGAGCTCGGTGCCAATCCGCTCGCGGCGCGGCTGGAGGCGGCGCGCGCGACCGGCGACGTCGTGGACCTCACCGAGTCGAATCCGACGCGCTGCGGCTTCGCGTCGTGCGAGCGGCTGGCGCGCGAGACGCTCGAGCGCGTGGCCGCGGATCCGCGCGCCGCGCGCTACGAGCCGTCGCCCCGGGGACGGCGCGAGGCCCGCGAGGCGGTCGCGCGCTACTACGCCGCACGAGGCGCCCGGCTCGATCCCGATCACGTCGTGCTCACCGCGGGAACCAGCGAGGGCTACGCACATCTGTTCCGCCTGCTCGCAGATCCCGGTGACGCCGTGCTGGTGCCGCGCCCGAGCTATCCCCTGTTCGAGCTGCTCGCGGGGCTCGAGGGGGTAGAGCCCGTCCCCTACCCGCTCGTTCCCGCCGCGGAACCCGCCGGCGGCTGGCGCATCGACCGCGACGCGCTCGGCGCAGCGCTCGCGCGAGCGCCGCGCGCGCTCTTGCTGGTGCATCCGAACAACCCGACCGGGTCGTTCGTGGAGGCCGACGATCGCGCGTGGCTCGAGTCACACGTCGGTCGCGACACGGCGCTCGTGTACGACGAGGTGTTCCTGGACTACGCCGCCGACGGCTCGCCGGCCACGAGCGCGCTGGCGCACCCGGGCGGGCGCCTGG
Organism: uncultured Myxococcales bacterium; assembly: GCA_964454165.1. Classification (GTDB taxonomy): domain Bacteria; phylum Myxococcota_A; class UBA9160; order SZUA-336; family SZUA-336; genus CAYVQJ01. The sequence goes on along the minus strand of CAYVQJ010000072.1, from coordinate 27,938 downwards.
TGTTCGCGCTCTCGGGGGTCTCGAAGCTGGCGGGCGTGCCGCAGGCGAAGCTCGGCTGGATCGCCTGCGCGGGCGAGCCGGAGCTCTGCGCCGAGGCGCTCGCGCGGCTCGAGGTGATCGCCGACACCTACCTGTCGGTTCCCGACGCCGGTCAGCTCGCGCTCCCACTGCTGCTCGCGGGAGCAGACGCGGTGCAGCGCGAGATCCGCTCGCGCGTGGCCGCGAACCGGGCCGCGCTTTCGATCGCCCTGCCCGGCCGCGTGCTGCCGGCGCAGGGCGGCTGGTACGCGCTCCTCCGCCTCGATCCCGGCGCGGACGAGGACGAAGTCGTCGAACGGCTGCTCGCTGCAGGCGTGATCGCCCAGCCCGGCTGGTTCTACGAGCTCGAGGGCGCGCACCTGGTGCTCTCGCTGCTGCCCCGGCTGGCGGATTTCGAGCGCGGCGCGGCGCGCCTGGCCGACACGCTGCGCGGCTAAACCGGCGCGCTAACGTCAGCCCGATGCGCGATACCAGACGACAGGCGACGCCGGAGCTGGCGCGTGACCCCCTCTGGGCCGGGGTCCGCGCCGAGCTGGCCGAGCGCCGCGAGTGCGAGCCGGCGCTCGCGTCCTACCTGCGGCCGCTGGTCGGGTGCGCGACGTTCGAGGCCGCCCTGGCGCATGTTCTCGCCGCGAAGCTCGCGACGCCCGACGTCTCGCGCGCCGCGCTGCTGGTCGTGATCTCGGAGGTGCTGGCGCGCGACGCGGCGATCGCCGAAGCCGTGCGCGCCGACCTGCGCGCGATCCGCGAGCGCGATCCCGCCTGCCCGTCCGACGCCCACCCGCTGCTGTTCTTCAAGGGCTTCCACGCGCTCGAGAGCTACCGGATCGCGCACTGGCTCTGGCGCGAGCAGCGCCCGACACTCGCCTACTGGCTGCAGAACCGCGCGTCGGAGGTGTTCGGCGCCGACATCCATCCGGCGGCGCGCATCGGCTTCGGCGTAATGATCGACCACGGCAGCGGCGTGGTGATCGGCGAGACAGCCGTGATCGGCGACGACGTGTCGCTCTTGCACGAGGTCACACTCGGCGGCACCGGCAAGCAGACTGGCGACCGCCACCCGAAGCTCGGCGACGGCGTGCTGGTCGGCGCCGGTGCGAAGCTGCTCGGCAACGTGGAGGTCGGCGAGGGTGCGAAGATCGGCGCCGGCAGCGTGGTGCTGCAAGACGTCCCACCCCATACCACGGTCGCGGGCGTGCCCGCGCGCGTGGTCGGACGCGCCGAGGTCCCGCAGCCCGCGCTCGAGATGGACCATCGCCTGCCCGGGGAGCGCGAGTCCGGATGAGCGTCCGGGCGACGCTCGTCGCCGCGCTCGCGCTCGGGACGCTCGCCGCGAGCTGCGGGCAGCCGGGCGACGAAGACCGGCGCCTGATCCGCGGTGTGTTCCTCGACTACCGCACCGCCGCGCTGTCGGGCGACGGCGCGCGCGCTGCCGCCCTGCTCTCGTCGATGACGGCGGCTCACCTGGGCTGGATGCGCGATCTCGCGCTGCATGCGCCGCTCGAGGAGCTCGCGCTGCATCCCATCGTGAATCAGCTGCTCGTGCTGCGGCTGCGCCAGTTCGTGCCGCTCGAAGAGCTGCGCGCGATGAGCGGCGAGCAGGTGCTCGCGCTGGCCCTGTCCCGAGGCTGGCTCGGGCGCGACGTGGTCGCGAACGTCGAGCTCGGCCAGATCGAGCCGCAGGGCGACGGCGCCGATGCCGAGCTGCTCGTGAGCGGCCATCCCCACGAGTGGCGCCATCTATTCCTGCGCGAGAACGGCGCCTGGCGCTTCGAGCTGTTGCAGGCGTTCGGCGTGGCGGAGTCCGAGTACGGTGAGATCGCGCGCGAGCACGGCGTGTCCGGCACGCAGGTCGGGCTGGTGCTGATCTACAAAGAGGTCGGCGAGGCCTTCGACAAGGACCGGCTGCTGCGGCCGCTCGAGCCCGCTACTCCGTGACGACCGCGGTGCCGCTCACGCTCACCATCAGCATGGTGCCCTGGCCGCCGACGGTCTCGTAGTCCAGATCGACGCCGATCACGGCGTTGGCGCCGAGATCCCTGGCGGCCTGCTCGAGCTCGCCGAGTGCAATCTCGCGCGCCTTGCGCAGCTCGGCTTCGTAGGAGGCGGCGCGGCCGCCGATCACGTCGCGGATGCTGGCGAACAGGTCGCGGAACACGTTCGCGCCCAGGATCGCCTCACCGGTCACGATGCCGAGATACTGCTTGATGTGCTTGCCCTCGAGCGCCGGAGTCGTGCTGATGATCAACGCGTGTCCCTCCGTTACAAGCCGGAAACCTCTGGAATCACTTCCTTGCCGAAGCGCTCGAGCGGCCAGAGCTCGTGCGCGTCGGGCATGTTCCAGATCGCGTGATCGATGCCGAGGCCCGCGAGCGTGCGGCACTGCTCGACCAGCTCGCGACCCGCTCCCGCCCCAGCGCCGAGGTTCGCCGTTCCCAGCGTTGTCTTCTCGATCTGCGCGTAGTCGCGCCCGACGGCGTCGCAGTGGCGCCTGAGCACGTCGAGCTTCTTGCGCAGCCCGTCGGGCCCGATGTACGTGAACAGGTTGCAGGCGTCGCCGTACTGCGCGACGAGCCGCAGCGTCTTCTTCTCGCCGAGGCCGCCGATCAGGATCGGCGGGTGCGGCTGCGAGAGCGGCGCCGGGGAGCACAGCGTGTCGGCCAGCTTGTAGTGCCGGCCCGCGAACTTGCCGCGCTTGCCCGACCACATCTGGTGCGCGATGCGCAGCGCCTCCTCGAGCCGCTCGAAGCGCTCGCGGAGTGGCGGGAACTTCACGCCAAGTGCGTCGTGCTCGCGCTGGAACCACGCCGCGCCGATGCCGAGGTAGGCGCGCCCGCCGGACACGACGTCGAGCGTGGTCGCGGTCTTCACCAGCACGCCAGGGTTTCGGTAGGTGACCCCGCTGACCAGAGTGCCGAGCCGGACGCGCCGCGTGGCGCCCGCCAGGAACGAGAGGGTGGACCAACCCTCGAGCATCTCCTGCTCGACGGGCCCGACCATCGGGATCTGGAAGAAGTGGTCCATCACCCAGATGCTCGCGAAGCCGGCCTCGTCGGCCGCGCGCCCGATCGCCGTTAGGCGCCGGCCGAGCTCCGCGGCCCCGCCCGGCCAGCTGAAGCTCGGAATCTGCAGCCCGATGCGCACGGGCCGAGCATACACCGGGACGGGTTGACCCCGAGCGCGACGGCTTGAGACAGTAGGCGCTCGACTCGAGGAGATCCCCCGGATGGACCTGCGTTACGACCCCAGGTACGAGGCGTTCCGCGCCGAGGTGCGCGAGTTCCTGAAGCAGAGCTGGCCGCTCTCGGGTGCCGAGGCGAAGCTCTCGCGCGACCAGCAGGCCGCCCTGCTACGCGGGCGCGCGATCGAGCGCGGCTACCTCGGGCGCTCGATCCCGAAGAAGTATGGCGGCTCGGAGCAGGAGCCCGACGTCTACAAGGCCACGATCATCCGCGAGGAGTTCCGCCGCGCGCGCGCTCCGGGCGACATGCCGGGGATCGGCCCGTCGATGCTCGTGCCCACGCTGCTCGAGCGCGGCTCGGAGTGGCAGCGCGACAAGTTCATCGGCCCGACGCTCCGCGGCGAGATCGTCTGGTGCCAGGGCTACAGCGAGCCCGGCTCGGGCAGCGATCTGGCGTCACTGCAGACACGCGGCGAGCTCGTCGGCGACGAGTGGGTGATCAACGGCCAGAAGATCTGGACCTCCGGCGCGCAAGTCGCCGACTACATGTTCTGCCTGACGCGCACCGAGCCGGAAGCGCCCAAACACGCGGGCATTTCCTACCTGTTGCTCTCGATGAAGCAGCCCGGGATCGAGGTGCGGCCGCTCAAGCAGATCACCGGTGGCGCCACGTTCAACCAGGTGTTCTTCAGCGACGCGCGCACGCCGAAGGACTGGATCGTCGGCAAGCGCGGCGAAGGCTGGCTGGTGTCGCGCACCACGCTCAAGCACGAGCGCAACATGATCGGCAGCTCCGAGGCGTCGGGCGCGCTGTTCCAGGGCCTGGTCAACCTGGCGAAGAACGCGCGGCGCAACGGCCGGCCCGCGCTGCAGGATCCCCTGGTGCGGCAGCGGCTGGCCGAGATCGAGGGCTACGTGAAGGCGCAGGAGTGCGCGGGTTGGTACCAGCTCACGCGCGATGCGCACCGGCGCGAGGCGGGCCCGATCACCGTGATGAACAAGCTCATCGGCACCAACATCGCGCAGGAGTGCGGCAAGCTCGCCTACGAGCTGCTCGGCGACGACGGCCTGCTCGACGCGCAGGAGCGCCGCGCGGGCGAGCCGCCCGATGGGGTCGGCGCCTGGATCGGGCAGTGGATGAGCTCGCTCGGCGGTGCGATCGCGGGGGGCTCGTCGAACATCCAGCGCAACGTGATCGCCGAGCGCGCGCTCGGCCTGCCGCGCGACTACTGGCAGACGCGCGACTCGCAGGCTGCGCGGGGACGCTGACGTGTACTTCGACCTGACCGAAGAGCAGGAGCTCCTGCAGGAGACGGTGCGCGGCTTCCTGGCCAACGAGTGCGGGCCGAACAAGCTGCGCGAGATCTTCGACGGCCCGAGCGGACACGACGCCGCACTCTGGCAGGGCATGCTCGGCCTCGGCCTCGGCGGCATCTTCGTGCCCGACGAGTACGGCGGCGCGGGTCTCGAGCTGCTCGATCTCGCGCTGGTCGCTGAAGTGCTCGGGGCCGCGGCCACGCCCGGTCCGTTCCTCGGTCACGCGCTCGCGGTGCTCGCGATCCTGCGCGGCGGCAGCGACGCGCAGCGCAAGCACTGGCTGCCGAAGCTCATCGCCGGCGAGAAGCTCGCGACGGTCGCACTCGCCGAAGCCGGCGGCGGCTGGCAGCCCGACGAGTGGACGCTCGCGCCGGGAGCGCGCCTCTCGGGCGCCAAGCGCAACGTGCCGTTCGCCTCGGTCGCAGATCTGCTGGTGGTCGGCACCGCCGGCGGCGGGCTCGCGCTCGTCGAGTCGGGCGGTGGCGTGTCTTGCAAGTCGATGCGCGGGGCGGACCGCACGCGCCGGATCGACGAGGTCGCGTTCGAGAACGCGGCGGCCGAGGCGCTGCCCAGGGGGACCGAGGCCGCGGCGGCCGTGCGCGACGTCGGGCTGGTGTTGCTCGCGGCCGACGCCTACGGCGGCGCCAAGCGCTGTCTCGACATGGCAGTGGAGTACGCGAAGACGCGCGAGCAGTTCGGCGTCACGATCGGTCACTTCCAGGCGCTGAAGCACCAGCTCGCAAACGTCGCGATCGACGTCGAGCCCTGCCGCGCGCTGTACTGGTATGCGGCGCACGCGCTCGATCACATCCCCGGCGAAGCGCCGCGAGCCGCGGCGGTCGCCAAGTCCCACGTGACCGATCGCTTCATGCACGTCGCGCGCGAGACCGTCGAGGCGCACGGCGGCATCGGCTTCACCTGGGAGTGCGACGTGCAGATTTACTACAAGCGCGCGATGTTCGACCGTGCGTTCCTCGGGGTCCCGGCCGTGCACCGCGAACGCGCGGCCGTGCTGGCGGGCTGGTAGCGAGTCGGGCGAGGCTCTGGTTCGTTCGGTAGCGTGTCGCGCGTCGTGACGCCCTCCACGCCCCCGGCGCTCGGAATGCTGCGCGAAGCTCTCGCGCTGCTCGAGCTGCCGCGACTCCTGCTCCGGATCCCGGAGCTCGCGCGGCTCCCGCGCGGTCATGGCGAGCCGGTGATGGTGCTGCCGGGTTTCGGCACAGGCGACGCCTCGACGCTCACGCTCCAGGGTTTCCTCAGCCTGCTCGGCTATCGCGTGCGCGGCTGGGGGCTGAGTGTGAATCTCGGCGACGTGCCCGCGCTGATCCCGCAGGTGATGTCACGGGTCGAGCGCTTCGCGGCGTCTGCCCGCGCTCCGCTGCGGCTCGTCGGCTGGAGCCTCGGGGGGGTACTCGCCCGCGAGACCGCACGCGAACGGCCGGACCTGGTGCAGCGGGTCGTGACGCTCGGCTCGCCAGTCGTCGGGGGGCCCAAGTACACCGCTGCCGGCGCCCTGTATCGCGCCGGCGGTGCGGACCTCGATGCGCTCGAGGCGGCGATCGAAGCGCGCAACGCGACGCCGATCCGCGTCCCGATCACCGCGATCTACTCGCGCGCAGACGCCGTGGTCGCATGGCAGGCGTGCATCGACCGGCATAGCCCCGACGTCGAGCACGTCGAGGTTTCCGCGACGCACCTGGGTCTCGGCTTCGCGCCCGACGTCTACCGCATCGTCGGAGAGCGCCTCGCGCCGCGAGACCGTCGTGACTCCCGGTGCGGTTCGCCTGTTGCGTGAGCGTGGAGCTCCCGCGCACGCATCGTACCCGCCGCGCGCGCGCCTCCGGCTCGGCTCTATGGCGCTAGTGGCGATGGCGCTGGGAGCGGCGGGTCCGGCGTGGTCGGTCGAGCAGGCGCGCTACGCGGTCGAGGTCGCCGACGGCGCGTTCGAGCTGCGTCGCTACGAGCCGCGGGTCGTCGCGGAGACGCGCGTCACGGGCGACTTCGAAGACGTCGGCAACGTTGCATTCCGCCGGCTGGCCGGCTACATCGGCGGCGCGAATCGCGCGAAGACCTCGATCGCGATGACCGCGCCGGTCACGCAGGAGGCGGGCGAGCGCATCGCGATGACCGCGCCGGTCACCCAGCAGAGCGACGGCGAGAGCTACCGCATCGCCTTCGTGATGCCCGCCAGCTACACGCTCGACCGGCTGCCCGAGCCCAACGACGCGAGCATCGCGCTGCGCGAGGAGCCGGCGCGGGGCGTCGCGGCGATCCGCTACCGCGGAACCTGGAGCCAGGCGCGCTACGAGCGTCACCTCGGCGAGCTGCGCGCCTGGATCGCGGCGCAGGGGCTCGTGCCGACGGGCGCGCCACCGGTCTGGGCTCGCTACGACCCGCCGTTCATGCCGTGGTTCCTGCGCCGCAACGAAGTGCTGATCGAGGTCGAGTCGGCGCCTCGCTAGCCTGCGGGCAATGGCTGAAGCGCGGCTGCCGCATGCGCCCCTGTCCAGAAGCACGCTCGTGCTGTACGGGCTCCCGAACCTCGCGTGCTCGGTCGCGGCGCTGCCGCTCGCGCTCTTCGTGCCGGCGTACTACGCCGACGATCTCGGGCTGCCACTGGCGCAGGTCGGCGCGGCGATCGCTGCGTCGCGTGTCCTCGACGTCGTCACCGACCCGCTGATGGGTCAACTCTCGGACCGACTGCGCACGCGCTTCGGGCGGCGCAAGCCGTGGATCGCCCTCGGCTCGCCGTTGCTGCTCGTCTCGCTGTGGCAGCTCTTCGTGCCCGGCGCGCCGGGCGAGGTCGGGCTCGCGCACCTGCTCGCCTGGACGGCGCTGTTGTTCGTCGGCTTCACGATCGTGGACGTGCCGTTCAAGGCCTGGGGCGCCGAGCTCTCGACCGACTACGCCGAGCGCTCGCGTGTGGCGGCGTGGCGCGAGGCCTTCGGCTTCGCCGGCCAGATCGGGTTGCTCCTGCTCCTGCTCGCGCTCGGCCGGGCCGGGATCGACGCCGCGGGCGAGCAGCTGCGCTGGAGCGCGCTCGCGATCGTCTGCAGCCTGCCGCTACTGTTCGCGCTCGCGCTGGCATGGGTCCCCGAGCCGCCGCCGGAGCTGGTGACGGAGCGTGCGCTCGCGCCGCTCCGCGGGATCCTGCTCGTGCTGCGTAATCCCGCGTTCGCGCGCATGGTCGGTGCCGTGCTGTGCTTCGTCTCGGGCGTCGTGATGCAGGGCACCCTGCACCGCCTGGTGCTGGACCACGTCTTCGCTCGCGCCGACCTCTTCCCGCCGATGATCCTCCTCGAGAACGTCGTGACGCTCGCCGCCGTACCGCTCTGGCTGCGCGTCTCGGACCGGGTGGGGAAACACCGAGCGGTGGCGCTGGCCGCGCTCTGGATCGGCGCGCTCTCGCTGCCGTTGCCGCTGTTCGGCCCGGGCCAGGGGCCGCTGTTCGTCCTGCTGATGGTCGTGCGCGGGTCGAGCTTCGCGTCGATCCTGTTCCTGGCCAGCTCCATGGCCGCCGACGCCGTCGACCACGACATGGTCGCAACTGGACAGCAGCGCACCGGCCTGTACTTCGGCGTGTACGGCATGGTGATCAAGGGGTCGATCGCTCTGGGGGTCGTGCTCGCCACGTCGCTGCCGGCCGCTTTCGGGTTCGACCCGGGCCTTGGGACGCCGTCCGACTCCGCCAAGCTCGCGCTGATGGCTCTCTATGCCTGGCTGCCGGGTCTCTTGATGGCGGCAGGGGGGCAGTTCCTCTGGAACTTCCCGATCACGCGCCAGGCTCAGCTCGAGCTGCGCGCCGAGCTTGCCGCGCGCAGCTCCTGCTGAAGCCGCTCGCGCGCCGCCTCGCGCAGCGCGACGTCCTCCACGACGTGATCGGAGCGCGGCTCGAGCTGCGCGGTGCGCTCGATCAGGGACAGCGCGTGGGCGCGCCGGTCCGGCGCGTGCGAGAGAATCGCCAGGCCGAGCAGATATGCATTGCCCGGATGCTGCGGGTACGCGGCGAGCGCGCGCTCCGCGAGCGGTACGGCACTGGCGTGGTCGACCCAGCCCGAGAGCAGCGGAACGCGGGGGAGCTCGGAGTGCAGGCGCGAGAGCAGCCGGATCGCGCCGCCCTGCTCGACGTCGGGGTCGAGCGCGATCGAGCGCAGCGTCGCGTCGTGGAGCCGGGTCGCCACCCCCACCCGCACGGCGCGCAGCAGGCCGGCGATCCGGCTCCAGGCGCCGAGGTTGATCGCGGACCAGAAGTACAGATGCGCGGCGTCGCGGCGGTCCCGCGGCGTGAGCTGCACGCGCAGCTCCTCGGGCTCCGCGGCAGCGAGCGCGTCGGCTCCGCCGACTCGTGCGGCCAGGATTGCGAAGGCGTGCTCCGCGACGTCCAGCCCACGCTCGTAGGTCTCGCGCTCGAGCTCCACGTCCACGATGGCGAACTCCGCAGAGAACCAATGCGCGCGCAGCAGCTTCCAGTGGGCTTCGAGACTGTCGGGCAGGGCGGCGACCGCCGCCTCGTAGGCCGCGATCGCCGCGCCGATCGGCTCGGGTCTCGCGTTGCCGTCGCGCTGGCCGTTCGCGCGCTGTATCCAGAGCGCGTCGGCGCGAGCGAGCTCCGGCGACGCCGCGCTCGCCGCAGGAGGCTGCAGCGCGGCGAGCGCGACCAGCAGCAGAATCCGCAGTCCGCCTGTTGCGCTGCGCCCGCGATGACGCCCTCGGTGCCTTCCCCACTCGGGCTCCTGCGCGAGGCGCTCTGGCCGCTCGAGCTGCCGCAGTACACTCCGATCCGCGTGCCGGTGACCGCGATGTACTCGCGCTCCGACGGCGTGGTCGCGTGGCAAGCCTGCGTCGACCGGCACAGTCCCGACGTGGAGCACGCGGCAGTGGATTCGACTCACATCGGCCTCGGTTTCTCCGCGGACGTCTACCGCATCGTCGCGGAGCGGCTGGCGCGCTGAGCCTCCACGCGCGCCTCCGGCGCGCGGGCCGCTCGCGCGATGCCGCGCAGCATGCCGCCGAACACCAGCGCGTGTAGCGGGTAGATGCCGTACCAGTAGGCGAGCCCGAGCAGACCGGTGGGCTGGAACACGGCGGTCTGCCGGATGTGCGAGCCGCCGGCCTGCGGGAGCACCTCGAACTCGAGCCAGGCGCGTCCGGGCAGGCGCATCTCGGCGACCAGGCGCAGCCGGTGGTCGGGCTCGAAGTCGACCACGCGCCAGCAGTCGATGGTGTCGCCCACCGCCAGACGTTCGGGGTCGCGCCGCCCGCGGCGCATGCCCGCGCCGCCGAGCGCCAGGTCGAGGATCCCGCGCAGACGCCAGAGCCAGTCGTGCGCGTACCAGCCCGTGCGGCCCCCGATCCTGCGGATCGGCGCGAACGCGCGCGCCGGAGGCGCGGCCACGCTCTGGTCGCGCGCGTCAACCAGGCGCGCGCCGATGCGCGCGCCCCCGAAGCCGCCCGGCTCGACGCCGGCGGCCGAGAGCGAGTCGGACCAGCGCGTGGCCGCGAGCTCGCGCTCCTCGTTCTCGAGCGCGCGTCGCATCGCCTCGCGCACGTGACCCGGCCGCACGCGGAACGCGCGCAGCGCGGCGTCGGAGCGCACCACCGTCGCGTGCCGGATGCTGTCGATCAGCTTGCGGCCGACGCGCGCGTAGAGGGGAGTGACCAGCCCGAGCCAGAGACTGCTCAGGCGCGGCGTGAGCACCGGCACCGGGATCATCCAGCGCCGCAAGCCGCGCAGGCGCGCGTATTCGCGCATCAGATCGCCGTACGATACGCGGTCGGCGCCGCCGATCTCGTAGATCGGGTTCCCGGCGGGATCGAGGTCGAGCGCCTCCAGCAAGTAGGCGAGCAGGTCTTCGATCCCGATCGGCTGCGCGGGCGTCGCGACCCAGCGCGGCGTGAGCATGACCGGGAGGTGTTCGACGAGCGCGCGGATCATCTCGAAGGAGAGGCTGCCCGATCCGATCACGATCGAGGCGCGCAGCTCGATCACCGGCACGCCCCCGGCGCGCAGCAGCTGTCCCACCTCGATCCGACTGCGCAGGTGAGGCGAGAGCGGCTGGCTCTCGTCGGCGAGGCCGCCCAGGTAGATCACGCGCGCCACGCCGGCCGCCCGCGCAGCCGCCGCGAAGTTCTGCGCTGCCCGGCGATCGCGCTCCTCGAAGCCGCGCGCCGCGCCCATCGAGTGAACCAGGTAGTAGGCAGTGTCGATGCCGGCGAGCGCCTCCCCGAGACCCTCCCCGCTCACCAGGTCGCCGCGCACGACTTCGACCTCGGCGCAAGCCCGAGCGGCCAGGTGCGAGGGGTCTCGCGCGAGGCAGCGCACGCGCTCGCCGCGCGCCCGCAGCGCCTCGAGCAGCCGTCCGCCCACATAGCCGGTGGCTCCGGTCAGGAGCACGGTCCGCGCGTGCGACCGACTCACACTAGACTCCGCAGATCATGAAGCCGCGCGGACCGTGGTCGATGGACGAGATCGAGCGCTTCCTGGTCGAGACGCGGGTGCCTTTGCGGCTCGCGTGCAACGGCGCCTCCGGCCACCCGCTGCTCGCGTCGCTCTGGTTCGCGCCGCTCCACGGCAAGCTCTTCTGCGCGACGCCGAGCCGCGCGCGCATCGTGACTCGCCTGGCGAAGGACCCGCGCTGCGCCTTCGAGGTGGCGCCGGAGACCATGCCCTATCGGGGGGTTCGCGGCCGAGCCCGCGTCGCGTTGCGCCCCGAGCGCGGGCACGAGATCCTCGAGCTCCTGGCGCAGCGCTACCTGGGCGACACGCGCTCTGGCTTCGCGCGCTGGCTGCTCGAGCGCCCCGCGCCGGAGACCGCGCTCGAGATCGCGCCCGAGTCGCTCGTGACTTGGGACTTCGGCGCCCGTATGAGCGGGCGCTGAGTTCGTCGCGGTCGGCGCGCCCGGGCTCACGCGCGCCTACGCGGCGGCAGCGGGATGAACGCCGACGTGCGGCGCACGTAGTCGGCGTAGTCGGGTCTGCGCTTCGAGAGCCCGCGCTCGAGCAGCGCCACGCCCGAGACGCGCAACAAGAGGAAGGTCATCAACGTGGGCGAGAGCAGGGTGAGCCAGCCGCCCAGTGTCGCGGCCGCGATCGCGTACAGGCCCCACCAGACGCAGGCGTCGCCGAAGTAGTTGGGGTGGCGCGTGTAGCGCCAGAGTCCTTGATCCATCACGCGGCCCGCGTTGGCGGGATCGGCCTTCCAGCGCGCGAGCTGCCAGTCGCCGACGGCCTCGAAGCAGAAGCCGAGCGCGAAGAGCGCGAGCCCGAGCGCGTCGAGCGGGCCGAGCGACGCAGGCGTCGGAGCTGCGGCTGCGGCCTGGAGGGGTAGCGAGATGAACCACATCAGCGCGCCCTGCAGGCCGAACACGATGTAGGCGCTCTTCCAGCGGAACGCGTCGCCGTGGTGGGCGCGCATCGCGCGGTAGCGCCAGTCCTCGCCGCGGCCGTGGTTGCGCCACGCCAGGTACGCGCCCAGGCGCACGCCCCAGAGCACGGCGAGCGCAGCGACGAGCCAGCGCCGCGCCGGCGCGCCCGAGCCGATCGCTGCCCCGACCAGGCCGACGAGCGCGAACCCCGGACCCCAGGCGATGTCGACGATGCTGGCGTCGCCGAGCGCGAGCGAAAGCAGCCAGAGCAGCGCCATCAGCGCCGCCACCGCGATCGCGCTCGCGAGGAGGATCTCAGCCACGCGGTTGCTCCATCCGTGGGAAGATCTCACGCACGAGCGCGAAGCGGTAGTCGAAGATGCGAGCCAGGAGCCCGTGCACGAGCCCGCCGTGCACCACACGCCCGAGCGCGCCGAACGGCAGCGCGTACTCGACCACGTCGCGCATCAGCACGCCGCCGTCGCACCCGTGGAAGTCGTGCGTGTGCTCCCAGCCCGCGTAGGGCCCGGCCTCCTGCACGTCGACGAAGCATCGCGCGGGCTCCCAGACGGCGATCCGGGTGCGCCAGCCGAACGCTACGCCGCCGAGGCGGATCGTGTAGTCGATGCGCGCGCCCTCTTTCATCTCGATCGGCAGCGGAGTGCGGATCCGGAAGCCGAGCCACGGCGGCGTGATCCGCTCCAGGTTCGCGGCCGCGGCGAAGAAGGCGAACACCGCCGGGAGCGGCGCCTCGATCCACTGCTCGCGTTCCAGCCGATGGCTCATGGGGTCTCCCTGCGATTCGGCGGAAGCGCGAATTCGGATGCGCCCGTAGAATGCCCGCGCGATCCCTGCCCGCGCCGCCCTGGAACGCCTGCCAGGAAGCGACAAGCGCTTCGTCTCCGGCGGCGATGCTGCCCGCTGCGCCCAGCAGACCCCCGAGCGCCAGTCCGTAGATCACCCCGAGCGACGCGATCACCGCGCCGGCGGGCAGCGCAGCACCAGGTCGGCTCAGATCAACGCGATCGCCTCTGCCCAGGCCCAGCTGCCGTGCGCGCGCAGCTCGAGCAGCGCGCGGTCGGCCTCGGCGAGGGCTCGAGCAGGATCGTCGAGCAGCCGCAGCGGGGTCAGCGCCGCGACGGCGAGCGCGACGAAGCCGACGGCGGCGAGTGCGCGCACACTCAGGCGCTTGCGCGGGCGACGCCCGGCAGCGTGCCCGCCACGCGCACGGAGATCTCGGTGCCCTCGTTGAGTGCCAGCAGCGACGAGCAGAAGCCGTTGGCGGGGTCGCGAATCCAGGCGACGTAGTCCGCGTAGTCCGCCCGGAAGGCCCCGACGTTGTCGGTGACCACGAGCGCTCCCGGGCGCAGCTTCGGCGCCAGCGTCTGGAGCACGTCGAGCGCGAAGCGCGGGAAGCCGTCGTTGAGCAGAAAGTCGACCGGCCCCTCGACCGCGCGCAGCGTCTCTCTCGCGTCCCCCTCGAGGATCTCGACCTGCTCGAGCAGCCCCGCCTCGCCAAGGTGCGCGCGGGCACGCGCCGCCTTGGACGGCACCTTTTCGGTGCCGTACACGATGCCGCCCCCATTGTCGCGGACTGCCAGCGCCAGGTAGATCGTCGAGATCCCGAAGGACGTGCCGAACTCGACGATGCGGCGCGCGCCGAGCGCCCGCGCGAGCAGGTAGCACAGCACGCCCTGACTCCGGTCGAGAGAGAGGAACTTGTCGTCGACCCGGTGTTCCACGCGCGCCCACGGCAGCTTGCGCCCGAGCAGGAGCGGCAGCGCCAGGCTCTTGAGCGGCCAGAGCAGCCGAGGTCTCTCGCGATCGGCCTGGGCATGCAGGCGCGAGAGCAGGGCGCGGACCTTCAAATCGGGAATCGCCAGCAGCGGCTCGTCTTTGCTTTTCATGGCCCGTAAAATACGAAGGATCATTCGCATTCGGCCATTCGCGTTCGGGAGGCGGCAGGATGGGACGGCAGCCGAAGCTAAGTCCGCGAAAGCACCCGCGGCAGCAGCGCTCGCGCCAGATGGACGAGCTGATCCTCGAGGCGGCGATTCGCGTTCTGGAGCAGGACGGTTCCGCGGCGTTCACGACGACACGCGTGGCGCAAGTGGCCGGGATCAGCGTCGGCTCCCTCTACCAGTACTACCCGAACAAGGCGTCACTCCTCTTCCGCCTGCACGAGCGCGAGGGGCGCCAGACCTGGGGCGAGCTCGAGGCAATTCTCGACGACCGCTCGCTCTCGCCCGGCGAGCGCCTGCGGCGCGCCGTCAGGCGCTACTTCGAGACGGAGTCGGCCGAGTCGAACCTGCGCCGCTCACTCCAGTACGCAGAGGTACTGTTCGAGGACACGCCAGAATTCCGTGAGATCCAGGCGCGCGCGGCCCGTCGCATCCGTGAGTTCCTGCACGAGGCGCTGCCGGTGGCCCGCCCTCCCGAGCTCGACTTCAAGAGCGAGCTTCTGATCGCCGTCGTCGCAGGTGTCGCCGAGCGCGCGACGCACCGGCCCCTGGGCTCCGCCGAGATCCGCCGCTGGTCGGGCAGCGTCTGCCGGATGCTCGGCGCCGAGCTCGGGATCCCGCTCGGCCCCGGATCTCGGACGGGCCGGAGCGCGTAGTGCGCGCGCTGCACTGGTTTCGCAACGACCTGCGCCTGGCGGACAACACCGCGCTGCGCGAGGCCGCCGGCGCGAGCGCGCTCGTCCCGGTGTTCGTGCTCGATCCGCGCCTGCTCCGCGCCAACCGGACCGCCGGCGCGCGCATGCGCTTCCTGCGGGACTGTTTGGCGCGGCTTGGGCGCGATCTCGAGGAGCGCGGGTCGCGGCTGGTGATCCGGTGCGGGGATCCGGCGCGCGAGCTTCTCGCGCTCGCGCGGGAGATCGGCGCCACGCACGTGTGCTGGAACCGCGACTACACGCCGTTCGCCCGGCGCCGCGACGCGGCCGTGCGCGCCGCGCTCGAAAGGCTTGGCGCGCGCGTGGTCGAGTGCACGGATCGCGTGGTGTTCGACGACGTGCTCAAGGAAGACGGCTCGCCCTACTCCGTCTTCACGCCCTACCGGAACGCGTGGCTGCGGCGGCTCGACGACGACCCGCAGCCACCGCGTCCGGCGCCTCGCCTGCCACCGCCGCCCGACGGCGTTGCGTCGCAGGAGCTGCCCGCGCTCGCGGATCTCGTCGATGGTGTCGCGGCGGAGTCGCTCGAGCTCCCGGCCGGCGGCGAGCGCGCGGCGGCGCGGCGACTCTCCGCATTCCTCGGCGAACGCGTGCGCGACTACGCGCGCCAGCGCGACCTGCCGGCGCAGGACGGCACCTCGCGGCTGTCGCCGTACCTGCGCTTCGGCGCGATCTCGATCCGCACCTGCCTGCACCAGGCGCGCGAGGTCGCCCGGGCGAAGCCCGCCGCGCGCGCGGGTGCGCGCAAGTGGATCGACGAGCTGGTCTGGCGCGAGTTCTACGCCGCGATCGTCGCCGCGCACCCGCACGTGCTCGCGCGCTCGTTCCGCCGCGAGTACGACGCCCTCGAGTGGAACGACGACCCGCGCGCACTCGAGGCATGGCGCGCGGGACGCACCGGCTACCCGATCGTCGACGCCGGCATGCGCCAGCTCCTCGCCACGGGCTGGATGCACAACCGCGTGCGCATGATCGCCGCGAGCTTCCTGGTGAAGGATCTGCTGCTCGACTGGCGGCGCGGAGAGCGCCACTTCTTCGAGCAGCTGGTGGACGGCGATCCCGCGAGCAACAACGGCGGCTGGCAGTGGTCTGCCGGCACGGGCACCGACGCGCAGCCGTTCTTCCGCATCTTCAACCCGACTGCTCAGGGCGAGCGCTTCGACCCCGACGGCGCGTACGTGCGGCGCTGGATTCCGGAGCTGCGCGGCCTACCTGGGCGCGCCGTGCATCGCCCCTGGGACGCGCCGCTCGCCGCCGCCGGCTACCCTGCGCCCATCGTGGACCACGGCGAGCGCCGCGTGATCGCTCTGGCGCGGTTCCGCGCCCTGCGCGGACACTCGCGATGAAGCCAGCCGAGACACCCCTCTGGAAGCGCGGGATCGACGGCCCGCTGCGCGTGGGAGTCTCCGCGTGCCTGCTTGGCAGCAAGGTCCGCTACGACGGCGGCCACAAGCACGACGCCTTCCTCACCGGACTGCTCGGCCCGCACGTCGAGTGGGTCCCCGCGTGTCCGGAAGTGGAGATCGGCCTCGGCATTCCACGCCCTGCCGTGCGACTCGTGCGCGACGGGAACGAGATCGCGCTGGTCGATCCGAAGTCGGGAGCGGACCACACGCACGCGATGCAGAGCTACGCGGCGCGCAAGGTCGCGGAGCTCGCGGGCCTCGATCTGGTTGGCTACGTGCTCAAGAAGGATTCGCCGAGCTGCGGCATGGAGCGCGTGCGCATCTGGTCCGCGCAGGAAGGGCGTGCTCCCGATCGAGACGGGCGCGGGCTGTTCGCGAGCGCGCTCTGTGGCGCGCTGCCGCTGCTGCCCGTCGAAGAGGAGGGGCGGCTGCACGATCCTCGGCTGCGCGAGAACTTCGTAGAGCGCCTGTTCGCGTTCCGCAGGCTGCGCGCGCTGTTCGGCGGCCGCTGGAGCGCGGGAGATCTGGTCGCCTTTCACACCGCGCACAAGCTCACGCTGCTCGCGCACCAGCCGCGTGCCTACTCCGCCCTCGGCGTGCTGGTGGCGCAGGCCGGCAAGCTCGAGCGCCAGGCGCTGCGGGAGCGCTACGAGCGCGAGTTCATGGCGGCTCTGGCGCATCCCGCCACGCCGTCGCGCCACACCAACGCGCTCCAGCATGCGGCGGGCTACCTCAAGAAGCTGCTCGACGCCGCCGGGCGCGCCGAGCTGGCGGAGCTGATCGAGGAGTACCGCCTGGGGCGCGTGCCGCTGGTGGTTCCCGTCACGCTGCTGCGTCACCACGTGCGCGCGCTGGACGTGGCGTACCTGGCCGGTCAGGTCTACCTGGACCCGCACCCGCGTGAGCTGATGCTCCGCAACCACGTCTAGAGCGGCCCCGCTGCATCCGGAGCTTCCCCCGGCCCGAATACCGGGGCGATGACGACAGCAACGCTCGAGGCACTGGCGGGTGGGGCGATCGGCCTCGCCGAGGCGGGATGGCTGCCGGACGCCGCGATCCGGCGCGGGATCCGCGCACTGCTCCGGCGCAGGCTCCGCGAGGTGCACGGCGCGGACGCGGCAGCGACCCGGGGCGCGCTGCTCGCGACCCTCGCCGCGAGCCCGATCGCGTTGGCGACGGATGCCGCCAACGCCCAGCACTACGAGGTGCCGGCGGAGTTCTTCGGCCTGGCGCTGGGTCCGCGCCGCAAGTACAGCGCGTGCTGGTTCGCGCCCGGGGACGATCTGGCGCGCGCCGAGGAGCGCATGCTGGCGCTCACCTGCGAGCGCGCGGAGATCGAGGACGGCATGCGCATCCTCGATCTGGGCTGCGGCTGGGGCTCGCTCACGCTCTGGCTGGCCGAGCGCTACCCGCGCGCGCGCGTGCTGGCGGTCTCGAACTCCAAGTCGCAGCGCGAGCACGTGCTGGGTGAGTGCGCGCGGCGCGGCTTCGGGCACGTGCAGGTCGTCACCGGCGACGCCAACCGCTTCGAGCCCGAGGGCCGCTTCGACCGCGTGGTGTCGATCGAGATGTTCGAGCACCTGCGCAACTGGCCACGCATGCTCGCGCGCGTGGCGCGCTGGCTCGAGCCGGAAGGCCGCGCGTTCCTCCACGTGTTCTGCCACCGCGACACGCCGTACCTGTTCGAGGACCGTGGGGCGTCGGACTGGATGGCGCGCCACTTCTTCAGCGGCGGCCTGATGCCGTCGGCGGACCTGATCGACGCCTTCGACCGCAACCTGCGCGTCGAGGCGCGCTGGAGCCTCGGCGGTGTGCACTACGCGCGCACCGCGGAGGCGTGGCTCCGCAACCTCGACGCGTCGCGCGAGCCCGCGCTCGAGGTGCTGGCGCGCGCGCACGGCTCCGCCGAGGCCCGCCGCGCGCTACAGCGCTGGCGGCTGTTTTTCCTGGCCTGCGCGGAGCTCTTCGCCTTCAGGAGCGGCAGGGAGTGGGGAGTCGCGCACTACCGGCTGGTGCCGGCGGAGAGGGCTCGGTCGTGAGGATCGCCATCGTCGGCGCGGGAATCTCGGGTCTCACCGCCGCGTGGCGGCTGGCGCGCGAGCACGAGATTGCGCTGTTCGAGGCCACGGATCACGCGGGCGGTCACGCCAACAGCGTGCGCGTGCGCCTCGGCGGGCGCGACTTCGACGTGGACACCGGCTTCATGGTCTACAACGAGCGCACCTATCCGCACTTCACGCGCATGCTCGCGGAGCTCGGCGCGGCGACGCAGACCACCGACATGAGCTTCAGCGTGCGCTGCGAGGCCAGCGGGCTCGAGTACGGGGGAGAGTCGCTGCGTGCGCTCTTCGCGCAGCCCAGCAACCTGCTGCGGCCCGGCTTCCTGCGCATGCTGCGCGACGTGCCGCGCTTCTGGCGCGACGCGCGCCGGCTGATCGAGAGCGGCGACGAGAAGGTCACGCTGGGCGAGTTCGCCGACGGCCGGCGCTACTCGCGCGAGTTCGTGGACTGGCACCTCTTGCCGATGGGCGGGGCGATCTGGTCCACCGACTGCGATGCCATGCGCGAGTTCCCGGCCCTGGCCTTCGCGCGCTTCTTCGCGAACCACGGGCTGCTGCAGCTTCGCGACCGGCCGCAGTGGCGCACGGTCACGGGCGGCTCGCGCCGCTACGTCGAGAAGCTCGTCGCTGGCTTCCGCGAGCGAATCCGCCTGCGCTGTCCCGTACGCGCGATCCGCCGCCACGCCGACTACGTGGAGGTGCAGGCGTCGGGTGCGGAGCCCGAGCGCTTCGATCGCGTGGTGATCGCCGCGCACGCCGACCAGGCGCTGCGCATGCTCGCCGATCCCAGCGCCGCCGAGCTGCGCGTGCTCGGCGCGATTCGTTACGCCCCGAACGAGGCGGTGCTGCACACCGACGCGTCGCTGCTACCGCGACGACGGGCGGCGCGCGCGAGCTGGAACCACCACCTCCTGCCCGCGCGCCGGGGGCAGGCGGCCGTCACGTACGACCTGACGCGGCTGCAGCGACTCCAGGCACCCGAGCCCCTGTTGGTGACGCTGAATCGGACGCAAGACGTGGAGCCGTCCCGGGTGCTCCGGCGCATCCTCTACCACCACCCGCAGTTCGACCGCGCGGCGCTCGCCGCGCAGCGGCTGCGCGGTGCGATCGACGGCCGGCGCCGCACGCACTACTGCGGCGCGTACTGGTACGACGGCTTCCACGAAGACGGCGTCGAGAGCGCTCTCGACGTGGTGCGCGCGCTCGAAGGGGTTCGCGCGTGAAGAGCTGCCTCTACGAAGGGCGCGTGGCCCACGCGCGCTTCGAGCCGGTGAAGCACGGCTTCTCGCGGCGGCTGTTCTTCGCGTACCTCGACCTGGCGGAGCTGCCCCGCGTGTTCGCGGGGCGCTGGCTCTGGGGCGTGGAGCGGCGCGCTCTCGCGAGCTTCCGGCGCCGCGACCACCTGGGCGATCCCGCGCAGCCGCTCGATGTCGCGGTGCGCGACCTGGTCGAGCAGCGGCTCGGCGCGCGGCCGCGCGGGCCGATCCGGCTGCTCACGCACCTGCGCTACCTGGGCGTGCTGTTCAATCCCGCGAGCTTCTACTTCTGCTTCGCGCCGGATGGCGAGCGGCTGGAGGCCGTCGTCGCCGAGGTCACGAACACGCCCTGGCTGGAGCGACACGTCTACGTGTTGCCGGCGCGCCTCGAGCCGGGCGCCGTCGCCCTGCTCGAGATCCCCAAGGCCTTCCACGTCTCGCCGTTCCTGCCGATGGATCTCGCCTACGCCTGGCGCATCGCAGTACCGGGCGAGCGGCTGGAGCTCTCGATCCACGCGCTGCGCGGCGGACACCGGGTGTTCGTGGCGGACCTGGCGCTGGAGCGGCGCGAGATCAGCGGGAGCTCGCTGGCGCGCGCGTTGCTGCGCTTCCCGGCGCTCAGCGCGCAGGTGGTCGCGGGGATCTACCTGCAGGCACTGCGGCTGTGGCGGCGCGGCGCTCCCTTCCATCCGCACCCGGCGGTCGCGGAGTCGTGATGGACGCGCGCGCGAGGTCGCGCGTATGCTGCCGCCGCCCTGACGGGCATGGGAAGCTCGGTGTCGGACTCGATCCTCCAGCGCATCGCTGCCGGCGACGGTGCGGCCGTCAAGGCGTGTCTGGACCGACACGGCCCGCTGGTCTGGTCGCTCGTGCGTCGCTTCGTGCGCGACCGCACCGAAGCCGAGGACGCCGCTCAGGAGATCTTCATCGCGCTCTGGAAGAGCGCAGCGCGCTTCGACCCGGCGATCGCGTCGGAGGCCACGTTCGTGGCCATGGTCGCGCGGCGGCGCTTGATCGACCGCACGCGCGCCGCGGCGCGCACCCCGCGGAGCGAGCCGCTCGAGGGGGCGCTGGAGGTCGCGACCGACGCGCCGCGCGAGCGGCTGGACGCTGCTCTCGACGCAAAACGCGCGGCGCGCGCCTTCGAGGCGCTCTCGCCGGACCAGCGTCGCGTGCTCGAGCTCGCGGTACTCGGCGGGCAGACGCACCAGGAGATCGCGCAGGGTACGGGCATGCCACTCGGAACCGTGAAGAGTCACGCGCGCCGCGGGCTGCTGCGCATGCGCGAGCTCCTGCTCGGCGCGGCGGCCGCCGCCCGCCCGGGAGCTGAGTCGTGAACGGCCGCGACCGCCTCTTCGAGCTGCTCGCCGACCGCGCGACGCAGGCTCTCACGCGCGAGGAGAACGCGGATCTGGCCCAGCTTTTCGCCGCGCACCACGACGTGGACCCGGACGCGCTCGACCGCGTGGCCGCCGCGCTCGACCTGTCGCTGGCCTCCGCCGCGGTGGAGCCGTTGCCCGACCTGCTGCGCGCGCGCATCGACCGCGCGGCGCGCGACGTCGTCGCGCCCGCCCGCGCCGCGTCGCGCACAGGACGCTCGCTGTTGCTCGGCGGACTGGGCTGGGCGGTCGCCGCCGGGTTGATGCTCTTGGTGCTCGGGCGCGGCGGCCCGACCGCTCCCCCCACCACTCCGCCGCCTGCCGAGGCGCGCGCGGCGCTGATCGCCTCCGCGCCAGACGCGCGCGCGATCACCTGGACGCGCACTCAGGATCCCGCGGCCGCGAGCGCGGAAGGCGACGTGGTCTGGAGTGACTCGCGCCAGCAGGGCTATCTGCGCTTCCGCGGCCTGCCCGCCAACGATCCGAACGCCAATCAGTACCAGCTCTGGATCTTCGACGCCGAGCGCGACGAGCGTTACCCGGTGGATGGTGGCGTGTTTGACGTGTCGCCGTCGGGCGAGACGATCGTGCCGATTCGCGCGAAGATCTCCGTGTCGCGCGCCACGCTGTTCGCGATCACCGTCGAGCGGCCGGGCGGCGTGGTCGTGTCGGACCGCTCGCGCCTGCCGCTCCTGGCGAAGGTCGAGAGCTAGCGCCGCCGGATCGGGTCGCTGCCGTCCCAGTCGCGCGCGGCCTGCGCGATGCGCTCGAAGAACACGCCCTTGGACCCGTTGATCTCGGACAGCTCGACCATCGTGCCCGGGTGCGCCTCCGTCGAAGTGGGAGCGCGAAGCAGGACCCGTCTCGAAGGCGCGGTTTGCAAGCGCGCAGCGCGCGCAGCGAGGCGGAGCCGAGCGAAGCCGTAGGCGCGGCTTCGCCGCGCCGTACACGGTCAGACTAGAAGAACGGGCCGACGCCGAGCACCTGCGTCCAGTGCTTCATGGCGGCTTCGAGGTCGCGCACCACGTACCCGTTCTGGCGGACGTCCCCGAACAGTCGGCTCATGCGGCACAGCATAGAATGGCGCACGTGGCTCGTGCGCCCGGGATCTTCGGGATCGTGAACCTGACGGCGGACTCGTTCTCCTCGGGCGGGCGCTTCCTCGATCCCGCTGCCGCGCTCGCGCACGCGGAGCGGCTGCTCGCCGACGGCGCCGACGCGATCGATCTCGGCGCCGCGACGAGCAACCCGGACGGCGCGGCGGTGGCGCCCGAGGAGGAGATCCGCCGGCTCGAGCCCGTCGTGCGCGCGCTGCACGCGCTCGGCTCGAGCGTGTCGGTGGACTCGTACGCGCTGGCGGTACAGCGCTGGGCGCTCGAGCGCGGCGTCGCGTGGCTGAACGACATCCGGGGCTTTCCCGACGCCACCCTCTGGGCGGAGCTCGCTCGCTCGTCGGCGCGGCTCGTGGTGATGCACTCGATCCAGCGCGGCCGCGCCGACCGCGTGCAAGGCGACCCGGAGACGATCGTCGCGAGCGTGCTCGCGTTCTTCGCGGAGCGCGTGGGCGAGCTCGAGAAGGCCGGGATCGCGCGCGAGCGGCTGGTGCTCGACCCTGGCATGGGGTTCTTCGTCGGCAGCAACCCCGAGGTCTCGCTGCGCCTGCTCCGCGCGATCCCGCTTCTGCGCGAACGCACCGGACTACCGCTCCTCGTCTCGGTCTCGCGCAAGTCGTTCCTGGGTCGCCTGACCGGGCGCGAGATCGACGAGCGCGCGGCGGCGACGCTGGCCGCCGAGCTATACGCCGCCCGGGCCGGTGTAGACTTCATCCGCACTCACGACGTGCGGCAGCTTCGCGACGCGCTCAGCGTCGAACGCGCATTGGAGACACGATGAGCCAGGGGACCCTGGAGCAGATCTGGATCAAGCGCGCGCGGCGCGGCCCGATGGACGCGGCGGAGCGCGCTCGGCTCGTGGCGGGCGCGGGACTGGTCGGGAACGCCAATCAGGGCGGCCACACGCAGGTCGCGATCGTCGACACGGCGGCGTGGCAGCGCGCGTGCGCGGACCTCGGGCACGAGGTGGATCCGGTAACGCGACGCGCCAACCTTCTGGTCCGCGGGCTCGAGCTCGCGCGCTCGCAGGGGCGCGTGCTCCTCGTGGGCGCGGTGCGCATGCGGGTGTTCGAGGAGACCGAGCCGTGCGCGCTCATGGACCATTTCGTTCCCGGCCTGCGCGCGGCGCTGCGCCCGGAGTGGCGTGGTGGCGTGTCGGTCGAGGTGCTCGACGACGGCGAGATCGCGCTCGGCGACGTGGTGAGCTGGGACGAATCCGCGGCTCTAGTCGGTGAGTCGCGCTCGGCGGCCCGCACTAGCCCCGGGAGATGAGGCAGAGCGCGCGATCCGCCATGCGGTTCGCATCTTCCTGAACCGCGCGGTCGGCGTCGAGCGCGAGCAGGCGTTCGATCCGGATGCCGCTGGATGCGCAGAGCTCGGCGAAGTCCGCGATCGAGAAGGCGCGGAGCGGGGGACCCGCGTGCCAGCCCTCGGCCGCTCGTCCCTCCTTGGACAGCCGCTGGCGCTGCTCGTGCCAGCCGGCGTTGGCGAAGCCGACGAGCGCCGAGCGGCCGACGCGGAGCAGCTCGTCGAGCCAGCGTGGGAGATCGATGGCGGACTCGAGTGTCGGTGTGAAGAGCACGCAACCGAAGCGCCGGTCGGGCAGGAGAGCCAGCGCGTGCACGGGATCGGCGTGAATCACGTCGAGGCCCCGGCGGGCGCAGGCGACGATCGCGCGCTCGTCCGCGTCCACGCCGAGCAGATCGCGGTGGCCGCGCGCGCGCAGAGCCACCAGTCGCGCGCCGTCGCCGCAGCCGAGCTCTAGAACCGACACAGCATCGGGGACGAGCTCGAGCGCGCGCTCGGCGCTCGCGGGCTCGTCCAGCTTGGGCTGTTCCAGGAACCCGCGCACGAGCTCGCCGTACACCGCGACGTCCTCTTCGAGCAGGAACGCGTCGTGGCCGGCGCGGCTCGGCACGTTGCAGTACGACACAGGCGCGCGGTTCCTTGCGAGCGCTCGCACCAGCTCGAGCGACTGCTCCGGCGGGAAGAGCCAGTCGGACGAGAAGCTCACCAGGAGCCAGCGACTGCGCGTGTCGGCGAGGGAGCGCGCGATCCCCTCGACGCTGCCCCCGAGGTCGAAGCGGTCCATTGCGAGCGAGAGCGCGACGTAGCTCTGCGGGTCGAAGCGCAGGACGAAGCGATCGCCCTGGTGCGCCAGGTAGGCGCCGACGCCGAAATGCGACTCGAACGCGCTCTCGACGGCGCGGGCGCGCGTGCGGATCGAGTCGAAGCGCTCGGCCATCGACTCGCGCGACAGGTAGGTGACGTGCCCGAGCATGCGCGCGAGTGCCAGGCCCGCGGGCTCGGGCGCCGCGGCGATCGCGTTGCGGCCGATCACGTCGAAGGCGAGCGCCTGGCTCGAGAGTCGGGCCGAGGTGCCGAGGCCGATCACGCCATCCACGCGGTCCGGATACGCGAGCGCCCACTGCAGCGCCTGGTGACCGCCGACCGACCCGCCGACCACTGCGCGCATGCGCTCGATGCCGAGGTGATCCAGCAGGAGCCGCTGGCACTCCACCATGTCGGCGACGCTGATCGCGGGGAAGTCGCGGCCGAACAAGCGTCCCGTGGCGGGGTTCAGGCTCGCCGGTCCCGTGCTGCCGCGGCAGCCGCCGAGTGCGTTGGCGCAGATCACGAACCAGCGGTCGGTGTCGATCGGCCGACCCGGTCCCACGGCCACGTCCCACCAGCCGGGTGCGTCGTCGTCGCCGTGGCGCGCCACGTGCGAATCACCGGTCAGCGCGTGACAGACCAGCACGGCGTTCGAGCGCGCGGCGTTTAGCGCGCCGTAGGTCTCGTACGCCACGTCCACGAACGGGAGCGAGCCGCCCAAGCGCAGCGCGAGCGGCGCGTCGAAGCGGACCGTACGCGCATGGCACAGCGGCGCTGCCGACCGCGCGCTGTCGCTGCTGGCAAAGGCGCCGTCCGGCATCAGGCCCGCGCGCGGCGCGACGAAATCACGCCGGTGTCGAAGCCCGCGAGGTGAAGCCCGCCGTGGAAGCGCGCGTGCTCGATCTTGAGACAGCGGTCCATCACCACGCGCAGCCCGCCGGCGAGCGCGATCTCGGCTGCCTCGGCGCTCCACAGGCCGAGCTGGATCCAGAGCGTCTTCGCGCCGATCGCGACCGCCTCGCGCGCGACCTCGGGTAGATCGTCCGAGCGGCGGAACGCGTCGACCAGGTCCGGCGCGCGCGGCAGGTCGGCGAGCGTCGCGTACACCGGTCGGCCCAGGATCTCCTTCTCGCGCGGGTTCACGAAGTACACCTCATAGTCCGCCGACGACGAGAGCAGGTAGGTGGCGACGAAGTGGCTCGGGCGCGCGCGATTCGAAGACACGCCGACCATCGCGATCGAGCGTGTGTCGCGCAGGATAGCCAGGCGCTCCCTTGCGGAGGGGGCAGTCCAGCCGCGAACCGGCGTGTGCACGACGGTCGCCACTACGCAGCCGCCTTCGCCAGGGCTTGGTCCAGGTCGTAGAGGATGTCGTCGAGATCCTCGAGCCCGACGGACAGACGAACCATGTCCGGGGTGACGCCGCCCGCCGCGAGGTCCGCGTCGGAGAGCTGCTGATGCGTGGTGGACGCGGGATGGATCACGAGCGTGCGCGCGTCGCCCACGTTGGCCAGGTGACTGACGAGCTCGAGCGCCTCGATGAAGCGCCGTCCCGCGTCGCGCCCAC
The DNA here is from genome assembly GCA_964454165.1 of uncultured Myxococcales bacterium. GTDB lineage: Bacteria > Myxococcota_A > UBA9160 > SZUA-336 > SZUA-336 > CAYVQJ01. The sequence goes on along the minus strand of CAYVQJ010000072.1, from coordinate 2,467 downwards.
CGCGCACACCGAAGGTGAACACCGCCCCCGGACCCTTCGGCAGGTACTTGAGCGCGAGCGCGTGCGAGGGCGACGACGCGAGGCCCGCGTACTTGACCCACGACACGCGCGGATCGCGCTCCAGCCATTCGGCCACGGCGCGGGCGTTGGCCACGTGCTCCTCCATGCGCTGCGGCAGCGTCTCGATCCCCTGCAACAGCAGAAACGCGTTGAAGGGCGAGAGACACGCGCCCACGTCGCGGAGCTGCTCGACGCGCAGCTTGGTGCAGAAGGCGTACTCGCCAAAGTTCTCGAAGAAGCGCAGGCCGTTGTAGCTCGGCACCGGCTCGGTCATGCCGGGGAAGCGGCCGCTCGCCCAGTCGAAGCGCCCGGATTCGATCACCACGCCGCCGATCGTGGTGCCGTGGCCGCCCAGGAATTTCGTCGCCGAGTGGATCACCAGGTCAGCGCCCCAATCGAGCGGGCGGCACAGGTACGGCGTGGCGAAGGTGTTGTCCACGCAGAGCGGCACGCGTTCGCGCCGCGCGATCTCCGCGAGCTGCTCGAGATCCGCCACCACCCCCGCGGGATTTCCGATGATCTCGGTGAAGAGCAGCTTGGTGTTGGGCCGAATCGCCGCCGCGAACTCGTGCGGCTTGTCGGGCGCCACGAACGTGGTCTCGATCCCGAGCTTGCGCAGCGTGACGCCGAACTGCGTATAGGTGCCGCCGTACAGGGCCGAGCTGGCCACGATGTGGTCGCCGGCGCCCGCTAGGGTGGTCACCGTCAGGAACTCCGCCGCCTGCCCGCTCGCCGTGGCGACCGCGCCGATCCCGCCCTCCAGACTCGCCATGCGCTCCTCGAACGCCGCGTTGGTCGGGTTCGAGATGCGCGTGTAGATCGTCCCGTACTTCTGCAGTGCGAACAGGTCCGCCGCGTCGGCCGTGTCCTGGAACACGAAGCTCGTGGACTGGTAGATCGGCACCGCGCGTGCGCCGGTCGCGGCGTCGGGCTGCGCGCCGGCGTGCAGGCAGCGTGTGCGGAATCCCCAGGCTCGGTCGGTCACGTGGCCATGATACGGCACCGCCCTACGGACTAGGCTAAGGTCCGGGGCACCCCAGCGGTCCCGCGCGGTGTGCGGATTGTCTCGATCTCCCCAGGGCACGGATTCCACTGTCCGGGCCCCGCGTCTGCTCGACGTCGTTCGCACGCGGCTGCGCGTCCGTCACTGCAGTCGTCGCACCGAAGAGGCGTACTGCGGCTGGATCAGGCGCTTCGTTCGGTTTCACGGTAGGCGACACCCGCGCGAGCTCGGCTCGCCCGAAGTCGAGGCCTTCCTGTCGCACCTCGCGGTCGCGGATGGGGTCAGCGCCTCCACGCAGAACCAGGCGCTTGCGGCCCTGCTCTTCCTGTATCGCCGCGTGCTGGAGATCGAGCTCGCCGACGTGGCGCACGTCGTGCGCGCGCGCATGCCGGAGCGACTCCCGGTCGTCCTCTCGCGCGAGGAGGTGCGCGCTCTGCTCGAGCACATGGAAGGCACGTATCGGTTGATCGCGACGTTGCTCTACGGCAGCGGGCTACGCTTGCTCGAGGCGCTCGAGCTGCGCGTCAAGGACTTGGACTTCGCTCGTCACCAGCTGATCGTCCGCCGAGGCAAGGGACAGAAGGATCGCGCGACGCTGCTTGCCCGTTCCGCGGAAGCCGAGCTGAAGTCGCACCTGGGTCGCGTGCGCCGCCTGCACGAGCGCGACCTCCTGCGCGGCGTGGGAGCCGTCGCGCTGCCGGATGCACTCGTGCGAAAGCTCGGCGAGTCCTCTGCGAAGGACTGGTCGTGGCAGTGGCTGTTCCCGGCGACCTCGCACTACGCCGACCGAGACACCGGACAGCGCCGGCGCCATCACCCGCACGAGTCAGCAGTACAGCGAGCCGTGCGTGAGGCCGCGCTCCGCGCCGGCATCCCGAAGCGCGTGACGTGTCACGCCCTATGCCACTCGTTCGCGACCCACCTTCTCGAGGGCGGGGCCGACATCCGGACCGGGCAGGAGCTGCTCGGCCACCGCGAGCTCCGCACCACCATGATCTACACCCACGTCCTCGACCGCGGCCCCTTCGGCACTCCGAGCCCCGCCGACCGGCTCTGACCCGGCCGGTGCCTCGGCACCAGAGACCGAATGCCCCATCCGTCGCTTAGGCCGACCCCGCCCGCAGCCTAATTCCGGGTGCGCCCGCCGGACCGCTCCCAACCCCGCGACACCGCTTCCCTTCTCCGCCCGCCCCCACCCGGCCGCCGGGTTTAGCCAGATCCTACGAACCCCCCGCCGAGGTATGCTGGCGCCGTCCAATAAGAGTTGGGCAGCGCCGTGAGGCCTTTCAGCTGGCGCGCTTCAGGACGGGAACTTCCTTCCGAAGGCGAGGTCCCAGCCGATCACGCTCGATCTCCAGCTCGTAGTGCATCTGGAGATTCAGCCAGAACTCCTCGGTCGTTCCG
>CAYVQJ010000071.1:0-11342 GCA_964454165.1 uncultured Myxococcales bacterium | reverse complement strand
CTCGGCTGCGCCTCGCTGCGCGCGCTTCGCGCTTGCATCCGCCTGTGCCGCGACGGCTGTCGCCGAGCGGCCTTCGCTCGGCTGCGCCTCGCTGCGCGCGCTTCGCGCTTGCTAGCCCAGGAAGCGGAACAGGTGTGGGAGGATCCGCGGCGTCGGGTCGAAGCCCGGCGCGACGCGCGCGCACAGCGCGTACAGGTTCGACAGCGTACGCGCGAGCAGCAGCAGCTCGCGCGGGATCTCGAAGGCGCGGCTCTCGCGCAGCAGGCGCGCGCCGAGCCTTTGCAGCGCCTCGATCCCCTCCGGGCGCGAGGCGAGCGCGTCGGCGGCTCCGGCGTCGAGCGCCGCGCAGAGCGCGACTTCGGCGGATCGCTCGGCGCCCGGCGCCAGCGCGCCCAGCCGGCGGAGTCCACCGATGAGCCCTGGTACGTCTCGCTTGAGCAGCGCATGCAGACCGTTTCGTAGCTCCGCGCGCAGCGCATCCGATAGCTCCTGCGACAGCCCAAAGTCCACGAGCAGGATCCGCGGCCCGGGGCCGCCTGCGGGTGCCTGCGGGTCGCGCTCGTCGACCAGGAACACGTTGCCCGGGTGCGGATCGGCGTGGAAGCGCCCGCGCTCGAACACCTGCCGGGCGTAGCAGTCGACCACGAGCGCGGCGCAGACGCTGGCCGCCACGCCGCGCGTGCGCAGCGCATCCGCGTCGAGCAAGGAGACGCGCGGCACATAGTCGAGCGCGAGCGCGCGAGCGTTGGTGGCCGCCCAGTGCACGCGCGGGATCACCACGCGCGCGTCGTCGGCCAGGTCGCGCGCGATGGCCTCCGCCATCCGACCCTCGCGGGCCAGGTCGAGCTCCAGCACGAGCGCGGGCGCAGCCTGCTCCACGAGTCGCGAGAGCGCGCGCAACGCGTGCCGGCGCGGCAGCAACCAGCCGCCCAGTCGAAGCAGCCGTCGCAGCGCGCGCAGGTCGCGCGCGACGCGCGCCTCGTCGAGTGCTTCGTGCCGGACCTTCAACGCGACGGGAGTTCCGTCGTGAAGCCGCGCGCGATGCACCTGCGCGATCGAGGCGCTGCCGACCGGCTCCGGGTCGATCTCGCGGAACACCCGGTCCGGGGCCTCGAACGCCCGCTCGAGGGCGCGCCGCACCCCCAGGAACGGGACCGGCAGCGCACCGGCAGCAAGCGCTGCCAGCTCCGCGCGCAACGCGTCGGGCAGCGCATCCGCGCGCAGGGCCAGCTGCTGACCGAGCTTGGTGTAGATCCCACGCAGCTCCCCGAGCGAACTGGCGAGCGTGCGACCCATTTCGCGTCCGGCGCGCTCCGTCGACAGCATGCCGATGGCACGCAGCGCCTCGAGCAGCGCGATTCGAGCCCCCGCGAGCAGCAAGCGAGGCGTTGGACGAGCGTTTCGCGGCCGAGTCCGGCGCAGCGTCGGCACGGAGGCACAAGTTGGCGGAAACTTTCAGAAAAGCCCGCATTCCGCGACTGTGCGGGGAGCTTGACAGTCTTCGCACTCGCGTAATAGAAAGGCCCCGGTCGTTCACGGCGGAGTGCGTTGCGTGGACCCGGCGGGAAACCGTTGGGGTTCCGGCGTCGCGTGCGGGGTTTCTGGGCCGGAGAAGTCTCCACTCCAGACGTTCGCTGCTGCCGCGGGGAGGGGAACTTGAGCACGACGCGGGTCGCGAGGCGGAGTCGGCTGTTGCCACTGAGCCTCGTTGCAGCGGCAATCTCCTGGGGCTGTCACCAGGATGTGTACGAGAAGCGCTTCGGGCCCGGAGACATCGACGTCTACGACGATCTCTACAGCGCCAGCGCGGTCGGCGACCAGCACGCGTGGGCCGCGGGTTACTTCGGCTCGATCTACCGCACCCAGGACGGCGGCAAGGTCTGGCGCAAGCTCGACTCGAAGACCGACAAGTCGATCTACGGCATCTCGTTCGCCGACGCGAACAACGGCTGGGCGGTGGGGCGCCGCGGGTTCATCATTCACACCACCGACGGCGGCGACACCTGGGAGCTGCAGAACACCCCGCGCACTCCCGCGCAGCATCTGTTCGGCGTGCATGCGATCGACGCCAACCGCGCCTGGATCGTCGGCGAATGGGGCGGTCGCTACTACACCGCCGACGGCGGCAAGACCTGGCAAGACCGCTGCTTCCTGGTCGACGAGAAGCACCCCGCATTCGCGTACCTGACCGAGTTCGAGCTCGAGAGGTTCCACGCGGGCGAGACGATGTACGACGACATCTTCCTGAACGACATCTACTTCGTCGACGCGAACCACGGCTGGATGACCGGCGAGTACGGCCACATCTACCGCACCGAGGACGGCGGAGAGACCTGGGAGAAGCAGCCGATCATCGGCGAGCTCACGATCGACGACATGGAGTTCGCCAAGCTCGACAAGGACATCCCGCGCGAGAAGTGGCCCCAGCTATTCGCGGCGGCGGAGAAGCTCCAGGAGAAGGAGTACCTGCGCATCACGGTCGAGGGCTTCATGACGGCCGACGAGCTGCGCTCGAAGAACGGCGAAACCTTCCTCGCCGACGAGCGTGCCGAGTCGGTTCGGGACTTCCTGGAAGGTGAGGGCATCAGCCAGGAGCGCCTGCGCGTCCTGAACGTGACGCCGCTCGACCAGGAGACCGTCGACATGAAGGCGTTCGCGCAGAGCAAGCTGCGTGAGTCGGGTCACGCCGACATCGAGGTGCTCGAGACGCCGTTCCTGTTCGACGTGCGCTTCTCGGATCTCGAGAACGGCGTAGTCGCCGGCCTCGGCGGGGTGATCCTGAAGAGCACCAACGGCGGTCGTAGCTGGCACTACGTCTCGAGCGACAGCGGCCAGGCGTTCTTCGGCGTCGCGATCGGGGCGAACGCGGTGGTGGCGGTCGGAGAGAAGGGGCTCGCGCGGCACAGCACCGACGGCGCGGAGACCTTCGCGCCGTACGCCGATGGCGACTTCCCCAAGGTGTTCACGTTCATGCGGGATCTGAACTTCGGGCTGCCCGAGCGCGGCTACATCGTAGGCGCCGCAGGCCGGATTCTGCGCACCACGGATGGGGGCCTGCGCTGGTCGCAGGTGTTGCCGCCGCCGGCGGGCGGCGTGCCCGACGACGGCGCGGGGGAGTGAGACATGGCTGACGAGCAACGCCAGAGCTTCATGGAAGACAAGCTCCCCGAGACCGCGCTCTCGATGCGCTTCGGGCGCATGATCATGAAGTACCGGTTCGCGTCGCTGATGACGCTGGTCTCGATCCTGTTCTTCTTCGCGATCCCGCTGGTGAACGCGGTGTACTTCAACATCACCGGCGAGACGATGCCGCTCACCGAGGCGCGCTTCCGCGTGGACACGCGCGCGCGCGACCAGTGGCCCGAGCACCCGTTCATCCACGCCGTGGATAAGTTCGCCGGGCGCTTCGGGACCGCGAGCTACGTGGCGATGGCCATCGTCAAGAAAGACGGGGACATCTACGACACCGCCTTTCTGGAGAAGATCGACCGCCTGACCAAGGCCGTCGACGAGGCCCCCCTGGTCAACCACTACCAGGTCCAGTCGATCGCGCACATCAACACCCGCGTGATCCGGGTCGAGCCCGACGGAGCGCTCACCGCCGAGCCGCTGATGGAGGATCCGCCGTCGGACGACGAGGAGCTGGCGACGTTCAAGGAGACGGTCCACCAGAATCCGGGCCGCATCTACGGGTTCCTGGTGTCGCGCGACGACACGGCGACCCAGATCGCGACCGGCTTCATCACCCACCGGCTCGACAACCGCAAGGCCTACGAGGACGTCTTCAACTACTTCCGCAAGGTCGAGGCGGAGGAAGAGGCGGACGGCACGGTCGACATCTACCTGTCCGGCTTCCCGATCCTCGCGGGCTGGGTCTATGTGCACGCCTACGAGATCGTGCTGTACCTGTTGGCCACGATCGTGCTGCTGTTCTTCCTGCTGCTCGGGTACTTCCGGCGGCTGCACGGCGTGACGATCCCGATGGTGGCGGGGCTGTGCGCCGCGATCTGGGGCATGGGCTTTTGCGGCTGGATCGGGATCGCGCTCGATCCCCTGATTCTGGTGATTCCGCTGCTCATCACCGCACGCTGCATCTCGCACACGATCCAGATGGCGGAGCGCTTCTTCGAGGACTTCGAGGCCGAGGTCGAGGCGCGCCAGCGCCGGATCGGGCGCGAGCTGACCTCGGACGAGATCTACAACGCCAAGGTCGAGACCGCGACGAGCGCGCTCTCGAAGCTGATGCTGCCCGGCATGCTCGCGATCCTGACCGACGCGGTCGGGCTCACCGTCATCCTGATCACGACGATGAAGCAGATGTTCGACCTCGGGCTGTTCGGGTCACTCTGGGTCGTCGCGATCTTCTTCAACGTGATCATCCTGCACCCGATCATGATCGCGTACCTGCCGCCGCCGCACGACTTCAAGCACTTCACCCCACGCTGGATGAACCTGATCCTGGCCTGGATCGGGCGCTTCACGACCGGCGCCGGCTCGGCGCGCTACCCGATCGTGGTCGTGTCGGTCCTCTTCTTCGCGTACATCTCGATCTACGTGATCATGAACACGACGATCGGCGACGCGCGCCCGGGCACGCCGCTGTTCTGGCCGGATCACCCGTTCAACCAGGCGACCGCCGAGATCGCCAAGCGCTTCGGCGGCGTCGACCAGTTCACGGTGTTCGTCGACGGCGACCAGAAGGGCGCCAGCTCGGACGGTGCGGTGCTCCAGCGCATGGAAGCGATGGAGCGCTACGTCAAGAAGTTCGCGGATCCGGGCGCGGTGATCTCGCTGGTCGACATCATCCGCGTGTTCTGGGAGACGAACCACTACGGCGACCCGAAGTGGGGCTTCGTGCCCGACAGCGCGGCCGCGGTGTCGCGCGTGATCTTCCAGCTGATGCAGAGCTCGACGCCGGGAGCGCTGCGGCCGTACCTGACCGACGAGCAGGAAGACGCGAACATCACCTTCTTCTTCGCTGATCACCGCGGCGAGACCATCCGCAAGGCGGTTCACTTCTCCGAGGAGTTCATCCAGGACAACCCGATGGGGCGGCTCTCGATCCATCTGGTCACCCCGAAGAACGCGTTCCTCGACGCGGCGTATTACATCTTCGGGCCGCTGCTCCTGCCGCGCGCGCGCGTGATGGAGATCCAGAAGGCCGAGCTCAGCGACGAGCAGGAAGTCACCGGCTACCACCCGCTCGAGGCGCATCGCGTCGACGCGTGGACCGAGGGGCCGAAGCGCGAGGACGTCGAGAAGGCCGTCATCGATGGCATCATCGCGCTCGGCAGCAAGAAGAAGGACGACGTCAAGCTCGCGAGCGAGCTCAAGGCGGATCTGCGGCTGCGCAAAGACACCGTGGAGAAGACGCTGGTCAAGCTCTCGAGCGAGTTCAACTACCGCGTCGAGGCGATCAACAAGGACCCCGATCAGCTCGCGACGGAGTGGCTGGCGAAGGACACCTACACCACCGTCGACGACATCGTCGATCACGTGATGGCTCGCGGAGCCGTGTACGTGGAAGAGGAGTGGGCGGACCCCGAGCTCGGGATCACCGCGCAGACGGTGCGCTTCTGCCGCCAGTACTGCGACTACGAGCTCTGGGTCAAGAACGAGAAGTTCAAGGACCCCTCCTGGAATCCGCAGCCGACGGGAAGCTGGACGCGCGGCGCGGAGTTCGTGATGGCGGGCGGCGTGATGGGGATCCTCGCGGCCGTCAACGACGAGGTCGAGCGCGGCCACGTCGCGAACATCCTGCTGATCTTCCTGATCAACTACCTGTTCGTGGCGGTCTCGTATCGCTCGAACTCGGCGGGTCTGGTGATCAGCTTCTCCGTCGCGTTCGCCACGATGTTCTCGCTCTGGTGGATGGTGGTGCGCGACACCGGGCTGAACGTGAACACCCTGCCCGTGCAGTCGGTTGGGGTGGGCGTCGGCGTGGACTACGCGCTGTATCTGACCGACCGGATCCGTCAGGAGTATTCGTGGTGCGGTGACCTGGACGAAGGCATCCGCCGCGCGATCAGCACCACCGGGTTGGCCGTGAGCTTCACCGCCACCTGCCTGGTGGGGGGCATCGGCGCCTGGGTGTTCTCCAGCCTGCGCTTCCAGGCCGAGATGGCCCAGCTCCTCGCGATCCTGATGATCGTGAACCTGATCGGGGCGGTCACCGTGGTACCCGCGATGTTCTCGATCTTTCGCCCGGCGTTCTTCGCAACGTCACTTGCCGGGGACGCAGAGCAACCCAACGTAGAGACGGACAAGAAGGCGGCCTCAGGCGGGGCCTGAGGACTCCAAAGAGGGGACGAGGCATGACCAGCAAGTCGTTCGGCGGGGCGGTCGCAGCATGGCTTGCGAGCGCCGGGCTCGCCGCCTGGGCCGGCTCGGCCGGAGCACTCGAGCTCGAGCTCCCGGGGGAGCGCAAGTTCGAGGTCCACGGCTTCTACGAGATGCGCCTGAAGACCTACGGCGAGGACGCGCCCGCGAACGGGCTGACGCTCTCCCAGTTCCGCCACGTGCTCTCGCTCGAGCAGGAGCTCGGCTTGTTCCCGGAGGGCGTCGGGCCCTTCGACGTGATGAACCTGGTCACGCGCTGGACGATCTCGTACGAGTGCATCTACCAGAAGGCGTGCGGGCTGTTCAGCGGCGCCGACTCCTACGGCTACGAGGAGCGCGACCCGGTCCGCGAGCCCCGCCACTTCAAGCACGCCCGCTCGCGCACCCCCTACGCCGGCGGCGTGTTTCCGATGGAGGTGTTCCCCGGGACGAACGTCTCCACCCACCAGCGACTGACGCCGAACAGCCGCTACCGCTCGTGCTTCAATCCCGATGGTGTCTTCGCGAACCCGTTCCCGCTGGCGGCCTTCTGCAACCTGAACTCGCGTTCGCCCCTCGACAACCCCGGCGACCAGTTCCTGCTGCTAAGCGTGCGCACCCGCGGCGGCGTCGTGAACCCCCAGGGTACGGAGCAGCTCCTTCGCGCGGCGCGCCCGTACCTCGAGGGCCAGGCCGCGACCGACGGCGTCTCGGAGAACCTGTTCGACGAGCTCAGCTCGCTGCCTCTGCTCGACAAGCAGGGCGTTGCGCAGCAGGTTCGCAACGGCCTGGTCCGCGCGATTCGGGCGGAGCAGCAGCGCAACCCAGCTTTCAAGCCCGACGAAAACCAGCAGGACCTGCTGGACGAGTCGCAGAGAAGCCTGAACGGGCGCTTCGAGGATCTGCTCCGAGCGCGCCCGGACGCTGATCGCTTCCAACCCCTCGACCGCGTCAACGGCGCCGGGATCTTCGACTCGCGCTGGGGCGGGAGTGCCTTCTCGGACAGCAACGCCGCGTGGCTGACCGACATGAACTTTCAGGTTCGCCCCTGGGGTTACTTCACGGAAGCGGTGGCGGGTGACGCCTTCGTCTCCGAGTCGGCGATCGGTATGGCGGATACCTACACCGGCACCGCCGACGATCTGGTCCGAATTGGCGGACCTGCTGGCGCCCCGGTCGAGGTCGATCTCCAGAACCGGACCGACGTCATCCCGTTCTTCATCGGACCCGATCTACTCCGAAATACCGCCGACGATCTCCCGATCGAGGGGTGCCGACCCGGCTTGATCCGGGCTCCCAACGGCCGCTGCTCTGCGGATGGAGAGAATCCGCCCGCCACCTGCGTGGCAAGCGACGCCAACGACAACTCTCCTGCGCTGCAGCAGTGCAAGGCGGGTGAGCCCCTCTACTACGTCACCGATACCTTCGAGATCGATGGAGCGCCGACGCCGGCGCAGCGCGACGCGTGCTGGGGCCTCGTGGGCCGCGAGCAGGGCGGGCTGAACGCGAACGGCGAGTGTCTCACGTTCTCTTACTGGGGCCGACCCCAGGAGCTCGGCGGTGGCCGCACGCTGGCCGCCGTGGACCTTGCACTGGAGACGAGCCTGCGTGTGACGACGGCGGGGCTGACAGCGCGGCTCGATCCGGCGAACCTGACCGATCTCAAGCTGCGGGCGTCCGGTGGCAGCATCCCCGGCCGGCCAACCAATCCCGACGGTGGGCTGTTCTACACCACCGAGGGCCTGTCGCGCCTCCAGGCGAGCTCCCACAACCTCGTTTCGAACCTCGACGTCGACTTCACCGAGGACGAGCTGCGCTGGGAGCACGGCGCAGGTCAGCGGGAGCACGAGTTCTCGGAGGGCTACGTCGAGTTCGAGATGCTCGACAGCCAGGTGTGGACGCGTGCCGGCAAGCTGCTGATCGTGTGGGGCAAGACGGAGCTGTTCCGCAACCAGGACCGCCTGAACCCCGTCGACATCGGTCTCGGCACGCTGTCGCGGCTCGAGGAGTCGCGGCTCGGGCAGTGGGCGGTCCAGACCGTGATCTCGCCGGAGGCGTTCATGCGCGTGGGGCCGTTCGAGGACCTGCGCCTCGAGTTCGTCGGGATCCTGAACAAATACACGCCGACGGATCTCGGCGAGTGCGGCGAGGGCAACACCTTCGAGCTCGTCTGCGGCAAGACGTTCGGCGGCATCGCCAACGGTATGGTCGGGCTCGGTCTGGTGGGCGAGAATCGCCCCGACGAGCAGTACAGCGGGCTCGAGCGCTTCGACTTCGGCGTCCGCGTCGAAGGCCGCTTCGACCGCTTCACGTTCTCGGTGTCGGACTTCTGGGGCTGGGACGACGGCCTGATTCTCGAAGTCGTGCACGAGTACGGGCGTCGCGTCGATCCCACCAACGGCGCCCCCGTCAACGTGCGCGGAGCGCTCGATTGCCACGTGAGAACTGTCGGAGGCGTCGCGGTAGGGCCGGACGGTCGCACGACCCCGGGCCCGGGCACGGAGTTCGAGTTCGACGACGGGATCGCGTCGGAGGGGAACTGCCTTCTGTTCGACAATCCAGGATCCGCCACGGCGCCGATCGAGGTGGAAGACGAAGACCCCTATTGCCCGCGATTCGATGGGCGGGACTTCGACGGCGACGGTCTACCCGACCCGGCACCCGGAGGGTTCCGAGATCCTGTGGGGGGCACCTGCCCTGACTTCCAGCACGTGCGGGCGAGCGAGCAGATCGCGGACCACCACTCCGCGAATCAGACGCTCTTCAATACGATCTGCACGCTCACCTTCGACGAGGACACGGGCACCTGCGCGGTCGACGGCTTGAACGACCTCGAGCTCTGGACGTTCGTCTCGCGTGCTCTCGGCGGCGACAACCTGGTGGCGGGTCTCGCCGTCGAAGGGTTTCAGTTCGCGCGCCGCCAGAGCGTCCCAACCGAGAACCTCCGTGACGACCCCCGCTTCGTCGAAGCCGGCGACCTGATCTTCGCGCGTTCTCTCTTTGCTCAGCTACCGGACCCGACGCTCGTGTCCTCGGAGGGGACGACTGTCATCAGTGAGGCCACGACCGAGGCTCAAGTCGCGCTGCTGGGTTGCGGCAAGAGCTGGCTGCTCGCGTGCGACCGGGCGGACCTGAGCATCTTCGCGGAGGATGAGACGTTCCAGGAGATCATCAGCGGTCAGCGGACCGCGGGCAGCGTCGACCTGATGAACGCCGACGCCAGCGTCGTCACGCAGGAGTTCACGATCCTCAAGACGTTCCAGTCCGGGGCTCTGGTCGGCACGCGCACCGGTCAGAACGGCTCGAATCCGCGCTTCGAGGCGGGCATCAGCGCGGGCGCAATCGAGGAGGAAATGTCGGAGGTGCTCGGAGTGCCGACCCAGCCGGCGCTGATGACGATGGGAGAAGCGATCGGCTTGGGCGACGCAGCTACGCCGGTGGCCAGGCAGCGAATCGAGGATCGGATCGGCGCGCTCTTCGCCCAGTATCCGAATGGCGAGGACGGCGAGGGACTGACCCCGGCTCAGATTGTGGCCCGCGAGAGTGTTCGGCTCAACCCACGAAGCCTCGGATTCGTCTCCGCGACGGACTTCCAGATCGAGCCGATCAAGTGGCAGGTGAACCAGCAGTTCCTTTCCCAGGGCTTGCTCGTGTTCATGGATCCGCGCGGTTCGGACGGCATCTACGGCACCGTGGACGATGTCCTCAATCGCGACGAGGACGGCAACATCCTGGGCGAAGACTGCACGAACGCCTTCCGTCAACCGGATCCCGGCTGCACCGCCCTGGAGATGATCTCCGCGAATCTAGAGCGCCTGACGATCGCGGCCGAGATCGTCGGCAACGATCGCGCCTTCGATCCGCCGGAGTCGTTCGCCGAGATCCTCGCCGTGCTCGACGGCATGTTCACGGGTGACACGACCCTGGGCGACGTGCCCGGCTTCGACCCCTTCGCCGGCGAGGATGGCAACCGCTTCAACGACTTCGAGGCGCCCTGGGACGCCACCACCGGGGACCGCCCCACCGCCGGAGTACAGGACTACCCCAACATCCCGGCTGTCGAGCGGGAGAACAGTGACCAGAAGGCGATGGCGCTCAGACGCGGCACCACCGTGGCGGAGAGCTACGGCGACTGCCTCGTCGGCCGGGGCATCAACTCTCCGACGTGCTACTTGAATCTCGAGGCGGAAGAGATCCCCGAAGACGACGACACCGGGGCGCGGATCGAGACGAGGGCGGTCGGGGTCGTCGGCGCGATGCCAGTCGCGGTTACCCTTGCGTTCTTCAACGGAAGCACCGACTCGCTGGCGACCTTTCGCGGGAACGCGATGTTCCCGATCCAGCGCCTCGAAGTGCTCGACCTGCAGCAGTTCGTGGTGGACGACAGGCTCGTGATCCCGGCCGCGATCTTCACCGATGAGGAGCTCGCTACTCTGAACGCGCAGCTTCTGGACAATCCGCAGCTCGTGATCACACGCGAATCCGTCCTGACCCTGCGCCCGCGAGGCCTTAGAAGCCGCTTCGGGTTCGTCCCCTTTCAGAGCGCCCGGCAGTTCTTCTTCACGCCTCTCGCGAATGCCGTCTTCGATGTCGACGCCAACGGAACCGTCGACATCGACGAGGACAACGACAACACGTTCGACTTCCTCGACGACGGCACCCCCGGCGCGATCACGGACGACAACATCCTGTGCGGGAGCGGCGTCCCAGGTGACTGGCTCCAGGACGCCGCACAGTACGAGCTCGACTCCGTCGAGGGTGCGCTGCTCACGGCCGGCGGTGGGTTGCCCCCGCGGTCGCCGATCTTCTGCCGCGGCGCGACCGGCATCCTCGGCATCACCGGACGCACGCTCCCGATCACGAAGGCCGGCGGAGACGGGCGCTTCGGGCGGCGCGACTTCCTGTGGCACGGTGGGCGCCAGGTCGCGATCGACTTCCAGAAGTTCAACGTCCTGGGCTTCGGGCTCGACTTCGCGGAAGACGTCACCAAGACGAGCTGGGGCATCGAGTTCTCGGCGTCGTCG
>CAYVQJ010000070.1:0-96054 GCA_964454165.1 uncultured Myxococcales bacterium | reverse complement strand
CGTCCGCGCCGAGCGCCGCGTAGCCGATCGCCTCGTTGTTCGCGCTGGAGTCGGGGTTCTCCGGCGGATCGCCCGGTCCGACGACGACGAGGTCGGCCGGATCGAGGGTGACGTCGCGCACGACCTGTGCGTCGCCGGAGGCCTCGTCGGCGCCGATGTCGATGCGGAAGCGCCCCGACGGGCCCGCGGCGAAACGAGGCCCATCGTCGACGTCGCGCGCCCCGACCTGCGCCCGCGTCCCCGCGTCGATCGCGGGCGAGCCGGACTGCAGGTGATAGCTCGCGTCGAGCAGCGGATCGACCAGCAGGTTCGACGCGTCGAGGCTCCACCCGAGCGTGTTCGCGCCGTTGCCAAAGAAGTCGTTGAAGCGCGCCGTGATCTGACCGGCCAGACCGAGGTACGGGATCCCGATGGCGAATCCCGTCACGATCGAGTTGGTGAGCGTGAGCGACGACGCGGTGGAGATCGCCCAGCTGAAGCCGGGCCCCACGAACGTGCTGTTCAGCACCACTCCAGGGCTGCCCTGCGCACCGATCCCCTGGCCGCTGGCGCCCGGGACGTTCATCGCGAACAGCGAGTTCGCCACGCGGAAGCTCGCGTTGGCGAGGTACAGCCCGTCGGAGCCGAAGTCCGCGCAGTTTCCGATCAGCTGGACCTGGTCGAGTGCCACGCTCGGCAGCGGGAACAGCCCGGGGTTGGCGACCACGTAGACGCCGCCGCCCTCACCGCGGCAGGCGTCGCCCGGGCCCGCATCCCGGCCCGCGAAGTTGCCATCCACCCGCCCGCGCAGGATCCGGAGCGCCACGGACTGCGACCCTGCCTCGAAGCCGATCCCGCCGCCGCGCCCGCCTTCATCGTCGACGCGGTTCCCCTCGACCACGGCGTCGACGAAGGTCGCGCTGGCGCTTTCGACCATCACGCCGCCGCCGAGCGACCCGCCACCGGAGACGACGTTGTCCAGGACGCTCAGGTTCTCGAAGCGCGGCGCTCCGCCCTGTACCCAGAGGCCGCCACCGAGCAGGTAGGCGCGATTGCCCGAGACTACGCAGCTCCGGACCGTCGCATGCGAGTAGCGCGTGCGCAGGCCGCCTCCGTGGTTCCCGCCGAGGTCGCCGCGGCCACCCGTGATCGTGAAGCCGTCGAGCACGGGGCTGGAGGCAGCGGGATTCGCCGCCGACCCTTGGATCGCGACGACGGATCCCGACGCGCCCCCCGCCGGAATGGCCGGCGTGATCCTCGTGACGAACGTCGCCGGGTCGCGCGCGGTGAAGGTCGCGTTCCAGCCCCCCTCGAGCGTGACGTTCTCGTTGATCAAGACGTTCTCGACGTAGGTCGCGGCGGCCACGCGGATCACGTCCGGCGGGTTTGCCGCTGCCAGGGCCAGGCCGATCGTCGCGAAGCAGCCGCCCGCCCCCCCCGGGGCGACGCAGAGCGTCGCTGCGGCCGCGGGAAGCTCCGCAGCAAGCAACGCCGTCCACAAGGTGATCGAGAGCAGCCGGTCTCGCGTCCCGAATTGGGTTCGTTCCATGCAGCGGAGCCTATCGCCATCCCGGCGGGCCGAGTCTGATCAGTTGCTGATCTCACCCGGAGTCGCGGCCTTGACCGCGCGGCGGCGTCGGATTAGAACGCGTTCTACTCGAGCGCGGAGCGACGATGGCCAGCAGGTTCCCGTTTCCGATCCCCAACGGGTGGTTCCAGGTCGCCTATTCCGGCGACCTGGCTCCCGGCGCCGTGCAGCCGCTGCGCTACTTCGCGCAGGACCTGGTGCTGTTCCGCGGTGAGAGCGGCGAGGCGCGCGTGCTCGACGCGTTCTGCCCGCACCTCGGCGCGCACATCGGCTACGGCGGCAAGGTCTCGGGCGACACGATCGTGTGTCCGTTCCACGCCTGGCGCTACGACGGATCCGGCGCCTGCGTCGAGGTGCCCTACGCGAAGAAGATCCCGGCGAAGGCGCAGCTGCGGAGCTGGCCGGTGCTCGAGCGCAACGGGATGCTCTGGGTCTGGCACCACGCGGAGGACAAGGCGCCCGACTGGGAGATCCCCGCGGTGGCGGAGTACGGTGCGCCGGGCTGGAGCCCCTACGCGCGCCACCGCTGGACCATCCGCACGCGCAACCAGGAGATGGCCGAGAACGGCATCGACCGCGCGCACTTCGCCTATGTGCACGGCGCGGCGGACGTTCCCGAGTCCGAGGTGACCTTCGAGGGCGCACGCTTCCGCTCGCTGCAGAAGCTCGAGTTTCAGACGCCGCGCGGCGCCGTGCGCGGCGCGATCGAGTCCAACACCTGGGGCTTCGGGCTCGGGCTGGTGCGCTTCACCGGGATCTGCGAGACGGTGCTGCTCGGCTGCACCACGCCGATCGACCTCGAGCACGTCGACGTGCGCTTCAGCTTCAGCGTGAAGCGCGAGCGCGGCAACGACGTGGACCGCGGTGTGGGCGCCGCGATCATCAATGACATCGTGAAGCAGCTCGACGAGGACACTCCCATCTGGGAGAGCAAGATCTACCAGCCGCGTCCGGTGCTCTGCGACGGCGATGGGCCGATCGGCGAGTTCCGCCGCTGGTCGCGCCAGTTCTACTCCGGGGTGGAAGGGAGCCGGAGCGAGTGACTTCCCGGCGCGAGGCGCGCGGCGCCCGAGGGCGCGTAGCCCGCGGGTGACACCACCTCGGCCTCGGCTCCAGCGGGCACGTCCACGTCGAGCGCGAGCGCCGCCGCTTCCCGTCGCCACGCCACGCGCACGTCGCCTCGCACGGTGGGGAACACGCCTTCCGCCCACTCCAGATCGACCGGCTGCGGCGCGACGCGGAAGCGGGCGAAGCCGTCGGCGAGCGGCGACACGCCGAGCACCTCGCTCGAGAGCTGGAACGTCGGCGTGGCCGAGAACCCGTGGCACAGGCTCGCGGTCGGGTCGTAGCTCTCCCAGAGCGTGGTCGCCTGCCTGGCGAGCATCGGCCCGAAGCGCTCGCGGATCGAGGCGAGCGCCAGATCGAAGCGGCCCGCCTTCGCCAGCGCCGAGCACACGAAGTGGGCGAAGAACGTGTTGGCCAGCACCACGCTCTCCTCGAGGTCGAAGGTCCCACCCGTGGGCACCGTCGGCGGCGCGGCGGTGAACACCAGCCGCTCGCGATCAGCGACGCGCGCGACGATGCGCGCCCACCTCTCGCGCGGCGCGACGTCCCACAGGATCGCGGCGGCGTTGCCGTGCTGCGACATGCGCGGCTCCTGCGCGCCGCTCGCGGGATCGACGCAGTCGACGTACGCGCCGCGGCGCGCGTCCCAGTGCCGTGCATCGAGCGCGCGAGAGATGCGCGCGGCGCGCGCCTCGAAGCGTTCCGCCGGACCCGGCCTGCCGAGCGCGCGCGCCAGCCGCGCAGTCCCCCGCAGCGCGCCCACGAGGAGAGCGTTCAGCGTGGCCGCCTCGCCGCGCCGGCCGAGCGCCGCCCAGTCGTGGAAGTGCCAGAACGGCTGATTCGCGACCAGCCCGTGCGCGTCCACGTGCCGCTCGAACCAGGCGAGCGCCTTCTCGAGCGAGGGGAAGATCTCCTCGATCGTGTCCAGATCGCCGGTGTAGCGCGCGTGCAGCTCCGCGTTGATGATCCACTGCAGCGTCCAGTCGGGGATCAGCAGGCCGTGACCCTTGTGATCGCCGGGCGCGAACATCTGGGTCAGGCCGTCGGAGCGCTGGCTCTCGGCGGCGTGGAGCAGGTACTGGCGGTTCAGCGCGTTCGCACTCGGGCCGAACGCCGCCTGCGAGACCAGGAACTCGACCGTCGCGTCGCCGAGCCACTGGCGCTGCTCGCGCCCGGGGCAGTCGATCCAGCCGTCGTGCATGCAACACTCGAGCGTGTAGCGACCGAGCTGCCACAGCCGCGTAAGCTCGGGATCGGAGCAGCGGAACGCGCCGCGCGGCTCGGCGGCGTAGCGCGTCCAGGTCGAGCCCACGCGGCGCACGCGCAGGCCGCTCGGGGCGTTGCGCACCACGAGCTGGAGCCAGCGGAAGCCCGCCCACTCGAAGCGCTCGAAGCGCTGCACGCCCGGTCGCGCGACGTAGCGGCACCACTGCGCGCCGTGCGCGCTCGCGCGCGACGGGCGGAGCGAGTCGAGCTGCGCGCCGTCCCACTCGCCACGCATCCCCTCGGCCACGCAGAGCTCGACGACCTCGCCGCCCTGCGCCTCGAGCTCGACGAACGGGTAGCCCGCGTGGATGCGGCCGAAGTCGAGCAGGACCGCGACGTCGCAGCCGTCGCGCGTGCGCAGCGTCGCCGTGCGTGCGCCGCCCGTGAGCAGCGCCGTGGTGTCGTCGATCGAGCCGGCCGGCAGGTTGCAGAGCGGCTCCTGCCACGGCCGCCGATCCGCGGCGAGCGCGGGCTGCGGCTCGAGCCCCTTCGCCCAGACGATCCGCGCTGGCAAGAGCTCGCTCTCGCGCTGGGGCGGGATCTCGCGCGGAAGCAGCGTCGGGAACGGCTCGACGGTGAGCCCACTGAAGCGCGCGTCCGGCTCGCCCGTTCCGACGAACATCCGGCGCGCGGTGTCCCACGCGGAGTCGTCGAACCCCGGCTCGGTCCAGCCGGCCGGCAGCCGGTTACCGTCGACGTCCTCCGCGAAGCCGAGCCCGAAGTTGATGCGCGGCGTCTCGCGATTCCACGCCTCGGCCTCGCGGCAGCGCCAGCTCGCGTCGGAGTCGAGCCGCAGCGGCTCGCCGCCGCAGCTGGCATCGCCTTCGACCCAGAGCCCGCCGTCGCCGAACACGAGCTGCCAGAAGCCCTTCGCCGGCTCGTACCAGGCGGTGTCGACGCCGTACACGTGAACCAGCACGGCGAGCGCGTTGCGCCCCGCGCGCAGCCACGGCGCCAGGTCGTATCCGTCGAAGCGCGCGTGGTAGGGATCGGCGCGCGCCGGCCCGCGACCGACGCGCGCGCCGTTGGCGAAGAGCTGATAGCGACCGTCGGCGAACACGCGGAGCGGCGCCGTGCGCGGCGGCGCAGGGAGCTCGAACTCGCGCCGGAACAGGAACCAGCGGTTGCGGCCGTCGTCGCGGCGGATCTCCGCGCCGAAGAACGAGCGCCCGAAGCCCAGCTCGTCGATCGGCTGCTGCGGCGTCCAGATGAACGAGGCGCGGCGCAGCATCAAACGCTCCGCCCGGCCGCGCGCAGGACACCGAGCGTATCGGCGGTGACCCACGGATTGGCGGCGCGCCTGCTCGTCCCGCCCCAGTCCACGCGCTCGGCGCCGGGCCCGGTGCGCGCCGACAAGCGGACGCTGGGCTCCGCCCGCGTGAGCAGCCGATCCAGTTCCGCCGCGGTCCGCACCGCGAACGAGCGTACCCGGACCGGGCCGCGCGGGTACAGCGCCGCCGGCCCCTTCCCTGCGACTCACCTACTCGGGGTCGGAGCTCGACCCGGTCTCGACCTCGACCACGAGCGCGCGCTGGCTGCGTTCGGCCGCCGCCCGCGCGCGGGTCTGCTCGATCTCGAGCTCGAGCGCGCGGCGGAGCGCGCCATCGCGCTCGCCCTCCAGCGCGAGGCGCCGGGCGCGCAGCTCGGCCAGGCGCCGCTCGAGCAAGCGCTCGCGCCGCGCCTCCGCTCGCGCCGACAGAGCCTGCGGGGCAGCCCCCGCCACGAGCCGCACCGGGACCCGGCGCAGCGCTCGCCCGTGGTCCGTCGATGTCGCGCGAACCTCGAGCACGTTCTCGCCGGGCACGAGGTCGACCGCGGCCGAGAAGCTCCCGTCGGGATCGACCACCAGCATCGCGGCGGGCGCTCCCGTGGTCTGGTTGCGCACCTCGACGCTCGACACGTCGACAAAACGCACGTCTTCGAAAACCGCGACGAGAGTGCGCGGATCCTCGACCGCGGTGTAGAGGCCGTCGCTGACGCGCGCCATCTCGACCGTCACCAGCGGGTCTTCGAGCGCGCGCGCTCCGATCGCGAAGGTGTCCACGCGCACGCCGGCCCGCGCCGCGCGCTGCGCGCCTTCGATCGCCAGCCGCGCGTTCTCGCGCGACGACCAGCGCACTGGCAGGTTGGGCTGGCCGTCGGTCATGAACAGGATCACGCGCCGAACGCCGTCGCGCGCGTCGCTGGTCGCGCTCGGCTCTCCCGTGACCTCGGCGAGCGCGCGCTCGATCGCGGCGGAAATGTTGGTCTGTCCGCGGGGCCCCTCGGACAGAATGCGCCCGAGCGCGTAGTGGACCTTGCGGAAGTCGTGCGTCAGCGCGACCTCGGACTGCGAGTCGCGCTCGCGATGACGGCCGCCGCCGGAGAACGAGACCACGCCCACGCGCGTGCTGCGCGGATCGAGCTGGTCGACGAGCGCCCCCGCGGCCGCGACCTCGGCCGCCAGCACGTGGTCGCCGCGATCGCTCGACGGCACGCGGAACATCCAGGACAGGCAGGGCAGATAGTCCGCGCCCCAGGAGCGACCGAGGAAGCCGTCGCCATCGACGTCCGCCCCCGACGGCGCCGAAGTGCTGTAGGAGCGGTCGATCACGATCACCACGTCGAAGCGCCCACTGTCGCCGCCCCGCGCGAGCGCGCGACCGGAGACGAAGGCTCCGCCTTCGACGCTCGCGAACACCGCGTTCGGAAGCGGCGCGTCGAGCAGCAGCTCGAGCTCTGCGCGGCTCGCCTGCGGCAACAGCCAGGCGCACACGACGAGCGCGCAGCATGATCGAGGCATGGGGGGGATGCCTCCCGGTTGGAGTCATCCCGGGATCGGCAGCGGGGGGCCGGAGCGTTACCTCCGCAGCTTCGCCCACTCCGCGCGCAGGTCCGCGCGCGTGTCGGGGTGGGCGATCCCGATCAGCGCCTCCGCGCGCTCGGCGACGGTCATGCCCGCCAGCTCCGCCGCGCCGTACTCGGTGATCACGACGTCGGCCGCGTGGCGCGGCGTAGTCACGATCCCACCGGGCGGCGGCGTCGCCACGATGCGCGTGAGTCGCACGCCGTCGCGTTCGGCGCAGGAAGGCAGACACACCAGCGAGCGCCCGCCCGGCGCCAGGCTCCCGCCCGAGACGAAGTCCTCGTGCCCGCCGATTCCCGAGAACTGGCGCCCCGCCAGCGTGTCGGCGCAGAGCTGACCGAACAGGTCGACCGCGAGCGCGGCGTTGATCGACACCATGCGCCGGTTGCGCGCGATCGGCGCGGGCGCGTTGGTGTGCTCGACGGGCAGGAAACGCACTTCGGTGTTGCCGTCGAGCCAGTCGTAGAGCTCGCGCGTGCCGAGCGCGAAGGTGCAGACCGACAGCCCGTCCAGGTAGCCCTTGCGGTTACTGATCTTACCGGCGCGGTGCAGCTGCATCAGGCCGTTAGTGAACATCTCCCCGTGAATACCGTAATCGCCACCAGGACCCGTGGCGAGGATGGTCGCGATCTCGCTCGGCGCGCCGCCGATCCCCGTCTGCAGCGTCGCGCCGTCGGGGATGTAGCGCACCGCGTGCGCCGCGATCGCGCGGTCGATCTCGGTGGGGGCGCTCTCCGGGAGCGCGAACGGCTCGCTCTCGCTCTCCACGATCACGTCGACCTCGTCGACCGAGAGCGCGTGCGTGTGCTCCGGCGGCAGCCCGAGGGTTCGCGGCACGCGCGGGCTCACCTCGACCACGAGCACGCGCTCGGGGTCGGCGCCGCAGCGGTGCAGCTCGTCGACGCCCGCGCCGGCGTAGAGACCGAGGCTCATCTTGCCGCCGGCGTCGGGCGGCGCGACCAGCGTCGTCATCACGCGCGGCCGCATGCGTTCGATCGCGAGCGTGATGCGCCGGAAGTCAGCAGGGATGAAGTCGATCGCGGCGCCGGCGGCGGCGAGCGCGCGCTCGACTGCGCCGTAGAACGGGCTGCGCAGCCGCACGCCCCGTCGCGTAGCGAGCGCGAACGCGCCTGGCAGGATCGCGCACAGCACGACCAGGTCGCGGAAGTCGTCGCGTTCCCCGAGCGCGTGCAAGAACAGCGGCGGCACGCCCGGCGCGACCGGCAGGGCGAGGGTGTCGCTCGAGTGCACCAGCGACGCGGCCTCACGCGCGCTCCGAAGCTTTCCGCGGTAGCTCTGCATCGCGGGGCAGACTACAAGGAGCGCGCGTGGAGCGGCAATCCCGGGAGTGTGTCATCGTTGCGGTCCCGCCCGCTCAAGAGTCCATGCGCCCCGAACCGCCGCGCGTCGCCATCGAAGACCCGAGCCCGGTCACCGACGGGGGACGCTTCGCGACCAAGCGGCTGGTCGGCGAGCGCTGCAAGATCGAGTGCGACCTGTACGCCGAGCCCGACGAGCCCATCGCCGCGCGCGTGGCGTTCCGCGGCCCCGGCGCGGGCGCCTGGCGCAGCGAGCCGCTCCGGCGCGACCGCGCGTCGCAGCGTTTCGCGTGCGAGCTGCTGCTGGACCGGGCCGGGCGCTGGCAGTGGACCGTCGAGGCCTGGTCGGAGCGCGCGCCCGACTCCATCGCGCGACTCGAGCCCACGTACCAGATCCAGGTCGAGCGCGCGCGCGCTGCGTGCGGCGCATGGTACGAGCTGTTCGCGCGCTCCGCGGCGCGCGAGCCCGGGCGCCACGGGACCTTCGCCGACATGGAGCGGCTGCTGCCGGAGCTCGCCGGGCTCGGTATCGAGGTGCTGCACCTGGCGCCGATTCACCCGATCGGCCGCACCCGGCGCAAGGGCCCGGGCAGCGCCAGCGCCGGTACGCGCGATCCCGGCAGCCCCTGGGCGATCGGCGCGCGCGAGGGCGGCCACACCGCCGTGCATCCAGAGCTCGGAACCCTCACCGACTTCGAGCGCCTGGTGCAGTCGGCGCGCGCACGCGGCATCGAGATCGCGCTGGAGTGGTCGCTCGACTGCTCGCCGGACCATCCGTGGCGTAGCGAGCACCCCGGCTGGTTCGCGCCCGCGCCGCGCGAGGATCTGTGGCCGCTCGATTTCTGGTGCACCGAGCGCGAAGCGCTCTGGCAGGCGTGTCTCGCCGCGCTGCACTTCTGGTGCGAGCGGGGCGTGCGCGCGTTCGTGATGACCGCACCGGAGGCCCGGCCGCAGGCGTTCTGGGACTGGCTGCTGCCCGAGCTTGGCAGGCTCGCGCCGGATGCGATCGCGGTGGCGAAGTCGTTCGCCGACCTGCGTCGGGTGCGCCGGCTCGCGGCGGCGGGCTTCTCGCTCGCCTACACCCACTTCCCCTGGAAGCAGGCGTGCTGGGAGCTGCGCGATCACGCGCTGGAAGTCGGGGCGATGCGCGATGTGCTGCGCCCGCTCTGGTTCGCGAATCCGCCGGAGCTGGTCTCGGAGCCACTCGCGCGCGGCGGGCCGGCTGCGTTTCGCGCGCGGCTGCTGCTCGCCGCGACACTCGGCGCGAGCTACGGGATCGCCGCCGGCTTCGAGTGGTGCGAGGCGGATCTGCGCGACGAGATCCTCGCGCTGCGACCGCGCGGGTCGCGCGCGGGGTCGCCGCTGGCTGCCGATCTCGCGCTCGTGAACCGGATCCGCCGCGAGAACCCTGCCCTGCTCGAGCCCGGCAATCTCGAGTTCCTGCAGGCCGACGATCCCGAGATCCTCTGGTACCGGCGCTCCGTGCCGGGCAACGACTTGCTGATCGCAGTCAACCTCGACGTGCGGCGCGTGCGCGAGAGCATGGTCGAGGTCCCGCTCGCGGAGCTGGGTCTGCCGCGCGACGAGCCGTTCGTCGTCCACGACTTGTGGAGCGGCGAGCGCTACCGCTGGCTCGGCCCGCGCAACTACGTGCGCCTGGATCCCGCCGAGAGAGTCGGCCACGTGTTGCGCGTCGAGCGCCCGGGAGAAGCCGCGCTGGACCCCGCGACGGGCGCGCGCGGCGCGTACACCTCAGCGCCCCTGCGCGGTCGCTTCCTCGCGCCGCCCGAGGCACAGGCATGAGGCGCGGCTGATGCGCGTCTGGCCGGGAGCGCCGCACCCGCTCGGCGCGCGCTGGGACGGCGAGGGCGTGAACTTCGCGCTGTTCTCGGCGCACGCGACGCGCGTCGAGCTGTGCCTTTACGACCCGGGCGAGCCAGGACGCGAGAGCGCGCGCGTCTCGCTCCCCGAGCGCACGCACGACGTCTGGCACGGCTACCTGCCCGATGTGCGTCCCGGACAGCTCTACGGCTACCGCGCGCACGGCCCCTGGGAGCCGCGCGCCGGCCACCGCTTCAACCCGTCGAAGCTGCTGCTCGACCCGTACGCGCGCGCCGCGACGAGCGCCGCGCGGCTCGAGGCGTCGCACTTCGAGCCCGACGCCGCCGCGCGCAGCGGCACGGACAGCGCGGATCACACCCCTCGCTGCGCGGTCGTCGACGACGCCTTCCCGTGGGGCGACGATCGCGCGCCGCGCACGCCGTGGAGCCGCACGCTGATCTACGAGTGCCACGTGAAGGGAACGAGCGCGCTGCATCCGGGCGTGCCGGCGCCCCTGCGCGGGAAGTTCCTGGGACTGGCGTCGGACGCGATCGTGGAGCATCTGCAGTCGCTCGGTGTGACCGCGCTCGAGCTCCTACCTGTGGCGCTCGCGCAGAGCAGCCGCGCGCTCGGCGCGCGCGGACAGGCCAACTACTGGGGCTACGACACTCTCCTCTACTTCGCGCCCGATCCGCGCTTCGCCGGCGCAGCGGGCGCGGGCGCAGTCATCGAGTGGAAGTCGATGGTCAAGACGCTCCACCGCGCGGGGATCGAGGTGATCCTGGACGTCGTCTACAACCACACGGGCGAGAGCGACGAGCGCGGACCGACGCTGTGCTACCGCGGGATCGACAACGCGTCGTACTACCGACTCGCGCCGCACGACCGCCGGCGCTACCTGGATTTTTCGGGCTGCGGCAACGCGCTCGACCTGCGCCATCCGCGCGTGCTGCAGCTCGTCGTCGATTCGCTGCGCTACTGGGTGAGCGAGATGCACGTCGACGGCTTCCGCCTGGACCTGGCGCCTGCCCTCGCACGCGATCACGACGGCGACGCCTTCGACCCCAACGCGCGCCTGTTCGCGCTGGTGCAGCAGGACCCGGTGCTGGCGGAGGTCAAATGGATCGCTGAGCCGTGGGACCTCGGGCCAGGCGGCTACCAGCTCGGGAACTTCCCGCCGGGGTGGGCCGAGTGGAACGGCCGCTATCGCGACTCGCTGCGGCGCTTCTGGCGCGGCGATCGCGGCCAGGTGCCGGAGCTGGCGTCGCGCCTCTCGGGCTCGAGCGACCTGTTCCTGGCGGGAGGTCGTGGCCCCTTCGCCAGCGTCAACTTCGTGGCGTGCCACGACGGCTTAACGCTGCGCGACCTGGTGAGCTACGAGCACAAGCACAACGAGGCGAACGGCGAGGCCAACCGCGACGGCAGCGACGCCAACTGGAGCCGCAACTGGGGCGCCGAGGGCGAGACCGACTCTCGCGAGATCCAGGAGCTGCGCGCTCGAATCGCCCGCAATCTGCTGGCGACGCTCGCCTTCTCGCAGGGCGTGCCGATGCTCTCGCACGGCGACGAGCTCGGCCGCACCCAGAGCGGGAACAACAACGCGTACTGCCACGACGACGCGACCACCTGGCTGGACTGGCGCCTGGGCCCGGCGGAGCAGGCGCTGCTCGACTTCACGCGCAAGGTCTTCGCGCTGCGCCGCGAGAACCCGGTGTTCCGGCGCCGGCGCTTCTTCGCGGGCGATCCGCTCATCCACGCCGGAGTAAAGGACGTGACCTGGCTTCGCCCCGACGGCGCTGAGATGGCCGCGGCGGACTGGCACGACCCGGAGCTCGACGCCCTGGCGATGCTGGTGCGCGGCGACGCGTCCGACGAGCTGGACGAGCGCGGGCGACCGAATCGCGGCGCGACGCTCCTCGTCCTGCTCAACGGCGGTGAGCAGCCGCGCCGCTTCCGCCTGCCGCGCCTGCCGCAGCGGGGAGACTGGCGCGAGCGCGTGAACACAGGCGACGAGGACGGCGCGCGCCCCGAGTCCGAGCGGGTGCAGCTCGGCGCGCACGCGCTCGCGCTGTTCGAGCACGACGGGGCGCGCAGCGCGTGAGCCGTCCGGCGTCCAGGCCGCGGCTGCGCGCGCTCGCGGCGCGGGCCGGAATCCTCCCCGGTTATCGCGAGGCGGGGAGCGGACGCTGGCGCGCAGCCAGCGACGCCACGCGCGAGGCGCTGCTCGAGTCGCTCGGCATCGACGCGTCGAACGAATGCGCGGCGCAGCGCGCGCTGGCGGAGCTTCCGGCGACCGCGCCGAGGCGCCTGTCTTCGCTGCGCGCCATCGCTCCGCGCGACCGACTGGGGACGGAGCACGGGTTCGGCATCTGGACGAACCTGTGGTCGCTGCGTGGCGCGCGCGGCGCGGGGATCGGCAGCTTCTCGGATCTCGCGGCGCTTGCGCGCGCCGCCGGACGCGCCGGCGCCGCTTTCGTCGGCGTGAGCCCGCTCTGCGCCACGCGCAACGCCGGCAACGAGGTCAGCCCCTATTCGGCGTTCTCGCGCCTGTTCCACAACACGGTGTACATCGATCCGGAGCGCGTGCCGGGCTATCGCGCGTGTCCGGAAGCGCAGCGGCGCATGCAGTCGCGGGCGGCGCAGCGGCTGCGAGCGTCGGAGCGGCTCGACTGGGCGGCGGTCGCCTCGTTCCAGCGTCCGATCTTCGAGGCGCTCTACGCGCGAGCACGGGCGCCCGTCCGGGTCGAGTCCAGCTTGCTCCGCGACTACGCCACGTTCCGCTCGCTGGAAGAGCACTTCGCCGCGCGCGGGCACCGCCGCGACTGGCGCGCCTGGCCGGCCGCATTCCGCGACCCCGGCTCCCCTGCTGTCTCGGAGTTTCGCGCCGCCCATCCGCGCGCGGTGGGCTACTTCGCGTGGCTCGAGCGCGAGGCCGAGCGCCAGCTCGCGGCCGCGCACGCTGCAGCGCTGCGCGCCGGAGCTGCACTCGGGCTGTATCAGGATCTGCCGCTCGGCAGCGTGGCCTCGGGCTTCGACTGCTGGGCGTTCCCGCGCCTGTTCGCGCGCGGCGTCTCCCTCGGCGCGCCGCCGGACGCCTACGCGCCGCAGGGGCAGGACTGGCAGACGCCGCCGCTCGACCCGCAGGCACTCGCGGCGAGCGACTTCGCGTTCTTCCGGCTGCTCCTCGACCGCGCCCTCGCGCACGCCGGCATGCTGCGCATCGACCACGCGATGGGGCTCGCGCGCCAGTTCTGGATCCCGCGCGGGCGCCCGCCGTCTGAGGGCGCCTACGTGAGCTTCCCGCGCGACGCGCTGCTCGCGCTCGTCGCCGACGCGAGCCAACGACACGCTGCGGTGATCGTCGCCGAGGATCTCGGCACCGTCCCCGAGGGCTTCGATCGCGCGCTCGCGCGGTTTGGCCTGCTGTCGTCTCGCGTGCTCTTGTTCGAGCGCGACGCGCGCGGCTTCCACCCCGCGTCCCGTTGGCCGGTGCGCGCGCTCGCCAGCGCGAACACGCACGATCTGCCCACGCTCGAGGGCTGGCGCCGCGGTCGCGATCTCGAGATCCGTCGCTCGCTCGGGATCCTGCGCGATGAGCACGCGCTCGCGTCGGCGCGGAGCGAGCGCGCAGGCGAGGTCGCGCAGCTCGAGCGCCGGCTCGGGCTCGGCGCCGGCGCGAAGCCCGCAGCGTTCCGCGCGGCCGTCCATGCCTTCCTGTCGCACACGCCGTGCGCGCTCGTCGGCATCTCGCTCGACGATCTGGCCGGCGAGATCGAGCCGGCGAACGTCCCGGGAGTCTCGCCCCTGCGCTGGCCGAGCTGGACGCGGCGCATGGCCCGTCCCGTGCGCGAGCTCGGCCGCGACCTGCTCGCGCTGCGCGAGGTTCGGCGATAATCGGCCCGATGGCTGCAGAGACCCCCGCCGCGCAGCTCCTCCGGCTGGTCAACGGCTACCAGCTCTCGCAGGCGCTGCACGTCGCGGCCGCGCTCGGCGTCGCGGATCGAATCACAGGGGAAGCGCGCGCTGTCGACGAGTTGGCGCGCGAGATCGGAGCGCAGCCACGCGCGCTCTACCGCCTGCTCCGCGCTCTCGCGGCCGCGGGCGTGCTAAGCGAGGAGGAAGGCGAGCGCTTCGCGCTCACTCCTCTCGGCGAGCCGCTGCGCTCCGATCACCCCGCTTCGCTCGCCGCGTGGGCGCTGCTGATCGGTCGCCCCTACCACTGGCAGTCGTGGGGTCACCTGCTGCACGGCGTGCGCACGGGCGAGAGCGCCTTCAACGCCCTGCACGGGGTGGACGTCTGGAAGTGGCGCGCGGCGCATCCAGAGGAGAGCGCGAGCTTCGACCGCGCGATGACCGCTAATTCCCGCGGCGCCGAAGCCGCGATCCTGGCCGCCGTCGACTTCTCGCGCTTCGCGCGGATCGTAGACCTCGGGGGCGGCCAGGGGGCGTTCCTGGCCGCAATCCTCCGCGCGCACGCGAAGGCGCACGGGGTGGTGTTCGATCAGGCGCACGTGGTCAGCGGAGCGGGCGCGGTGCTCCGCGAGGCGGGCGTCGACGATCGCTGCGAGGTGGTCGCGGGCGACCTCTTTCAGTCCGTCCCGGCGGGCGCCGACGCCTACATGCTCTGCGGGATGCTCTGCGACTGCGACGACGCCGCGGCCCTGGCGCTGCTGCGAGTCTGTCGCCGGGCGATGTCACCCGCGTCGCGACTGCTCGTCGTAGACCGTGTGGTGGACGGCCCGAACGAGGCGCTGCCCGGGAAGCTCTTCGATCTCTTGATGTTCGTGATGAGCGACGGGCAGGCGCGCACGCGCGAGGAGTTCGCGACGCTCCTCGAGCGCGCGGGGTTCCGCCTGGTCGAGGTCACGCGCACGGCCAGCCCGCGCTGCGTGATCGAAGCAGCGCCCGCGTGAGCCGCTAGCGCCCCATCTCGAGGCGCAGCAGGCTGAACAGGCGGTCGGCGAGCTCGGCGTTCGGGTCGAGGTCCTCGACGAACACCTGGGTGCTCGTCTTCTCCTTCAGGTTCGTCACGAGCGCTTCGCCAGCGACCCAGGTGCCGTGGAACTCCCGGATCGAGTGCGGGTTGGCGACCATCTCCTTGACCTCGACCGACGCCGGATCCCAGTAGCGCGTGTGCAGCGGCACGTAGTGCTCGGTCTCCAGGAACGTGAGCGTCTTGGAGTACTTCGACTTCACCGTCGGCTTGATCTCCGACTCCACCACGTAGACCAGGACGCCGTCGAGCTTCTCGTTGGGCAGCCGCTTGTGCTCGGCGTCGTCGGCGTCCTCGAAGGCGATGTCGTCGAACGACACGTCGGTCCCACCGACGCTCTGGCCGTTCAGCTTCACACGGCGGGTGCGCCGCGCGCTCGGCTGGTACACGAACTGATCGGCGACGACCTTCTTCTCGCCGGCCTTCCCTTCGCGCACGACCATCAGGAACGCCGTATTCCGCATGTCGAAGGGATCGAGGAACTTGACCAGCGTCTTGTTGTAGATGCCCTCGGTCGGCTTGTCGTCCTCGTCGCGGAAGTCCTTCCAGCGCACCCAGAAGCGGCTCTCCTGGGTATTGCCGCCCGGATCGATCGAGATCACCCGGTTGTGCTGGATGCCGGAGTGGAGCTTGTTCTTGAGAAACCGCTCGTAGATCTCCTTGCCGGTCAACGTGGCGCCCTCGGGCGCGACGTCTTCGACGTCCTGCGGGCTCGGCAGCTCGATCTCGCTCTCGACGCGGGCTTCGACCTCTTCGGCCGACGGCACGCCGGTATCGGCGCGGCCGGAGCCAGGCCAAACCTGTACCAGCAGAAGCGCCGCAAATCCGGCGCGCACCCCAACCCTGTGCATAACCAGACTTTATGGCGGAATGACCCCGGGTCAGTCAAGGCTTGGCCCTACAATGCCCGGATGGCCGGCCCCACCAATCTGCGTCGATTTCGAAAGAAGAAGCTGCGCGAGGAGCGCGAGCGCCTGGCCAGCGCGAGCCGCGCCCACCACGGCCTCGACAAGGGCGAGCGGGCGCGCCTGTCGCTCGAAGCAAAGCGCCGCGCGCGCCTGCTCGAGGGCGCGCACCGCCAGAGCGACGGGCCGGAATAGAATGTCCAACGGGAGGCCGCGATGGACTTTCGATTCAGCGACGGGGAAGAGGCGTACCGCGCCGAGGTGCGGGGCTGGCTCGAGCGAAACATCCCTTCGTGGTGGAACCGCGCGGAGCGGATCGAGTTCGCGGAGGAGGACGACTCGTTCGCCCGCCTGCGCACCTGGCACGCGCAGCTCTTCGACGCCGGGTACGTCGGGCTGACCTGGCCGAAGGAGTACGGCGGACAGGGACGTGGACACGTCGAGAACGCGCTGCTGCAGGAGGAGCTGGTGAGGTCGGGCGCGCCGCCGGCCGTGAACGGGCTCGGGATCGGGCTGGCCGGTCCGGCGATCATGCACCACGGCACGCCCGAGCAGAAGCGCCGCTTCCTGCGCCCGATGCTGCGCGCGGAGGAGATGTGGTGCCAGGGCTATTCCGAGCCGGGCGCGGGCTCCGATCTCGCGGGACTGCAGACGCGCGCGGAGCAGCGCGGCGACCGCTACCTGGTGAACGGCCAGAAGATCTGGACCTCGGGCGCTCACCACGCCGACTGGATCTTCTGCCTGGTGCGCACCGACCCGAAGGCCGCCAAGCACGACGGCATCGGCTTCCTGCTGATCGACATGCACAGCCGGGGGATCGAGGTCGCGCCGCTGCTGCAGCTCACCGGCGCCAAAGGCTTCTCGCAGGTGTTCTTCACCGACGTCGAGGTTCCCGCCGAGAACATGGTCGGGACCCCGACCGAGGGCTGGCGCGTGGCCAACACCGTGCTGGGTTACGAGCGCGGCGCCAACACGCTCTCGCGCTACGCGTCGTACAAGAAGGACTTCGACGATCTGGTCGGTCTGGCCGGGCGCGCGCGGCGCGGGACCGGCCGCGTCGCCGACGACGCCGTCGCACGCCAGCAGATCGCGCAGGCCGCGATCGACGTCGAGATCCTGCGCCTGAACTCGCTGCGCCAGCTCACTGCTCTGGTGCAGGGACACAAGCCGGGGCCCGAGGCGAGCATCCAGAAGCTCTACTACTCCGACATGGGCGCACGGCTCGCGAAGCTCGGCAACGAGCTCACGGGCGCCTACGGCCAGCTCGCGCGCCGCACCCCGCGCGCGCCCGACGACGGCCGCTGGGCGCAGCGCGAGCTGCAGTCGCGCGGCCCGCTGATCTTCGCGGGTACGAATCAGATTCAGCGCAACATCATCGCGGAGCGCGTGCTCGGGCTTCCCCGCGGATAGCTACGCGGGGTGAGCCGCGAGCCAGTCGGCGAGGACCGCGGTCGTGCGCTCGGGCGCTTCGTCCGTGACGAAGTGGCCGACGCCGGGCAGGACCTCGAAGCGGTAGGGTGCGGCGACGTACTCGGCCGTCCATTCGGCCGGCGCGCGGCCGACGGTGGCGTCGCGGTCGCCCCAGATGTAGAGCGTCGGGACTGCGATCTTCGGCACCTCGAGCGCGCTGATCGTTCCCGCCGCGCGATACCAGCCGAGCGCGGCCTCCAGCGCGGCCGGATCGCCGAGTACCGACAGGTATTCGTCGACCGCGGCGGGCGGAACTCCTTGATCCGAGAGCGCTGCCCGCAGGCGCCGCGCGCCGTCCTCGAGCAGGAGCTTGCCCGTCGCCGGATCGTGGAACGCGCGGTGATGCCGCGAGCGCTGCTGCTGATCCCCGACGTTCGCCTCGAATGCGCGCCGGAACGCGGCCGGATGCGGGCGCGACAGCACGGTGAGCGAGGCGATGCGCTCCGGGTGACGCCCGGCCAGCGCCCACGCGACCTGCCCGCCCCAATCGTGGCCGACCAGATGGAAGCGCCCTGCTCCGTCGGGCCGCGCCGCGTCCGCGAGCTCGAGCGCGTCGCGCACCAGCTGCTCGATCCCGTAGGCAGACAGGTCGTGCGCGGGATCCGGGCGTGCGCCCGGCGAGTAGCCGCGCTGATCCGGCGCGACCGCGCGGTAGCCGCACGCAGCGAGGGCGGGAACCTGCGCGCGCCAAGCGTGTCGCGACTGCGGGAAGCCGTGCAGGAGCAGCACGACCGCGCCGGAATCCGGCCGCGCGACGTCGGCGGTGAACTCCCCGGCAGCGGTTCGCAGTGCGAGCGTCACCGCGCTGGACGCTCCACGAGCTTCGGCACGCGGTCCTCGAGGATGTCGCGCATGCGCCGCTCGACTCCCGCCTTGAGCTCGGGGTGTGTCAGCAGGTAGAAGCGCCCCTCGCGGATGCCGCGCACCACGAGATCGGCGACTTCCGCCGGATCCATGCCGGCCTCGAGTCCAGCGCGCAGGACCGCGTTCGCCGCGGCGTTCGGGCCGCGCGCGAGCTCAGGCGGCCGGTTGCGCTCGGCGTCGGCGATGTGGGTGTGGATCGCGCCGGGGCAGAGCACCGACACGCCGATCTGTGAGCCGGCCGCGCGCAGCTCGTAGTGCAGCGTCTCCGAAAGCGTGACCACGCCGTGCTTGGTCACGTTGTACGGGCCGAGGCCGCGCGGCGAGACCAGCCCGGCGACCGACGCGGTGTTCACGATGTGCCCCTCGCCACCTTGCGCCAGCAGGATCGGGACGAAGGTGCGGATCCCGTGGACCACACCCCAGAGGTTCACGTCGATCACCCACTTCCAGTCGCCGAGGGTCTGCTCCCAGATGCGGCCGCCCGTGAACACGCCGGCGTTGTTGCAGAGCACGTGGACGGCGCCGAAGGCGTCGAGCGCGCGTCGGGCCAGCGCGTCGACCTGCTCGGGCTTCGAGACGTCGGTGGGCACCGCGATCGCTCGCGTGCCGGACCCGTCGATCTCGGCCGTCGCCTTCTCGAGCGCCGGGCGCTCGACGTCGGCGAGCACCAGCTTCATCCCCTCGGCGGCGAAGCGGCGCGCCAGCGCCCGCCCGATCCCGCTCGCCGCCCCGGTCACGACGGCTACCCGATCCACGAGCTCTCTCATGCGGGGCATCGTACCGGAAGCCCGGGCCTGCTAGCGTGCATTCCCCGTGAGCCGCAACGGGCGCGCGCCCATCGTCGGGATCACCCTCTACGGACCCGTCGGACCGATGCGCAGCTACGCTCTGCCGAAGAGCTACGTGGACGCGGTCACGCAGGCGGGCGGCGTGGCAGTGCTGCTGCCCTCGACCGAGGCCGTGCCGCGCGAGGCGTTCGAGCTGCTCGACGCGCTGGTGCTGGCCGGCGGCGGCGACATCGACCCGTCGCACTACGCGACGGACCGACACGACGCCGTGTCGGGCGTGGCGCTCGAGCGCGACCGCTTCGAGCTCGAGCTGGCGCGCCGGGCGCTCGAGACGCGCGACCTGCCCGTGCTCGGGATCTGCCGCGGCATGCAGCTCTTGAACGTGCTCTGCGGCGGTGACCTCGAGCAGCACCTGCCGGACCGCTCCGAGGCGCTCCCGCACCGGGGCACCGAGGGCAAGCCCTGCTACCACCCGGTGCGCATGGCGGGCGGCGGCGTGTTCGAGGAGATCTACGGCGCGCTCGAGTTCCCGGTGAACTCGCGCCACCACCAGGGTGTGCGCCGGATCGGCGCGGGGCTCGAGGTCGCGGGTCACGCCCCGGACGGGCTGGTCGAGGCTCTCGTCTTCCGCGACCACCCGTTCGCGATCGCGGTGCAGTGGCATCCCGAGGCGCAGGTGGCCGACGATCCAGTGCAGCGCCGGCTATTCCAGGCGCTCGTGGCGCGCGCTAAGCCGTAGCGCGGCGCTTGCCGGGCGTGAAGCGCACCGGGACCTGCTTCGGTCCCGAGATGAAGGTGGACGGGAGCCAGGTCGCGGGGCCGGCGGGCTCGATGTCGGGCAGGCGGAGCAGGATCTCGCGGAGCATCGCCTCGATCTCGACGCGCGCCAGATGCGCGCCCAGGCAGAAGTGGGCGCCGCCGCCGCCGAAGGCCACGTGCGGGTTCGGCGCGCGCGCGACGTCGAAGCGATCGGGGTCCCGGAACACTGACTCGTCGCGAT
The DNA here is from genome assembly GCA_964454165.1 of uncultured Myxococcales bacterium. Lineage (GTDB taxonomy): Bacteria > Myxococcota_A > UBA9160 > SZUA-336 > SZUA-336 > CAYVQJ01. Next base: position 76,151 of record CAYVQJ010000070.1, on the reverse strand, counting down.
TCGCGGAGCCGTAGTACATCACGACCTTGTCGCCGGCGCGGATCTTCCTGCCGCCGAGCTCGGTGTCGCGCGTCGCGGTGCGGCGCATGTACACGACCGGCGAGACGAAGCGCAGCATCTCCTCGACCGCGGTCGGCAGCAGCGCCTCGAGATCGCGCTCGAGGCGGCGGCGCTCGTCGGGGTGCTCGAACAGCGCGAGCATGCCGCCGCCGAGCAGGTTGCGCGTGGTGTCGCCGCCCGCGTCCACCAGCAACAGGAAGAAGAGCTGGAAGTCGATGTCGTCCAGGCGCCGTCCGTCGACTTCGGCATGCAGGATCTTGGTCGCGAGGTCGTCGCGCGGGCGCGCGCGCTTCTCGGCGATCACCTCCTGCGCGTAGGCGAACATCTGCATCACCGCCGAGGCGCCGGCGCCGGGCGGCACGGACTCGGGCGCGGCGTGGATGGTCTCGGTGAGCGCGTAGAGTTTGCGCCCGTCGTCCTGCGGCAGGCCGAGCAGCTCCGCGACCACGTACGACGGCAGCTCGCCGGCGATGTCCGCCACCAGGTCGCAGGCGCCGCGCTCGATCACCGCGTCCACGATCTGGCCGGCGAGCTCGGCGATGCGCGGCGCCAGCGCGCGCGCGGCGCGCGGCGTGAACTCGCGGCTGATCAGCCGGCGGTACTGCGTGTGCCGCGGCGGATCCAGCGTGAGCATCATCGCGTGGTCGCCGAAGATCTCGAGCGTTTGCCCGGGTGCGGGATCGGGGATCATGATCGTCGGGACCGAGGAGAACAGCGCTGAGTCGCGCCCGACCGCGCGCACGTCGTCGTAGCGCGTGAGCGCCCAGAAGCCCCGGCCGCCCGCCGGCTCCGGGTGCCAGTGGACCGGGTCGTTCGCGCGCAGCCAGCGCAGCTGCTCCCAGGGCTGTCCGTTCGCAAAGCTCGCGGGATCGACGAGATCGATGCGCGGCGCCGCTGCCATCGGCCCCATTCTCGCACGGTCCGCCCGCGCGGGCGCGTCGTATGATGGCGAGGCATGACGGAGGGTGCGTTCGCCGGCGCGCGCGTGATCGACTTCGACACCGACGTGGCCGGCGCGCTCGCCTGCATGCTCGTGGCCGATCACGGGGCCGAGATGATCCGCGTCGAGCCTCCGGGGCGGCGGCACGACGACGCCGGCTGGCTGTGCTGGAACCGCAACAAGCAGCGGCTGCTGCTCGATCCATCGGCACCGCGCGACCGCGATCAGCTTCACGCGCTGCTCGCGAGCGCGCACGCGGCGGTGTTCGACCGAGCGCCCGGCGAGCTCGAGGCGCTCGGTCTCGACGCCGCGCGCCTGACCCCCGCGCATCCCGCCCTGCTCCACGTCTGGCTGCCGCCGTACGGCGAGGGCCCGGAGTGGGCAGGCCTCGCAGGCGACGACGCGCTGCTGTGGGCGGTCTCCGGCAACGCCTTCCGGCAGTTCTCGTGGGACGACGTGCCGGTCTGGATGGTCACGCGGCAGGCGCAGTACGCGCACGGCCTGCTGGCCGCCGACGCGCTCGCAGCGGCGCTGTTCGAGCAGACGCGCAGCGGCGGCGGACAGTCGATCGTCGTGACCGGATTGGCGGCGATGGCTGCGGTTCAGGCTGGCAACGTGGTGCCGACCGGCCAGGTGCCGAAGCTTCCCGATCGCGGCGCGCGCGGGCGCATCCCGAACTACCGGCTGTATCGCTGCGCCGACGGCGAGTGGCTCTTCCTCGCGGGCCTGATGGAGCCGCACTTCCGGGCTGCCGTGCGCGCGATCGGGGTCGAGGAGCTCTGGACGCTCCCGGGCGTCGACGGGAAGTTCGCGAACGTGATGGCGCCGGGCGTGGCGTTTCCCGTGAACCGCCTGCTCGAGGCGCGCTTCGCCGAGAAGTCGCGCGCGGACTGGCTGGCCGCGCTGCGCGCCGCGGGTGTTCCGGCTGCGCCGGTGGGCACGCGCGACGCGTGGTTCGCCAGCGAAGCGGTCGCCGCCAACCGCCTGCGCGTCGAGCTCGCGCACCCTCGGCGCGGCGCCGTCGCGATTCCCGGCGTGTTTGCGAAGCTCGGCGCGACACCCGCCAGTGTCAGGCATCTCGAGCGCGACGTGCGGCTCGAGGAGCTCGCGCTCGAGCCGCGCTCCGCTCCGCCGGGGGACGCGCCCACGGGCCACGGCCCGCTCGCCGGCATCGTCGTGCTCGATCTCGGCGTGATCATCGCCGGCACCTACGCAGGCGCGATCCTCGCCGACCTGGGCGCGGAGGTGATCAAGGTCGAGCCGCTCGAGGGCGATCCGTTCCGGCCGTTCGGGATCGGCTTCGTCGGCTTCAATCGCGGCAAGCGCAGCGTGTCGCTCGATTTGAAGCGCCCTGTAGGGCTCGAGGCGTTCTACCAGCTCGTGCGCCGCGCGGACGTGGTCTGCGACAACTACCGCCGCGGCGTCCTCGAGCGCTTGCGGCTGGACTACGAGACGCTGCGCGCGATCCAGCCGCGGATCGTGTCGGCGTCGGTCACGGCGTACGGCTCGGCGGGGCCGTTCGCGAGCGACCCGGGCTTCGACCCGCTACTCCAGGCGCAGAGCGGGCTGATGGCCGCGCAGGGCGGCGACGACGAGCCGGTGTTCCACCAGGTGGCCGTGCACGACACCGCGAGTGCTTTGCTGCTGGCGTTCGCGATCGTCGCCGCGCTGCGCGCGCGCGAGCGCACCGGCCTGGGACAGCGCGTGGAGACGAGCCTCGCGGCGCAGAGCCTGCTGCTCCAGTCGGGAGAGCTCGTCCAGGTCGCCGGGCGCACCCCGCCGCCGACGGGCGGCCGCGACTTCGCGGGACCGTCGCGCGAGCGCAGGCTCCAGCGCTGCGCCGACGGCTGGATCGCGGTCGCGTGCTCGACGGATGCGCAGGTCGCAGCACTGGCGAGCGCTGGCGACTTCGAGCCGGACCGCCTCGCCGTGCTCCCGCGCGGAGAAGCGCTCACCCGCCTGCGCGCGCGCCGCATCCCGGCGGTCCCCGCGCTGCGCCACGAGGAGATCTACGCCTTCGCGCCGTTCCAACCGGCGTCGTTCTACGCGACCTTCGACCAGCCCGGCTTCGGCTCGGTCACGGCCGCCGCGAGCTACGCGCGCTTCTCGCGCACGCCGAGCGGCTTCGCGCGCCGCGCCCCCAGCCTCGGCGAGCACTCGCGCGAGGTCCTGCGCGAGGCGGGCTTCGACGACGCCAGGATCGAGGCGCTCGCAGCCTCCGGCGCCCTGCGACTCGGCTAGACCCGCAGAAGGGACCACGCAGGCGTCACGGCGCAGAGCCTCTCGACGTGCGCGCCTCCAGCGCATGACACAGGCTGGCCAGGCGGCGCAGCCACGCGTTGTACTGGCCGTAGGCGTCAGCGCCGGCCACGTCGCAGAGCAAGCGATACAGCGCGAGCTCGGGCTGCCCGTCGAAGGCTCCGTCCTCCCCAGGGATCTCGACGCCCAGTCGCGCCAGACGGGGCCGTGCGATTCGGAGCAGCAACGCGGGCACGCTCTCGTGACCGCGACCCAGGTCGCGCAAGCCCTCGCGGAGGATCTCGGCTCCCGGCAGCTCGCCCGCCTCGTCCTGCGGCACCGCTAGCGCCCTCTCTCGCGGCCGAGGAACTCGACCAGCTTGCTGCGAAACACGGCGCGGTCGACCGACGGATAGCGCAGCAGGCCGGGCTCGATCGCCTGGAACGCGCGCTCCAGCTCGGCGGGCGTGACGAGGCGTGCGCGCAGCATTTCGCGCACGTCGGCCAGGTCGCGGCCGTGGCCGCGCTCGATCTTCGCCAGCGCCTGACCGCGCAGGTCGTAGTGGAAGAAGCGCACGGGACCCGGCGCGTCGATCGGCAGGCTGTGTTCGCGCCAATCGGGGAGCGGCGGGATGAAGTCGTCGGGTGCAGCCAGCTCCACGTTCACGTCGAGCTCGTCCTTCAGCGCAGCGATCGCCTCGAACACGCCGGGGGGCTCGGGATCGAGCTTGAGATCGACATCGACGGTCTGCGCGCGCCATCCGAACAGCGCGGCCGTCGCGCCGCCGGTGAGGTAGATCGCGCCGGGGCCCCGCGCGCGGCGCGAGATCTCGGCGAGCAGCCTTCGCACTTTCGCCGCGTCCGCAGGGGCCCGCACGGCAACTCCCGGCAAGGAGAGTGACCCAGGCGCACGTGGGGGTCAACGAGTGCGGAGCTTGACGTCCCTGCCCGGCGGCGGAGACGATTCGGCCACGACGAGGGGAGGATCCGGTGGCGAGGCTCACGGGCAAGACTGCACTGATCACGGGAGCGGCGTCGGGGATCGGCGCGGCGTGTGCGCGGCGCTTCTCGGCTGAAGGGGCGACGGTCGCCGGGCTCGACCTGCAGAAGCCGATCGACGACTCGTGGAACCAGGTCGTGCGTGCCGCGCCGGCTTCCGTGTTCGTCGACGGCGTGGACGTGCGCGAGGAAGCCGCGGTGGCCCGCGCGGTGAAGGCGGTCCTCGAGCGGCTCGGGCGAATCGACGTGCTCGTGAACGCTGCGGGCGTGGCAGGGGGCGGCGCCGCGCACCAGCTCACCGAGCAGGACTGGGACCGCGTGGTCGACATCAACCTGAAGGGCAGCTTCCTGGTCGCCAAGCACGTGCTGGCGCCGATGCTCGCCCGGCGCGCAGGCAGCATCGTGAACATCGCGAGCGTCGAGGGCCTGGAGGCGATGACTGGCTCACCGGCCTACAACGCCTCGAAGGGCGGCGTGGTGCTCATGACCAAGAACCTGGCGCTCGACTACGCGCGTGAGGGCATCCGCGTGAACTGCGTGTGCCCGGGCGTGATCGACACCCCCCTCACCGCCGGCCTGAAGCAGCCGCAGCTCGCCGCGATCCAGGACCAGCTGCGCAAGTGGCACGCGATGGAGCGCTTCGGCCGGCCCGACGAGGTCGCCGCCTGTGTGCTCTTCCTCGCCTCCGACGACGCGAGCTTCGTCACCGGCAGCGCGCTGGTGGTGGACGGCGGCTGGACCGCCGGCCGCCGCCTCGAGTTCCCCGCGTAGCGCTAGAGAGCGATCACCCCGCTACGCGCGTCGGTGTAGCCGCCCGCGCGGGTCCAGCCGACCGCGCCGTTCACGATCACCGTGTCGACGCCGACGGACGACCGCACGTAGCGCAGCCCCTCGCCCGGCAGGTCGTGGGCCGGAACCTCGGGGCCGCGGTCGACGCGCTCGGGGTCGAAGATCACCACGTCGGCCGCCCAGCCGGGGCGAAGCGCGCCCCGCTCCGGGATGCCCCAGATCGTCGCGGTGTCGAGCGTGATCTTCTTGATCGCGGCCTCGAGCGTGAGCGAGCCCGTCTCACGCACGAAGCGCCGGAACAGGTGTCCGGTGTCGCCGTAGGTGGCGAACGATGCCACGTGCGCGCCGCCATCGGACGCGCCGACGTGCACGCAGGGGTGCGCGAGCATCCAGCCCACGCGGGCGGCGTCGTCGTGCCCGAGATTCTCCGCCTTGAACGCCGTGCGCAGGCCCTCTTCGAGCGAGAGGTCGAGCATGACGTTGGCCGGTGTGGAGCCGCGCTCGCGCGCGATCTCGCCGAGCGTGCGTCCGACCAGCGCGCGGTTGCTCAGGCACTCGACGTGGCGCACGACCAGCCGCCCGAAGTCGAGCCGGAGCGTCGCGAGATCGCTCGGCCCCTCGAGCTCGTTCACCAGTCGCTCGCGCGTGCCTGGATTGCGCAGCGCCGCGGTGCGCTGCTCGAGCGGCAGCGACAGCACCCCGAGCCAGCTCGGGTAGCGGAAGAACAACAGGCTGCGCTGGTCGAGCGAGAAGCTGATGTCGATCGGGCGCGTCTGCACCTGCGGCCAGACGCGCGCGCCGCGGCGCATCTGCTGCTCGACGCGCGCGATCACGCGCTCGGGTAGATCCGGGTTCGCGCGGCTCTCGAACAGCGGCGAGAGCGTGGTCGGGATGCGGTGCCGGAGCGATAGGTCGGCCAGCACGTCGATGCGTGCGAGCGTGAGCTCCGCGTCGTAGAACTCGTGCACGATCTGCAGCATGCGCCCGCACTCGCCGAGCACGGCGCAGAGCGCGTCGATCTCCTCGGCGTCGGCGAAGCGGCTCGGCACGGGGGCGAAGTTCTCGTCGATGTCGATGTAGCTCGTCGACATGCCGACCGCGCCGGCAGCGAGCGCCTCGCGCAGGACCGCCTGCATCGCCGCGATCTCGTCGGGCTTGGCGGTGCGCGTATGCGCGTCGTCGCCCATCACCCACATGCGGATCGCGCTGTGGCCGATGAGGGGAGCCACGTTGATGCCGAGCTTGCCGCGGAGCGCCGCGAGATAGCCCGGGAAGGTCTCCCAGGTCCAGTCGATGCCGTCGTCGAACGCGCCCTTGGGCATCTCTTCGATCTGGCGGTACATGCGCACCAGGCGATCCCGCTGCGCGGCGCGCAGCGGTGCGAGCGTGAGCGAGCAGTTGCCGGGCACGACGGTCGTCACGCCGTGCTCGAGCGCGGGCGTGGCCCACGGGTCCCAGCAGAGCTGCGCGTCGAAGTGAGTGTGCGGGTCGATGAAGCCCGGCGCGACGACCTGGCCGCGGGCGTCGATCTCGCGCGCTCCCCGCTCCGCGATGCCGCCGAGTGCCGCGATGCGCCCGTTCTGGATCGCGAGGTCCCCGAGCCAGCCCGGGAGACCCGAGCCGTCGTACAGCATGCCGTTGCGAATCACGAGATCGAACACGTTTTCTCCTTCAGCGCCGGCGCGAGCGTGCTCCAGGCGCGGCCGACCAGGTCTCCAAGACTTGCGAGGCCCGCGCCTTCGACGAGGCGCAGACCCGCCTCGGGCTCGAGACGCAGCCGACTCCGCGCGCCGTTCGCGTAGCGCAGCACCAGCACCAGCTCTGCGCGGCCGTCGTGTCCGGGCGCGACTGCCGCCGCCTCGACGATCGGATCGTTCATCGCACGAGCGGCGGCTCGAGGAAGACGATGTCGCTGGGCAGCAGCCCGCCCCCGCGGCCGAGTCGCACCACCAGATGCAGGTTCCAGCTCGCGAGCGCGGACAGCGCCTCGGCGCGCGGGCGCCCGGCAAGCTCGCGCGCCGCGATCTGCTCGAGCGTCTCGCCGCCGTGCGGCTGCGTGAAGCGGCGCGCCGCGCTAGCCAAGCTTCGCCCCCAGCTCGCCCACCTCGAGCTCGCCTTCGCGGGTCTGGCCTCCGAGCTCGAGGAAGCGCCGCATGCGGCGCTGCGCGTCGGGGCTGCGGATCGAGCGCTGGAACAGGTATGCCTCTTCGATCAGGCCCTCGCGCAGCGGCAGCTCTTCAGCGGCGTTGACCGACGCCTTCGCCAGCGCGATCGCCTCGGCGGGGAAGCTCGCGATGCGCCGCGCCAGACGCTCGACGAAGCCGTCGAGCTCCGCCGGCGGAAGCGCGCGGTTCAGGTAGCCCCAGCGCTCGGCGGTCGCCGCGTCGAGATCGTCGGACCCGAGCACGACCTCCATGGCGCGCCCGCGGCCGAGCAAGCGGGGTAGACGTTGTGTGCCTGTGCCGCCGGGCAGGATGCCGAGCGCGACCTCCATCTGGTTCACGATCGTCGTGCCGAGCGCGCCGAAGCGCATGTCGAGCGACTCGCAGAGCTCGCTGCCCCCGCCGCCCACGCGCCCCGCGATCTTGGCAATCGTCGCCTTGGGCATCGTGCGGAAGCGCTCGCACATCTGGTGGAAGCCGTTGAGCTCCTTCTCGCGCGCAGCGGGGGCCGCGATCGGGAACTCGAGAATGGCGGCCACGTCGAAGTGCGCGATGAAGAAGTCGGCGTTGGCGCTCTGCAGCACGACCACGCGCACGGCCGCGTCCTGCTCGACCTCTTCGGCAAAGCGCATCATCTCGACGAAGAGCGGGATCGAGAACAGGTTGATCGGCGGGTTGTCGAGCGTCGCCCACGCGACGCCGCCGTCGACCCGGACACGGATCAGCCGGAAGTCGTAGCTCATGCCAGGAAGCGCTCGATCGCCTCCGCCAGCGCTTCCGGCTGCTCGATCGGCGCCATGTGCCCGGCCTGCTCGAGCCACTCGAGGCGCGCCTGCGGCAGGAGCTCCTTCCAGCGCTCGGCGTACACCGGCGGGATCAGCTTGTCGCCGCGGCCCCAGACCAGGAGCACCGGGTTCGTGACGCGGTACAGCCGCTTGGAGAGCCGTCGATTCGGGATCGGGAACAGGATTTTTCCGGCGGTGCCGAGGCGGCGCGCGTTGTCGACCATGAAGCGCGTGAGCGCGTCGTTGTCGGAGAAGTCGAGCCCGCCCGTGAGCAGGCGCATTCCCATCGCCGGGTCGAAGAACAGCTTGTCGACCAGCTCGAACGGCAGCATCGCGAACAGATCGGGGATCGGGTGCGCGTCGAGCCAGAGGCCCGCGGGTGCGATGAGCGCGAGCTTGCCGACGGAGCGCGGCGCGAGCGCCGTCATCTCGCTTGCGATCATGCCGCCCATCGAGTGACCCACCAGGTGCGGCTTCTCGAGCCCGAGCGCCTCCACCACGTCCCAGCCGTGGAGCGCGAAGTCGAGCATGTCCTCGATCAGGTCCTCGCCAGCGTCGGGGCCGTAGCCCGGCCACACCGGGGCATACACGCGGAAGCGTCGGGCCAGGCGCTCGAGCGCCGGCTCCTGCGGCAGCAGGCCGCCGGCGCCGTGCAGGAACAGCACGGGCGCGCCCTGCGTGCCGAGCTCGCGCACCTCGCACTTGATGCCGCGGCGCGTCTCAAGCTTCATCGCACCACCTCGCCGGGGCGCACGCGGTCCTCGTACGGCTTGCACCACCAGCGGTCGTCGTGCTTCCACTCGGGGTACAGGTCGCGCAGGCCCGGCATCACCTTCTGGGCGAAGAGACGCGAGGAGTGGCGCACCTTGTCGTCGGGCATGTTCCCGATCTGCATCAACAGGAACACGCAGCCGAGCCGGAGCGACGTGATCATGTGCTCCATGCGCTCGCGCACGGTCGCGGGGCTGCCGGCGATCACGTTGCCGTTCTCGACCAGGTCCTTCCAGGTCGCGGCCTGAAACATCTTCTGCTGCTCGGCGCGCAGCTGGTTCAGCTTGCCGCCCTGGATCGTCTTGATCGTGCGGTAGCCCGGCGGATCGGAGAAGCCGAGTGCTACGTGCAGACAGCGGTTGTAGAAGTACAGCACGTGCTCGGAGTAGAGGTCTTCCGCCTCCTGGTCGGTCTCGCCCACGCACACGATCTGCGCGAAGCCGGCGCGTCCGGGCGAGTCGTCCTTGCCCTTGGCGGCGACCCGCTCCCAGAAGCCGTCGAGCAGCACCTTGCCCGCCTTGTAGCCGCCGAAGGAGAGGAACGAGTAGTTGTAGTCGAGCTCCGCGCAGAAATCCCAGGTCTCGATCGAGCCGCCGCCGGGGATGTAGATCGGCGGGTGCGGCTGCTGGATCGGCTTGGGCCAGGTGTTCACGTAGCGCAGCTGGTTGTACTTGCCGTCGAAGGCGAACGGCTCCGGATCCTGCCACGCGCGCATGATCAGGTCGTGCGCCTCGCGGTACTTGTCGCGCGTCAGCGCGGGGATCTGTCCGTAGCAGAAGTTCGTGTCCATCGGCGTGCCGACGGGAAAGCCGGCCAGCAGCCGCCCGCCGGAGATCACGTCGAGCATCGCGAACTCTTCCGCGACGCGGATCGGCGGGTTGTACAGCGCGATCGAGTTGCCGATCACCGCGATCGCGGCGCGCGAGGTCTGGCGCGCCAGCGCTCCCGCGATCACGTTCGGCGACGGCATCAGGCCGTAGCCGTTCTGGTGGTGCTCGTTCACGCCGATGCCGTCGAAGCCCTGCGACTCGGCCCACACCAGCTGGTCCATGTACTCGTTGTAAACCTTGTTGCCCTGCTTCGGGTCGTAGAGCCGGCTCGGAATATCGACCCACACCGAGCGGTGGCTCTGCCGGAAGTCGTCCGGCATGTGCGGCCAGGGCATCAGGTGAAACCAGACGAACTTGACGCTCATCGGAGCTCCTCCGGGGGCGTGCGCGGTTGACCGTCCGCGCGGCTCGCGGCCATAGTACTCGAAACTCGGGAGCCATCGATGACCGCGACGCCTCGGCCGCTCGGGCTGTCCCACAAATTCTGGTACGGCTTCGGGCAGGCCGCGGAAGGCATGAAGAACACCGCGTTCGGCGTGTTCCTCTTGCTCTTCTACAGCCAGCTCCTCGGGCTCGAAGCGTGGCTGGCCGGTCTCGCGCTCGGGCTCTCGCTCTGCCTCGACGCGGTCAGTGATCCCGTCGCCGGCTCGCTCTCGGATTCGACGACCCACCGGTGGGGGCGGCGACACCCCTGGATGTACGCCGCCGCGCTCCCGATGTGGATCACCTTCTCGCTCGCGTTCCGGCCGCCCGCGGAGCTCGGCCAGCTCGGCCTCTTCGCCTGGATGCTCTTCACCGTGATCCTCGCGCGCGCGGCGATGGCTCTCTACCACGTGCCGCACCTGGCGCTCGGCGCGGAGCTCACCAACGACTACCACGAGCGCACGAGCGTGGTCGCGTGGCGGCTCGTCTTCGGCCTGCTCGGCGGGGTGGTGCTGGCGTTCGTCTGCCGCCAGGTCTTCCTGCAGCCCACGCCCGAGTTCCCCAACGGCGAGCTCAACCCCGCCGGCTACAACTCCATGGCCCTGTTCTTCGGCTTCCTGATGATGCTCGCGATCTTGATGTCCGCGGTCGGCACGCACTCGCGCATCCCGTACCTGCATGCCTCGACGATGTCCACGCCCTTCAGCCCGGGCCGCCTGCTGGGCGAGATGCGCGAGGCGCTCTCCAACCGCTCGTTCCGCAACCTCTTCATCGGCGTGCTGCTGTTCTTCATCGCGCGCGGTCTGGCGGACGCGCTCGGCATCTACATGAGCACGTTCTTCTGGCGGCTCGCGACGAAGGACGTGCTGATGCTGGCCGTGGTCGGCGGCCTCGGGATCTTCCTCGGCGCGCCGGTGTTCACGGTGATCGGGCGCAGCATGGACAAGAAGCGGCTCTTCGAGATCGGAGTGTGGTGGTTCAGCATCCTGACCTTGTTGCTGCCCACGCTGAAGATCGTCGGCTTCTTTCCCGCCAACGAGAGCCCGTTCTACCTCCCCCTGATCTACGCGTTCGTGTTCCTCGCCGCGTTCGGCGCGGGCGCGTCGCTGGTCGCGTCGGGCTCGATGATGGCCGACATTGCCGACGAACACGAGTTCGAGACCGGTCGCCGCCAGGAGGGCATCTTCTTCGGCGCGCTGTCGTTCTCGGGCAAAGCCGCGGCGGGCGTCGGCATCGGCCTCGCGGGCGTCGCGCTCAGCCTGATCTCGTTCCCGAAGCAGGTGAAGCCCGAGGAAGTGCCGCTCGAGATCGTGGACCTGCTCGGGATCATCGCCGGGCCCGGCGTGGCAGGGCTGATGATCGTCGGCGCGATCATCATGACGCGCTACCACTTGACCAAGGATCGCCTCGCGGTGATCCAGGCCGCGCTGGCCGAGCGCCGGCGCAGCGGCCCCGCCGTGGTCGAGGACCGGATCGTCGCCGCGGCGGAGCCGCGCCTCGGGCGCGCCTGACCTGCGGCGCAGAATCGCGGGCACCGTCTACGGGCAGATCGTATCGTTGCCGCACAGGTTGAGACCGACCTGGACTCCCACGTTCACGGTCCCCACCGTGTTGTTGGTGATCACGTTGTTCGAGTACCCCGTGTCCACAGCGAGCGACAATCCCCGCTGACCGTTGAGACTGGTCGAGCTGCCCGTGACCAGCGAGCCGCTACCCGCACTGATGCCGTCCCCCTCGTTCTGGCGCGACGAGCTGGCGCTGACCGTGCTCCCGCTGAGCACGCTGATGCCCTCCAGCCCGTTGAACGACGCCGCGCTTGCGGTGACGGTGGAGCCGATGCGGCCGCTGATCCCCGCGAATCGGTTCTGGCGGGCGGAGCAGTGGGAGAGGCTCCCGAAGTTCCCCAGATCGAGCCCCTGTCCGCCGTTCTGGACCGCGACGCTGCGCGTGACCACACAGTTCGCGCCGGTCCGAAGCCCGGTTCCCGCGAACTGCATGACGCCACCGCCGTTGGCCGACACGGTCACGTCCTCGACGTGGCAGTCGGCCGCGAGGTTGATGCCGAAGTCGGCGAAGCCCCGGACGGTTCCGTTGCGAACCCTGGTCCCGCCGGTGCTCGAGTCGGAGATCCCGGTGCCGCTGGCGCTCCCGCTGCAGCTCAGCGTCGTTCCCTGGCCGGTGCACGTGACGGGCCCGGCAATCTCGAAGCCATTCAGATCCAGCGTCACGTTCGCCGCGCTGATGCGGATCGCGTCGACATCCGGACCCGCTGACAGATTGCTCGTCAGCAGGTAGGTGCCCGGCGTGTCCAGGCTCGCCGGAAACCCCGGCAGATCGGACGACGTCACGCCGCCCGCAATCACCTTTCCCCGGTTGATCTCGATCGCGCCGTCCGAGGCACGAGCCGTGAAGGCAGCGGCGGTCAGTGCCAGCACCAGGACACTCGGGAGAGACCTCGTCATGCGCATCGCTAGCGGAGGTCCAATCCCGCCAGGTCGCCCCTGGCGCGCCAGTCGCGCAGGATCTGGAAGAACACCTCCGAGCCGGCGCCGTAGTTGTCGGTGAAGAAGCCGCCGCCTTCCTGCGGCTTCCCCTCGTTGTTGTAGTAGCCCGGTGTGCACTCCGCGAAGAACCGTTCGCCGAGGCGTGCCAGGCGTTGGATCTCGTCGACCCAGCCTGCTTCCGCTTCCTGCGTGGCCTCGACGCTGCGCGCGCCATTCTCGAGGGCGCGCTGCACTACGTACACGAGGTGCCTGGCCTGCTCGTTGAGCATGTGCGGGAAGTTCGGTGTGAGGCCGGTCTGCGTGAGGCCGACGAAGAAGCAGTTCGGGAAGCCGTGGCTGAACAGGCCGTGGAATGTCGAGAGACCGTGCGCCCACTTCTCGCTCAGCTTCGACCCGCCGCGCCCGACGACGTCGTACCCGGCTCGCCGCGTGTAGCTGGTGCCGACCTCGAAGCCCGTGGCGAAGATCAGGCAGTCGATTTCGTACTCCCTTCCCGCGACCACGACGCCCTTCTCCGTGATCCGCTCGACACCCTTCCCCTGGGTATCCACCAGGGTGACGTTCGCTCGGTTGAAGGTCTCGAGATACTCGTCGTGGAAGCAGGGACGCTTGCAGAACTGCCTGTAGTACGGCTTGAGCGCTTCCGCGGTCGACCGATCGCGGACGACGGAGTCCACGCGGGCGCGGATCTCCTCCATCTTCTCGAAGTCGGCGAGCTCGGTCGCGTTTGCGCGCTCCGCCTCCGAGGCGCTCCCCTGGCCCATGCGCACGAGCTTGCGGAACAGGTCGGTCCAACCGTCGCCGACCAGGTCGACTTCCTGGAAGCCGCCCGTGACCAGGATGTTGAAGTTGTCCATGCGCTGCTGCTGCCAGCCGGGCTCCAGCGCCTTCACCCATTCCGGGTCGGTGGGTCGATTGCCTCGCACGTCGATCGACGACGGCGTGCGCTGCAACACGTACAGCTGCCGAGCCGCGGCTCCCAGGTGGGGCACGCACTGAACCGCCGTGGCGCCGGTGCCGATCACGCCGACGCGCTTGTCATGAAGGCCGGTCAGATTGCCGCGCGAGTCTCCCCCCGTGTAGCCGTAGTCCCAGCGGCTGGTGTGGAACGAGTGACCCTCGAACGTCTCGATCCCCGGGATGCCCGGGAGCTTGGGTCGATTCAGCGGACCGTTCGACAGACACACGAAGCGCGCGCGCAGCCTGTCGTCGCGGTTGGTGGAGACGATCCAGCGGCTCTCGTCGTCGTCCCAGACCATGCCGGTGACTTCCGTCTGGAAGCAGGCGTTCCGGTACAGGTCGTAGTGCCGGCCGATCGCCTGGCTGTGGGCCAGGATCTCCGGCGCGAACGAGTACTTCTCCTGCGGGAGGTAGCCGAGCTCCTCGAGCAGCGGCAGATAGATGTACGACTCGATGTCGCACTGCGCGCCGGGGTAGCGGTTCCAGTACCAGGTTCCCCCGAAGTCGCCGCCCTTCTCGATCACGCGCACGTCGCGGACTCCGGCCTCGCGCAGGCGCCCGGCCGCCAGCAGGCCGCCGAAGCCGCCGCCGATCACCACGACCTCGACCTCGTCGCGAAGCGGAGCTCTCGCGAAGCCCGGCTCCACGTACGGATCCTCGACGAAGTGGCCGAACTTCCCGGTCACCTCGAGGTACTGCTCGCGGCCGTCTGCCCGGATGCGCCGGTCGCGCTCCTCGCGGTACTTCGTGCGCAGGGAATCGGGATCGAAGCCGACGTTCGTCATCTCGCTAGCTCCCGAACGCGAAGTGTTTCTCGATCTGGTCGCCCACGTCTTGCGCGTGGCGGATGTACTCGGGATAGCTGCCGTTGTAGTTGCCGTCCTGGCGGCGCTGCACCTCGCCCTCGAAGTTGTAGTAGCCGGGGGTGCAGTCGGCGGCGCGCGAGGTCTTGCCTCGATGGCTAATCACCTCCTGGACCCACCAATCCTCGGCCTCGGCCGTCACCTCCAGCGTGCGATGGCCGTGGGTCCGCGCGTAGTCGACGCAGCGCGCGATGTGATCGCCCTGAGTCTGCAGGACGTCGGTCAGGTTGAACTTGAACGACGCCTGGTAGCCGCCCATGACGAAGAGATTCGGATAGCCGTGAGAGTGGATTCCCAGCACGGTGCGGACCCCCGAGCTGTATTTTTCGTTCAGTTCGAGCCCGGCGCGGCCCACGATCCGGTTGTAGATGCCGGTCTTCTGGACCTCGAAGCCCGTGGCGTAGATCAGCAGGTCGAGGGGATGGACCCTGCCCTCGAAGACCGGCCCCTCCGGGCGGATCTCCGCGATGCCCCTGCCCCGGGTGTCCACGAGGTGCACGTTCGGCCGGTTGAACGCCGGCAGATAGTCGTTGTCGAAGCACGGCCGCTTGCACATGAACATGTACCAGGGCTTCAGCGCCTCGGCGGTCTGCGGATCCTTCACGATCGACTCGATGTGGCGGTGGATCCGCATCATGTAGTCGATGTTCGCGTTCTCCTGGCGGCGGATCTTCTCCTCGCGCTCCGCCTCGGAGAGCTCCGGGCCAGGCTCGTCCTCGCGCAGCGCGCGCTCCCGGCGCTTCGCCTGCCACCCGGGCACGAGCTTCTTCGCCCACTCGGGATCGGTCGGCCAGTCGTTCTTGAGATCGACGGACGAGGGCGTGCGCTGGAACACGTAGAGCTCGCGCGCGGCGGCGGCGAGCTTCGGGATGGCCTGGACCGCCGAAGCTCCAGTGCCGATGATGCCGACGACCTTGTCGCCGAGCCGCGAGAGGTCCGGCCCCGTGTAGTCGTAGTCCCAGCGCGACGTGTGGAAGGAGTGCCCGGCGAACGACTCCATGCCCACGATCTTCGCGAGCTTGGGCTTGGACAGCGTGCCGTTGGCGCAGATCACGAAGCGCGCGCGCATGCGGTCGCCGCGGTCGGTCTCGAGGTGCCACATCCCCTCGTCCTCGTGCCACAGCGTCGACGTGACCGTCGTCTGGAACACCGCGAGCTCGTACAGGCCGTAGCGCCGGGCGATGTTCTGGCAGTGCGCGTAGATCTCCGGGCCCTTGGCGTAGTGGTCCTTCGGCACGTAGCCCATCTCGTCGAGCAGCGGCAGGTAGTCGTACGACACCACGTCGCAGGCCACGCCGGGGTAGCGGTTCCAGTACCAGGTCCCGCCCACGTCGGCGCCGCGCTCGACGATCCGGATGCTCCGGACGCCCTTCTCGCGCAGGCGCGCAGAGGTCAGGAGCGCGGAGAAGCCGCCACCGATGAAGAGACACTCGACGGTGTCGTCGAGCGGCGCACGCGGCTCCGGCGCGCTGGCGTAGGGGTCGATCGCGTAGCGGGCGAGAGCGCCGGACAGGTCCGAGGTGAACTGAGCGGTTCCCTCCGGCCGGTAGCCGAGTCGGAGGTCCCGCTCCTCGGCGAACTTCTCCTTGATGCGGTCGTAGTACTCCTGCGGCCGGGCCGTCATCCTCGATCCTCCCGTAGACCAGCTTAGTCCGTCAGCCCACCACTCCGTCTCGATGCGGCGCGCGGCCCCGTCGCCGCAGCCACAGGCGCGCCAAGAGCGCGACCGCGAAGAGCGCCAGGAACAACTGCGAGGCCAGCCGCGCATTCGGCCCTACGGCGTTTCCGGCGAACATGGTCGCGAAGATGAGCCACTGGTAGTAGAGCCCGAACACATGGAGCCGCCGCCAGCGCCGGACGCTGAGCCGCGCGACGGCCGCGTCGTTCGACGTCGCGACCATCGCGGCCAGCAACGCGTAGCCGAAGCCGCCGAAGACGAGCACCACCCGATCGAAGCGTTCGCCGCTCGTCGCGCCGTACGCGACGATCGCCGCGAGGTGATAGGCGTGCGAGACGCCGAACGACACGCCGACGTAGCGCCGGTTGCGCAGCAGCCAGCGCGTCGCCGGGTTCCGGCGCAAGGAGCGGAGGGGAGACGCGAGGAACGCCGCGAGGAAGAGCAGCGAGGACGTCTTCGCGCTCGCGAGCAGCACCTCGCGGATGCCTTCGGGCCCGGTCCCGTGGACGGCGAGCAGCAAGCCGAACAGGAGGCCGAGGGCGAGAGCCGCCCAGCCGACGATCGGCCAGCCGCTCAAGCCCGTGGCTCGGCCGGCAGCCGCTCGAGGAACTCCCGCACCGCGGCATTGAACGCCTGCGGCTGATCGATGTTCGCCGCGTGACCGGCCGAGGCGAGGACGACCTTGTTCGCGCCCGGGATCTTCTTCGCCATGTAGTCCGACGCGCCGAGGAAGGGCTTGTCGTTCTCGCCGACCAGCACGAGCGTAGGCACGTCGATCTTCGGCAGCGCCTCCATCACGCGCGCGTCGCGCTGGGCCAGGATCCCGCGCGCCGCTCGCGCCAGCCCGGCCGCGGAGCGGTGCGTGCTGAGCCGCACCTCGGCCCCGCGACCCAGCGCCTCGAGTCCCTTCGTCTCGAACGCGCGCGCGTAGTCCTCGGCGAGCTGGTTCCAGCGCGCGCGGCCGGCGTCGTCGCGATAGCCCGGGCCGGTGTCGAACAGCAGGAGGGCGCGCACGCGCTCGGGAAACGCGACGAAGAAGCCGAGCGACAGGTAGCCGCCGAGCGACAGCCCGCCGACGACCGCGCCCCGCGCGCCGCAGGCGTCGAGGATCGCGGCCATGTCGCCCACGCACGCGGCCTCCGAGTACAGCATGGGATCCTCAGGACTCGCGCTCCGGCCGTGTCCGCGGACGTCCCAGGTGATTACGCGCCAGTCCCGCGCCATGGCCTCGACCTGACCGCGCCACATCTCCGACGTCGCGCTGAAGCCGTGCGTGAGCAGCAGCGCCGGGCCCGCGCCCGTCGCCTCGTACCAGATCTCGATCCCGTCGCGTCGCAGGGTCGTCATGCGCGCGAGTGTAGACTGGCCCGATGGACTTCTCGCAGGATCCCGAGCTCGAGAGCATCCGGAGCGAGGCCTCCAAGCTCGCCTCTGCGTTCAACGACGACTACTGGAGCGACCACGACGAGCGGCACGCCTTCCCCTGGGAGTTCTACGACGCCTTCGCGAAGCAGGGCTGGGTCGGAGTGCTGATCCCGGAGAAGTACGGCGGCGCGGGGCTCGGTGTGTCGCACGCCGGCACGCTCCTCCAGGCGATCGCCCAGAGCGCCGCGGCGATGAACGGCGCCTCGACCCTGCACCTGTCGATTTTCGGCATGGGCCCGGTGATCCACCACGGCACCGAGGAGCTCAAGCAGCGCACGCTCCCGCCGACCGCGCGCGGCGAGCTGCACGTGTCGTTCGGCGTGACCGAGGACGACGCCGGCACCGACACCTCGCGCATCCGCACCTTCGCGCGCCGGGACGGCGACCGCTTCATCGTGAACGGAAAGAAGGTGTGGAACACCAAGGCGCAGCAGGCGCAGAAGATTCTGCTGCTCGCCCGCACCACGCCGCGCGAGGAGTGCCGCCATCGGCTCGACGGCATGACCCTCTTCCTCGCCGACCTCGACCGCAGCCACTGCGAGATCCGCGAGATCCCGAAGCTCGGGCGCAACGCCGTGAACTCGAATGAGGTGTTCATCCGCGACCTGCCCGTCTCCGCGAACGACGTGGTCGGCGAGGTCGGCCGCGGCTTCCACTGCCTGCTCGACGGGATCAACCCCGAGCGCATCGTGATCGCCGCGGAGGCGGTCGGGATCGGCAGGCGCGCGATCGATGTGGCCAGCCGCTACGCGCGCGAGCGCATCGTGTTCGATCGGCCCATCGGCCAGAACCAGGCGATCGCGCACCCGCTCGCCGACTCGTGGAGCGAGCTCGAGGCCGCCGAGCTGCTCTGGCAGAAGGCCGCCTGGACCTACGACCACGGCGACAGGAAGCAGGTGGGCGCGCTCGCCAACGCCGCGAAGCTGCGCACCTCCGAGGCGAGCTTCCGCGCTTGCGACCGCGCGCTCCAGACCTTCGGCGGCTTCGGCTACGCGCGCGCGTTCCACGTCGAGCGCTACTGGCGCGAGGCCCGACTCATGCGCATCGCCCCGATCTCGAACGAGATGGTCCTGAACTTCCTCGCCGAGCACGTGCTCGGGCTGCCGAAGTCCTACTAGCGCGCATGACCGAGACCGGGCCACTCGCCGGGATCCGCGTGCTCGACCTGACTCGCGTGGTCGCGGGGCCGTACGCGACCGGGCTGCTCGCGGACTTCGGGGCGCGCGTGGTCAAGATCGAGCCGCCCGGGCGCGGCGACGAGTGCCGGGGGCTGCCGGATCAGGTGCGCGGGCTCTCGCTCACCTTCAGCGACCTGAACCGCAACAAGGAGAGCGTGACGCTCGACCTGCGCACCGAGCGCGGGCGCGAGGTATTGCTCGCGCTGCTGCCGCACTTCGACGTGCTGATCGAGAACTTCCGCGCGGGCACGCTCGACGGCTGGGGGCTCGCGTGGGAGCGCCTGGTCGCGGCGCACCCTCGGCTGGTGTTCGCGTCGCTCTCCGGCTTCGGCGCGACCGGCCCGAAGGCCGGCCGCGCGAGCTACGACCTGATCGCGCAGGCGGAGAGCGGGATCATGTCGATGACCGGGCTGCCGGGAGAGGCACCGCTCAAGACCGGCACCAACCTGGCGGACTACGTCGGCGGCGTGTTCCTCGCGTTCGCGGTGCTCGCCGCGCTGCGCGCGCGCGACACGACGGGCAAGCCGCAGCGCGTGGACCTCTCGAATCAGGACGTGCTCACGACGATGCTCGACGCGGCTCCCGCGTGGCACCGCTCGAGCGGCGAGGAGCCCGCGCGGCGCGGGAACTTCCACCGGCGCGCCGCGCCCTACGGCGTGTTCCGCGCGAAGGACGGCTGGATCGCCGTCGCGGCCGGCAATCCCAACCTGTTCAAGCGCGCGCTCGAGGCGATCGGGCGCGCGGACCTGCTCGACGAGCGTGAGTTCCGCCAGCGCGTGCGCCGCGGAGAGCACGTGGATCAGATCACCGCGCTCTGGTCCGAGTTCGTCGCCACGCGCACGCGCGCCGAGGTCACCGAGGTCTGCGAGCGACACCGCCTGGCGTACGGCGAGGTGCAGAGCATCGCCGACCTGGCGCGCGACCCGCAGCTCATCGCACGCGAGCAGGTCGCCGAGATCGACCACCCCGACGGTCAGGGCAAAGTGCCGACGCGCGGCGTGCCGATCCGCTTCGTGGACTCGCCCGGCGCGCTGCGCGCGCCGAGCCCGACCGTCGGCCAGCACACCGACCCGATCCTGCGCGAGCTGCTCGGACTCAGCTCGGAGGCGCTGGTAGCGCTTCGCCGCGACGGGGTGATCTGAGGCCGCGCGCGCAGACGAGAAGGACCAGCGAAAGGCCGAGCAGCCCGCGCGTCCCCGGCTCCGGGACGATCCTGGTCACGACTCCCTCGATATCGAAGTGCCTCCACTGAAACCCAAGGTTCGAAACCACGCGTAGGCGATGCTCGCTCCACTCGGCCAAGGTCGGTGGTGCGCTCGGTAGCTGCTCGGAGCCGAGGGCGCCGGGGATCGGATCCGTGAGATAGAACGCGACGATCGTCTCGGAGCCGGGCAGTGGGAGCCCGGCCACCTCGACCCCGCGCGCCTCGACCAAGTAGAGATCTGAGGGTGGGTAGTAGGGAAGCGCCCAGGTGTTGTCGGTCACGCGGATGACCAGGTCGAGCGCATCGTCGGTCGTCTGGAACAGGTAGTTCCCGATTCGGACGTACAGCTTCGAAGGGGGACTCGGGAAGCGGTAGAGCGTGCCCTGGTCTCCCTCCTTGGTACCCTCGATTTCAGGGTCGAAGTCGTACGCACCTCGGAAGGGCGTTCCCACCGCCACGGATCCGTCGAGGACGAGTGGCCCGAGATAGTCGTTGTCCTGGAAGTAGGTGACGATCCCCTCGAACTCGAACGTGAGCGGAGCTGCGGCCGCGGGCAGCGCGAGGCAGACGCCGAGGGCGGCGACGGCGTGAGGCAGGCATCGCTGCTGGCGGGGTGCGCGTGCCCCTCCCTGTCCCTTGATCACGCCTCGAGTCTACGGCGTCCGGATCAGCCCGGCTCTCGTATCTCTCAGTCGGGTGACGCGGGTCGTGCGTCGGCTAGGTTCGCACCGGCAGGTGCTTGACTCCGTTGATGAAGTTCGAACGCAGCCGCTCGGGCGGTCCGGCGAGCTCGAGCTTCGGGAAGCGCCGGAAAAGCTCCTGGAACATCACCTTCACCTCCTTGCGCGCGAAGCCGGCGCCGAGGCAGAAGTGCTCACCGATCCCGAACGCGACGTGCTCGTTGGGATCGCGCGTGACGTCGAAGCGGTACGGCTCGGGGAAGATCTCCTCGTCGCGGTTGGCGGACGGATAGAACATCAGCACGCGCTCGCCCGCGCGGATCTTGCGCCCGCGGATCTCCACGTCCTGCGTCGCGTCGCGCGACATGTGGTGCAGCGGCGAGGTCCAGCGCAGGATCTCCTCGACGCCGGAGTCGAGCAGGCTCGGATCCGCCAGCAGGCGCGCGCGCTCCGCCGGGTGCTCGGCGAGCGCGATCATGCCGCCCGAGATCGCGTTTCGCGTGGTCTCGTTCCCGGCGAGCACGAGCAGATTGCAGAACGCCAGCGTCTCGAAGTCGGTGAGCTTCTCGCCCTCCACCTCCGCCTCGAGCAGCGAGCTCACGATGTCGTCGCCGGGCTTCTTGCGGCGCTGCTCCAGGATCTCGGCGAAGAACGAGAACATCGCCAGACGTGCGGTGAGCGCGGTCTGGCGCTGCGCCTCGATCGTGCCACGCGTCTCCGCCGAGGCCTCGTCCTGGTACTCGGGATCGCCGGCGCCGAGCAGGCGGTTGGTCAGGTCGAACATCAGCGGCCAGGCCTCGCGCTCGAGCCCGAGCAAGCCGCAGATCACCGCGAGCGGGAGCTTCGCCGCGACCTCGACCACGAAGTCGAAGCTCTCGCGCCCGGTCACGTCGTCGAGGATCTCGGTCGCGATGGCGCGGATGCGCGCCTCCATCCCGTCCACCGCGCGCGGCGTGAAGCCCTTGTTGACCAGGCGGCGCAGCTTCACGTGCCGCGGCGGGTCCAGCATGATGATGCTCGCGGCTCCGGGCGGAGGCCCCGGGAAGAGCAGCGGGTCGCGCGCGACCGCGCCCGCGATGCCCTTCGACGAGATGAACAGGTCCGGCCGGCGCGAGACGAAGCGGATGTCGTGGTACTTCGTGAGCGCCCAGAAGCCGTTGAAGACGGCGTTGCCTGCGTTCCAGTGGACAGGATCCTCCCGGCGCAGCACGCGGAGCGCAGCGTGGAAGTCGCGCTTCTCGAACAGCGTGTTGTCGGAGAGGTCGATCTCGGGCAAGCGCGGGCTGGCAGAAGCGAGCGCGACCATGGTCGTCTCCTCTAGCGGTGGTCTTCGCGGATCACGACGTCGCCGGTGTCCTTGTCCTCGAGCGACTCGAGCACGGTCGCGTCTTCCCAGACCGGAATGCCCGCGGCCTTGAACAGCTCGCGCGTGCGCGTAGTCACCGCGCCCACGCGCACCAGCGCCGGCATCATCAGGTCCTTGAAGGAGTGGATGTGTCCGGGCGGAAGCTCCGCGCGGATGCCGGCGGCGCCCGCCTCGATCATTCCCTTCAGGAAGTCCTGGAAGTCGATCCCGACCTGCTCGAGCACCTTCAGGAAGCCGGGATCGGGCCGCCGCGGCCCGGTGCCGTCGACGCCGCCCATCTGGTCCACCATCGACTTGACCGCGTCGAAGGCAAACTGCGCGACGTCTTCGCGGTCGTCGTCGTGCATCGCGCCGATCAGCTCGCGCGTGTAGACGTTGCCGAACGCGACGTGGCGCGACTCGTCCTGCAGCACGTAGTGGGTCAGGTCGCGCAGCAGCGGGCAGGTCGCCTGCCTGCGCATGTTGTGGAAGGCGGCGAGCGCCAGACCCTCCACGATCATGTTCATGCCGATCAGGATCTTCACGTGGTGATCGGCCGAGAGCGTGACGTCGATCAGCGACTTGAGCCACGGCGACATCGGGTACACGATCGCGAGCTTGCGGATGTAGCGCTCGTACACCTCGACGTGTCGCGCCTCGTCCATGGTCTGCGTCGCGCCGTAGAGCTTGGCCTCGTAGTCCTTCACCGCGTGCGTGAGCGCCGCGGCGGTCATCAGCGCGCCCTGCTCGCCGTGCAGGAACTGCGACAGGAGCTGCGCGGTGGCGTGGGCGGTGAAGGTCTCGCGCTGCGTCTGCGACAGCCGCTGGAAGAACGGCACGCGGTGGAACTGGAAGCGGTCCTCGCCGACGATCGGCTTCGACGGATCGACCTCGACGCTCCAGTCCAGCCTCTCGTCCGCGTCCCACTGAAACTGTTTGGCCTTGGTGTAGAGGTTCTTGAGCTTCTCGATGTCGATGTCGTAGTCGAAGTTCCAGGCGATCTCCATCGGGGTCTTGTAGTCGAAGATCGTCTGCCAGTCTTGCTTGGGAGCGGCCTGCGTACTCATCAGCGGGGTTCCTCCAGGAGGTAGCGACAGATCATCTCGACCAGCTCCTCGAGCATGCGCTCGGGCGCGGGCTCGGCGTGCTGGTGAACGAAGACTTCGATCGCGGCCATCTCGATCGTGCGGCGCACGAGCAGCGCGGCCGCCAGCGGATCGAGCTTCGCGCGGATCGCGCCGCGCGCCTGGGCCAGCGCGTAGCGGTCGCGCGTGCGCTCGATCGCGACCCGCTGGATGCGGTGGAAGTGGCGGCGCACGTCGGAGTCGCGCTCGGCGAGCTCGAGCAGCACCAGGAAGAAGCCGCCGTCGCGGCGCAGCTCCTCGTAGCGGCGGCGCAGGTCGTCGCCGATCGCCTTGCGCGGATCGGCCAGGAACGTCTCGACCACGTGCTCGTCGCGCCCGCGCACCAGCTCGCGGTCGCCCCAGTCGTCGATCAGCGCGAGCAGCAGCGCGCGCTTGTCGGGAAAGTGGTGGTACAGCGTGCCGACGCCGACCCCGGCGCGCTCGGCGACGTCGGCCATCGAGGCGCCCTCGTACCCGGCGCGCGCGAAGAGCTGCTCCGCGACCTCGAGCAGCCGCCGCCGCGTGACGACCGCGCGCGCCTGCGGGCGGCGTCGGGTCGCGGGAGCGCGGGCAGCTCTGGCCATCGGGGCGCGATCCTAGCCGCATCCAAAACCGAGCTCAAGCTCGAATTTGACCCGGAGCCCTTTTCGGTCCGCCTAGTTACGAGGTTCTCGACTTCGGGGCGTTATGCCGGATCCCAGGCGATCCGCATCTCTTTGACGCCGTTGATGAAGTTCGAGCGCAGCCGGCGCACCGGCTTAGTCAGGCGTGGGTTGCGCAGGCGCGGGAGCAGCTCTTCGAAGATCACGTTGAGCTCGAGCCGCGCGAGGTTGGCACCCAGGCAGAAGTGCTCACCGATCCCGAACGCCAGGTGCTCGTTCGGCGAGCGCCGGATGTCGAAGCGCAGCGGGTCGGGAAACACGTCCTCGTCGCGGTTCGCGGACGGGTACCACATGGTCAGCTTGTCGCCCCTGGCGAGCTTGCGGCCACGCACTTCGGTGTCTTCCAGAACGGTGCGCCGGAAGTAGTGCACGGCCGGGTCGTAGCGCAGGAACTCCTCGACCGCGCCTGGGATCAGCTTCGGGTCGTCCACCAGTGCCCGCAGCGAGTCGGGATGGTCGAGCAGCAGCTTCATCCCGTTCGTCGTCACGGTGCGCGTGGTCTCGTTGCCCGCGACGCACAGGAGCAGGAAGAACCCCGAGAACTCCGCCTCGTTCAGGTTCTCGCCGTCCACCTCGCCCTTCAGCATCAGCGTGGTCAGGTTGTCGCCGGGGTGCTTCTTGTAGTGCTCGGCCAGCTTCATCGAGTAGCCGAACATCTGCATCGAGGCCTGGCGCTGGTCCTCGCGCGACGTCTGGAACTCGGGATCGTCGAAGCCGATCATCTTGTTCGAGAGCTCGAAGATCAGCTTCCGATCCTCGTACGGCACGCCCATCATCTCGCAGATCACCTGCAGCGGCAGCTCGGCGGCGAGCTCTTCGACGAACTCGGCCTCACCGCGGTCCACGACGCCACCGACGATCCTGCGCGCCAGCTCGCGGATGTGGCCTTCCTGCTCGGCGATCATGCGCGGCGTGAAGCCGCGCTGGACGATGCGCCGGAACTTCACGTGCCGCGGCGGATCCATGTTCAGCATGATGATCATGCTGGCCGCGCGCTCGCTGGCGTCGGGCTCGATCAGCGTGGTGCCGCCGACCTCCGACGAGTAGAGCTGCGGATTGCGCGAGACGTGGCGCAGGTCGTCGTACTTCGTCACGACCCAGAAGCCGCTGCCGCCGTTCTTCTCCGGATGCCAGTAGAGCGGATCCTCGCGACGCAGCTCGCTGAACCAGTGGTGCGGCGTCCCCGCGACGAAGGCATCGGGATTGGCGAGGTCGATGTGCTCGCGGAC
Source organism: uncultured Myxococcales bacterium (assembly GCA_964454165.1). Lineage (GTDB taxonomy): Bacteria > Myxococcota_A > UBA9160 > SZUA-336 > SZUA-336 > CAYVQJ01. Next base: position 51,303 of record CAYVQJ010000070.1, on the reverse strand, counting down.
CATGGCGCGCTCTCCCGGCCCGGCACGGGCCGACGCCAGCGTAGAACGCGTTCTAGCTTCGGGTCAACGCAGCCTTTGCCGCGATGGCTAGCGCCAAGCGGCCTCCGCTCGCGCGGACGCGCTCGCTGCGCGCGCTTCGCGCTTGCTAGCTCTCGCCGGCTTTGGGTGGTTTGGTCGCGAGCGCGAAGCCCTTGGCTCCGGCCTGCTGCGCCAGGTCCAGGATGTTCACGGCCTGACCGAGCATCACCTTCCGGTCGCCGCGCAGCACCACGATCTTCTCGCGAGCAGCGTCGAGCGCTTCCTTGAGCGCGGCGGGCAGGCGCTGCTGGCTCACGAACTTGTCGCCGACCTGAATCTGCCCGTCCTCGGTCACGGTCACCGAAACGCCCTGCGGCGTGGTCGAGGCGACCGCCGAGCTCGGCAGGTCCACTTCCTTGCCCTGATTCGAGATCACCGACGTGGTGACCATGAAGATGATCAGCAGCACCAGGAAGATGTCGGTCAACGGGGTGATGTTGATCTCGGCAACGATGTCGTCGCCGGTCTCTTCCCCGAGGCTAGGCAGGGAGTGGATGGCCATGCGCCACCTCGCGTCCCTTCGGCTGTTCGGCCGCGGGCGGTCCCGCGGACTCCACGTAGAGCAGCGCCTGCACGAAGCGCTCGCAGGCGCGCGCGAAGGTCTGCGAGACCGCGCCCGCGCGCACCTGCAAGTAGTTGTACGCGAGCAGCGCCAGGATCGCGACGGCGAGACCGGCCGCGGTGGCGACGAGCGCTTCGGAGATGCCGGCCGCCACGACCGCGAAGCCGCCCGACCCCTGCACCGCCATCTCGTGGAACGCCTTGATGATCCCGACCACGGTCCCGAACAGGCCAATGAACGGCGCCAGCGACCCGATCGTGCCCACCACCCAGAGGCCCTTGCGCAGCTTGATCGACGCCTCCTGCCGCGACGTCGAGAGAATCTGGATCAGATCGTCGAGCGCGATGTTCTTCCAGCGCAGGCCTTCCAGGAAGATCTCGCCGATCGGTGTCTTCGACTTCTCGCAGAGTGAGCGCGCGGTGGCCAGGTCGCGCTTGACCAACGCGTCCACCACGCTGCGCGTGAGCTCGCGGGTCGCGGGCTCGAGCCCGCGATAGCGCCAGAGCTGCTGCACGACCACCGCGACCGCGAGGATCGAGCACCCGATCAGCGGGTAGACCGTGAGGCCACCCTGGTGGAGCAGCGCGAGCAGCGTCTCTGCATCGAAGGTCGCGACGGCTTGCGTGCCGGCCGCCGTTGCCGCTGTAGTCGTTGCGGGATCCACGATCCGCCTCTCCTCGCACCCGTCGGGGCTTAGCGCCGACGATGGTACCCGATGCTTTCCCCTGCGCCGCTCGCATGTTACGCGAGCCGTTCTCTTTGACCTGTCCCGGAGCCTCGCCTAGCATTCGCGAGCGAATCCGGCGCCCGTTCGGACCGTCGAAATCCTCGAGAGCGCTTGAGCGGCCGCTCGCTCCTGCCGATGAGGTTCGACGAGCAGGATCGGCAGAAGCGAGCGGCGGCCTGAGGGTTCGGGGTGGGATTGCGCCGCGCCTGCGCGGCCGAGATGGTGCGATGGAAAGCTGGATCGTCCACAAACGCCCAACCTCGTCCTCTCCGCTGCGCACGCTCAAGCTCGGCGCGGCGGCGGCGAGCGCGGGCGGCGGCGTGGGCGTTGCGGAGTTTCCCGGCATCCCCGCGGACGAGTCCGGTCAGGCGCGCGAGCGCGTGGTCAGCACCGCCGTCGCCGCCGCCCTGCACACCGGCCTGCTGCTGGCCCTGATCCTGATCGCCTGGCTGAACCCGACCATCGAAGAAGAGCTGGTGCCCGTCACACTCTTCAAGGAGAAGGAGATCCCGAAGGTCGAGGAGAAGGCGGACGAGCCGGCCCCGGCGCCCAAGGCTCTGGCCGAGCGCCGGATACTGGACTTTGCGCCACAGGCGCAGGCGCTCCCGCCGCAGGTGATCAACCCGACAGTCGTCGCGCGGGCGGCGCCTCAGGTGAACAACCAGGTGCTCGACATGACCCAGGTAGCAGCGGTCACGGCGCCCAAGGAGATCAGCGCCTCGGCGGTGGTCGTGGAGCACGCTTCGGCCGTCCAGTCGATCGTCGGCGCCGTGGCTTCCAGGGTGGACGTCGGCACGCTCGCGGCCCCTGCCCTGCGTGGACCGATGGACGCCCAGCTCCCGGCCGGTCCGTCGGTGGGGCCGAAGGCGATCGCCGCGGTCGGGACGACGGTCGGGACCGGAACGGTCAGCGGGCTCGGCGACACCTCGTCGGTGCGCGAAGGCGTGGCGTCGAACCGCGACGTGCTCGGCTCGCCCGACGGCGCGCCTCTCGCCAACGTGAACACGCGCGTCGGTCAGGGCTTCCTGCGCGGCGGCGGCGGTGACGGCTCGCTCGGCGGCGCCACACCGGACTGCCTGTCGCGCCCCGAGGTGAAGGCCTACACCGAAGTGATCCGCAACCGCATGTACGCGCGCTGGGTGCTGCCCTCGGACATCCCCGATCGCACGATCGAGGTGGAGCTCTCCTTTCGGCTCGAGCCCGCCGGCTCGCTGATCAAGGTCGAGGTCAAGCGCTCCGGCCACTCCGTGATCGGCGCCAGCGCGATGGAGGCGCTGCGCTCTGCCGCTCCGTTCCCCCCGATGTCCGATCGCGTGCGTTGCCTCGCCGGCAACAACCTCGTCGCCACGTTCTCTTCGCTCGGCGCAGCCTCCGGTGGTCAGTAGTCCGCTGAGCCAGCTCCTCGCCCTGCTCGCCTGTGGCGCGTTGCTCGCACCCGGCGCAGCTCTCGCGCAGAAGGCGCAGGTCGTCCTCGAGTACGACCCCGACACCGAGCAGCTCATCCGCAAGAAGACCGACACCAACGCGGACGGCGCCCACGACGAGACGATCTTCTACAAGAACGACAAGCCCGAGCGCTCGGAGAGCGACTCCGACCACGACGGCAAGCTCGACCTCTGGGTCACGTTCGACGCCGCCGGCAAGGCGCGCCTGCAGGAGCGCGACACCAACAAGGATGGCAAGGCCGACCAGTGGGTCACGCTCGACAACGGCGTGACGGTCCTGCGCAAGGAGGACCGCAACTTCGACGGCAAGCCCGACGCGACCAGCTACTTCCAGGCCGGCGAGGTCGCGCGCGGCGAAGAGGACGCCGACAACGACGGCAAGCTCGACCGCTGGATCACGTACGCGGGTGGGAAACCGGCGCGCGTCGAGGAGGACCACGACCGCGACGGCAAGCCCGACATCAAGGCCGAGTTCGAGCCGAGCGGCGACAAGCGCAGCGAGGTCCAGGACACGGATCACGACGGCCGCTTCGACGTCACGATCAGCTACCAGCAGGGCAAGAAGGTGCGCGTCGAGGAGGACTCGAACCGCGACGGCAAGCCCGACCTCGTCACGCTCTACGCCGGCGAGCAGATCACGCGGCGCGAGGCCGACGACGATCACAACGGCAGCTACGAGACCGTCTCCACGTTCGAGGGCGGCAAGGAGCGCAAGCAGACGCGCGACGTGGACGGCGACGGTCGCTTCGAGCTGGTCGCCAGCTTCGACGCGTCCGGCCAGCGCACGCGCGAGGAGATCGACTCCAGGAAGTCGGGCAAGGTCGACCTGGTCCGTACCTACTCCGGCGGCGCGAAGGTGGGCGAGGAGCAGGATACGAACGGCGACGGGAAGCTCGACGTCAGCACGACCTTCGTCGCCGACAAGCCGACCCGGAGCGAGGCCGACGCGAACTTCGACGGCAAGCCCGACACCTTCGTGGAGTACCAGGGCGGCCGGAAGCTCCGACAGGACGAGGACCGCAACGCCAACGGCAAGGTCGACGCCTCGTACAGCTTCGACGACCAGGAGCGCCTGCTCGCGACGCGGACGGACGCGGACCACGACGGCCGCTTCGAGGTCGAGACCAGGTACGAGAAGGGCGTGCTCGTGCGCCGTACCGTCGATGCGAAGGGCGATGGCACGCCGGAGCGCGTGGAGATCCACGGCGAGGGCCGGGTCCTGCGCGTAGAGCTCGACGAGAACAACGACGGCACAACGGATCTCTGGAACTTCTTCGACCCCGCCGGGAAGCTCGAGAAGCAGGAGCAGGACGCCGACCACGACGCCAGGGTCGACACCTGGGTGACGCTCGACGTGAAGACCGGCAAGGAGCAGCGCGTCCTCAAGGACAGCAACGCCGACGGCCGCGTGGACTCGTGGCGCAACAACGACGCCTCGGGCGCCACGGTCAGGCTCGAGGAAGACAAGACGCTCGACGGCAAGCCCGATCGCGTGGTCGAGTTCGAGGGCGGCAAGCCGCGCCGCTTCACCGAGGACGCGAACCAGGACGGCAAGCCCGACGTGCGCGGCGAGCTCGACGCCGCGGGCAACGCCTCGCTCGAGGAGCGCGACAGCAACGGTGACGGGAAGCTCGACCTGCGCGTGACCTTCGCCGGCGGCGAGAAGGTGCGCGAAGAGCGCGACAGCAAGGGTGTGGGCCGCTACGACGTCGTCACGACGTTCGAGAAGGGCGTGCAGGTCCGCCAGGAGCAGGACACGACCGGCAAGGGCGCGTTCGACTCGGTGATCCAGTTCGAAGGCGGCAAGCAGAAGGCGCAGACGCGCGACACCAACGCGGACGGCAAGCCCGACGTCTGGCTCAGCTACGGCGCTGACGAACAGCCCGCGCGCGAGGAGATCGACACCAACGCCGACGGTAAGGCCGACGTGGTGAAGACCTACGATGCCGGGCAGGTCGCGCGCGAGGAGCAGGACAAGGACTGGAACGGCAGCTTCGAGCTCGTGATCACGAGCGCGGGCGGCGCGCCGAAGCGCTCGGAGTCCGACACCAACGCCGACGGCAAGGCCGATGTGATCGTGGAGTACGACGCCGGGCGCAAGGCGTTCCAGACCGAGGACTCGAACTTCGACGGCAAGCCCGACGTAAAGACCTTCTTCGACCCGGGCGGCGTGCCAATCCGCACCGAGTCCGACTCCGACTTCGACGGCCGCTACGAGACCACGAGCTTCCTCGCCGCCGGCAAGGTCGAGCGCAGCGAGAAGGACTCGAACGGCGACGGCAAGGCCGACGTGTTCCTCTGGTACGAGGGCGACAAGGTCGTGCGCCAGGAAGAGGACGCGAACTTCGACGGCGTCGTGGACCGGCGCGCGAGCGCCGGCAAGGGCGGTACGCAGGTGCAGGAGGCCGACGGGAACGGCGACGGCAAGCTCGACACCTGGATCAGCGTCGATGCGAACGGCGACGTCCTCGAGAAGCGCGAGGACAAGACCGGCGACGGCAAGGCCGACGTCACCGTCAGCTTCAAGGCCGGCAAGCCGTCGCGCCTCGTGCAGGCCAACGCCGCGGGCTCCTGCACCGAGCTCATCCAGACCTACGACGCCGACGGCAACGTGACGAGCGAAGAGAAGGATTCGACCGGCGACTGCAAGATGGACTCATGGGTCGCGCAGCGCGGCGGCAAGGTCGTCCACCAGGCGCAGGACACCAAGGGCAAGGGCCGTCCCGACGTGCTGATCCTTTACGACGCCGACGGCCGCGCGGTCACGCAGGAGGTCGTCTCCGACGGCAAGCGCCGCCCCGACAAGCGCGTCTTCCTCGACGCCGCGGGGGCCGTCACCGGCCAGTGTCTCGACACTGACCACAACGGCTCACTCGACGCGCGCGCCAAAGTCGAAGGCGGCGCAGTCACCGAGGTCCTGCTCGACACCAAGGGCAAGGGCCTCGCCGACCAGCGCGAGATCTACGCCGGCGGCCAGCGCACGCGCCTCGAAGCCGACACCAACGGCGACCGCAAGGTAGACGTGATCCAGTCCTTTGCCGGCCCGCAGCTCGCGCGCCAGGACGAAGACTCGAACTACGACACCAAGATCGACCAGTCCTTCGAAGCCGGAAAGCCGGTTCCCATCCCCGCGAACCCGACGATCCCCAACGCCGGCCTCCCGGGCCTGGACTGCGGCCGCTTCAGCGACTTCTGGAAGGGGCGCTAGCCGGAGTCAGCGCACCAGCTGGATGAACTGCTCGATCAGGGCGCAGGCGGTCTCGGGGGCGTCTTCCTGGATGAAGTGGCCGACGCCGGGGAGTGTCACGACCGGGCCGTGGGGCCAGGTCGAGCGGAAGGAGCCGACGGAGAACTCCGTCGGGATCGCGCGGTCCTCCTCGCCGTGCACGTACATCGCGGGCTTGGCCGCGAGCGCGGGAAGCGCGGCGAAGAGGGGCAGCATGAAGTCGCGGGTCTCGGCGGACGCGATCGAGGCGGGGAACGCGAGCGCGCCCTTGCAGTCGGCGGAGGTCGGGAACGCGGAGGCGTAGGCGCGGACCCAGGTCTCGTCCACGTGGGCGGTGCGCTCGAAGCCGATCCGCTTCAACACGGAGAGCATCGTGTCGCCGAGATTGGAGAGGACGAGCTTGCTCTCCGGCGTCTGCACCCAGCGGAACCACGGCATGTCCATCACCGTGCGGCCACCCGCCGGCGGTCGCCCAGGCACGCCGGTGTTCATGTAGCAGAGGCGTTTCACGCGATCGGGATGGCGCAGCGCGAAGCCGGTGCCGATCGGGCCGCCCCAGTCCTGACCGACCAGCGTGATGCCGCGCAGATCCAGGTGCAGCAGCAGCGCTTCCAGGTTCTCGACGTGCTCGCGAATCGAGTAGGCGCGGTCCTGCGGCGTCGCGCTCTTGCCGAAGCCCATGTGATCGGGCACGACGACGCGGCCGTAGCACGCGAGGCGCGGGATGAAGTTGCGGTACAGGTAGCCCCACGTCGGCTCGCCGTGCAGGCAGACGATGGTCTCGTCGCCGCTCTCGCGCTCGTCCACGTAGTGCTGACGAAAGCCGCGGCCTTCGAAGTAGTGCGGCTTGAACGGCCAGGTCCCCGCGAAGTCCTCGTGCTCTGAAATCACGGTCGGATGGTAACGCGACGTTGACCCGGCCGGGCGCGGGGGAGCACGATGCGCGCATGGGCTGGATCGCGCGGCGGATCGGAGTGCGGGAGCCGGAGTTTCGGGCGCGCGTGCTCGACGAGAGCGCGGTCGCGATGCGCGACGGGGTGCGGCTGCGCACCGTGCGCGTCGGCCCGGCCGACGCCGGCAAGCGGCCGACGATCCTGATTCGGACGCCTTACGGGATCGGCTGGAATCCCCCTGTGTTCGCGATGCCGCTCGTCTCGCGGTTCTTCGCGCGGCGCGGGTATCACGTGGTGCTGCAGGACACGCGCGGGCGCTACGGCAGCGAAGGCGTGTTCTATCCACTGCGGCCCGAAGCCGACGACGGGCGCGACACGCTCGAGTGGGTGTCGAAGCAGCCGTGGTTCGACGGGCAGCTCGGGATGTGGGGCGCGTCGTACTTCGGCTACACGCAGCTCTCAGTGGCGGCGAATCCGCCGGAGTACCTGAAGGCCTGCGTCCCGCTGATCACGACCACCGACTTCCACGAGTTCTTCTATCCCGGCGGCGCGTTCTCGTTGCTCTCCGCGCTGCGCTGGGCGGCGAGCAACGGCGCGCGCAAAGGCAATCGCTCGCCGGAGCGACGGCTCCCCGCGGCCGCGCGCACGCGGCCGCTGCGCGGCGCGGTCGAGGCCGCGGGCAAGAGCGTGCCGTTCTTCCAGGACTGGGTGGATCATCCGGAGCTCGACGACTACTGGCACGCGATCAATCGCACCGAGGCGCGCGGCACGCGCGTGCCCACGCTGAACGTCGCCGGCACCTACGACATCTTCTGCGGCCCGCAGCTCGAGGACTTCGGGACGCTCGGCCTTGCGTCGTGCCTGGATCTGGGACCGCTGGCGCACGGCAGCTACGCGATCTCGGCGCGCAAGCTCGGCTGGCGCAACGCGGGTCTGCTCACGCACTTCCGGAGCCAGCTCGAGTTCCTGGACCACCACCTGCAGGGCCGGCCGCTCGCGCGCGGACGCGTGCGCCGCTACGTGCAGGGCGAGGACCGCTGGGTGGAGTCCGCGACCTGGCCTCCGCCGGGAGCTCGCACGGTGCGGCTGCATCTGCGGAGCGGCGGGCGACTCGACCCGGAGACACCGGGCGGTGACGAGGCGCCGAATCGCTTCCTCTACGACCCGGCCGATCCCGTTCCCACGCGCGGCGGCAGCTTCCTCGGCCCCCGCGCGGGACCCGCGGACCAGCGCCCGCTCGAGAGCCGCGCCGACGTGCTGCGCTACCAGACGGCTCCCCTGTCACACCCGCACACGCTCGCGGGTCCGGTGCGCGTACACTTGCGTGTGTCGAGCGACGCCCCCGCGACCGACTTCACCGCGAAGCTGGTGCAGGTGCCCGCGAATCCGAGTCGCCCCGCGCTGAATCTGTGCGAGGGGATCACGCGGCTGCCGCGGATCGACGGCGAGGCTATCTCCGCGTCGATCGACCTCTGGCATGCGAGCGCGACGATCCCCGCCGGCGATCGCCTGCGCCTCGAGGTGTCGAGCTCGAACTTCCCGCGCTTCGACGCGCACCCGAACGTCCCCGGCCATCCGGGCCACGCCACCACGCAGCGCCCCGCGCACCAGACCGTCCACCACGCGCGCGACGCCGCGTCCTGGCTGGAGCTGACGGCCCTCGCCTGAGCCGGGACACTGCTTCGATGCGCTTCTACCTGCGCCGGATCGACACGCAGACTAGTGGGAACCGGTACGACGTGACGCCGCTCTTCGCCGACGCCGAGGCCTTCGGCGCGCTCACGATGGACCTCGCGGATGCCCATCGCAGCTCCGAGCCGAAGCTCGTCGCCTGCATCGACGCGCTCGGCTTCATCCTCGGCACCGCGATTGCGCGGGAGCTCGGCATCGGCGTGGTTCCGATCCGCAAAGGCGGCAAGCTGCCGGTCGCCGCCGAACGCCAGAGCTTCGTGGACTACTCCGGTCAGGAGAAGGCGCTCGAGATCCGGCCCGACGCGATCCGCGCGGCTGATCGCGTCCTCCTCGTCGATGAGTGGATCGAGACGGGTGCGCAGATCGCGGCCGCGATCGACCTGATCGAGCGGCACGCCGGCGTCGTCGTCGGCATCGCGACGATTCACATGGATCAGAACGCGACCACCGAGGCGATCCGCAAGAAGTACCGCGTGAGGATGGCCTCGGCGCTGAAGCCCTGAACGCCTACTCGAGCGTGCACGACCCGGCGAGCACGAAGGCGCCCTCGGCGTCGGCGGCGCTCGCGGACAGGTGGCCGGTGGCGCGCTCCACCACGAGCGTCCAGCCGCGGCCGTTCTGGTGGCCTTGCAGCACCAGCGCGTCTGCCAGCGTCTCGAACGCCCCGATTGGGCTCGCGCGCAGGCCGTCCACGGACGCGAGCTGCCTGGCGGCGAAGTCCACGCGCCAGAGCGGCGGCAGGTCGATCTCTTCCAGGCTCACGTCGTTGCACGCGGCGACGCCGTCGCACTCGGCGGCCTTCGCGATCGAGCAGATCAGCGGCTTCGACGCGTCGAGCACGTCGGCGCGAGCCGCCGCGGGTGCGACTGCGAGCAGCGCGGCGATCGAGAGCGCGAACGCTGAGTGCTTCATTTCGGGGCCCCTGCGCGCGCCGTGAGGCAGTCGTCGAGCGCGCTCTTGTAGGCGTTCTTGGCGGCCATGTACTGCGCGTACTCTGGATTCGGGTGGGTGGTCGTCACCATCTCCTTCGTCTCCCGGCGCCGACGCGCGCCGCCGACGAGCGCGCCGACCGCGGCGCCCGCAGCCGCGCCCTTCCCGGCATCGCCGGCAACCGCGCCGCCCACGACACCCACGATCGCCCCTTTCGCCGCGCCCTTGACCACGGCGCCGGAGCCGATCACGTCGCCTCCGCGCTGCTGCGTCGAGATCGTGCGCGGCGGCGCCTCGGCCATCGCGGGATCGAAGCCGCTCGAGTCGATCGCGATCACCAGGCACTCGCTGCGATCCTTCGCGGCTCGCTCCATCGGAGTGAGCGCAGGCTCGCAGGCGAGCGCGCCGATCAGCACCAGCCCGAGTGCTCGACGCATCCCAGCCTCCTCTTGTGCGTGGGCCGCGATTATCCCCGCTTGACGCCGGCACATGCAACGATTAGCGTATCGGCTAATTGAAAAGGAGACGACGCGATGCCCTCTCCCACTGCGATCTGTCTGTATCGGGTCGCGCGCGGGCGCGAGGCGGCGTTCGAGGATCTGCTGCGACGGCACTGGCCGACGCTGCATGCGCTCGGGCTCGTCACCGACGAGAAGCCGATCCACTATCGCGGCAACGAGCAGGACGGCGGGCCGCTCTTCGTCGAGATCTTCGTCTGGAAGAGCGAGGAGGCGTCCGGCCTCGCGCACCAGCACCCCGAGGTGATGGCGGTCTGGGAGCCGATGGACAAGCTCTGCGAGGCCCGCGCGGGCCGGCCCAACATGGAGTTCCCCCACGTCCAGCCGATCCAAGTCCTCTAGAGCGCGCGACGCCCGGCGCGAGCTGCAAGACCTCGAGGACGTGTTCGCCGCGCTCGCACACGCGTCGCGGCGGCACATCCTGCTGGTGCTGCACTTCCACGGCGGCAGCATGACCGCCGGCGAGATCGCGTCGCGCTTCGACTGCACCTGGCCCACCACCAGCCGCCACCTGCGGCAGCTCGAGGACGCGGGCCTGGTGCAGGTCGAGACGCGTGGGCGCGAGCGCGTCTACTCGCTCGACACTGCGCGGCTGCGGGACGTCGTCGGCATCTGGCTCGAGCGCTTCGAGATCAGCGCCTGAAGACGCTCACGAAGACCCGTTGCGGGAGCGGATGAAGGCCAGGTACCGCAGGAGCTCCTCCTCTTCCTCTGCGGTCAGATCGTCGATCGCGAACGCGGCCAACCGTGTCCGACGCCCCTTCGGGGCGCCGTCGGGCGGCAGCAGGTAGCCCGCCCGTTCCATCAGCGCCTCGTAGGGCACTGCATAGACTTCGGCCAGCCGGTGGAGCACGTGGGGCGAGGGCTTCTGGATCTTCCCTTTCTCGAGCTGGCTCAGATAAGCGTTCGAGACCGACCGGTCCGAGGCCTCTTCGACCTGCCGGAGCGAGAGCCCCTTCGCCCTGCGCAGATCCCCGAGAAGGCCACCGAGCCCGTTGGGCCGGCCGACGAAGCTTGTCCGCTTGCGGCGTGATCGAGTGCCGTCGTTCGTCATGGGCCCTAGTATCGCACTGCTTGATGGAGCTAGCATATTGCACAGGTGTTCGATAGACTTTGCACGAGGTGGGGGCCTCGATTCCGGAGCGTTGCCCCCAGGACGCGGCGACGAACCGGAAGGAGCCCACAATGCACAAGGCGAACGCGAGACACTTCCAACAGGACGCGCGCATGGTCATGCACGACGACGAGCACGCGATCCTCAAGGAGATCCTGCGCAAGGCGCTCGGTGACGACGGCAGCTTCAGGAGGCTCGTGTCCAGCGACCCATCGGCGTCAGCGCGGGTCGAGGATCGTCTCGTGCTCGCGCGATTCCTCGACCGGATGGAACGCCAGTTCGCCCTCCGGTTGGGGGGGCGGGCCGCTGCGCGGGATCGTGATCGGGATGGACGTGCCGCCAGCGCCAGCACTGCCGGGGGCGGAGCAAGTGCGCTCAACGGCGGCTCCCCGTGACGCGACGGCCGCGATGAACCGCGAAGCCGAGCGCACGCAGGGACCTCGCCCCATCGGACCGACCCGCGCGGGGCGTTTCCCGTTCGGGCAGCTCGAGATGAACGGCTCGTACCCGCTCACCCACGAGGCGATCGACGAGGCGTTGACTCGCAGGGCGCCCGGAAACTACGCGCTTGGATTCATGGACGGCTCGGTCTTCACCGTGTTCTACGTCGGGCGCTCCGACTCCGACCTCCGACTTCGTTTGCACGAGTGGGTCGGCGCACCGAGCCGGTACCGGAGGTACGGCCCCGCCGCCAAGGCGGCGTACGGAGTCCGGCATCGGGGGCTCTCCCCGCTGGACGCTCCCGCGCTCGACCGCGTGGAAAGCAGCGTCGAGAGCGCCTACACGCGCTTCGCGTACAGCTACGCTTCCTCTCCCGGCGCCGCCTTCGAGAAGGAGTGCCGCACCTTCAGCGACTTCGGCGGCAGCGCAGGCCTCGACAACGAGACCCAGCCCGCACCCGCGCCGTAGGCCTCGCAGAGAAGCTTCAGTCCGGGACGTGACGCGCGACGAGTTGCAGCCGCGCCATTCGCGCAAAGTCGTCGTCGAGCGACCAAACCGAGGCGCTGCGCTCCGCCGCCAACGCTCCGATCAGGAGATCCGCGAAGCCGAAGCGCTCTCCCGCGTCACCCGCGCGATCGACCCAGCGATCGACGAGCTCCCAGGTCGCCGCCGTCGGGAAGACGAGCGGAAGTGCTGCGAGCACGCGGCGAAGCCTGGGCCGATCCCGACGCGAAGAGCCGGTGAGCAGCTCGACGCGAACCGGGGCGGCGAGCGTCACCGAGACCCACACCGACGTGTCGCCCACGATCAGGAGCGTCGGCGGGGGCGACGGCGTGAGCGCGGCACGTCGATCTCGAGCGGCACCGAGCCCATCAGGTCCTTCAGCTCTTCGATGCGCCCTCGGCGGATCAACTCCTTGAGGGAGAGGATCACCGTGTCGGTCTTGGACTTGAAGCCGAGCAGGCGGCGCGCCTCCTCGATCAACGGCTCAGGGATGTCGAGCGTCGTGCGCATACGCAGGACCGTAAGTCGTATGACTCTGGACGTCGAATATCGGCCCGCGGACGGGCCAGGCTAAAGCGGCCAGAACCACGGGATCACGGCGATCGCGACGGCCATGCAGATCAGGTCGAGGGGCACGCCGACGCGGACGAAGTCCGAGAAGCGGTAGCCGCCCGAGCCGTAGACGATCAGGTGGGTCTGGTAGCCGAAGGGTGTGGCGAAGCCGCAGCTCGCGGCGACGCACACGGCCATGGCGAAGCCGCGCGGTTCCACGCCGAGCTGCTGCGCGGTCGCGATCGCGATCGGGAACATCAGTGCGGCCGCGGCGTTGTTGGTGACCACCTCGGTGAGCACGAGCGTGGCGAAGTAGACGGCGGCCAGCGCGCCCACGGGCCCGAGCACGGCTGCCGGCGTCGTGATCGCCTGCGCGAAGGCGAGCGCCAGGCCCGTCTTCTCGAGCGCCGCGCTGAGCCCGAACGCGGCGCCGATCGTCACGAGCAGCGGCAGCTCGACCGAGCGGCGCGCCCGCGCGCCCGTGATGGAGCGCGTTGCGACGAGAGCACCCGCCGCCGCGAAGGCCGCGATCGAAGTCGGGACCAGCTCGAGCGTGGAGGCGACGACCATGGCGAGCAGGATCGCGACCGCGACCCAGGCCCGGTCGTAGCGCGGCTGCTCGGTGTCGCCGATCTCGCTCACCAGATAGAAGTCGGGGCTGTTGCGGTGGACCCGCAGGAAGCCGGGCGACGTCTGGAGCAGCAGCGCGTCGCCGGGACGCAGAACGATGTCGCCGATGCGGCCGCCGACGCGCTCGCCGTTTCGGTGCACCGCGATCACCGCGGCGTCGTAGACCGTGCGGAAGCTCGCGTCGCGGATGCTCACGCCCACGAGCGGCGACGAGTGCGAGACGACCGCCTCGGTCAGGCGCCGATCGGGTGCGCTCGACGGAGGCTCTCCGGCCTCCGTCGCGGGCACCAGTCCGCGCAGCCGCTGCTGGTCGACGATCGTCGACACCACGCCGGCGAACACCAGTCGGTCACGCGCCTGCAGGCGTTCGTCGCTCGCCACGGGCGTCAGGATGCGGCCGTCGCGGTCGATCTCGACGAGGAACAGCCCCGGCAGGTGGCGCAGCCCCGCCTCCTCGATCGTCTGCCCGACGAGCGGTGAGCCGGCCTGCACCAGCATCGCGACGGTGTACTCGCGGCGCTTCTCGCCGAGCTCGTCCACGGGATCGCGCCGATCGGGGAGCAGGCGCGGCGCCACGAACAACAGGAATGCGATCCCCACCAGGGAGACCGGCAGTCCGACGGGCACCAGCTCGAAGAACCCCATCGGCTCCATGCGCGTCTGGAGCATCAGGCCCGCGACTACCAGATTCGTGCTGGTGCCGATCAGCGTGACGCAGCCGCCCAGGATCGTGGCGTAATCCATGGGGATCAGGAAGCGCGAGGGCGCCAGGCGGTTGCGGCGCGCCCAGTCGATCACCACGGGCGTCATCATCGCCACGATCGTGGTGTTGTTCAGGAAGGCCGAGAGCGCGGCGATCGGTGGCAGCATGCGCACGAGCCCGGTGCGCTCGTGCCGTGTGCGACCGAAGACACGGCTGAACAGCGCCTCCAGCGCGCCGGTGTCGCGCAGCGCGGCCGCCAGCACGAACAGCGCCGCGACGGTCAGCATGGCCTCGTTGGCGAAGCCGGCGAAGGCCTCCTTCGGGGTCACCACGCCGGCCAGGGCCAGGATCACCAGCCCGCCGAGCACGACGGTGTCGGTCCCCGCCAGCTCCCGCGCCAGCGCGAACACCACGAGCACGAGCACCGCGCCGGTGAGCCAGGCCTCCCATCCCATGCGGCGCGCGAACGTAGCACGGTTGTAGACTGGCGACGTGACCACCCAGGACTACCGGGCCTTCGACGCGGACAACCACTACTACGAGGCGCAGGACGCCTTCACCCGCCATCTGGACCCGCGGCTTGGCCCGCGCACGATCCAGTGGGCGGAGATCAACGGCCGCAAGTATCACGTGGTCGGCGGGCGCGTGAGCCACGCCGTCACCAACGCGACCTTCGATCCGATCGCGCGGCCCGGCGCGATGCACGACTACTTCCGCGGCAACCCCGATCAGAAGAGCCCGCTCGAGCTCCTGCGCGAACGCGAGCCGATTCCCGCCGCCTATCGCCACCCGGACGCGCGCCTCGAGGTGATGGACCGGCAAGGCCTCGAGGCGATGTGGCTCTTCCCGACCCTCGGCGTGCTGTACGAAGAGCTGCTGAAGCACGACATCGAGGCCGTCGGCCTGGTGTTCCGCGCCTTCAACCAGTGGCTGCTCGAAGACTGGGGCTTCGCGTACCGCGGGCGCATCTTCGGCGCGCCCTACCTCGCTCTCGGAGACGTGTCCTGGGCGGTGCGCGAGCTGGAGTGGGCGCTCGCTCGAGGCGCGCGCGTGGTCGTGATGCGACCCGCCGCGGTCTGGACCGCGAGCGGCCCGAAGAGCCCCGCCGACCCGCACTTCGACCCGTTCTGGGCGCGCGTGAACGAGGCGGGCGTGACCGTGGTCGTGCACGCCGGCGACAGCGGCTACACCACGCACGGCTACGCGCGCGACGGCTTCGGCGCGAGCTTCGACGGCGGCTGGAAGCCGTCGATCAAGTCGCAGAACATCGAGCGCGCCGCCTACGACTTCCTGCTCACGATCTGCTACGAGAAGCTCTTCGAGCGCTTCCCCAACCTGCGCCTGGCCTCGGTCGAAAACGGCTCCGAGTTCCTGCCCGACCTGTTCCGCAAGCTGCGCCAGACCTGGCGCCGCATGCCCGGCTGGTTCCGCGAGGATCCGCTGGAGGGCTTCCGCCGCCACGTCTGGATGAATCCGTTCTGGGAAGACGACGTGAAGGAAGTCGTCGCCCTGATGGGCCCGGAGCGCGTGATCTTCGGCTCGGACTGGCCGCACATCGAGGGCATGCCGGAGCCGCTGGACTACGCTGCGGAGCTCTCCGCCTTCGATGCGCCGGCGCGCCGGCGGATCCTGCGCGAGAACACGCGCGAGCTCTCCGAGCTGCGCCCGGCGTGACGAAGACCGTGCGCGCCCGCTTCGCCGCGCTCGCGGCGTTGCCCGACGACGCGATCGACCTCGGGCTCGGAGCGCTGTTGATCGCCGCCGAAGCCTACCCCGGGCTCGACGTCGGCGCGTACATGACGCGGATCGACGCGCTCGCGGCGCTCGCCAGCCGCGACGTGCCCGCGGGCGACCCGGCGCGCGAGCGCGTGCTCGCGCTCAACCGCTTCCTGTTCGAGTCCCAGGGCTTTCGCGGTAACCGCGAGAGCTACGGCGATCCGCGCAACAGCTACCTGAACGAGGTGCTGGAGCGCCGGATCGGGATTCCGATCACGCTGTCTGTGGTCTACGTCGAGATCGCTCGGCGGCTCGCGCTGCCGGTGCGCGGCGTCGGCTTCCCCGGACACTTCCTGGCACGGCTCGAAGGGACAGAGGTCTTGATCGACGCCTTCCACGCGCGCGTACTGGCGCCGGCCGACTGCGCGGCGCTGCTCGTGAAGGTGGCGGGGCCTGGCGCGGCGTTCGACGCGCGCCTGATCGCGCCAACCTCGCCGCGCGAGATCCTGGCGCGCATGCTGCGCAACCTGAAGCAGCACTGGTGGCAGCAACGCGCGTTCGAGCCCGCACTCAGCTGCTCCGACCGGATCCTGCTCTTGCTTCCCGAGGCCGCCGAGGAGCTGCGCGACCGCGGTCTGGCCTGGCGCGAGCTCGAGTGCTTCGGCCCCGCCGCCAAGGATCTGGAGCGCGCGCTCGAGCTCGCTCCCGACGCCCCGTGGTCGCGCGCCGTCGCCGCCGAGCTGGAGACCCTGCGCCTTCGCGCCGCCTCTCTGAACTAGTCGGGGAGCGTGTAGGCGATCAGCCAGTCGCCGAGCTGGCTCTTCATGCCGATGTGGCCGCCCGGCGCGATCACCAGGAACTGCTTTGCGTTGGGCGAGAGCTTGTAGGTGATCGGCCCCGCGTGCAGCCCGGCGGGGAGCTCGAAGCTCGCGACCACCTCGCCGGTCGCAGCGTCGTGCGCGCGCAGGCGCAGGTCGCGCGTGCCCGCGTGGAACACCAGACCGCCGGCAGTCGCCAGGGGTGGGCCGTAGTTCGAGAGACCGACCACGCCGTCGCGTTCGCCCGTCGGCGCGCGCCAGCGGATCGTCCCGGCGGCGAGGTCGACCGCCACGAGCCAGCCCCACGGTGGCGCGTTGCAGGGCACGCCGTCCTCGGCGAAGAGCGTGCGCTCGGTGTGGTAACGCAGGCCGGTGCTGCGCCCGGTCAAGACCCAGTACAGCGCGCGCAGCGGGTTGTGCAGCACGACCGCATCGCTCCCCAGATTCGACTCCGGCAGCGCGTGGAGCTGAACCACGTGCGCGCGATTGCTCACCGGCACGAACAAGAGCCCGGACGCCTCGTCCCACGCCGCGCCCGACCAGTTTGCGCCGCCGCCCGTGTAGGGGTAGATGAGCGTGCCGCGCAGCGACGGCGGGGTGAACAGGCCTTCGTTGCGCAGCTCGCGCAGGCGGGTGCGGCAGCGCTCCATGTGATCGGGGTCGCGCGCCCAGAGGTCCGCCTCGTCGAGGCGCTGAGGCACGAGCGGCGGCGGCGCCACGGGGAACGGCTGGGTCGCCGACGCCTGCTCGCCGGGGATGTCGGACGCCGGCACCGGCCTCTCCTCGATCGGGAACAGCGGCTCACCGGTCTCGCGGTCGAACAGGAAGACGAAGCCGCTCTTGGTCGCCTGCGCGACCGCGTCTCGCACGACACCGCCGCGTGTCACCCGCACCAGGTTCGGAGGCGCGGCGAGGTCGTAGTCCCAGAGCCCGTGGTGCACGGTCTGGAAGTGCCAGACCCGCTCGCCCGTCGCCGCGCGCACGGCCACCAGTGAATCGGAGTACAGGTTCGCGCCGGGGCGATCGACGCCGTAGAAGTCGGGGCCAACCGTGCTGACAGGCAGATACACCAGCCCGCGCTCGAGATCCGCGCTCATGCTGGTCCAGACGTTGGCGAGGCCGCCGTCGGCGGCGCGCTCGAGCGTGTGGAAGGTCCAGCGCAGGCGGCCGCTCCTGGCGTCGAACGCGCGCACGTCGCCGGGCGGGCTTCGGGCGCGGATCAGGTCCGCGATCGACGAGCCGACGACGACCGCGTCGCCGGCGACGAGCGGCGGCGACGTCACGTTGTACTCCCAGGGATCCGTGAGCGGCTCGATCCCGAGCGTGAGATCGACGACGCCGCCGGCGCCGAAGTCGGCGCACGGCCTACCGGTCGCGGCGTCGAGCGCGAACAGCCTCGCGTCCAGAGTCGCCAGGAACACGCGCGGCGAGCAGGCGCCCTGGCCGTCGCCGCGCCAGTAGGCGACGCCGCGGTTGATGATCATGTTCGCGAAGATGCGAGCGGTGTCGATCTCGGGATCGAACGTCCAGAGCTCGCGGCCCGTCTCGGGATCGAGTGCTACCACCCGATTCATCGGCGTGGTGAAGTAGAGTCGGCCGTCGACGACGATCGGCGTCGTCTCCATCGCGGTGCCGCGGTTCTCGGCCGGGGGCAGCAAGCCCCCGTCGTAGAAGTCGCCGTGTCGATACGTCCAGGCGACCCGCAGCTCCTTCACGTTACCGCGGTGGATCTCCGCCAGCGGCGAGAAGCGCGCGCCACCCGGGTCGCCTCCGGTGACCGGCCAATCGGCGGTTGGCTCTGCAAGTCCTGCGCTGCACGGAAGCAACGCAGCGACTGCGTAGAGGAGCGCGGCGAACGGCACGGACGCTCTACGTCTCATGTCTGCGCAGGGAGCAAGGCATGTGCCATCACGAGGACGCGCGCAGCGCCGGCATCACGTCGCGCGCGAAGCGCTCCAGGCTGCCATCGAGCGCCTCCGGCGCGACGCCCGGCGGAACGCCCCAGGTCACCACGTCGGTCAGCCCGTACTCCGCGATGAACTTCGCGAGCTCGGCCCGACACTCCTCGGCGTCGCCGACGATCCACGTCTGCGGGATCGGCTGCGCGCCCTCGCCGCCGAGAAAGCTCACCGCATCGCCCGATTCGCGGATCCAGTCGGCGTAGATGCGCCCCTTGTAGCGCTCGGCCTCGCGGACCCTTGGCCAGTCGCGCGCGCGGTCGCCGGTGACGAGCCACGGGCGAATGATCCCGACCCGGAAGTCCGCGAGCCGGCGCCCGGAGCGCACCACGTCGTCGCGCCACGGATCGAGCACCTGCCGGCGGTCGCCCTGCGGCAGCAGGTGCAGCCCGAGCCGCGCCGCTCGCCGCGCGCCGGCCTCGCTCATCGCCGCGAGCCAGAGCGGCGGGCCGCCGGGCTGGACCGGCTGCGGCCGCACGCGCGCGCCCTCGAAGCGCCAGTGTCGGCCGTGGAAGTCGAAGGCGTCGCCGCTCCAGGCGCGCCGCAGCACCTCGATTCCCTCTTCGGTGCGCGAGACGCGCTCGCGCCGCGGGATGCCGAACGCCGTGAACTCGTGCCGGGCGTAGCCCATGCCAACGCCGAGCTCCATGCGCCCGCCCGACAGGTTGTCGAGAACCGCCAGGTCCTCGGCGAAACGCAGCGGGTGCTGGAACGGCAGCAGCACGACGTCGGACGAGATACGCACGCGCCGGGTGCGCGCGGCGATCGCCCCCGCGACCGCCACGAACGACGGCACGTAGCCGTCCTCCACAAAGTGGTGCTCGGTGATCCAGATCAGGTCGTAGCCGAGAGCATCGACGCGCTCGGCCTGCGCCAGCACGCTGGCGTAGAGCTCGGCGTTCGAGCGTCCGCTACCTGGCGGATTGCGGAAGTCGTACGCGACGCCGAAGCGCGTCACCTATGCATGCGCCTCCGGCTCGCTTCCCGCTACCGACTCCGCTGGCCGGATGGCCAGGGCGACGAGCCCGAGGCCGAGCAGCACACCGGTCGCGGGCTCCGGAACCACGACGAAATCGAAGCGGTAGCCGATGGTCTGCGCGCCGGTCTGCTGGATCCACACGGCGTAGCTGTCCGCGCCGAGCGGAGGCGCAAAGCCGATCGAGCCGGCGCCGAGGCCCAGGTCGTCGAGGATGTCCGTACCCGGGGCGGCGGGGATCCCGCTGCCGAAGTGGGTGTAGCCGAGCAGGTTGGCGGGGTTGGGCGCGCCCGCGGGCTCGGTGAACACGCTCCCGGTCTGGATCGCGATGAAGCCGAGGTCGTCGGTCGAGGTGAACGCGGCCAGGATTACCTGGCTCAGGCTGTAGCCCGGGGCGACGCCGAACGTCAGGTAGTCGAGGTCGCCGACGATCGTGGTCCCGCTGACGGAGTTCACGCCCGGGCCGAACACGAGCGAGGTCGGCGTTCCGGCTGCGCCGGAAAGATCTCCGTCGACGGCTTCGTCGTGGATCGAGACCGCGGACGCCGGCAGCGCGAGCACGAGGACACCGAGGAAAGCGAGAGCGCGACACGTCTCGTGCGTCATGTTCCCTCCGGTTGGCGCAATTGGGGAGAGTACATCACGCCTGCGGCGCATCCGGGAGCTTTCGGTCGCGACGCGCTAGAAAGGGCGCATGCTCACGCTCTACGACTACCTGCCCTCGGGCAACGGCTACAAAGTACGCCTCCTGCTCACACAGCTCGGGACGCCGTTCGAGCTGGTCCAGCTCGACATCGAGAAGCGCGAGACGCGCACGCCCGAGTTCCTGCGCAAGAATCCGAACGGCCGCATCCCGTGCCTGCGGCTCGACGACGGCACGCACCTGTGGGAGTCCAACGCGATCCAGTTCTACCTGGCGGAGGGCACCCCGTTCCTGCCGGCCGGCCGCCTGGAGCGCGCGCAGGTGCTGCAGTGGCTGTTCTTCGAGCAGTACAGCCACGAGCCGTACATCGCGGTCGTGCGCTCGTGGCACCACTTCGGGATCGTGGAGCAGAACCGCGCGCAGCTCGCCGACAAGGTGGAGCGCGGCTACCAAGCGCTCGGCGTGATGGAGACGCACCTGCGCGAGCGCCGCTGGTTCGTCGGCGACGGCTACTCGATCGCCGACATCGCGTTGTACGCGTACACGCACGTGGCCCCCGAAGGGGACTTCGACCTCGGGCCGTATCCGTCGGTCCGCGCCTGGCTGGAGCGCGTGCGCAAAGAGCCGCGGCACATCCCGATCACGCAGGGATAGGTCAGCGCACGGCGGCGTGCGATCATGGCGCCGTGGAGATCGACCTGTTCGCGCCCGAGGTGCAGCGCGAGCCGTACCCGGTGTATCGCGAGCTGCGCGAACGGGCGCCGGTCTACCGCGAGCCGCGCTGCGGCAACTACGTGCTCACGCGGCACGCCGACGTGCTGGCCGCGCTGCGCGACTGGTCCACGTTCTCGTCGCGCGACGGCGTGGCGCCGCTGCGCCGCGACAGCGGCTACGCGCTGACCTCACTCGATCCGCCGCGCCACGACCGCATGCGCGCGCTGGTCAACCGCGCCTTCACGCCGCGTCGGGTGGGGGAGAGCCGCGCGCGCATCGAGGAGCTCGTGACCGAGCTGCTCGACGCCGTGCCGGCCGAGGCGTTCGACCTGGTCTCGGCGTTCTCCCACCCGCTCCCGGTGTACGTGATTGCGCGCATGCTCGGCGTGCCGCCGGAGCGCGGCCCGGACTTCAAGCGCTGGTCGGACGCGATCATCGGGCTGCTGGAGCACGCCGAGACCGCCCACGAGCGCGCTGCGATCGACGAGATGACCGGCTACTTCGGCGAGCTGGCCGACGAGCGGCGCAAGGAGCCGCGCGATGACCTGGTGACCGCGCTCGTCGAGGCCGAAGTGGACGGCGAGCGCCTGGCGCGCTTCGAGATCCTGGGCATCTGCGTGCAGCTCCTGGTCGCGGGCAACGAGACGACGACCAACCTGATCTCGAACCTGGTCGACGTGCTCACCGATCACCCCGACCTCTGGCATGCGCTCCGGGCAGACCGCGGCCTGATCGACGCCGCGGTCGAGGAGTCGCTGCGCCGCGACGCGCCGGCGCAGAACCTCGCGCGCACCTGCACGCGCGAGACGATCCTGCGCGGCGTGACGATCCCTGCCGACGCGCGCGTGCTGCTCTCGTTCGGCGCCGCGAACCGTGATCCCGACGAGTTCCCCGAGCCCGACGCCTTCCGCCTCGACCGCCGCGACGCGCGTCACCTCGCATTCGGCTTCGGCGTGCACTACTGCCTGGGCGCGCCGCTCGCGCGGCTGGAAGCCAGGCTCGCGCTCGCCGGGCTGCTCGACCGCTTCGAGGCGCTCGAGCGCCTCCCGGGCGCCGCCCGCACTCCATCGACCGTGATCCGCGGCTTCGACCGCCTGCTGCTGCGAGGTCGGACGTCCTAGCCGGACGCGGCCGCGCGGCGCTCGTGCAGCTCGCGCTGGATCGCGCCGTGGGCGGCGCGGTCGAGCGGGAAACGCCAGCACAAGAGCGCCGCGGCGATGAAGAACAGCGCGGGGATCGGGCCGTACAGCCAGCGGATCGCCTCGACGACCGCCGCGCTCTGCGGCTGGTTCGGCACGTAGCCGATGCCGCCGAGCACGAAGCCGACGATCGGCGCGCCGAGACCGCCCGAGAGCTTGGTCGCGAACGTCCAGAACCCGAAGAACGCGCCGCCGCGCTGCTCGCCGGTCGCGAGCTCGTCGTGGTCGAGCACGTCGGCGAGCAGTGAGCCCGCAACGATGAAGCCCGCCAGCCCGAAGCCCGCGAAGGCGAGGAACACGAAGAAGGCGGCGGGCTCGGGCGGCAGGAACCAGATCGCCGCCAGCACGAACACCTGGTAGATGCAGACCGTCTTGAGCGCGCGGTCCTTGCCGAAGCGGCCGGCGGCGGCGCTCCAGAGCGGCAGCGCGAGACTGGCCGCGCCGAGGTAGACCGGCAGGATCCAGCCGACGGCCGCGCTGCTGAAGCCGATCCAGTAGATGATCGCGTAGATCGCCACCGCGCCGTTCAGCCCGCCGCCGATGCTCATCACCACGAAGGTCGCGAGCAGGATCCGGAAGGGCCGGTTCTCGAACGAGGCGCGCACTCCCCGCGCGAAGTCCGCGGCCGAGGCCTCGCGCCGCGCGGTCGCCGGCGGCTCGCGCGTGCCGAGGAACACCACCAGCATCGAGAACGTCGCGACGGCGCCGAACGCGAGTGCGATGGCGCCGAACCCCTCGCGCGAGTTCGGCGCGAACGCCACTGCGACGAGCAGCGGCATGCTGTTGCCGGCGATCGCGCCGGCGTACGCGGCGAACGTGCGCAGGGCCACGATCTGCGTGCGCTCGCCGGGATCCTCGGAGAGCTCGGCGCCCAGCGCGTAGAACGGCGTCAGGAATACCGTGAAGCACAGATCGACGAGGGCGTAGCAGACGAGCATCCAGAGGAAGAGCGCCGTCTGGCTCATGCCTTCGGGCGGCGAGAACAGCGCCCAGAGCGCGAGCCAGAGCGGCGCGGCGCCGAGCGGGAACCAGACCCTGCGCCGTCCGAAGCGCGAGCGCGTGCGATCCGAGGCGTAGCCCATCAGCGGATCATTCAGCGCGTCCCACACGCGGCCGAGGAACTTCACGCTGCCCGCGGCTGCGATCCCGAGCAGGGCGATGTCGGTGTAGAACCACATCAGGAACGAGGCGATCGCGGTGTTGGCAAGCGCCACGCCGAACTCCCCCACCGCGTACGCCGCCTTGATGCCCCGGCTCGAGCGGCGCAGGTTCACCTGCACTGCGCGCCGCTGCAGAAGGTGCCGTGGAAGCGTACGTCCGGGTCGAGCACGAGTCCCGGCGCGGTCGCGTGCACGACACCGTAGACCCAGGGCCCGGGACCTTCCGAAGTCGGAACGTCGATCAGCCGCGTCGTCGGCCGCGCGTCAAGCGTCGCGAACAGGCCGACGCGCGCCGTCGGGTCGGAGATGCGCAGGAACACAGCACTCGGGTCGGAGAACCAGAACGGGACGGTCAGGTGCCAATTGTTCACGAAGCGGGTCCAGGGCTTGCCAGGCACGCGCGCGTCGCCGATGTCGATCCAGGGCTCCAGGTCCGGCTCGCAGCCGCCCGGGAGATCGGCGCAGTCGTAGGCTTGCTCCTGCGATTGCGACACCGCGAGGCAGCCGGAGCAGCCCACCGGAGCCTCGATCCAGGGCGAGTCTTCGCCCGAGCCGTGGATCTCCGTCGACGAGTTGTACTCGCCGATCAGCACCTGCCGCGCGCAGTAGCCGACGGCGCCCTGTCGGATCTCGATCCGTGTGCCGCCCGCGACGGTCGCGAACGCTGCGCCGTCGCCGTTGTTGGCCGGATTGTCGACGTCGCCGGAGTCCTCGCCCGTGCGCAGGTAGCGCGCCTCGCGCGGCGTGAAGGTCGGCACGACGGCGCCTCCCAGCACAGCGGCGCCGCCCGTGCACCAGCGGCTGTCGGTGTCGTAGCAGGCGGAGACCTGCGCGAAGTCGTGCTTGTGGTCGAAGAGCAGGACGTCGAAGCCGCGCAGGTCCGCGCCGCGCGAGCCGGTGATCACCGACACCGGGATGCTGCGCGCTCCCTGACCCATATCGTGCGCGCACGCGTCCTCGCAGCGAACGTGACAGCCGGCTTCGGGCACGAACTGGACGTACGGGCGTTCGACGCGCAGGATGGCCCCGCGGCTCACCGTGTATGCGCCCGACACCGGCGCGGTCAGCCGGCGGCTGAGGCGCAGCGACGTCGCGCCGCTCGCGAACGCGACCAGGTAGACCTCGTCGGGGTCGTCGTCGTCCCAGAGGAGATCGCCGCTCTTGATCTCGTCGTCGTCGCTGCCGCAGCGCGCGTCCGCGCCGCACCACGCGGTGTCCACGCCCGAGACCTCGGTCGCGCCGGCGGGTCCCGCGATCGCGCCGCGCCTGTACGTGGACGGCGTGCTGTCGCCGATCGACAGCACCGGGCCCGCGGAGCAGTCGACCGTCAGGCCGTGCAGCTCGGGGTCGTCGATCTCCACGCCTCCATCGAGGTCGAGCGGGATCTCCCCGGCGAGCACCAGCGCGAGTCGGTGGGTGCCCGCCGTGGCGCGCACGTCCTTCAGGAACTCCTCGAGCTCGGCGTTGCAGGATCCGAAGCAGGAGCCCGGATCGAAGTACGCCCGAAGCACCCCGGTCCCCACACCGACCTCGTACCAGCCCCCGCGGAGCACAACCACGTCCGGCGCCATGACCAGCGCGCAGCCGAGAAGCATCCAGCCGAGCGCGAGCAGCCCGACGGTCGTGAAGATTGGTGGAGGCGGCGGGAATCGAACCCGCGTCCGAACGGCTTTCCCCGGCTGCATCTACGTGCGTAGCTCCGCGGTTTGATTTAGCTCCAGGCGCGCCCACGGAGCCGGGCTCACCCTTCGCGAGCCGGGTTGTGTTTCTCGCCCGCGCCGACCCGACGGCAGTTTGGGCCAGCCTGCTCGGATGGCGTCCCCCGGCCTCAGCAGGCGTCGGACCGGGAAACGCTCGCAGCTATTTAGGCCGCGAGAGCGAGATTGTTGTCGGCAATTGTGTTGCCTTGCCACAGGATTTACGAGGGTGTGACCACCTCGGCACGCAGCCTCCGACGTCCACCACCCGTCGAAGCCAGTCGCCCCCTGGAGGCTCAACTGTAGAGCAGCGACGCGGCGCCGGCGAGCAGCATCACGCCCGCCGCGGCGAGCAGGCGCCCGCGCAGTGCCGGCGCTCCGAGCGCGGCGGCGAGGCCGCACTTGGCGCCGGTGTTGACGAGCGCCGCGAGCGCGATCGCGCGCACCGCCTGGTCGGGCGCACCGCCATCGCGCGCCCACGCCGCCATCGAAAGCGTGATCGCGTCCACGTCGCCGAGCCCCGCGAGCATCGCAACCGCGTACATCCCCTCCCCCGGCAGGTACTCCTGCACGAGCCGGACGACCAGCAACACGCCGGCAAAGAACGCCGCAAAGCGGCAGGCCGAGGTGAGACTGAACGGATTGGTGAGTGGGACCGCCTCGCTCGAGGCCAGCCCCCTCGCGCCGCGCCGGTACAGCACGGCGGCCGCCGCGAGCCCGCCGAGGGCCATCGCGCCGAACGGCAGCGCGACGCGCGCGAGCAGCGGGGGGTGCACCACGGCGACCTCCGCGAGCACGCGCACGAACATCACCGTCCACGCCACGATCACGCCGCTGGCGAGCGCGTCGGTCGACATTACCTGCCGGCTGCGGCGCGCGAAGGCGAGCGTGACCGCGGTCGAGGACGCGAGCCCGCCGGCGAGCCCGGTGATGGCGGCACCGCGGCCCTCGCCGAGCCAGCGCGTCGCCACGTAGCCCGCGAGGGACAGGCTCGAGATCAGGATCACGAGCCACCACAGCTCGTAGGGATTCAGCGCGCCCCAGGGATCGATCGCGTGATCCGGGAGCAGCGGCAGCACGATGAAGGTGGCGATCAGGAGCTTCAGCCCGGCGTAGATGTCGTCGCTGCCGAGCCGCGCGACGGCCCCGTGGATCGGCTCCTTCCACGCGAGCGTGGCCGAGGTGACGATCGCCAGCGCGACGGCGATCTCGGGCCGGCCCAGCATGGTCGCGCCGCCGAGCAGGCAGACCGCAATCGCCGCGGCCTCGGTCGTCATTCCGAGCTGCTCGGGATCCCGCGCGGCGCGCAGGTAGCCCGCGGTCACC
This sequence comes from uncultured Myxococcales bacterium, assembly GCA_964454165.1. GTDB lineage: Bacteria > Myxococcota_A > UBA9160 > SZUA-336 > SZUA-336 > CAYVQJ01. Next base: position 25,081 of record CAYVQJ010000070.1, on the reverse strand, counting down.
AGCACCGCGACTGCGGCGAACACCGCGATGAAGAGCCACGGCGAGCCGAGCTGCTGCGACAGCCAGGCCGAGACCGCCCCCGCCTCGGCGAACAGGATGAAGGTGCGGATGCCGCCGATGCTCGCGACGCCGCGGCTGCGCTTCGACTTCTCGCGCTCGATCCCGACGAGCGCGCCGATCGCCAGCGCGATGGCGAAGTTGCGCACGACGGTCGCGTCGAGCTCGGCAATCACGATCGCCGACATCCTACCTGCTACGCTTCCGGCATGACGGTCGCGCGCGTGGTGCTGGGCCCCGAGCGCGAGCGCTCGGTGCGGCTCGGTCACCCCTGGATCCTGTCCGGGAGCGTCTCCAGCGTGGAGGGCGACCCTGCGCCGGGAGCCTGCGTGCAGGTGATGTCGGCGCAGGGCGAGCCGCTCGCGGTCGGCGACTGGGACCCGGACTCGCAGATCCGCGTGCGCATCGTCGCGTTCGGCAAGGACGAGCCCGACCGAGACGAGGCCTGGCTCGCCGCACGCCTCGAGAACGCCCTCGCCTGGCGCCGCGCGCACCCGCTGCTCCGCGACACCGATGCGCTTCGCCTGGTTCACGCCGAGGCGGACGGCCTGCCCGGCCTGACCGTCGACCGCTACGCCGACTGGCTCGCGCTCCGGGCCGGCACGCCGGCCATGCACGCGCGGCTCGAGCGCGTCGGCGCGCTGCTCGCGGGCGCGACAGGCGCGACGGGCGCGTGGCTGCGCGGCGAAGCGCCGCGCGGCAGCGCCGCCGGCGATCGCCTGCTCTTCGGCTCCGTACCCGAGGAGCCGATCGGCATCCACGAGCGCGGCCGTCGCTACCGCGTGGACCTGCGCCACGGCCAGAAGACCGGCTTCTACCTGGACCAGCGCGACGCGCGCGATCTCGTGCGCACGCTGGCGCCGGGTGCGACGGTGCTGGACCTGTTCAGCTACACGGGCGCGTTCGCCGCCGCCGCGCTGCAGGGGGGAGCGCGGGCCGTCACGGCGGTCGAGAGCTCGCGCACCGCGCTCGCCTTGATCCCCGAGCATGCGCAGGGAGCCGAGGTCGTCGCCGCCGACGCCGGCGAGTTTCTGCGCAAGGACGAGCGCCGCTTCGACGTGATCGTGCTCGACCCTCCCCCGTTTGCGAAGCGCAAGCGCGACGTGCAGGCGGCCGCGCGAGCCTACAAGGACCTGAACCTGCGGGCGCTGCGTCGGGCGGCGCCCGGCGCGCACGTCCTCAGCTGGAGCTGCTCGCACCACGTCGACGCCCTGCTCTTCCGCAGAATCGTGTTCGGCGCCGCCCAGGACGCCGGAGTCGGCTTGCAGGCGCTCGCGGCGCTCGGGGCCCCGCCCGATCACCCGGTGGACCTGCGCCACCCCGAGGGCGAGTACCTGAAGGGACTACTGCTGCGCGTGGTCTGAGCGCGCGAGTCCACGCCGCCCGACTCGTGTATGCTCGCCGAAACCTAACGGTGTTAGGTCCCTTGGACAGCGTTCGATGAACCCAACCTCCCGCGCGCTCGTGCTCGCCCTCGCAGTCCTCGGCTTCGCCTGCGGCCGCGGCGCCGAGCCGCCCGCGACCGCCGTCGCGCCGAGCGTGACGACGGCCCCCGTCGAGCTCTTGCGGCTGGTGGATCGCATCCAGGCGACGGGCGACCTGATCGCACGCGACGAGGCGACGGTAGCCTCCGAGGTCGCCGGGGTCGTGACGGAGATCCTCGTGGACGAGGGTCGGCCGGTAGCCAAGGGCGAGGCGATCGTCGCGATCGACCCCGAGCGCCGGAAGCTCGAGCTCGAAGCGCGGCGCGCGCGCATGGCCGAGGCGGAAGCCGCCGAGTCCGAGCAGCGCCGCGCGACCGCGCGCGTGCGCGAGCTCTTTGCGAAGAACGTGGCGTCGCAGGCGCAGCTCGACACCGCGGAGCTCGGGCTGCGTCTGGCCGGCTCTCGCCTGGCCGCGGCACGCGCCGAGCTCGGCCTCGGCGAGCGCGCGCTGCGCGACGCTCGCGTGGGCGCGCCGTTCGACGGCCTGGTCGCGCGCCGGCTGATCTCGCAGGGCGAGTTCGTCCAGCCCGGCCAGCCGCTGTTCGAGCTGGTCGCGCTCGACCCGATCGAGGTCGTGTTCCACCTGCCCGAGGTCGACTCCGCGCGCGTGCGTCTGGGCAGCGAGGTCGAGGTACGGCTGTCGCCGTATCCCGGCGAGACATTCCGCGCCAGGCTCTCGATGATCACGCCGCGCATCGACCCGCAGACGCGCACCCTGCGCGTGAAGGGGACGATCCCGAACGCCGACGGACGGCTGCGCCCGGGCATGTTCGCGCGCGTGGACCTCGGCGTGGCCGATCGGCCCGACGTGGCGATGATCCCCGAGGACGCGATCCTGCTGCGCACGGAGGGGCCGGTCGTGTTCCGTCTGGTCGGTGGCTCGCGCGTGGAGCGGCGGCTGGTGCGCACGGGGGCGGTGCGCGACGGCAGGATCGAGGTGATCGACGGCCTGGCCGCCGGCGACGCGGTCGTCGTGCGCGGGCAGAGCGGTCTCGTGGACGGTGCGGCCGTGACGGTGTTCGGCGCCGCCGCGCAGACGCCGCCGGTCGCCTCCGCGCCGGAGGCGAACGCAACGCCATGACGCTCTCCGACGTCGCGATCCGGCGCCCGGTGCTGACCTGGATGCTGATGCTCGCGCTCGTCGTGTTCGGCGTGCTCGGGTTCCGGCGCCTTGGCGTCGACCAGTACCCGAACCTCGAGTTCCCCGTCGTCACGGTGATCGCGCAGCTCGAGGGCGCGAGCCCCGAAGGCATCGAGGAGGACGTGACCGACGTCATCGAGGAGCAGCTCAACACGATCGCGGGCGTGCGCTCGATCCGCTCCTCGAGCTTCCAGGGCACCTCGATGATCACCGTCGAGTTCAAGCTCGGCACCGACCTCGACGTGGCGGCGCAGGACGTGCGCGACAAGGTCAACCGCGTGCGGCGGCAGCTCCCGCCGACGCTCGAGCCGCCGACCGTCGACCGCTTCAACCCCAACGACTTCGCGATCCTGTGGGTGCCGTTCAAAACCGATCGCCCGCCCGTGGAGACCAGCGAGTACATCCGTCGCCACGTGAAACCGCAGTTCGAGACGATTCCAGGCGTCGCCGGCGTGATGGTCTGGGGCCGCCGCGACCGCAACATCCGGATCTGGGTCGACGGCGAGGCGTTGCGCGCGCGCGGGCTCGCGGCGAGCGACGTGACGAATGCGCTGCGCGCGCAGCACGTCGAGGTACCGGGCGGCCTGGTCGAGAGCGCGCGCGTGGAGTACTCGGTCAAGACCGAGGCGGAGTTCGAGAGCGTCACGGGTCTCGAGCGCCTGGTCGTGGCGCGGCGCGGCGACGTGCCGATCTACCTGCGCGATGTCGCGCGCGTCGAGGACGGCTCAGAGGATCGCCGCTCCTACGCGCGCTACGGCGCCTCCGAGTCCGTCGGGCTCGGGATCATGAAGCAGTCGGGCAGCAACTCGGTCGCGATCGTCGACGAGGTACTGGCGCGGCTGAACGGCATCGAGGCGATCCTGCCCGAGGGCATCCGCATCGACCGCGGCGCGACCTTCCTCGATTTCACGCGCTCGGTGCGCGACGCGGTGGACGAGACCCTGTTCGCGCTCGGCTTCGGCTCGCTGCTCGCGGTGTTCACCGTGCTGGTGTTCCTGCGGCGCGCGCGCCCGACGCTGATCATCGCGGTCGCGATCCCGATCTCGCTGCTCGCGACCTTCGGCCTGGTCTGGATGGCGGGCTACACGCTGAACACGATGACGCTGCTCGGCATGACGCTCGCCGTCGGCGTCGTGGTCGACGACGCGATCATCGTGCTCGAGAACATCGAGCGCCATCGCGAGCGCGGGGAGGCGCCGCGCGCGGCCGCGTCGGCGGGGGCGCGCGAGATCGCGTTCGCGGCGATCGCCGCCACCGCGTCGGTCGTCGCCGTCTTCATGCCCGTGGTCTTCGTCGAGGGCATCGTGGGGAGCTTCCTCGGCGAGTTCGGCCTGACCGTGGCCGGCTCGGTGGCGATCTCGCTGCTCGTAGCACTCACGCTCACACCGATGCTCGCGGCGCGCCTGCCGCCGCCGGCGGAGCGCCGCCACGGCGGGCTCTACGACCGGCTCGAGCGCGGCTTCACGGCCTTCGAGTCCGGCTACCGGCGCGCGCTCGACTGGACGCTGGCGCGCCGCGGCACGACGTTCGGGCTCACGGCGGGCGCAGTCGTCCTCGCCTTCCTGTTCGGCTCGCGGCTGTCGAGCGAGTTCTTCCCGCCGAGCGACGAGGGGATCGTGATGGCGCGGCTCGAAGCGGCGCCCGGCACCTCGCTCGAGGCGATGCTCGACTACCTGAAGGCCGACGAGCAGTGGATCCGGCACCAGCCCGAGCTCTCCGGGCTCTTCTCCGCGGTCGGGCTCGGCAACGGCGGCCCGAACGTGCCCGGGCGCTCGAACGAGGGGATGATGTTCGGCACGCTGGTCCCGCGCGCGGAGCGCGAGCGCAGCGTGCAGCAGCTGATCGCGGCCGCGCGCAAGGAGCTCGGGCCCGTGCCCGGCCGCCAGATCCGCATCTTCAACCCGGGCGAGATGATGCGAGGCGGCGGCGGCGGTCGCTCCGGCCAGTTCGAGGTCGAGCTGCGCGGCAACCTGCCGCTGCCCGAGCTCGATCAGATCGCGGAGGAGTTCTCGCGCGCTCTCGCGCAGGCTGGCGGCTTCGTCGAGCTCAACTCGAGCCTCAAGCTCGGGCTGCCCGAGCTGCGCGTGATTCCGGATCGCGAGAAGGCTGCAGCTCTCGGCGTCGATGCGCGCAGCCTGGCGCAGTCGGTGCAGCTCATGATCGGCGGGATCGACGTCGGCGTCTTCAAGGAGGCCGGCAACCGCTACGACATCCGGATGCGGCTCGAGGAGAAGGACCGGCGCGATGCCGCGGCGATCGGGCGACTGTTCGTGCGCGCCGACGACGGCAAGCTCGTCGAGCTGCGCAACGTGATCGACGTGCAGACGGGCGCGGCGCCGTCGACGATCACGCGCACCGGACGCCAGCGCAGCGTGACCGTCGCGGCCAACCTCTCGGGCATCACGCTCGGCGACGCGGTCACGAAGGCTCAGGCGATCGCGCACCGCGTGCTGCCCGAAGGCGTGACGCTCGCGCTCTCCGGCCAGGCGCAGCAGATGCAGGAGGGCAGCGGGCAGGCGGCCCTGGCGTTCGGCCTCGGGCTGCTGGTGATCTACATGGTGCTCGCGGCGCAGTTCGAGAGCCTGATCCACCCGCTCACGGTGATGCTGTCGGTGCCGCTCGCGATGACGGGCGCCCTCGGCGGCTTGTGGCTGTTCGGCCAGACGCTCAACCTGTTCTCGCTGATCGGCATCCTGCTCTTGTTCGGGCTGGTCACCAAGAACGCGATCCTGCTGGTCGACTTCGCCAACCAGCTGCGCGAGCGCGGCATGGAGAAGCTCGAGGCGATGCGCACCGCCGCGCCGATTCGGATGCGCCCGGTCGTGATGACCGCGACGGCGATGATCTTCGGCGTCTTGCCCGCGGCGCTCGGCGTGGGGCCCGGTGCCGAGTCGCGCCGCCCGATGGCGATCGCCGCCGCCGCCGGCATGCTGTCGTCCACCGTGTTGACCCTGCTCGTGATCCCGACGATCTACCTGCTGGTCGACGACGCCGTCGAGTGGCTGAAGGGCTCCCTGCGCCGTTCCGGTCGGGTCGCTGGCGCGCGCGCCGATTGATCGTCCAGATCTACGGCATCACCGTTCCCGAGGACGCGGCGCTCGTGTGCGCGCTGGGGGCCGAGCACCTCGGGATCGTCCTCGACGAGGGGATCGACACCTGGGACAGCGTGGACGCGGCGACGGCGCGCGCGATCCTCGCGGCCGTGTCGGTGCCGACACGCGTGGTCGCGCTCTCGCTGGCGAGCGATCCCGCGCGCATCCTGCGCACGATCGACTTCATGCGCCCCGCGCTGGTCCACCTGGCGCGCGCGGCCGATCAGATGCAGGTCGAAGCCGTGGCGCGGCTGCGCGAGCGCATCGCTCCGGTCGAGGTGATGACGACGATCCCCGTGCGCGGAGCCGACGCGCCGGAGGTCGCGCGCCGCTTCGCGCCCGCGAGCGACTGGCTGCTGCTCGACACCGCTCATCCAGCGACGGGCGTCGTGGGCGCCACGGGCGTGACGCACGACTGGGCGTACAGCTCTGCGGTGGTCGCCGCAGTCCAGGTTCCCGTGATCCTCGCCGGCGGCCTCGGTCCCGAGAACGTAGTCGACGCGATCCGCCGCGTGCGCCCGGCCGGCGTGGACTCCGAGACGCGCACCAGCCGCGCCGACGACCGCCGCCGCAAGGACCCCGACCGCCTGCGCCGCTTCATCGCGGCGGCGCGTCGGGAGGATCGGAAGTCGGGCTAGCGCTGCTTTGGGCGCGCGCCGTGCGCAGCGCGACGATGCGCTTGGGGAGCGGTCCAACGACGGCCGGATAGCGGCGGGCCCCGCGCGGCGCGACGTTCCGATCTCCGCTCGCGTCTTCCTTGACGATCTCCCAGGGGTGCTCGCGGGCCACGAGCTCGAGCAGCCGCTCGATTCCATCGACGCGAAAGCCCGCGCGCAGGGCGAAATCGACGGCGCTGTGCGCCAGCGCCAGCTCGCCCGGCTCCTCGTCTGGCGGTACGTCGCCGCGAAGCTGCTGGGCCAGCTCGTACGCGATCAAGTAGGCGAGCTCGTCATCGGTCCCGGTCTCGAGGAGCCCGAGGCTCAGGGACATCAAATCGAGCTGCCAGCTGAAAATCCGGAGCTCGTCCCCTGCCGAGAGCTGCACGCGCAGACTGCATGCGCGCGCCGGCTCGGCGGACAGCTCGAAGGTCTCTGCGCCGCGCCGCACGGAGAACGGGATCGCGCCAGCGGGATGCGCCGCGACGCGCCGGCGCAGCGGGTCCGACGTGCGAACCGTGCGCCCGTCGATGGCCACGATCGCATCGCCGACCTCGACGCCTGCAGCCGCGGCGGGAGCGCCGGGGGCGAGCGCAACCACGACCGGCGAGTCGGCGAGCCCGAGCTCGGCGACGGCGAGCTCACGCAGCTCGCGTCCGACCTCGCGGCGCGACAGCGCGAACCAACCGACGTAGGGCACTACCTCATCGCCGCACTGCTCATGGTTCGCGACCAGCAGTCGAGAAGCCAACCCGACCACGCGTGCTGCGCCGGAGCGGTACGCCGAGAAGGCGCCTGTCGCGTCCGCTCTGCGGCGGTCCTCGACGAGCTCTGGCGAGACGTCGGGGGCGACGAGTGTCCGGGCGCAGCCCAGCGCCAGCAGGGCGATGCCGCCCGCGACGCTTCGCATCGGCGTGCTCCGAAGGCTCACTCGAACCCTTCCGGGATCAGGTCCAGGCCGGCGCGCCGCTTCTCCTGGATCTCGCGCACGGCGCGCAGCACGGCGAGGGAACGCTCGGGGGAGCTCGGGTGCGTGCTCGTGACCAGTGCTCCCGGGTTGTGCGCGGTGAACCGCGAGAAGTACTCCGCGCCGGCGGCCGGGTCGAAGTGGGCTCGCGCCGCGAGGTAGGCGGCGAAGTAGTCCGCGCTCGCCTCCTTGTCCGGTCGCGAGCCGCCGACGTGCCGGAGCAGCGCATGCCCGATCTCGTGCGCGATGATGAACGCGAGCTGGTCATCGGACTCGACCTGGCGCAGCAGGCCCGACGTCACCACGATCCGGCGCTCGAAGCGATTGACGGACGCGCCCGGGCCACCGAAGGACAGCGCGGGCTCGAAGTAGCAGCCGGGCACGAAGTCGAGCGAGGTCGCGCCCGCCGGTGCGCGCGCCTCCATCAGGTCGGACTCCACCTCGACCCCACGGCCGTCCAGAGAGACGACCGCGTCGCCCGGCTGCACCCCCGCTCGCTCCGCCGGGGATCCGGGCAAGGTCCAGATCACCCGAAGGCGATCGTCGAGTCGATGCTGTCGCGCCGCCGGCCCGATCAACGCTGCGGGCAGATCGGGAGCGCGGATCAGCTGGACGCCGAGGATCGGGGCATGCTCTCCGCGACAGAGCGCAGCGCTCGCCTGGCGCACGCGGGTGCTCACACTGATCAGGCGGCGCTCCCGCTCGAGCATGAGCTCGAGGCTCTCGGTGGCCAGCCGGTCGGTCTCGAGGGAGACCTCGACGAGATCCAGCTCTCGCTCCGCAGGCGCGCCTGTCTCGGCGGCCGAGAGCAGCAGCAGGCTGAGCGCGACGAGCATCTGCCGAGGGTAACTCGAAGCGAGCGGGATGGAGCTAGCGGAGCCGACTCACTAGTCGAGCGCGCCGGGAGGGAGCAGGCCGGGAGCGGGCGTGCGCGGGGCGGGTCGGCCGCCGCGCTTCGGGGCGGCGGGGGGTCCGTCGCCGAGCGGGCGCAGCGACAGCAGCACGCGGTGGAACCACGGCTCGTACAGCTCCCAGTCCGCCGAGCGGCTGTCGGCGACGATCAAGAGCACCCAGCCCTCGCCCCAGCGGAGCACATAGGTCGCCTCGCCGATGAGCTCGTCCACGCTCGAGAGCCGCGCGACCCGCTCGCCGTCGAGCTCGAACGTCTCGCGCTCCGTCGCGCCGCCGCGCGCCTCGTATGCCAGCGCCTGCTGCGTGGCGTACGCCTCGGGGGCGCCGCGCACCGCGATCACCTGCACGGAAGCGTCGTAGTCCCACGACACCCCGTCCACCGCGATCCAGCCGCGGGGAGTGCGGATCCGCTCCCAGCCCAATGGAAGCTGCAGCTCGAAGCCGAAACGCTCGTCGGCGATCGCGGCGTCGAGGCGCGGCGGCGCGCTGCGTGCGGAAGCCGGGGGAGGCTCGCTCGGCGCGTCGACGCGTGCGTAGAGCGTGCCGGGAGGGAGCGCGTAGAGCGCACGGAAGGTGTTGTGGTCGTGCGCCGACAGCACCTCGACCCGGCGGTCGTCCGTCATGCGAAACATCACGTCGCCGCGCAGCGGGCTGTGCTGGCCGCTCGCGCCGAGCAGATGTCCGATCTCGTGCAGGGCGATGTGCTCGACCTGACGCGGCGTGAGCAGGCCCATCGAGTCCGCGATGAACAGCCGCAGCTCGCGCATCGTCCAGACGCTCTCGACCTGGCCGGGCGCCTCGGCGGGACCCTCGACGCGGCACGGCGCGTCGCCGCTGCCCGCGATGCCGCCGACCAGTCCCTCCCCGGCCTCGTGGAGCTCCGGCACGAGCTCGACGCGCACGACGGCGCGCTCGGGAGCATCCACGCGCTGGAAGCGCACGGCGCCGCCGATCGCCTCGCTCCAGCGCTGGAAGGCGCGCTCGATCGCGCGCGCGAACTCGCCGGGCTCGCGCGGCTGGAACTCGTCCTGCATCTCGACGGGGATCGCCGGCCCGTCCACGTAGTAGCTGAGCGGAAACGCCGCGTCCGGGAAGCGGCACAGCACCAGCGCGGCGGCGCCGTCGGGAAGCCGCACGCGGTGCGCGGCGAACGGCAGGTAGCTCGGCTCGGGAAGCGCGCCCACGCGTGCGCGGAACGCCCCGTAGTCGAAGCGGCTGTGCACGTAGGCGGGCTCGCTCGCGGCGCAGGCGAGCGCGAGCAAGGGCGCGAGCAGGCCCGCCGCCGCGCGGCGCCACGCGCTCACCCGTGCTTCGCCCGCCGCCCGCGCTCGCGGCGCATGTGGAGGTCGGCCTCGCGACGGGCGATGTCCGCGCGCTTGTCGTACCTGCGCTTGCCCCGTGCGAGGGCCAGCGCGACCTTCGCGCGTCCCTTGCTCCAGTACAGCTCGAGCGGGATCAGCGTGAGCCCGCGCTCGCGGACGCGGCCCTCGAGGCGGTCGATCTCGCGGCGGTGGAGCAGGAGCTTGCGCTCGCGCTCGGGGTCCTGGTTCCAGCGGTTCGCCTGCACGTAGGGGGCGATGTGGACCTTCATCAGGAACACCTCGCCGCGATGGATGCGGGCGTAGGAGTCCTTGAGCTGGGCGCCGCCCGCGCGCAGCGACTTCACCTCGGGGCCGGTCAAGGCGATCCCCGCCTCGACGGTCTCCTCGATGGCGTAGTCGTACCGCGCGCGGCGGTTGTTGCAGATGCTCTTGCGCTCGGGCTCGCTCACGTCAGACGGGCGCCTTCGGTCCTAGTCGTGTACGCGCGCGGGCGGCCGCGCGCTACGACCTCCGCTCGGCTAGGCCTCGCTGCGCGCGCGCTTCGCGCGCTTGCCTTTGCCGCGACGGCTGTCGCCGAGCGGCCTCCGCTCGCCTGCGGCTCGCTGCGCGCGCGCTTCGCGCGCTTGCGGCCTGACGCTACCGCAGGCGCCCCCGAGCGTCATCAGGCGTCGTCGAGGACTGTGTTGTCGATCAGCCGTGTCGCGCCGAAGCGGACGGCGAGCGCCAGCACCGCGGGGCGCGAGACGGTCGTGACCTGCTCCAGCGTGTCGACATCGCGCACCTCTGCATACTCGATCGCGGCGAGCGGCTCCTTCTCGATGCGCGCGCGCGCGCACGCGGCCAGGCGCAGCGCGTCTCGCTCGCCCGCGCGGAACAGCCGGAGCGCTTCGAGCAGGCCCGCGTTGAGCGACGTCGCCTGGAGCCGCTCTGCGGGCCGCAGGTAGACGTTGCGCGAGCTCATCGCCAGTCCGTCCGGCTCGCGCACGATCGGCGCGCCGACGATCTCGACGTCCAGGCGCAGGTCGCGCGCCATGCGCCGGACCACCGCGAGCTGCTGGAAGTCCTTGGCGCCGAACACCGCCAGGTGCGGCTTGGTGGCGCAGAGGAGCCGCGCCACGACGGTCGTCACGCCGCGGAAGTGACCGGGGCGCGCGCGTCCACACAGCGGCTCCGTCAGCCGGTCTACGTCCACGCGCGTCGCGTCGCCCTCGGAGTACATCTCGCGCACTTCGGGCGCGAACACGCAATCGACTCCGGAGCCGCGCAGCTTCGCCAGGTCGCCGGCGAGGTCGCGCGGATAGCGCGCGAAGTCCTCGTTCGGGCCGAACTGCGTCGGGTTCACGAAGATGCTCACCACCACGCGGTCGGCGCGCGCGCCCGCCAACCGCACGAGGGACACGTGGCCCTCGTGGAGCGCGCCCATCGTCGGCACCAGCGCGATGCGCAGGCTGCGCGCGCGCAGGTCGTCGGCCCAGGCCCAGGCGTCCCGCACGCGCGTGAGCACGATCGGCTCGGAGAACGCCAGCAGCGGCTCAGTAAGACTCATGCTCGCCCGGGAACTTCTGGCTGCGCACGTCGTCCTGCCACATCCGCACCGCGCGCCCGGCGATCTCGCCGAGCGAGACGTACTGCCGGGCGAAGTGCTTTGGCGACTCGCCGCCGAGCCCGAGCAGGTCGTGCATCACCAGCACCTGCCCGTCACAGCCGACGCCGGCGCCGATGCCGAGCGTCGGGATCTCGAGCGTCGCGGTGATCTCCGCTGCCAGGTCCGCGGGAACGCACTCGAGCACGCAGGCGAAGGCTCCCGCGTCCTGCACCGCGTGCGCGTCGTCGAGCACTGCCGCGCGCGTTCGCGGTCCGCGCCCCTGCACGCGGTAGCCGCCGAGCTTGTGGACGGACTGCGGCGTCAGGCCGACGTGGCCCATCACCGGCACGTCCGCGCGCGCGAGCGCAGCGATCGCCGCGGCGACGCGCACTCCGCCTTCGAGCTTCACCGCGTGTGCTCCCGCTTCCTTCAGCAGGCGACACGCGCTGGCGACGGCCTGCTCCGGCGACACCTGATAGCTGCCGAACGGCAGGTCACCGACGACCAGCGCACGGCGCGCGGCGCGCGCGACCAGACGCGTGTGGTAGACCATTTCGTCGAGCGTCACCGGCAACGTGGTGTCGTGACCCTGCACCACGTTGCCCAGGCTGTCGCCTACGAGCAGCACGTCGATGCCCGCGGCGTCGAACAAGCGCGCGAACGCGAAGTCGTACGCCGTCAGCATGGCGATCTTCTCGCCGGAGCACTTCATGCGTGCCAGAGCCGGTACGGTCACGCGAGCTTCGCGCATCGCTTCCTCCGCCTTCGGTCTCGGTCGCTGGGATCCAAGCTTCCGGTCGGTGATCGAAGCGAGGAGCCTACGGGCGCGGTCGCAGGGGTGTCAAGCGCGCGGGTCGTCCGCGCCGCTCGACTGCTCGACGAACTCCTCGATCGCCTCGGCGTCGGCGGGATCGAGATCGAGGAAGCGCAGACCCATCTCGAAGAAGCGCAGGCCGGGTCCGCGCTCAGCCTCGCGCACGCACCACGCAACCTCGGCAGTGGCCCGCACGGGCTTGTCGTGCGGGAAGAGCTGGAAGCCGAGCGCGACGTGCGCGCCGACCGGTGACGGGCTCGTGGTCTGGATGCAGAGCCCGCCGGGCGACAGGTTGATCGCGTAGTCGAAGCGCGCGGCCAGACCGTCGCGCGTGATCTCGATCCGCAACGGCACGCGCAGATAGCGCCGCTTGTTGCCGCGGCCTGCGGCGGGGTCCTGCGTCAAACCTGCTCCCTTCGCTCGAGCGCTCGCGCGAGAGCCGCGAACTCCAGCTCCGAAAGTGTCTCGGGCCGGCGTCGCGAATCGATACCGAGCGCTTCGCAGGCGGCATCGGCACCCGCGACGCGTCCCCTGAGCGCTCCGCGCAGCGTCTTGCGCCGGTGCTGGAAGGCAGTGCGCACCAGGCGACGCAAGGGCGCGGCCTCCCAGAGGGGTGAGGGGGTCGCTGCCGGCTCGAGCAGCACGAAGGCCGAGCGCACCCGGGGACGCGGCTCGAACTCGCCAGGACCGAGCTCGAGCAGGAGCCTCCCCGGGCACCACAGACGGGACCAGATCCCGAGGGGACCCCATTCCGCCCCTCCTGGCGCAGCCAGCAGCCGCTCTGCGACCTCGAGCTGGAGCATGAACGCCATGCGTCGGAACGGGCTCGCGGGGACCAGCAGCTCGCCGAGCAGCCGCCCGGCGATCGCGTACGGCAGGTTGCCGAGCAGCACGACGGGCGGACCGAGCTCGCGCGCGAGCCCGGCGAAATCGGCGCGCAGGGCATCTACGTGGCGGACCTCCACGGAATCCGGCCACGACTGCTCGCGCAGCCATGCCACCAGTCCGCGGTCGATCTCGAGGGCGAGCGTGCGGCGCGCGACCGCGGCGATCGGGCGCGTGAGCGCGCCGAGGCCGGGGCCGATCTCCAGCGCGGCGTCCGCGGGCTGCAGCCCTGAGAGCTCGACCAGGCGGCGCGCGACCGCCTCGGAGCGCAGGAAGTTCTGGCCTCGGGCCTTCGAAGGCGCGAGCCCGCGCGCGGCCAGCTTCTCCCTCAGTGAGGGGATCGCGGTGCTCCCCACGGGGCCGCAACGCGCGAGAACGCCTGCAGCTCGAGCCCCGCGTGACGCCGGCCCGCGAGCAGCCGATCGGCGACGGCGGCGATCATCGCCGCGTTGTCGGTGCACAGCGCGAGCGGCGGGAAGCGCACGTCCACGCCGGCTGCCGCGAGGTCGGCCATGCGCTCGCGCAGACGCGTGTTCGCCGCGAGCCCGCCGACCACCGCCAGGCGCGCGAGGCCCGTTCGCGCCAGCGCGCGCCGCGCCTTCTCGCACAGCACGTCGATCGCGGCCTCCTGGAAGCCCGCGCAAATGTCCGCCACGTCGGCGTCCGCGAGCGCCCCGCCGGCCGCGCGCTCGCCCCGCTCGATCTCGAGGGCGACCGCGGTCTTGAGTCCCGAGAAGCTGAACTCGAGCGAGTCGGGCTCGGCCAGGAGCGGGCGCGGGAAGCGCACTGCGCTCGCTCGGCCGCGCGCGGCTGCGCGGTTCACCTCGCGCCCGCCGGGGTACCCGAGGCCGAGGCGCTTGGCGACCTTGTCGAAGGCTTCGCCGGCCGAGTCGTCGCGCGTCTGACCGAGCAGCTCGACCCGGTCGAGGGTCTCCACGCGGTACAGCGCGGTGTGCCCGCCTGAGACGACGAAGCCCACGAACGGCGGCTCGAGGCCCGGAGCATCGAGGCACGCCGACGCCAGGTGACCTTCGATGTGGTGAACCGCGAGCAGCGGCTTGCGCGTGCGGTAGGCGAGCGCCTTGGCGAAGCACACGCCGACGAGGAGGGAGCCGATCAGCCCAGGGCCCACGGTCACGCCGATCGCGTCGATCGCCTCGAGCTCCAGCTGCGCCGCGCCGAGCGCCCGTCGCAGCGTCGCGTCCAGATGCTGGACGTGGTCCCGACTGGCCAGCTCCGGCACCACTCCACCGTACGGCGCGTGGACGCCGTCCTGCCCATGAACGACCGAGGTCAGGATCTCGCGCCCGTCGCGCACGATCGCAACCCCGAGATCATCGCAGGAAGACTCGATGCCGAGGACGAGCGCCACGCTGGCGGGCCTAGGTGCGCCCTTCCAGCTTCTCCTGCTGGCTCTTGCAGTCGATGCACAGCTCCGCGACGGGGCGCGCCTCGAGGCGCTTGATGCCGATGTCCTCGCCGCAAGAGAGGCAGGTGCCGAAGGTGCCCTGCTCGATCTTCTCCAGCGCCGCGTCGATCTTCTGCAGGAGCACGCGCTCGCGCTCGCGCAGGCGTCCCAGGAAGGCGAGGCCGCTCTCGGAAGAGGCGCTGTCGATCTCGTCGGGGAAGTCGTCGGGATCCAGGTGGATGTCGCCCGCGATCGCGCGCCGCGCGTTCTCGAGCATCTCGCTGCGCATCTGCTCCAGCGCCTTCTTGAACTTCTTCTGGTCGGTCTTCTTCACGGGGAGAGCTTCTCCAGCTGCTGGCGGGCCTCGGGTACGCGCTCGCTCTGCGGGTGCTCGGTCACGATCCTCTGGAACACCTCGCGCGCGGCGCTCCGGTAGCCCTTCTCTTCCGGCTCGCGCTTGCCTAGCTCGAGCAGCGCCACTCCCTGACGGTATAGAGCGTCCGGGACCTTGTTCCCGGAGGGATGCTTCTTTGTGACATCCTCGAACGTGAGCACCGCCTGCTCGAACTCGCCCACGCGGAAGTAGGACTCGCCGAGCCAAAACAGCGCGTTGTCCGCGTAGTCGGAAGATGGGTGATTCTGGAGGAACCCCCGGAACTGGTCAATCGCCGGCCGGTATTCGCCCTGTCGAAAGCTGCGAAACGCGATCTCGTAGGAGCGCGCCTCGTCGTCCTGGGCGGGCGCGACCGCCGCGACATCGGCGGGCAGCTTCGTGGGATCCGCGGGAGTGGCCGCCGCCCCGCCCCCGCCCTTCGAGACCGCCTGGTGGCGCAGCTCCTCGAGCTCGCCGCGCATGCGCGAGATCTCGGCCCGCAGCTCCGCGACCTCGGCGCCGAGCTCCGCCACACGGTCCTGGCCGCTGCCGGCGGAGCTGCCCCCGCGCAGCGCCGCGACCTCCCGCTCGAGCTTCTCGAACTGCGGGACCGTGACGCACGCCGTGGCGAGCCAGGCGACGAGCAGTCCGCCCCCGGCAAGGCCCCAGTCGAGGCTCCGGGAGCGCTGCGCCGCGGCTGCCCGCGGGCGTCCCCTCATCGGATCTTGAAGTCGTCCCTGCGGTTCTTCGCCCAGGCCGACTCACCCGAACCGTTCGCGGCGGGGCGCTCCTCACCGTAGCTGATCGTCGAGAGGCGCGAGCTCGCGACCCCGAGATCCGTGAGATAGCGCTTGGCAGCCTCGGCCCGGCGCATGCCCAGCGCGAGGTTGTACTCCTCCGAGCCGCGCTCGTCGCAGTTGCCCTCGATCAGAACCGACGCGCTAGCGTTCGACTTCATGAACTCCGCGTTGGACTTGAGCCCGCTCTTGGCGTCCGAGCGCAGGCTCGACTGGTCATAGTCGAAGTAGATCGTCGTCAGGCCGGGATCACTGGTCGGGGAGTAGGCACCACCGCCGCCGCCCCCGGGGGCATCTCGAAAACCTGGCTCACCGCTGCTGCCGGAGGGTCCCCCGGTAGGTCCACTTCCCGACTTGCACGCTACGAGGCTCACCGCCAGCAAGGCAGCCAAACCGAATCGGATCACCACGCCCCTTCCTCCTTCTAGGCTCGCGCACGACAACCCGCGAGTTTCGGCGCATTCTCTAGCTACAAACGCGCGAAACCGCAATTCAATTTGCAGAAACCTCAATCGAGCCAGGGTCCCCAGGCCGGGTCCTGGCTGTTTCCGAAGCCGGGCGTCAGCCGCAGCAGGGAGCGACCCTCGAGGTCCACCGCGAAGATCTCCCTGCGCCCGTAGCGGTTCGAGGCGAACGCCAGGCGCCGGCCGTCCGGCGACCACGACGGCGTCTCGTCGCTGCGCGGGTGGACCACCACCGGATGCGGCTCGCCGCCTTCCGGGGCGATCACGTAGATGTCGAAGGAGTTGTCGGTCTGCGCCGCGAAGGCGATCCACGCCCCGGTCGGCGACCAGGCCGGACTGGCGTTGTAGCCGCCGCGATAGGTCAGGCGGCGCGTCTCGCCGCTTTGGAAGTCCCGCACGTAGACCTGCGGCGCGCCCGACTGATCGGAGACGAACGCGAGCTGGCGGCCGTCGGGCGACCAGCTCGGTGAGGTCTCGATCGAAGCGCCGAAGGTGATGCGGCGCGGCTCCTTCGTGCCGTGCGACAGCACGAAGATATCGGTGTTCGCCTGCTGATTGATCACCAGCGCGATCTGCCCGTCGTGGTGCGCCCAGACGCCGCGGAACTTCGAGGCCGGCGTCGCCAGCACGCGTCCCGGGCGCTGTGCGCCGCGCGACACCTGCCACACGTCGGGGATCCCGCCGCGATACGAGGTGTACAGCAACAGGTCGCCCTTGGGCGACCAGCCCGGGAACAGGTTGATCGAGCGGTTTGCGGTCACGCCGCGGCGCGCCGTGCCGTCGGCGTTCATCAGGTAGATCTCCTTGTGCCCCGTCTTGTCGGAGACGAAGGCGAGCTCGGTCCCGGCCACGCCGCGGCGCCCGGTGAAGCGAAGCACGATCTCGTCGGCGATGCGGCGCGCCAGCCAGGGTAGCTGCCGGACCTCGTCCTCTTCCCAGGCCGGCTCTCCCTTCGGCTGACACTTGATGGTGTCCCACAGCCGCCAATGCACGCGCACACGCTTGCCGACGACCTCGAAACGACCTTGCACGAGCCCGTCGGCACCGATGCCCTTCCAGTTCTCGCAGGACACCTTGCGGCTCTCGTAGTCGAGCGAGTCACTGCCCTCGAGGAACGCCTTGCGCGGGATCGGGCTCACGATTCCCGAGAACTCGAACGCCTTTGCGAGCTCCGCGTCGAATTCGTCGGGCCGCCTGGAGTCGGGCGCGTCGGGCGGCGAGGTGAAACGCTGCACCGCGACCTGCAAATTCCGGCCGCTGCCCTCGGGGATGACGAGCGTCGAGCGCTCCTCGGCTCCGGCCGCCAACGCGTGCGCGAGCAAGAGGATCAGGACCACGACTCTCACGCGACGCCTCCCGGGTTGAACACGAGATCGAGCTCGAACGCCCCGCGCGGGGGGGCGGGCCACGGCGCGGACTTCTTGATCGCGCGTTCCGCCGACTCGTCGAAGAACGGGTTGCCGGACGAATGCACCAGATCGATCGACAAGATGCCGCCCCCGGAGTCGACGCGCACGAGATACTGCGCCTTGAGGCTCGGGTCGTTCGCAAAGGCGCCGTTCGCCCAGTTCGAGCGCAGCAGAGCCTTCACGCGGTTGTGATACGCCGCCATCTCCGGATCGAAGCGCCCGCCGGCGGCAGCACTCGCGGCGGCGGCGGCGGGAGTCTCGGTGTCCGGCCTGGTGGATACGCGATCGCGCAGCGCGGCCAGCACCTCGGCCGCGGACTTGGTGGGCTCGGCGGGCGCCTCCGACTTGGGCACCTCTGGCTTCGGCATCGGCTTCGCCGCGGGCTTGGGCGCCGGCTTGGGGAGCTCGACTGCCTTGGGCTTGGGCGGCTGGGGCTTGGGTTTGGGCAGGTTGACCACGCGCTCGGGCTTGGGCTTCGGACGCGCTGGCTCGACCGCCGGGCTGCGGCCCGGCGCCGCGGACGAGGGCGGCGCGACCAGCTCGACCATCACGGACGCGGGCGGGGTCAGTGCCGTGCGGTTCGCGTATTGCCGTAGGTTGGCGAGCACGAACAGCGCCACGTGCACGCAGGCGCTCCCCACCAACAGCCGACGGAACTGCCGACTCGCGAACAGCGACTCGAAATGACCGTGGAGCGGCCTCACACCTCGGGCTCGGTCACCATCCCGATGCGGGAAGCGCCGGCGCGGCGGATCTCCGCGAGCGTCCGCGCGACCGTGCCGTAGACCACGTTCGTGTCGGCGCGCAGAAACACTTCCTTGTCAGCGCGCGACTGGAAGATGGCCTCGAGCTTCACCGAGAGCTCCTCGATCGGGACCTCGGTGCGTTGGACGAAGACCTTGCCGTCGCGATTCACGCTCACCACGAGCGGCTCCTGATCGGTCGGCAAGCCTCCGGCCTGCACCTTGGGAAGCTGCACGTCCACTCCCTGCTGGATCAGCGGGGCCGTGACCATGAAGATGATCAACATCACCAGCATGACGTCGACGAACGGCGTCACGTTGATCTCCGCCATCGCCCCGCGACGGCGAGTGAGCGCAGCACCCACGTCAGGCCGCCTTCGCGCCGAAGCGCCGCAGACTCTGCGCGAGCTCGCCGCGGAAGGCGTGCAGGCGTTCCACGAGGTGATTCACGCGCGCGCCGATGTAGTTGTACGCGATCACGGCGGGGATCGCGGCGAACAGGCCGACCGCAGTGGCGACGAGCGCCTCGGCGATGCCGGGCGCCACGACAGCGAGGCTCGCCGAGCCGCTGGCGCCGATGTCGCGGAACGCGTTCATGATCCCGACCACGGTGCCGAACAGGCCGATGAACGGGGCCGAGCTCGCGGTGGTCGCCAGGAACGACAGCCCGCGCTCGAGCCGGTGCGCTTCGTCGGTCTCGACCCACTCCAGGCGGATCGCGAGCGCATCGACCTGCTCCGGTGAGACCGCCTGGCCCGAGGCGGCGAAGCGCCGGAGCTGCGCCAGGTCCTTGTATCCCGCCTGGAACAGCAGCGCGAGCGGGCTCTTCCCGCACGCCTTGGCGGCGTCGAACACGGCGTCGAAGGGCCGTTCGAGGTAGGCGTCGACGAACTCCTCGGTGTCCGACTCCGCGCGCAAGAGCTCGCGCACCTTGTAGACGGTGATCGCCCACGACGCGACCGAGAGACCGATCAACGCCAGCAGTACGGCCTGGACGACGAGTCCGGCGCCGAAGATCAGTTCCAGCATGGCTCAGGCCTGCAGGGGGGAATGACGAGGTCGAGCGACCTCGCCGGTTCGGTGAGTCGCAAACCTTATCGGCTGGACCGTGAGCGTCAATGGAACCGGGGTAAGCTAGCGCCCGCCGATCCCGGCCGAGGTGCGCTGCATGCAGATCGACGTGGTGCGGGGTGAGCCGAAGAGCATCGCCAGCGACGCGCTCGCGCTGCTGCTGCCGCAGTCGAACGAGCTGCCGCGCGCGCTGCGCGCAGTCGACGCCGCGAGCGCTGGCGCGATCTCCGCGGCGTTCGAGCGCAGCGACTTCGCTGGCAAGGCGGGCGAGGTCACCGCGCTGCACGCGCCGGGCATCGCGGCGGGCCGCGTGCTCCTGGTCGGCCTCGGCAAGGACGTGGATCTCGAGGCGCTGCGACGCGGAGCCTCCGCCGCCGTGCGCGCGACGGTCGCGCGCAAAGGCCGAAGCGTGACGCTCGTCACGCCGGGGCTGCGCCGACCCGCGCCCGAGCCCAGCGGCCAGGCGCTCGCGGAAGGCGCGATCCTCGGCGGCTACCGCTTCGATCGCTACCGCACCACCGGCGAGCGGCCCGCACCGCTCGAGCGCTGCACGCTCATGGCACCCGACGCGCGCGCGCTCGCGGCGCTGCGCAGCGGCGCGCGCAGCGGCGCGATCATCGCCGAGTCCACGAACTTCGCGCGCGACCTCTCGAACGAGCCGGGCAGCGTGCACACGCCCGCCTGGCTCGGCGAGCGCGCAAAGGAGCTCGGGCGCGAGGTCGGGCTCTCGGTCAAGGTGTTCGACGAGCGCGAGCTGGAGCGACGCAAGATGGGCGCCCTGCTCGCGGTCGGTCGCGGCAGCGCGCATCCGCCGCGCCTGATCGTGCTCGAGCACAACGCGCCGAAGCGCGGCCAGCGCAAGCGCCCGTGCATCGCTCTCGTCGGCAAGGGCATCACCTTCGACACCGGCGGCATCTCGATCAAACCCGCGGCAAGCATGGAGGAGATGAAGCACGACATGTCCGGCGGGGCGGCGGTGCTCGGCGCGCTGCGGGCCGCGGCGCTGCTACGGCTTCCGCTGCACGTGGTCGGGATCGTGCCCGCGGCGCAGAACAGCCCGAGCGGAGCGGCGTACCTGCCCGGTGACGTGGTCCGGAGTGCTTGCGGCAAGACGATCGAAGTACTGAACACCGACGCCGAGGGTCGCGTCGTGCTCGCCGACGGGCTGTTCCACGCCCAGAGCTTCGAGCCGGAGGCGATCGTCGACATCGCCACGCTCACGGGCGCTTGCGTGATCGCGCTCGGCCGAGAATTCGCGGCGCTCGTCGCGACCGACGACGCGCTCGCGGAGCGCGTGCGCGCGGCGGCGGAGCCCACGCGCGAGCGCGTCTGGCGGATGCCTCTGGTCGAGGAGCACAAGAAGGCGATCGAGAGCCACATCGCCGACGTGAAGAACACCGGTGGGCGTGAGGCAGGAACGCTCACCGCGGCTGCATTCCTGTCGCACTTCGTCGGCGATCGCGCGTGGGCCCACCTCGACATCGCGGGCAAGGAGATGGTCGGCAAGGACACCGCGTACTGCGTGAAGGGCGCCACCGGCTTCGGCGTGCGGCTCTTCGTGCAGCTGCTGCGGAGCTGGCGCTGAATACGCCCGCCCGGCGGCGCTCCAAGACCTTGACACTCGAGTGGGTCGGGATGAACTTCCCGCCGCCCGCGAGCCAGCCGGGCCCAAGTCGTCGGAGGTTTCGATGCGCATCTGCCTGTCCCTGATCGGTTCCCTCGCGATCCTGCTCGGCGCCGCGGGCGCCCACGCGCAGGACGAGCACGCCAAGGCGGCCCAGCTCTTCAAGATGTACTGCGCGAACTGCCACGGCGAGAAGGGCGACGGGGCGGGCCCGCTGGGCAAGACGCTCAACCCGCCTCCGCGCGACTTCACGAAATCCGAGTTCAAGTTCGGTGGCACCGACGAAGATCTGTTCCAGGTGATCTCGAACGGAGCGGCCTCCAAAGGCGGCTCGCCGATGATGGCACCTTGGGGCGCCGCGATCCCCGAGCCCGACCGCCGCGCACTGATCAAGTACATCCGCTCCCTGAAAAAGAAGTAGCTCACGGCCGCTAGTCTGACCGTGTACGGCGCGGCAGAGCCGCGCCTACGGCTACGCTCGGCTTCGCCTTGCTGCGCGCGCTGCGCGCGCTGCGCGCTTGCCTTCTCCGCTTTCGAAACGCGCTCTAGACTCCTCGCGTGAGCGAGTCGCGCTCGGAACCGCGCGGGCTCGTCCGTCAGGACGCGCTCGACCGCTACTTCGCCGAGGTCGGGCGCCACCCGCTGCTCTCGCGGGAGGAGGAGCACGCGCTCGCCGTCCGCGTGCGCGAGCAGATGGACCCCGAGGCCGCCGAAAAGCTCGTGCTCTCGAACCTGCGGCTGGTCGCGAAGATCGCAGGCGAGTACCGACGGGTCTGGACGAATCTGCTCGACCTGATTCAGGAGGGGAACCTCGGCCTGCTGCAGGCGGTGCGCCGCTTCGATCCCTACCGCGGCGTCAAGCTCTCGTCGTACGCCGCGTACTGGATCCGCGCGTACATCCTGAAGCACCTGATCGACAACATCCGGCTGGTGCGCGTTGGCACCAGTCGCACCGAGCGCAAGCTCTTCTTCCAGCTCTCTCGCGCGCGCCGGGAGCTCGAGCGCGCCGGCTTCGTGGCCGAGCCCAAGCTGATCGCGGAGAAGCTCGACGTTTCCGAGGCCGACGTCAGGGACATGCAGCACCGGCTCTCGCACGCAGAGCTCTCCCTGGACGCGCCGCTCGACGACGACGGCGGCACAGCGACGCTCGGCGACTTCGTGGCGGCGGGCGGCGAATCGGCGGAGCGCATCGTCTCGGACGAGGACATGCGGCGCGTGTTCCGCCAGCACGTCGAGCGCTTCGCCCGCACGCTCGGCTCACGCGAGCAGAAGATCCTGCGTGAGCGCGTGATCGCGGACCAGGACGAGCAGAAGACCCTGCAGCAGCTCGGCGACGAGTTCGGCCTGACGCGCGAGCGCGTGCGCCAGCTCGAGGTCGGCATCGTCAAGGGCCTGCGCGAGTACCTGAAGCAGAACCTCGTCGACTTCGACTACTGGTCCCCGGAATCCTAGGCGCCGCCGGCGGCAACCGCGTCGCTGAGTTCGGAGACGGCGCGCGACACGGCGGCGTCGACGGCTAGCTCCCATTCGCGCGCGGTCCTGGCTTCGGGAGCGGGGAACAACAAGGCGCGGGAGGAGCTGACGACGCCGCCTTCCAGGCGGCCGTCGGGGCCCGGCACGAACGGGCGCACGGCGTCGCGGGCGGAGCCCGACTGCGCGCCGTAGCCGGGGACCAGGAAGAGCGCGCGCGGGAGCAGCTCGCGCAGCCGCGTCGCCTGCCCGGGATACGTCGCGCCAGCGACGACGCCCAGGCTCGACCAGCCGGTCTCCGGGCAGCGCAGCCGTTCGACGAAGGGAGCGAGATTGCGGGCGACCTGCTCGTACAGCGGCGCGCCCTCGAGCGCACGGTCCTGCAGCTCGCCGGAGCCCGGGTTCGAGGTCTTGGCCAGCACGAACACGCCGCGCGCGCTCTTGGCGGCGTGGGTCAGGTACGGCTCCAGCGTTTCCGTTCCGAGGTAGGGATTCACCGTGAGCGCATCGACGGCGAGCGGCGCGCCCTCCGCCAGGTAGGCGTCCGCGTACGCCTGCGCCGTCAACGCCATGTCGCCGCGCTTGGCGTCGAGCAGCACCAGCAGCCCACGCGCGCGCGCGGACTCGATCACGCGCGCGAGCAGCTCGATCCCGCGCGGGCCGAGCGCCTCGAAGCACGCGCTCTGCGGCTTGACGATCGCGACGCGTGCGGCAACGCGATCCAGGTACGCGAGCAGGAACGCCTCGACGGCCGCCGCCGTCGCGGGTGCGCCAGGCGCCATGTCGCCGGCGCGGAACGGGCGCGGGACGAGTGCTACGAACGGATCGAGCCCGGCGCAGAGCGGATGCCCGAGCGCACGCACCCGCGCGATCAGGCGATCCGCGAACGGGCCGCGCGGCGCGGGCGACGCGAGCGCCAGCGCAGCCAGCCGCTTGCCCAGCGAGACGCGATCCTCGACCGCGTAGCCGACGCTGCGCCAGAACGCCTCGGCGTCGCGGTTGCCCGCACGCAGCTGCAGGTTGAGCTTTGGACAGCCTCGCGCGGCGAGCGCGCGCTCGGCCGCCGCGACGAGTGCGCGGGCGACACCGTGGCGCCTCTGCGCAGGCAGCACGCCGACCCGCGACAGCCAGCCACGGTGCCCGTCCCAGCCCGCCATCGCGCTCCCCGCGACGCGCCCGTCGACGAGCGCGACCAAGAACAGCTCGGGCTGCTCGCAGAGCTTTTCGCCGATGCTCGCGCGCGCGGCCTCCGCTTTGGTCTCGAGCCCGGCGCGCAGCCAGAGGTCCACGACGTCGGGCTCGTCCTGCGGCCGGTATGCGCGGATCTCGAGCGCCATCGCCCCTCCCGGGGCGCGCATGTTACTCGCTCGTCGCGTCGGCGACACCCGAGAGGGGATCGCGCGGGAAGCGGTCGAGCACGTCACGCCGCAGCGTCCGGTCGAGGTCGGCGACGTCGAAGCCGGTCGCGTCGCGCAGGGCCGGCTCCCAGGCCTCGCCATCGGCGCAGCGCGCGAGCCAGCGCGCGAGCGATCCCGTGCGGCGCTCCTCGATCAGCTCGACCGCGGCGCGCGCTTCCAGATATGCGAGCAGCGCGCGCTCGCCCTCGAGCCCCGCGAAGCTCTTCGCGATCGATGCCAGCGGGATCCAGTGCTCGGCGCGGATCGCGTCGAGCAGCTTGCGCCACTCTCCGCGCGCGAGCCGCGCACGACCGCGCAGCCGCTCCTCCTCGCGGTCTGCGAGCCCCTCGTTCAAGAAAAACGGGCGATCGCTGCCGAGCGCGTCGCGGAACACCGCGTGCACGTACTCGTGCGCGAGCAGCGCGGCGAGCTCCGCGCGCGGCTGGCGCGCCGCGACCACGTGAATCGCGCCGTCGTAGAAGCCGACGGTCGCGAAGCCGAAGCGATGCTTGTACGACTCCAGGTACACGCCGCGCGTGTACAGGTGCACGTCGAGCGGCCGGTCGAGCCCGCGCCCGAGCAGGCGGTGGACGTCCCCGCGCGCACGCTCGAGCAGGCCCGCGACCTGCTCGCCCCAGTCGCGCGCCGCGAAGCGATGGTCGTACAGGATGCGGAAGTGCTCGGTGGCGATCTCCTGCTCGCGGGCTCCGTCCAAACCCGCGCGCGCCAGCGCGAGCTCGGCGTCGATGTCCTCGAGCATCCCCTGCGCCGCGTCGCGCCAACGCTCCGCACCCGGCGAGATCCAGCCGAGCATCGCCACCAGCACGTCGTGCGCAGGCTCGAGGCGGCCGCGGCGGCGCTCCGCCTGCGCCAGCAGCCAGCTCGCCTCCGGGCGCTGCGGCCGTGCCGCGACCAGCCGGCGCAGCCGCTGCAGACCCTCACGGATCTCGCCGCGAGCCAGATCCTCCTCCGCGGCGCGCAGCTCGCGCAGGTAGCGATCCTCTTCGAGCGACGAGGCCGCGCGGCCGCCCACGGGCTCGCCCTCGAGCTTGCCGCGCCAGCGCAGCTGCAGCTCCTCGGGCGCCAGCTCGACCGCGGGCGACGCGGTGGGCGGGCTACCGTCGGTGAGCCAGGTCCGACCCTGCTCGTCCACGAACACCACGCGCGGCAGAAGCAAGCCGACGAGCAGCACCAGACCACAGCCGAGCACGAGACGGCGCGCGAACGTCACCCCCTGCTTGTCGGCAGCTCGAGGCGGCCTCGCAAGCGCGAAGCGCGCGCAGCGAGGGCGCTTCGCCCGAGCGCAGGCCGCTTGGCGATAGCCATCGCGGCCAAGACAAGCGCGAAGCGCGCGCAGCGAGGGCGCTTCGCCCGAGCGCAGGCCGCTTGGCGATAGCCATCGCGGCCAAG
>CAYVQJ010000069.1:0-56016 GCA_964454165.1 uncultured Myxococcales bacterium | reverse complement strand
CCCCCGAGATGGAGTTCATCGCCATCCGCGAGGGCCTGCCGGCGGAATTCCTGCGCGACGAAGTCGCCCGCGGTCGCGCCATCATCCCGGCCAACATCAACCACCTCGAGCTGGAGCCGATGGCCATCGGTCGGGCGTTCCACGTGAAGATCAACGCCAACATCGGCAACTCCGCGATCGCCAGCAGCATCGAAACGGAAGTGGAGAAACTCCGGTGGGCGACGCTCTGGGGCGCCGATACGGTGATGGACCTCTCCACGGGCAGGAACATCCACGAGACGCGCGAGTGGATCCTGC
Organism: uncultured Myxococcales bacterium; assembly: GCA_964454165.1. Taxonomy (GTDB): domain Bacteria; phylum Myxococcota_A; class UBA9160; order SZUA-336; family SZUA-336; genus CAYVQJ01. The sequence goes on along the minus strand of CAYVQJ010000069.1, from coordinate 55,719 downwards.
GCAATTCACCGGTGCCGATCGGCACCGTGCCGATCTACCAGGCGCTCGAGAAGGTCGGCGGGCGCCCGGAGGAGCTCAGCTGGGAGGTCTTCCGCGACACGCTCGTCGAGCAGGCCGAGCAGGGCGTGGACTACTTCACGATCCACGCGGGCGTACTGCTGCGGTTCATCCCGCTCACCGCGCGCCGGCGCACCGGAATCGTGTCGCGCGGCGGCTCGATCCTGGCCAAATGGTGCCTCTCCCACCATCGCGAGAACTTCCTGTACACGCGCTGGGACGAGATCTGCGAGATCATGGCGGCCTACGACGTCTCGTTCTCGATCGGCGACGGGCTGCGCCCCGGCTGTATCGAGGACGCGAACGACGAGGCGCAGTTCGCCGAGCTGAAGACTCAGGGCGAGCTCACGCGCCGCGCCTGGTCCTTCGACGTGCAGGTGATGAACGAAGGCCCGGGCCACATTCCGATGCACATGGTGAAGGAGAACGTGGACAAGCAGCTCGAGTGGTGCGGCGAGGCGCCGTTCTACACGCTCGGGCCGCTCGCCACCGACATCGCGCCAGGCTATGACCACATTACGTCAGCGATCGGCGCGGCACTGATCGGCTGGTTCGGCACCGCCCTGCTCTGCTACGTGACGCCCAAGGAGCACCTCGGCCTGCCGGACCGCGACGACGTGCGCGCAGGCGTGATCGCCTACAAGATCGCCGCGCACGCGGCAGACCTGGCGAAGGGCCACCCCGGTGCGCAGGTGCGCGACAACGCGCTGTCCAAGGCGCGCTTCGAGTTTCGCTGGCAGGACCAGTTCAACCTCTCCCTGGACCCCGAGCTCGCGCGCTCGATGCACGACGAGACGCTGCCCGCCGACGCGCACAAGGTCGCCCACTTCTGCTCGATGTGCGGCCCGAAGTTCTGCAGCATGGAGATCACGCAGCAGATCCGCGACGCCGCGGAAACCGCAGCCGGCATGCAGCAAAAGAGCGCCGAGTTCCGCGACACCGGCGGCGAGCTCTACCGGAAGGTGTAGGGCAAGCGCCGAAGGCGCGCGCAGCGAGGGCGCCGCGCCCGAGCGAAGGCCGCTCGGCGATAGCCGCCGCGGCACAGGCGGGGCAAGCGCCGAAGGCGCGCGCAGCGAGGCGCAGCCGAGCGGAGGCCGCTTGGCGTTAGCCATCGCGGCCAAGACCTGCTCAGACTCCTGTCGCGCCCGCCCCCCACACGTACTTGTGGAGCTGGAGGTTCAGGCGCACGCGCAGGGCGTCCTCGAGGATCCAGTCAACGAGCTCGCGCGGGTCGAGCTTGCCGTGCACCGGCGAGAGCTGCACGGGGACGCGCTCCGCGAGGCGGTGCATGCGCAGATGCTCGCGCGCCCACTCGTAGTCGGTGCGGTCGGCGAGCACGTACTTGACCTCGTCTCCGGACTTGAGCCGCGCCAGGTTCGCCGGGTCGTTGTGCGACTCCATGCCGCTACCCGGCGCCTTCACGTCGAGGATCACGCGGCAGCGCGGGTCGAGCAGCGACACGTCGCGGTGTCCCCCGGTCTCGATCAAAACCTGCAGGCCGAGGTCGAGCAGCGCGCGCACGAGCGCGGGGGTCGCCGGCTGGAGCAGCGGCTCGCCGCCGGTGAGCTCGACCATACGCACGTCGAGTGCCTTCACGCGCGCCACGACCTCGTCGATCGACAGGCGCTCGCTGCCCTCGGCCGTGAGCGCGTGCGGCTCGTCGCACCAGACGCAGCGGATGTCGCAGCCGCCCGCGCGCACGAATGCGCAGGGCCAGCCCGCGAGCGTCGATTCCCCCTGGATCGAGCGGTAGATCTCGCGGATCCGCAGGGTTCGGCGCTCTTCATCCATACAGAACGGACTTGTTCCGGACGATCTCGCCGATCAGGCCCTCGAAGCGCTCCGGATGGACGTCGAGGTCGTCGATCTGGATGCGGCCCATGCGGTCGCCGCCCGGTCGGGGGTGCGCCCAGGCCAGACGCGCCCCGAGCCGCTCGACGAGGCCGAGCGCGTTGATGTGCCGGCGCTCTTCGTTGCAGCCGAGCACGACGATCGGATCGCCCTCGCGGCTGGCGAGCGAGAGCCGGGCTCCCGTGCGCTGGCGCAGGCGGCGCGCCACCTCGCCGGCGTCGAGCTCGCCCGGCACCTGCACCACGACCATCGGGTAATCGCCGAAGTAGATCAGCCGCGGATCGTGCGAGTCGATCCACTCCTGCTCCGCCGAATACACGTCGGAGGCGTCGGGTAGGTCGGCGGGCTTGCCGTTCAGCAGCGCCTGCACGTCGTTGCGGCGGTCGCCGCGCGTGCGCGCCAGGCGCCGCACCAGCGCCACCACGCGATTCCCCCAGCGCTGCATGTCGTTCTCCGAGAGCCGTTGCGCCGACAGCTCCACCAGCTTGTCGGTGAAGCGGCTGCGTCGCTCCGCGACCGAGACGACCCCCGGCAGCGGCGACAGCGCGCCCGGCGTGTAGATGATGCTGTCGCGGCCGATCGCGTCGCGCAGCGCCTCCATGTCCTCGACCGGCCACTCGTGGTGGTCGAACCAGGTCAAGCGCCCGCGGAAGAGCGCGGCTGCGGCGATCACCTCGTGCGCAACGGGCTGCGCCGAGAAGCCCACCGCCAGCAGGTCGACGTTCTCGGCCAGGTCGGTCGCGCCGAGCTTGAACCAGTCGACCAGCTCCTCCTGCGGGAAGACGCGGAGCTCGACGATCTGGCGCCGGTCCCGCGCGAGGACGAGGGCGGCCAGGATCGATGCGGGGTCGTCGCGCACCACGATCGCGGCGCGCGCGCGGCGTACGCGGCGCGGCGCGGGGCGCTCGCGCGCGGGCTCGTCGGCGTCGGCGGGCTCCTCCGGGAGAGCCGCGACCTCGGTGTCGATGCGTTCCGAGTCGCTGTCAAGGTCGACGTCGACGTCAGAGTCGGCATCGGAACCGTCGCCGAGCGCCTCGGCGTCGTCGCGCTCGACGCCGACAGCCGGAACGAATCCGGCCTCGCGCTCCGCCGCCGCATACGCCGCGTCCTCTTCGAACGCGGACCGGGTGTCGTCGAACGTTCCAACGTCCGGCGGCTCGGCGTCGTCATCGCCTGCGTCCGTGTCGGCATCCGCATGCCACGCATCGGACTCGGCACGACCGCCGCCCTTCGACTCCGCGGCGACCGGCAGCTCGCGCTCGTCGCCGGCCGGGTGCGCCGGCGGGGCTGCCTCCGCCTGGCGCCACTCGGGCTCCGCTTGGGTCTTCTCGGGGGTGCCAGACGGGTTGTTCGGCTCGGAGTCCGCGACGAAGGCAGCGTCACGGCGCCCGCGACCGCGCCGACGCCGGCCGCGCCGACGCCCGCGCCGCCCCTCGCCGCCCTCGTCTTCCGCTGCCTGTGGCGGCTGCTGCTGCTGTTGCGATTCGTCGACCGGCGTCTCAGGCGGGAGCGCGGCATCCGCGGACCAGGCCGCGACCTCGGGAGCTTCCACCGGGCGCTCGTCGAAGCGGTCGCGGCCCTCAGCGTAGGGTCGGCGCGGCGGCTCCGCGCTCTCGAAGCTCCGGCGTCCGCCGAGCGAGCGCACCGAAACCTCGAGACCCAGTGCGATCAGGAGCGACTTCGCGCGCGGCTCCACCTGCTGTGCGGCGAGCAGCGCACGCGGCCTCCCCTGTGCGCCGGGCGTCCAGAGCTCGCGCTGCTCGACGAGCACGTCGAGACCCGCGAGCAAGCCCGGCACGTCGGCCAGGCGGATCTCGCCGCGGATCACACCCGCGACCGGGCGACCGCCGGGGTCGATCCCCACCCAGTCGATCGGATCGACGCCGATCGGGCTCCACGCCACGTAGCGCCCGGTCACGCGCGTGCGGGTCGCGTCCGCGAGCGCGGCGACGCCGCTCTCGCGCTCGGCGCGCTCGCCCTCGAGCAGGCGCGGATCCTGCGCCAGGGCCACCGTCGTCTCCGACAGCTCGACGCCCCAGCGCGGAAAGCTCTCCTCGGTGATCTGCAGCTGCCGGCGCTCTGGCTCGAGCAGCCAGATCGCGACGCCATCGGCGCCCGGCGCACAGCGCAGGATCGCGACGCCGCGCATGTACACCACGTGCCCACCGGGGATCTCGCGCACCGCGCCGACGCCGGTCATCGCGACAGCTCCCTCGAGCACGCGCACCACGCGGTCGTACAAGGTGCGCATCGGCGCTGCGCGCGTCGGCGCCGGGAAGCTCTCGAGCGTGTGGATCTCGCGCGCGGTGGTCAGCGCCGGCAGCGCGCACAAATGAACGGTGCTACCGGCGGGCGTGCGCTCGGCCGCGCGGCGCGTGCGCGGGAGGAACGCCGGCGCTGCGACGAGCAGCTCCGCGGGCGCACCGTCCCCCGACGCCATCGACGCGGCGACGTGAGCCCAGCCGATCAGGTCGGCTCCATCGCTGGACGACACCGCGATCGCCAGGCGCGCGCCGCTCTCCGCCACGGCGCTGCAGAGCTCCACGCGCTCGGGTGCGCCGGGCGGCCGCTCGAGCGCACGCAGCTCGCGCAGCGACAGCGGTCGCAGCTCGCGCAGCAGATCGAGCCCGCGCCCGCCTCCGGCGCCGTTCCCGCCGCCGCCTCGACCTCCGCGCATGCCTCGTCGTCTCAAGCTGCATTCCTCCCGCGCGCAGACACGCGCCTAGCGCGGCACGATCAGCGGGCTCTCGGGCCCGCCGCGCTTGCGCCGCGCACCCTCAATGGATAGCTCCAGCAGGCGCTGCAGGAAACCCACGCGCAGGGGATCCTTAGCCTCGCGCACAGCCGTCGCAACCCGCAGGCAGGCAGCCGCGCCCATGCGCTCGCCTCGCGCCCCGAGCAGCGCCGCGCTCTCGTCGAGCCGGCGGGACAGGCGTTCGCGCGTTTCGGGATCGAGCACGCGCTCGGCGGCGACCGCCAGCGGCTGCTCGCGTCGATCGCGCTCGGCGAGGCCCGACAGCACGAGCGGGCTGCGCTCGATCTCCTCCAGCCGCGCCGTCGCCTCCTCGATCGCTGGACCCGAGAGGAGCCACGGCGCGAGTGCGCCCGCGTCGATGCGGGCTCGCAGCCACGTCTCCGCTTCCGCAAGGCTCGCGAGCGGCTCGATGCGCGTGCGCGCCTGCTCGCCGGGCGTGGGCGCGTCAGGGCCGCGCGTTGCCTCGCGCACCAGGGCAGGATCGACTTCGACGGGGAGCGCCGCGCTGCGGGCACGTTCGCAGGCGCGCAGCCAGGCGCGCGCGGAGTCGGGATCGACCTCGGCGGACTCGAGCTTGGGGTTCGCCGAGAGCTCCGCGACGAAGCGCTCGACGTCGCGCCGCCGGCCCGCGAGCCGCTCGATCCGCAACACGCCAGCCTGATCGGACGCGAGCACCTCGAAGACCTCGGCGCCGCTGCCGCGCTCGGAGATCAGCCAGACGATCCGCACGCCGGACGGGTCGATCGCGCTCACGACGGCGCGCGAGCGACCCTCCGCGATCGGACGCAGCACCGAGGCGCGCGCGGGCGCGTGGGGCTCGATGTCGACGCCGCGACTGCGCAGCCGATGCATCGCGCGCCGCACCAGCTTCCGGCGCTCGCGCTCGGGCGCCAGCGCGTCGGCGCGCTCCAGCACGTCGCGCGCGGGCGGACCGACGCCGACGAGCGTATCGAGCGCGCGCTCGAGGTCCGCCAGCTCGAGCGCCACGAGCGGCGCGGCGAGCTCGGCCCCGAGCGCGTCGATCCATGCCGCGGCGTCATCGCCCGCGGGCGCTCGCGCGGCGAGCGCGGGATCGAGTCGCGCGCGCAAGGCGCTCGGAAGCGTCCCCGCGGGACTCACACGTGCGCGTGCGGATCGAACAGCTTGCGGTGCTCGTCCATCGCGAAGCGGTCGGTCATCCCCGCGAGATAGTCGCCGATCGTGCGCTCGCGCGGCTCGTCGGCCGCGCCGTCCAGCGCGTGCGGCGGCAGCAGGCGGGGATCCTGCACGTAGGCCTCCCAGAGGTCGCGCAGGATGCGCTCGCCCTTCGCGGCCATGCGCAGCACCTGCGGGTGCTGGTAGAGCTGCTCGCGCAGGAACTTGCCGAGCGCGCGCGTCTCGGCCGCGACTTCGGCAGAGAAGCCGACGCAGCGCTCTCCGAGCGCCTGCACCTCTTCGGCCGACGCGACGCCCGCGGCTTCGAGCCGGCGCGCCGACGTCTCGCACAGGTCGGTGGTCAAGCGGTCGATCAGCGCGGCGATCGCGCGCGTGCGCCGCACCCGGTCGTCGCCGCCGGCGTCGGCGCCGCGCGCCCATGCCTGGCGCCACACGGGTACGTCTTGCAGCGACGCGAGCTCGAGCAGACCGGAGCGCAGTCCGTCGTCGATGTCGTGGTTGTGGTACGCGATCTCGTCGGCCAGATCTGCGATCTGCGCCTCGAGCCCGGGCGAGCGCCCGAGCCGCGGCAGCGGGATGGGATGCCCGTAGCGCGGGAACTCGGCGCCGTGCTTGAGCACGCCGGCGCGCGTCTCCTCGCACAGGTTCAGGCCGCGCCGGCCCGGAGCGCGCGTCTCGAGCCAGTCCAGCACGCGCAGGCTCTGGCGGTTGTGCTCGAAGCCACCGTGCGCGGCGAGCAGCCGGTGCAGCGCGCGCTCGCCGGAGTGTCCGAACGGGCCGTGACCGAGGTCGTGCGCCAGCACGATCGCTTCGACGAGATCCTCGTTGGCGCCGAGCGCGCGCGCGGCCGTGCGCGCGATCTGCGCGACCTCGAGCGTGTGCGTCAGCCGGTTCCGGAAGTGGTCGCCCTCGTGGTAGACGAACACCTGGGTCTTGTACTGCAGCCTGCGGAACGCCGTGGAGTGGATCACGCGGTCGCGATCGCGCTGAAACGCGGTGCGGTAGAGGTGCTCGGGCTCGGGATGCAGCCGCCCGCGCGACCTCGCAGCGCGCGTGGCCCAGGGCGCGAGCGCGCGATCCTCCGCCTTCTCGTGCTCGTCGCGGAGCCGCACGTCGCTCACTCCTCCTCGAGCTTCTCCTCGATCAGGCGATCGAGCCGGCGCTGGTCCGAAGGCGAGATCTCCTCGGCCGTAGGCGTGTCTACGCCGGCGCGCGCGGCGACGTCGGGCAGTCCCAGCCGCTCTCCGAGCTCTGCGGCGGCTTCGCGCCCGAGCGAGCGCGAGCGCGCGCGCAGCACAGCGAAGAGCTCGTCGCCGGAGCGCAGGCGCAACACGAGCGTGCGCTCGGATGACTCCCAGCGCGGCTCGATCCAGATCGCGGCTGCTCCCGCTGCAACCAGGAGCACGAGGAGTCGGAGCACGCTGCCCCCACTTGATGGCGCCGGCAAGATAGCCAGAGCCGGCGCGCCGGGCCACGGGCTGCGCACGCTACCCTCGCGCGACCGCAAGGAGGTCGTGTGGAGCCGGAGCGACTGCTTCTGGGACCGGGTCCGAGCAACGTGTCCGCCGAGGTGCGAGCCGCCCTCGCGCGACCCCTGCTCGGGCACCTCGACCCCGCCTTCCTCGCGATCCTCGACGAGACCCAGCAGATGCTGCGCCAGCTCTTCGGCACGAGCAATGCGCTGACGCTTCCACTGTCCGGCACCGGCAGCGCAGGCATGGAAGCGTGCCTGGTGAACCTGCTCGAGCCGGGAGACGCTGCGCTGATCGCCGTCTGCGGCGTGTTCGGCGAGCGCATGTGCACTATCGCCGAGCGCTGCGGCGCGCGCGTGCAGCGGGTCGAGGCGCCGATGGGCGAGAGCGTTCCGCCCGAGCGCATCGCCGAGGCGCTGGCGCAGGCGCGACCTCGCCTGGTCGCGCTGGTGCACGCCGAGACCTCGACCGGCGTCGCGCAGCCGGTCGCGCCCGTCGCGCAGGCTGCGCGTGAAGTCGGCGCGCTGGTCGTCCTCGACTGCGTGACGTCGCTCGCCGGGATGGAGGTTCGGCTCGACGAGTGGGGTGTCGACGCGGCGTATTCCGGCACGCAGAAGTGTCTCGCGTGCCCACCCGGCCTGGCGCCGACGAGCTTCGGCCCGCGCGCGCTCGAGCGCCTGGCCGCGCGCCGCACGCCGGTCCAGAGCTGGTACCTCGATCTCTCGCTGATCGCGCGCTACTTCGGCTCGGAGCGCGTGTATCATCACACGGCGCCGGTCTCGATGCTGTTCGCGCTGCACGCGGCGGCGGCGCGCGCGCTCGGCGAGGGGCTGCCCGCGCGATTCGCGCGCCACCGCGCGGCGCATCAGGCGCTCGTCGCCGGACTCGAGCGCCTGGGGTTCCGCATGCTCGTCGCTCCCGGCGAGCGGCTGCCGATGCTCAACGCCGTGATCCCGCCCTATCCAGACGAGGCCAGCGTGCGCCAGCGCCTGCTGCGCGAGCACGGCATCGAGATCGGCGGTGGCCTCGGCAAGCTCGCGGGCAAGATCTGGCGGATCGGCCTGATGGGCGAGAACGCGCGCAGCGCGGTGGTCGAGCGCCTGCTCGACGCGTTGGCGCGCCTGTAGCTCTTCGCCGCGACGGCTGTCGCCGAGCGGCCTCCGCTCGCGCGGACGCGCTCGCTGCGTGCGCGCTCCGCGCGCTTGCCTACTGGTCGAGGTGCGGGTCGTAGGGAGCCGGCGCAGGCTCGTCGAGCACGCTGAACCCGATCGAGCCGCCGTCGGTGCTGAGCCCGAGGGAGAGCCCAAGCGGCGCCCACTTGCCGAGCCCGAGCCAGTGCATCACCGGTAGCGTGATCGCGGCCGACGGACCGGTCTCGGAGAAGCCGACACTGAGCGCGCCGCGTCCGAAGCTCGCCGTCGCGCCGATCGCCATGTCGCCGTCCGCTTCGAGCTCCGCGAACGCGCGGCTCGTGAGCGGATAGTGCCGGTCGATGCACATCAGATCCTGCGGACACGGCAGGTTCCCGTTCAAGAGGTCGCCGTGGAGCGAGAGGCCGCGGCGCTTGCCTGCGAAGGCCACCGGCTGCGCCGCTCCAGGGTCGGGCGCGGTTCCCACGAGTGCATGCTCGAACGACTCGACCACGGAGTCGCGCCGGGGCGCGACCGCGTAAGCGACCAGCGCGCCGCCGGCGCGGACGCTGCCGGACAGGCGCCGCACGGCCGCGGCTCCTGCGGAGCCGTCGAGACTGGCCGAGCGCAGCGCGCCGTCCTCGAAGCCGCGCGCGACGCCGGCCAGCAGCGCGAGCGCGCGATCCGGCGCGAGCACGACCACGTCGAGACCCGGCGGAGCACTCGGCGCGAGAACGAGCGCCGGGGTCTCCGGCCGCAGCAGCGCGACCAGGTCGCCCGCTTCCGCGCTGGCGCGCTCGAGCGCCGCCTGGGACAGGAGCAGCGGACGCGCGACGATCGGCGCATAGGGAACACTCGCGCGCGGCAGCGAGAGCACGCCGTCGTCCCACGCCTCGGCCTCGAGCGTGGGCGGCGACGCCTCGAGGTCCGAGAGCCAGCCGCGGGCGTCGTCGGCGCGCTGGCCGTCCGGCGCCAGCTCCAGGTAACGCTCGGCTGCCTCGCGCAGCCCGCTCGACGACGTGGAGTACCCGAGCATCAGGCGGGCCGGGAAGGACAGCGCGAGATTGAACGGAGTGAGCGAGCGACGCCAGCTCGAGAGCCCATCGCGCGACATCTCGGTGCCGTGCTGCTCGAGCGCGTCGCCGCCCAACCAGCCGAGCGCGCGCCGCACGCGAAAGCTGCGCTGCTCGCGCAGGAACGCGGCCTCGGGATCGATCGAGGGATCCTCGAGCCAGCCGCGCGCCACGAACGCGGCGGAGTCGTCCTCGTCGGCGAGCGCGCGTAGCTGCTCCAGACCTTCGTCGCGCCGCCCGGAAAGCAGCAGCGCAGCGGACTTCGCGAGCTCCGAGTCGGCAGAGGTGCCTTCGAGGGCGAGCGCGCGCTCGTAGCGCTCGGCGAGCAGCGCGCCGGCCATCTGCGCATCGTCGGCGCGCGCCTCGGCATGGCTCACTCGACGCGGCGGCGCGATCTCGGCGAGCTCGAGCTCGCCAAGCAGCGCCGCGACGCGGATCGAGCTGGGCGACAGCTGGCGCGCGCGCTCGAGCGCACGCCGCGTCCGCGTGACGTCGCCGTCGGCGAGCGCGTCCTGCGCCTCCTCGAGCGACAGCTCGTAGCGCGCCTCCGCGTCCGGGGCATTGAGCGCGTCCCAGGCTCGCAGCAGCTCGGGATCGTCCTCGCCCGCGGCGACCGCGGGATCGAGCAGCGCCAGCGCGGCCTCTTCGGCCGGTGACGGCTCAAACCACCCGCGCGCCTCACGGTAGGCGCGGCGCACGCTCTTGAGCGCGCGGTGCGGGGACAGTCCGCCCACCGCGCCCTGCGCGAGCTCGCTCGCGGTCCGCACGTTCTGCCAGGCGCGCTGCCGGCGTTCCACGGCGAGTAGCTCGCGCGCCTCGGCGAGGCGATCGGCCGCGGCGATCGGCTCGCGATTGGAGAGCAGGCGCGCCGCCTCGCCCGCATCGGCGTCGACCTGCGTCTCCGGCTCCGCCGGCTGCGCGGCGCCCGCGAGCGCCAGCGTCAGCAGGCCCGCGAGGCCGGCGGCCAGTGCGACCCCGGCGCTCACGCGCGTGACGTCGTCACCACTACGGCGCCTGCGCACGCACTCCCTCGTGCTGCGCCAGCAGCGCCGCGATTTTGTTCTCCGCCAGCGCGCGCTGGTCGGAACGGCGGGCCTCGCCCGCGAGCTCGTAGGCGGACAGCGCCTCGTCGAGCCAGCGCTCGTAGCGCGGCCCGTCGAAGCGTGAGAGACCGGCGCGGTAGCGCAGGAACTCCTGCCGGGCGGCATCGGCGCACAGGTCGCCGAGCCGGATCAGGTGTCGCGTGTACAGCTTGGACTCGCGCTCGGCTTCCACCAGCCGGCGCGCGGCGCTGATCGCCTCCTCAGGGCTGCCGTTCCGCGCGTACCACTCGACGCGCAGCATCTCCCAGGACTCGCCCTCTTCTCGCGCGAGCGGCTCGAAGCTGGTGCGGCGGTACTCCCAGGCCAGCTCGCGCCACTTCTCGACGCGGCGCTCGATCGCGCGCAGCTCGAGCTGCGCCTGCGGCGCGCCGTCGAGCGCCGGGCCCGCGTGGCGCGCGAACCGGCCCATCACCTCGGCGGACTCTTCCGCGGACTGCGCGAGCATGCTGCCACCGGCAGCCACGCTCGTGAACGCCTGGTACGCCTCGGCGTAGCGGCGCTGGCGCTCCAGGGCGCGCGCCCGGGCGTACTCGATCACCCAGTCCACGTTCTCGAAGCGCTCGACGGGCCGGTTGCGCAGGCGCTGCAGCCCATCGAGCTCGAAGAGCCCGACCGCGAACACGTTCCGTCCGTCGGCGCGCTGCGCGCGATCGTGGCGATAGGTGTCATCGCGCAGGTGCATCTGCAGCTCCGCCGCGATCCGGGTCAGGCTGCGCGCCTCGGCCGGGACGGCCGTGGTCGGAATCTCAGGCGGCGCGGAGCGCAGGCCCGCGCAACCCGGAGCTCCGAGCAGCACCGCGAGGCCGACCACGAGCGAGGTGCGCCTGCACGACATCGCCCCCGATCTCTGCAGCAGGCGTGCCGTGTGCAGAAACGCGCGCACGTGCTCGTCCCGCTAGGGCGCGCGCGTCCTGCGCTTGCCGCGCTGCGCAACCGCGTTCGCGGGCGTGGAAGGGACTGCACCCCGCAGCGCACACGCGGCGGACGAAGCTGCGCAGCGGCTGCACACGACCTGCGCCGAAGTCGCCGGCAAGCGCTCCGCGCGCGCAGCACGCGCAGCGTGCGGAGGCCGCTTGGCGCCAGCCATCGCGGCTCAGCCAAGCGCTCCGCGCGCGCAGCACGCGCAGCGTGCGGAGGCCGCTTGGCGCCAGCCATCGCGGCTCAGCCAAGCGCTCCGCGCGCGCATCACGCCGTAGGTGAGCGGAGGCGGTAGGCCGCGGCCGCCCGCGGCCGTACACCGTTCAGGCTCTCGCGCGGCTACTCCGCCGCCTGTCGCCAGTCCTCGGGCACGCCCGCCAGCGAAGCCTCGACCTCGAGATCGCGCAGGCGCGCACGCGCCGCCTCGAGCGATTGGCGATCCCGGCGCAGGTCGGCGCGCAGCTTGAGGACGTCCGGGTCGCTAGGGCTCGACGCGCCCTGCGGCGTGTAGCTCCAGTCGCTCCCCGAGCGTGCGCGCAGCGCCTGCTGCGTCTCGGCGATGCGCTGCTCGAGCTCGCTGACCTCGGCTTCCGCCTTGCCGAAAACCTCGAACCACGCGCGACGCCCCCGCCCGCCGCGCAGGTCGGAGAACGGCGCGTCCACGGGCGGCACGCGCAGGAAACGGTCGAGCGCCGGCTCGGGCGCCTCCGCCCGGCCTTCCGCGTGGCCGCTCGGCGTCGCGGGCGCGTCGGCGCCGAGCGACAGCAGCGCCAGCAGCAGAGCACTTCGCCCGTTCCACATCGCCGGGGACTATACGCGACCGGCGCGCGGCCCTCTCGTCAAGCGCGACCGCCTTGCTTCCGAAGATGAAGTGCCGCCTCGTCGAGGAAGCCCCATGGACCGAGAACGCCTGCACAAGCTCTTGCGACTGGGCTTCGACAAGGGAGCCTCGGACATCCACTTCCAGGTGGGGTATCTCCCGCTCTACCGCTTCAACGGCGAGCTCGTCGAGCTGCGCTACAAGGTGCTCACGCCCGCCGACACCGACGCGATCGCGCGGCTGTTGATCGAGGGCTCCGGCCGCGAGGGCGAGCTGGACCGGCGTAGCGAGCTCGATCTCGCCTACGAGATCCCTGGCGAGGGGCGCTTCCGCGTGAACATCTGCAAGGAACGCCGCTGTTTGAACGTGGTGCTTCGCGTGATCCCGATCCAGATCAAGGACTTCACCGAGCTGAACCTGCCACGCGTGCTGAACGACATCGCGACGGTGCGGCGCGGGCTCGTGCTCGTGACCGGTGCCACGGGCATGGGCAAGTCGACGACCCTCGCCGCGATGCTCCACGAGGTGAATCGCGCGCGCAAGTGCAAGATCATCACGGTCGAGGATCCGGTCGAGTTCATCTTCACGCACGAGAAGTCGATCATCACGCAGCGCGAAGTCGGCAGCGATACCGAGAGCTACGCCGCGGCGCTGCGCGCCGCCCTGCGGCAGGACCCGGACGTGATCATGATGGGCGAGGTGCGCGACGCCGAGACCGTCGACACCGCGCTCAAGGCGTCCGAGACCGGTCACGTGGTGTTCTCGTCGATCCACACCTCGGACGCGGTGGGCACGGTGCGGCGGATCCTGTCGTTCTTTCCGGCCGAGGATCAGCTGCAGGTTCGCGAGCGCCTGGCGGAGAACCTCCAGGCGGTGGTCTCGCTGCGCCTGCTGCCGAACAAGAAGGGCAGCGGCCGGGTTCCTGCAGTCGAAGTCATGCGCATCACCCGCACCCTGCGCGAGTGCCTGCGCGACCCCGCGCGCACGGTCGAGCTTCCCGAGCACATCGCGAAGGGCCGCGAGCTCATGCAGATGCAGACCTTCGACCAGCATCTGCTCGACCTGTACCGCGCCAACAAGATCTCGCTCGAGGTCGCGCGGGCCGCGGCCTCGAACCCGAGGGACTTCGAGACCCAGCTCGCGCTCGAGGGCGACGAAGCCGGAGAGCGCGGCGAAGCCGAGCCCGGAGCCGGTGACTCAACCGGCGACGGCACGCGCTTCTAGCCCGAGGAGTTCCTCCCCGCATGGAGATCCTGGCGCTTTACACCTCGCCGGAGTCGCTCGGCACCGCCCTTGCGGCCGGGGCGCGACACCTGGCCGCGATCGTCGAGGGCATGGCGCTGGTACACGAGTCCGGCGCGCCCGCGGGCGAGCCGCATGGCTGGGCCGGCTTCACCTGCGCGCGCGACGCACAGGTGGCCGCGCAGGCGCTCGAAGACTTCCGGCGCAAGGTCGAGCAGGCCGACCGGCCGCAACGCGGCGAGGCGCCGGTCGAGCCGCCGCGCGTATGGCAGCGCGCTGCGGGCGGCCTGCACGGCTTCCCGCTGCGGCGCGGCGATCGCGTGTACGGCACGGCGCTGGTCGGGGTCCCATCGGCCTGGCCGCGCGTGCGCAACGCGGAAGTGGAGTCGGTGCTGCAGCAGCTCGCGCTCGTGCTCGAGCACCACGCGCTGGCGCAGGGCGGCGCCGAAGGCGAGCCGTCGGACGAGCTGCTGCGGCTCTCCGAGCAGGTGCTGGCCCAGGACCTCGAGCTGATCAAGCGCGAGGAGCAGATCCTGGCGGTCGAGCAGAACAAGAACGACCTGATCGAGCGCATGTCGAACGAGCTGCGCTCGCCGCTCAACGGGATCATCGAGCGCATCATCTCCGTGCTCGCCGCCGACCACGAGCGGCTCTCGACCTCGGGGCGCACGCTGCTGCGCAGGGCGCTCGACGACGGGAATGCGCTGCTCCGAACGCTGCAGAACATCCTGGATCTGTGGCGCCTGCGGCAGGGCGAAATGCGCGTCGAGACCTGCGACGTGAACCTGTACGAGGTGATCGAGGAGGCGATCTTCAACATCCGCGACTCGCTGCGCCCGGACGTGCTGCTCGAGAAGCGCCTGCCGAAGTCGCTGCCGCGGATCCATACCGACCTGGCGAAGCTCAACCAGATCCTGTTCCACATCCTCGACAACGCGGCGAAGTTCACGCCGAAGGGGAAGATCGAGCTCGAGCTCTGGTTCGAGGAGGGCCAGCTCCTGTTCAACGTGAACGACACCGGGATCGGGATCGCGCCGGACGACCAGCCGCGGGTGTTCGAGGAGTTCTTCCAGGTGGACCCGAGCACTGACAACGGCTACCCGGGTGCCGGCCTGGGCCTGACGCTCGCGCGCGCGCTGGTAGAGAAGCTCGGGGGCGCGATCTCCGTGCTATCGGAGATCGGTCAGGGCACGCGCGTCAGCTTCACGATCCCCGTCCCCGCGGGACGGCTGGGGTAGGCCCTAGCCCGGCTCGGAGTCGGGGGGGATCTCGGAGGTCACCAGATCGGCGGCGATCTCGCGCAGCGAGACCACGACCGGCCGGTTCTCTTCCCCGCGCACCAGCGGACGCGCGCCGCGCATCAGCTGCTTGGTGCGGATCGCCGACATCAGCACCAGCGCGAAGCGATTCCCCACGCGCTGGGTGCAATCCTCGATCGTGATCCTGGCCATCGGGCGTCCTCCTGGGCGGCCGCAAACTACGCGTGCCCCGACTGAGCGTCAAGGCGCAAGGCCGGCGACGCAAGGCACGAGACGAGTCCCCCGCAAAGCGCGAAGCGCGCGCAGCGAGGGCGCCTCGCCCGAGCGGAGGTCGTAGCGCGCGGCCGCCCGCGCGCGTACACGACAAATACAAGAAGCCCCCGCTGCGCATCCGCGCAACGGGGGCCTCGAGCAGAGTAGGGCCAGCGGCCCTACATCGCCGCCTTCTTGCGACGGCGACCGCCCTTCTTCCGACCGCCCTTCTTGCGACCGGCCTTCTTGCGGGTCGCCTTCTTGCGAGTGGCCTTGCGGCCGGCGCCCTTCCGACGGGCCTTCTTGCGAGCTGCCATTTCTACTCACCCCCCTGTTGCTTGGATTGACTGCGCGTCCGCGTCGACGAAGTCAGACTCGCCGGCGTGCGACGCACCGTGGAGGTGCGCTGCTGCGCGGAGTTGCACTCGCGTGGCGCGCGAACGCTTTCGCGCGGAATCGCCAGTGCATGCAACCGAGTTCCCCCCACGGTTGCGGCACACAGTAGGCATTCCGTTCCGGGCGTGTCAACGGAACGCGTGAAGAAAAGTCGCGCGCGGGGTGCGCGGGGCGGTCCGAACGCGCGCAACGTGGGCGCGCGTGGCGCTACTTGCCGCGCTTGCGCTTGTGCCGCAGGCGCGCGCGGAGCTTCTTGTACTTGTGCTTGCGCATCTTCTTGCGGCGCTTCTTGATCACCGAACCCATCGAG
Organism: uncultured Myxococcales bacterium; assembly: GCA_964454165.1. GTDB lineage: Bacteria > Myxococcota_A > UBA9160 > SZUA-336 > SZUA-336 > CAYVQJ01. Next base: position 39,926 of record CAYVQJ010000069.1, on the reverse strand, counting down.
GCTCCTGCTGCTTGGGCGGCCGGAGAGTGTTCGGTGAACCGGGCCTTGTCAAGCGCTTTGCGCCGGAGCTGCACTCCAACCGACGGTGGGACCGAGCATGCGCGCTTGCAGTCGGCCGAGCCAGCGGTTGATCGGGTGGTTGCGCGGCAGGAAGCGCAGCGGCGGGCGACGCCGGACGCCGAGCTCGCGCAGCTTGCGCTGAATGCGTTCGTGCTCCGGATCGACCATCAGGCCACGCCGCAGGAAGCGGATCGCCTCCGCGCGGAACTCGAAGGTCATGTAGATGCGCGCCAGGTTCAGGTACAGATCCGGGTTGTAGAACTCCTGGCGGATCGCGGCGCGCGCCAGCTCGACCGCGCCCATGAACTGGCCGCGAACCAGCGCCAGGGCCAGCGCATAGGACGAGCGGTAGCGCGCGTTCTGCGGGTCGGCGAGGTACGCGCGCGACAAGTGCTCGAAGGCCTCGTGCCCGTGCCCGCCCTCCAGCAGCGCAGCCCCGCGCCGGTGGTGCTCCTCGGCCGAGAACTCGCTCGTCCCCTGCATGGTTTCCTCCGCTCGAAGCCCCTCCGGTCGGATTCTTATCGGCGCCGGGCCGTCAGGGACTGAGCGCTGGCGCGCTTGGTGCCCGGACGCGTCAGGCCGGCAGCGCGACGACGATCCGAAAGCGCCCGGGAGCAGGCAGCTCCGCCCGCACGTTTCCGCCGTGCAGTTGCACGATGCTGCGCACCAGGTAGAGCCCCAGGCCGACCCCACCGTGCGGGCGGGCGAAGCCTCCATCGCGCTGCACGAAGCGCTCGAAGATCCGGTCGAGGTCGCCGTCCGCGATCTCGGCCGACGGGTTCTCGACCGCGAGGTGGACCTCGTCGCCTGCACGAGCCGTAACCACCCGGATCGCGCTGCCGGGCGGGCTGAACTTGGCGGCGTTCTCGAGCAGGTTGAGCACGACCTGCTTGATCCGATCGGGGTCGAGCAGGACCTGGCCGAGACCCGGATCGAGGTCGAGCTCGACCGCGTGGCCGGACTCGTCGAGGCGCGGCTTGAGCACGAGCAGGCTCTCGCGCACGATCGCGTTCGGGGCCACGCGCGAGCGCTCGAGCGACACGGCGCCGGATTCGATCCGCGACAGCTCGAGCAGGCCACCGATCAGCTCCATCATCCGCTCGGCCTCCTTCTGCACGATCGCGGCGAACTCGGCGCGCTTCGCAGCGGGCAGGCGCGTCTCGCCGCTCGCGCGCTCAGCGTCGCCGAGCAGCAGACGCGCGAAGCCCTTGATGGCGGTCAGCGGCGTGGTCAGCTCGTGGCTGATGTTGGCGAGGAACTCCGACTTCAGGCGGTCGGCCTCGGCGATGCGCTCGTTCTGCTCGAGCAGCTCGGAGTTGCGCTCGGCCAGCTCGAGCTCCAAGCGGCGCGCGGCGCTCTTGTCGCGCGCGGTCACGGCGATGGTCTGCCCGTTCGCGGAGAGGCTCGCGGAGAACTCGAACCAGAGCGGGCCGCCGGGGAAGCGCGAGGTCGTGATCGCGCCGTGGAGCCAGCCGCGCTCGAGCAGCTCGGGCAGCCACTGCTCGACCGCGCGGAACTCCTCCGCGCCGATCATGTCGCTCGCCGCGAGCCCGCGCAGCTCGTCGAGCGTGGTGCCCGCGAAGTGCAACGCCGCCCGATTCGCGTCCAGGATGCGCAGTCCGCGGTCGAGGATCACGACCGGCTCCGGAAGCTCCTCGATGAAACGCCGCGTGGCGCGCGCGTCGCGCAGGTCGGGGAAGCCGTCGCTCGGCGCCTCGAGTGCGGCCAGGCGCCGCGACCACTCCTCGCGCGAGGCGACCATGGCGGCGAGCCGACGCGCTTCGCGGAATCCCCGCGCATGGCGCTCGTCGCCCCGCGGAGCGAGCCCTTCGATCTCGAAGCTGCAGCTCTCGTCGCCGCGCGCGCGGCAGCGCGCCTGACGCACGGCGACCTCGCGTTCGCCTGCTCCGAGCAGGGCCTTGAGCGCGCCCAGCCGGAACGCGCACTCTCGCGCGTCGGTGGGCACAGCGACGTTGTCCCAGCGCACGCGCGTGCGCGCGCCGTCGACTTCGATCGACACTGCGGAGTGTCGGTCGAGCAGAGCCGCCCATTCCGGCAGCTCCGCGAGCAGCGCGGCGGGCCCGGGTGCCAGCTCGCGCAGGGCCTCGAGCCAGGGCTCGCTCGCGCGCCAGACGCCGAGCCCGGCCGCGAAGGGCGAAGGATGCGCCGCGAGCGCGGCTACGACTTCGTCACGCGCGACCCACAGCGCGGGCGCCGCCTGCGCGGTCCGCCCGCCCGCCGCCTTGTGTTCGAGCGCGCGCGCGACACGCTCGCTCGCAGTTCCGAGAGGATCGGACGTCAGTGCTCGATGATCTCCAGGATGTAGCGCTTGTTCTCCTTGCCACTCGCCGCGGCCAGGATGGTCCGAATCGCCGAGGCGTGCGCACCGCCCTTCCCGATCACCTTGCCGAGATCCTCCTTGGCGACCTTCAGCTCGATCACATGAGCGTGGTTGCCCTTGATCTCCGTGATCTCCACTTCATCCAAACGATCGACGAGCGCCTTCACGATCATCTCCACGAGATCTCTCATCGCACGCTCTCCGAATGCGCAACAAGCGACGCTACCGCGCGCTGCATCGAGGTTCCCCCGTCTCCAGCTGACCTGGCCCGCGAGCACTGACGCAAGGATTCCATCTTACTACGCGCGATCCGGCGCAAGTGCCGCTATTGCGGCCGGAACGACCCGGGGGTGAGACCGAGCCGTTCGAGGTAGGCAACGACGTACTTGCCGAGCACGTCCGTTTCGAGGTTGACCGGATCGCCCGCGCGGCGCGCGCCGAGCGTCGTCTCCTTCAACGTGTGGGGGATCAGCGCCACCGAGAAGCCGAAGGCGTCCGGCGCCACTACGGTCAGCGATACCCCATCCACCGCGACCGACCCCTTGGGCACCAGCAGCCGGGTGAGCTGCGAGCCGCAGTCGATCCGCATGACGACGTCGTCGCCGGCGTGCTCGACCGATCGGACGGTTCCGGTCCCATCCACATGTCCCTGCACGATGTGGCCGCCGAGACGGGCATCCGCGCGCAGTGCGCGCTCGAGGTTCAGCCGATCGCCGGCGCGTCGGCCTGCGAGCGAGGTCAGGCGCAGCGTCTCGGGAATGGCCTGGAATGCCAGCCGGCCGCCGAGGACCCGCGTGACCGTCAGGCAGCAGCCGTCCAGCGCCACGCTGTCGCCGATCGCGACGCCGTCGGCGAGCGCTCCCGCCTCGAGCTCCAGCAGCACGAGCTGCCCGCTCGGCTCGAGCCGCTCGAGGCGCGCCGTGCCTTCGATGATCCCGGTGAACACGCCGCCTACAGCTTCTTGAAGCGGAAGTTGTGCTCGGCGTCGATCCAGCGCACGGTCATGGTCTCGCTGCGCATCACCACCGACTGCGTCAGCGCGCCCTGAGCGCGGAAGCGCACGCCCTTCAGGAAGTCGCCGTGCGTGACGCCGGTGGCAGCGAACATCACGTTGCCGCGAGCCAGGTCGTCGAGCGTGAGCTTCTGATCGACGTTCGCGCGGCCCATCGCGCGCGCGCGCTCCGCCTCGGCCTGGTTCCGGGGCTTGAGGCGCCCCTGCATCTCGCCGCCCAGGCAGCGCAGCGCCGCGGCTGCGATCACACCCTCGGGCGCGCCTCCGATCCCCATCAGCACGTCGACCTGGTTGTCGCGGCTGCACGTCGCGATCGCCGCCGAGACGTCCCCATCCTTGATCAGGCGAATGCGCGCGCCGGACCGCCGTACCTCCTCGATCAGCTTCTCATGCCGCGGGCGGTCCAGGATCACGACCGTGAGATCCTCGACCGGAACTTTCTTGGCGCGGGCGATCGAACGCAGGTTCTCGCTCGGCGAGCGGTCGATGTCGATCGCCCCGGCGGCCTCGGGGCCGACCGCGATCTTGTCCATGTACGTGTCGGGAGCGTGCAGGAAGCCGCCGGCCGGGGCGGCCGCGATCACGGACAACGCGTTCGCTCCGCCGGTCGCGGTGATCGTCGTGCCCTCGAGCGGGTCGAGCGCGATCTCGACCCTGGGACCGCGGCCGCTGCCCACCTTCTCGCCGATGTACAGCATCGGCGCCTCGTCGCGCTCGCCCTCGCCGATCACCACGGTGCCGTCCATCTCGATCCGGTTCAGCGCCTGCCGCATCGCATCCACCGCCGCCTGGTCCGCCGCGACCTCGTCGCCACGACCCATCACGCGGGCACTCGCCAGCGCCGCGGCTTCGGTCGCGCGCACCAGCTCCACCGCCAGGTTCCGATCGATGCTCATCGAGCCCCCTCCTTCAGCCGCCGAAACGGATCTCGATCTCGCGCAGCAGCGCGTCGCGCACCGTGTCGTAGCGCGCGGGTAGGACGATCGGCGCGTTGCTCTCCGACGCGCTCACGTCCGCGAGCAGCTGCTGGTGATAGCGGACCTTGAAGTCCACGAACTTCAGGCCGTGCGCCGTGGAGATCACGACCACGCGCTGGTCACGCCGAACCTCGCCGCGCGCCACCAGCTTCTTCAGCACCGCCAGCGCGACGCCGGTGTGCGGGCAGGCGAAGAGCCCGGTGCGGTCAGCCTCGTTCGCCGCGTCGGCGAGCTCCTGCTCGCTGGCCTGCTCCACCACGCCGTCGAAGCGCTGCAACACCTCGATCGCGCGGCGGATCGACACGGGATTGCCGATCTGGATCGCCGAGGCGAGCGTGGACCGCGCGACGACCGCCTCGTACTTCTCGAAGCCCGTCTGGTACGAGAGGTACAGCGGATTGGCGTGCTCGGCCTGCGCGCAGGCGATGCGCGGCAGCCGGTCGATCACGCCGAGCTCGTGGAGCTCGAGCAGCCCCTTCCCGAGCGCAGCGACGTTCCCGAGGTTGCCGCCGGGGATCACGATCCAGTCGGGCACCTGCCAGTCGAACTGCTGCACGATCTCCATGCCGATGGTCTTCTGGCCCTCGATGCGCAGCGAGTTCATCGAGTTGGCCAGGTAGATGCCGTCGCGCTCGGCGATCTTCTGCACGATGTCCATGCAGCCGTCGAAGTCGGTCTCGAGCGACAGCGTGATCGCACCGTTGGCCACCGGCTGGATCAGCTGCGCAATCGAGACCTTGTCCTTGGGCAAGAGCACCACCGCGGGGATCCCCGCGTACGCGGCGTACGCCGCCAGCGCCGCCGAGGTGTCGCCCGTCGAGGCGCACATCACGGCGCGGATCGGCTTGCCGTCGCGGATCATCTGGTGCACGACCGAGACGAGCACGGTCATCCCGAGGTCCTTGAAGCTCCCGGTGTGCGTGTTGCCGCACAGCTTGAGCCACAGATCCTCGACGCCGAGCTTCTGCCCGAGGCGCTTGGCCCAGAACAGGTTGGTGTGGCCCTCGTACATCGAGACGATGCTCTCGGCGTCGATCGCCGGGCAGACCAGCTCCCACTTGCCCCAGACGCCGCTGCCGTAAGGCCAGGAGGTCGAGTGCGAGCGCTCGTCGAAGCGACGGCGCCACTCCGCGGGCGGGACCTGCCCGAGCTTCTGCATGTCGTGCTTGACGGTGAGCAGGCTCCCGTCCGGACCGCGGTACCGGACCTCGGTGAGCGGCCAGCGCCCCGGGGCACCGCTGTCGCACTCGAACCAGGCGTCGAAGCCGTGCGCGAGCGGCCGCTGCACGGCTAGAGCTCCCGCTCGATGCGGATCACCTGCGTCGGCGCGGTGGTCACGTCGCCCGGGGCCTCGATCTCGTGCAGCGCCGCGCGCAGCGCGCCCTCGCGCGCGACGTGGGTCGTCATCACCACCGGGACCGCCAGCGCTTGGTGGCGATCGGGCTGCTCCAGCGAGGCGATGCTGATACCGCGCGCCCCGAGCGCCCCTGCCAGCCGCGCCAGCACGCCCGGGCGGTCCAGCGCCGAGAAGCGCAGGTAGTACTCGCCCTCGAGGTCCTGCACGCGCACGAGCGCGGCGCGGCGGAGCTTGGGGGTGCCGAGCGGCGGCACGCGCCCGCTCGCCCCGCGACGCCGCGCGCGCGCCAGCTCCATCAGATCGGCGACCACGGCGCTCGCGGTCGGCAGCGAGCCGGCGCCGGCGCCGTAGTAGAGCGTCGGACCGGAGAAGTGGCCGCGGATCTCGATCGCGTTCATCGCGCCGGATACGCCGGCCAATACGCTCTTCGCCGGGATCATGGTCGGGTGCACGCGCGCCTCGACGCCGCCCGGCCCGTGCTTGGCGAGGGCCAGCAGCTTGATGCGCAGGCCGAAGCGCCGCGCGTACTCGACGTCGAGCGGCGCGATGCCGCCGATTCCCTCCGTGTAGATCTCGTCCGGCGGCGCCTGCACACCGAACGCGAGCGCGAGCAGGATCGCGAGCTTGTGGGTCGAGTCGGTGCCGTTCACGTCGAAGCTCGGGTCCGCTTCGGCCAGGCCGAGCTCCTGCGCGTGCTTGAGGCACACCTCGTAGGGCTCGCCATCCTCGTCCATCGCCGACAGGATCGAGTTGCAGGTACCGTTGACGATTCCCGCCAGCGAAGTGATGCGGTCGGCGCACAGGCCTTCACGCAGCGCGCGCAGCACGGGAATGGTCCCGCCCACACTCGCTTCGAACGCCACGTCCACCCCGCGCGCAGCGGCGCGCTCGAAGATCTCGGCGCCGTGGTGCGCCAGCAGCGCCTTGTTCGCGGTCACCAGGCCACGCCCGAGCTCGAGCGTCCCGAGCGCGATCTGGCGCGCGATCCCGGTGCCGCCGACCAGCTCGATCACCAGATCGACTTCGGGATCGGCGACGAGCTCGCGCCAGTCGCGCAGGAGTCGCAACCCTTCGATGGGAACGCCGCGGTCGCGCTCGAGGTCGACGTCGGCGATCGCACGCAGGCACAGCGGGAAGCCCAGGCGCTCGTCGATCAGCTCGCGCTGCTCGGCGAGCAAGCGCACCACGCCGCTGCCGACGGTGCCGAAGCCGACGAGGCCGACGCCGACCGGGCGCTCAGCCATCGCGCAGCACCTTGCGGATGCCGCGCACCGCCTGCCGGACGCGGTGGCTGTTCTCGACCAGCGCGAAGCGCACGAAGCCCTCGCCCGAGGGGCCGAAGCCGATGCCGGGCGAGACCGCGACCTTCGCGCGCTCGAGCAGGAGCTTGGAGAACTCGAGCGAGCCGAGCTTCGCGAACCGCTCCGGGATCGGCGCCCACACGAACATGGTCGCGAGCGGCTTCTCGATCTTCCAGTTGGGGCCGCGGCCCTGGGCCAAACCGTCGCACAGGGCGTCGCGGCGGCGCCGGTACTCGTCGACGGCCTCGGCTACGCAGTCCTGCGGTCCGTCGAGTGCGATGATCGCGGCGATCTGGATCGGCTGGAACGTGCCGTAGTCCACGTAGCTCTTGATGCGCGCGAGCGCCGCGATCATCTCGCGATTGCCCGCCGCGAAGCCCACGCGCCAGCCCGCCATCGAGTGCGACTTGGAGAGCGAGGTGAACTCGATCGCCACGTCCAGCGCGCCCGGCACCTGCAGCACGCTCGGCGGCCGGTAGCCGTCGAAGCAGATCTCGGCGTACGCGAAGTCGTGCAGCAGAATGAGCTCGTGCTCGCGGCAGAACTCGACCAGCCGGGTGAGCAGCGGCAGGTCGGCGCAGAGCGTCGTCGGGTTGTGCGGGAACGAGCAGACCAGCAGACGCGGGCGCGGCCATGCGCGAATGACTGCTTCGCGCAGGCGGTCCACGTAGCTGTCGAGCGGCTCGATCGGGATCCGCACCAGGTCGCCGCCGGCGATCACCACCGCGGCGGTGTGAATGCCGAAGGCCGGATCGGGCACCAGTACGCTGTCGCCCTGCTCGAGCGCCGCCAGCGCGAAGTGCGTGATGCCCTCCTTCGCTCCGATCGTCGCGATCACCTCGGTCTCGGGATCGAGCGCGACGCCACAGCGGCGGCGGTACCAGCGCGCCATCGCGCGCCGCAGGTTCGGCAGGCCGCGCGACGCGGAGTAGCCGTGGTTCTTCGGATCGCGCGCGGCCTCGACCAGCTTGTCGACGACGTGCGCCGGAGGCACCAGATCGGGATTGCCGAAGCCGAGGTCGATCACGTCCGAGCCGCGGCGCCGTGCGCCGAGCTTGAGCTCGTTGACGACCGCGAGCACGTACGGTGGCAGGCGCTCGACTCTCGGAAACCGCGGCATGGCTCGACCCTACCCTCCCAAGTGCGCGAGGGTATTGGAGAAATCAGTTAGCTGCAAACAGGCCTTAGGGCTGGGACCCGGTCGCGCTCCGCGCGACCACCCACCCGCTACGCTCGGCTGCGCCTCGCTGCGCGCCGCAAGGCGGCTTGCTTCGGCATGGAGCATTGGGCTCGATCTTCGCTCTCGCCGGCTACCGCCTCGCTGCTCGCTTCAAGTTGCGCGGCTAGGCGACGTGGGCGTAGCCGAGCCGCTTCCCCCAGCGGCGTTCGATCGCGACTCGCAGCTTCGGATGCCTGGTCAGGCCGGGATCATGTTGCACCAGGCGCTGAGCAGCCTCGCGCGCTCGCACCACCAGGTCGGCGTCGCGCACCAGGTCGGCCAGCCGCAGCTCGGAGAGGAACCCGGCCTGGCGCGTGCCCAGCCACTCGCCCGGCCCGCGGATGCGCAGGTCTTCCTCCGCGATGTCGAAGCCCGAGGCGCTCCCTTCCAGGATGGCGAGCCGGCGCGACGCGTCTTCGGTCGTCGGCTCGCCGATCAGGATCGCGCGCCCGGGCGCCGAGCCGCGCCCGACGCGCCCGCGCAGCTGATGCAGCTGCGCCAACCCGAAGCGCTCCGCATGCTGCACCACGAGCAGTGTGGCGTTGGGCACGTCGACGCCGACCTCGATCACCGTCGTCGCGACCAGTACGTCGATCTCGGCGCGCGCAAAGCGCTCCATCGCCTGCTGGCGCTCGCGCGCGTCGAGGCGCCCATGCACAAGCGCCACGCGCCGGCCCGGCAGGTGCGCGCACAGGCGCTCGAAGCCGCGCGTCGCGTCCACCAGGTCCTGCTTCTCGGACTCCTCGACCAGCGGGTAGACCACGAATGCCTGCTCGCCGCGCGCGACCGTGCGCTGGAGCTCGAGCAGCACCTGGCGCCCCGCGGAGCGCGGCACCACGCGCGTGGTCACCGGGCTGCGTCCGCACGGCAGCTCGCGCAGCACCGACTGATCCAGGTCGCCGAAGACGGTGAGCGCGAGCGTGCGCGGGATCGGCGTCGCCGTCATGACCAGCGCGTGCGGCGCCTCGCCTCGCCGCTCCAGCGCCTGGCGCTGCGCCACACCGAAGCGGTGCTGCTCGTCGATCACGACCAGGCGCAGGTCGGGCAGCGGCGCGTCGTCCGCGAGCAGCGCATGTGTGCCGAGCAGGATCGCGAGCTCGCGCAGCCGGAGCAGGCGCTCGACGGAACGGCGCTCGGCAGGCGACGTGCTGCCGGTCACGAGCGCTACGCGCAGGCCGAGGGGCTGCGCCAGCGCGCGGAACGTGCGCAGGTGCTGCTCGGCGAGGATCTCCGTCGGCGCGAGCACCACGCCGAGCCCTCCCGAGGCGCGCGCAGCGGCGCACGCCAGGAACGCGAGCACCGTCTTGCCCGTGCCCACGTCGCCAACGAGCAGCCGGCTCATCGGGTGCGGCCGGCGCAGGTCGCCGGCGATCTCGCCCCAGGCGCGGCGCTGGTCCGCGGTGAGCTCGAACGGCAGGCTCGCGAGCGCCTTCGCCACGTCGGCATGGTCCGGATCGAGCGGCTTCGATGGGCGCTCGGCGCGGCGTTCGCGCACGCGCTCGAGCCCGACGCACAGCGCGAACAGCTCCTCGGCGGCGAGCCGCCGGTGATAGCGCGTGCGCCGAACGCGCAGCTCCTCGGGGTCGAGCGCTGAGGTCGGTGTGTGCACCTGGCGCAGCGACTCGCCGACGCCCGGCAGCCCGAGCTCGCGCGCGAAGCTCTCCGGCAGCAGCTCCTCCACCAGATCCGAGCAGACCTCCGCAGCGGCCTGCGCGATGCGCCGCAGCGTGCGCGGCGCGATGCCCTCGATCCCGGCGTAGACGGGCACGATCCGCGGCAGGCTCTCGACGGGGATCTCGTCGGAGAGCACCTCGACGTCGGGATGGTGCAGCTCCTTGGTGAAGCGGTAGCGGCGCACGTCGCCCGCGACCAGCACACGCGCGCCGGGGACGATGCGCTGCTCGAACTGCGCTATGCCGCGGAACCACTTGAGCGCAACCGCGCCGGTCCCGTCGGCGACCACGGCCTGGAAGAAGCGGCGCCCGCGCCCGAGCGGCACCACGCTGGCGCGCACCACGCGACCTTCGAAGCAGGCGGGGTGACCGACTTCGAGCGTCTCGATCGCTGCGATGCGGCGGCGGTCCTCGTAGGCGCGCGGCAGGAAGAACAGCAGATCCTCGAGCGTGGCGATGCCGCGGCGCGCGAGCAGCGCGGCGAGCTTCGGACCGACACCCGCCAGGCGCTCCGTGGGCTGCGCCAGCGCGCGCGCCGGCCAGTCGGGCTCGAGCAGCGGGGACAGCAGCCCGGCGACGCGCGCGAGCGTCTCCTGCCCGGCATCGGCGGCGAGCAGCTCGCCCGCCTGCTCGAAGCGGCGCCGGAACTCCGGCGGAATCGCCAGCGCGGCGGCGCGGACGAGCGCCGCGCGCACCGAATCCACGAGGGTCGGCGCCCGGGTGAGCGCGTCGCCGTGCTCACCCGCGAACGAGAGCGGCGCCCGGACAGCCTCGATGGACTCGGCGTATCCGCTCACGCCGACCTCACGCAGAGTGGAGGTCCTGCAGCGCGATCGGCACGAGGTCGCCGTCGCGCAGCGCACGGATCGCCGCGGCCGCGGCGCGCGCGCCTGCGGCGGTGGTGAAGTAGGCAATGCCGTGCTCGAGCGCAGCGCGTCGCATCGAGGCCGAGTCGCGCACCGCCTGCGGGTCGGCGATCCGGGTCGTCACGATCACCAGGTCCACGGCGCGGCTCGAGATCAGGTCCACCACGTGCGGCGAGCCGTCGCGCACACGGTTCACCGGCTCGGCGCCGATGCCGCGCTCCTTCAGGTAGCGGGCGGTGCCAGGCGTCGCGACGATGCGGAAGCCGCCTTCGAACATCCCGCGCAGCGCCTCGGTGACGCGCGGCTTGTCCTCGTCGCGCACCGAGACCAGCACCGTGCCGCGCACCGGCAGCCGCATGCCAGCTGCGAGCTGCGCCTTGGCGTAGGCCGCGCCGAAGAGGCGGTCGATGCCCATCACCTCGCCCGTGCTCTTCATCTCAGGCCCGAGCAGCGAGTCCACGCCGCCGAACTTGATGAACGGGAACACCGCCTCCTTGACCGACACGTGCGCGGGCTCCACCTCGCGGGTGAAGCCGAGCTCGGCGAGCGACTTCCCCGCCATCACGCGCGCGGCGAGCTGCGCCAGCGGCACGCCAATCGCCTTGGCGACGAACGGCACCGTGCGCGAGGCGCGCGGATTCACCTCGAGCACGTAGACCTCCTCGGCGGCGACGGCGAACTGCACGTTCATCAGGCCACGCACGCCGAGCTCGAGCGCCAGCGCGCGCGTGGCCGTGCGGATCTCGTCGATCAGGTAGCGCGGCAGGCTGTAGGGAGGCAGCGAGCAGGCGGAGTCGCCGGAGTGCACGCCCGCCTCCTCGATGTGCTCCATGATGCCGCCGATCACGCAGCGCTCGCCGTCGCAGATCGCGTCCACGTCGACCTCGATCGCGTCCGCCAGGAAGCGATCGACCAGGATCGGGTGGTCGGGTGACACGCGCACCGCCTCGCGCATGTAGGTGTCGAGCTCGTCCGGACCGTGCACGATGCGCATCGCGCGTCCGCCGAGCACGTACGAGGGCCGCACCAGCACCGGATAGCCGAGGTTCTCGGCCAGCGCGCGCGCGGTCGCCGCGCTGCGGGCGGTGCCGTTCGCGGGCTGGCGCAGGCCGAGCCGGTGGAGCAGCTCCGCGAAGCGCTCGCGATCCTCGGCGCGGTCGATCGCGTCGGGCGAGGTGCCGAGCACGCGCACACCCGCCTGCTCCAGTGCTAGCGCCAGGCGCAGAGGCGTCTGGCCGCCGAACTGCACGATCGCGCCGACCGGCTTCTCGCGCTCCCAGATCGCCAGCACGTCTTCCAGCGTGAGCGGCTCGAAGTACAGCCGATCGGCGGTGTCGTAGTCCGTGGAGACGGTCTCGGGATTGCAGTTGACCATGATCGTCTCGTAGCCGTCCTGCGCCAGCCCGAACACGCCGTGCACGCAGCAGTAGTCGAACTCGATGCCCTGCCCGATCCGATTGGGACCGCCGCCGAGGATCATCACCTTCGGGCGCTCGCTGGGAGCGGCCTCGCACTCCTGCTCATAGGTCGAATACAGGTACGGCGTGTGCGCCTCGAACTCCGCGCCGCAGGTGTCGACGCGCTTCCACACCGGGACGATGCCCTGGCGCAGACGCTCGCCACGGATCTCGGCTTCCGTCGTTCCCGCGAGCTGCGCCAGCCGGCGGTCGGAGAAGCCCATGCGCTTGGCGCGGCGCAGGTCGCGCTTCTCTGCGAAGCGCCCCTCCTCGGCCACGATCTGCTGTACGTGCCAGAGGAACCACGGGTCGATCCGCGTGGTCTCCTGCACGCGCTGGAGCGACATCCCGCGCCGGAACGCCTGCCCCAGCAGGAACAGGCGGTCGGGATCGGCGGCGCGCAGCCGGGCTTCGAGCGCGTCGTCGGCGAGCTCGGCGCCGACGCTCTCCTCGAAACCGTAGCGGTCGATCTCGAGCGAGCGGATCGCCTTCTGCAGCGACTCGCGGAAGGTGCGCCCGATCGCCATCACCTCGCCCACCGACTTCATCTGCACCCCGAGCCGCGGATCGGCGCCCGGGAACTTCTCGAAGGCGAAGCGAGGTAGCTTGGTCACCACGTAGTCGAGCGTGGGCTCGAAGCTCGCGGGCGTCTCGCGCGTGATGTCGTTCCGGATCTCGTCGAGCGCGTAGCCGATGGCAAGCTTGGCCGCGATCTTCGCGATCGGGAAGCCGGTGGCCTTGCTCGCCAAAGCGGAGCTGCGCGAGACGCGCGGGTTCATCTCGATCACCACCAGCTCGCCGGTCGTCGGGTGGACCGCGAACTGGATGTTTGAGCCGCCGGTCTCGACCCCGATCTTGCGGATGATCGCGATCGCGGCGTCGCGCATGCGCTGGTACTCGCGGTCGGTCAAGGTCTGCGCCGGCGCGACGGTGATCGAGTCCCCGGTATGGATGCCCATCGGGTCGAAGTTCTCGATCGAGCAGATGATCACGACGTTGTCGGCCAGGTCGCGCATCACCTCGAGCTCGAACTCCTTCCAGCCGAGCACGGACTGCTCGACCAGCGCCTCGCCACGCGGCGACAGGCGCAGCGCCCAGCCGAGCTTCTCGCGGTACTCGGCGGCGTCGAACGCCACGCTGGCGCCGGAGCCCCCGAGCGTGAACGAGGGCCGGATGATCGCCGGCAGGCCGACGCTCGAGAGCGCGGCTTCGCCCTCGGCCACGCTGCGCACGTAGACCGAGCGCGGCACCGCCAGGCCGATCTCCCGCATCGCGGCCGCGAAGCGCGAGCGGTCCTCGGCCATCAGGATCGCGTCGAGCTTGGCGCCGATCAGCTCGATGCCGAGCCGCTCCAGCACGCCCGACTCGGCGAGCGTGATCGCGAGGTTGAGCGCAGTCTGCCCGCCGACGGTCGGCAGCACCGCATTCGGCCGCTCGCGTTCGAGGATGCCGACGAGAGTCTCCGGCGTCAGCGGCTCGATGTAGGTGCGATTCGCGAAGCCCGGGTCGGTCATGATCGTCGCCGGGTTCGAGTTCACCAGCACGACCTCGATCCCTTCTTCGCGCAGCGCCTTGCAGGCCTGCGTGCCCGAGTAGTCGAACTCGCAGGCCTGACCGATCACGATCGGCCCCGAGCCGAGCAGGAGCACGCGGCGCAGGTCGCTACGCCGCGGCACGCGCACTCTCTACGAGCGCCCGGAAGCGCGCGAACAGGTAGCCGAGGTCGTGCGGACCCGGGCACGCCTCCGGGTGATACTGCACCGAGAACAGCGGCAGCCGACGGTGTCGCAGCCCCTCGACGGTCTGGTCGTTCAGGTTCAGGTGCGTGATCTCGACGTCGGGGTCGTGCGCGAGCGAGGCCACGTCGACCGCGAAGCCGTGGTTCTCGGATGCGATCATCACGCGCCCGGTCAGGAGGTCCTTCGCCGGCTGGTTCGCGCCGTGGTGCCCGAAGCGCAGCTTGCGCGTGCGGCCGCCGAGCGCGAGGCCGAGGATCTGGTGGCCGAGGCAGATGCCGAAGCTGGGCTTGCGCTGGATGAGCTCGCGCACGATCGGGATCGCGTACGTGACCGCGTCCGGATCACCTGGGCCATTCGACAGGAAGATCGCGTCGGGGTCGAGCGCGAGCGCGCCCGCGGCCGGGAAGCCGGCAGGCACGACCGTGACCTCGAACCCGGCGGAGCACAGCTCGCGCAGGATGCTGCGCTTCACGCCGTAGTCGTACGCGACGACGCGATAGCTCGGCCCGGGCACGCTTTGCGGCGCGCCCCAGGCCTTCGGCTCCGTCCAGCGGTAGGGCGCGGCGCAGGTCACGCTGTCGACCAGGTTCAGACCGACCATCGAGGGCGCAGCCGCGGCGCGCGCGCGCAGCTCCGCGAGCGCTGCGTCGCCGTGCGCGAGCACGCCGTTCGTCGCGCCGAGCGAACGCAGCCGTCGTACCAGTGCGCGCGTGTCGATACCGCTGATGCCCGGTACGCCGTGGCGCCGCAGATAGGCGTCGAGCGACTCGCGGCTGCGCCAGCTCGACGGGAAGTCGACGTGGTCGCGCACCACAAAGCCGCGCAGGAAGAGCCCGCACGACTCCTCGTCCTCGGGGTTCGTGCCGGTGTTGCCGATCTCGGGATACGTCATGCAGACGATCTGTCCGGCGTACGACGGGTCGGTCAGGATCTCCTGGTAGCCGGTCATTCCCGTGTGGAAGACGACCTCGCCCGCTACCTCGGCGCGCGCGCCGAAGGCCTCGCCGCGGTACGCCGAGCCGTCGGCGAGCACGAGCCAGGCAACCTCGCTCATCGCGCAGCCTCTTCCCCGCCGAACACGCGGGCACCGCCGACCCAGGTCGCGAGCGCGCGCCCGCGCAGCTCGCGCCCGAGGAATGCCGAGTTGCTCGACTTGGAGCGGAGTGCGCGCGCCTCGACCTTCCAGACCTGCTCGGGATCGATCAGCACCAGGTCGGCGGGCGCGCCGAGCTCGAGCGAGCCGCCGCGCAGACCGAGCACGCGGGCCGGCCGCGTGGACAGGCAGGCGATCGCGTCCAGGGCCGAGAGCCGCTCCTCGCGCACCAGCTCGAGCACCACCGGCAGGGCAGTCTCGAGCCCGACGACTCCGAACGGCGCCGCGGCGTACTCCACGTCCTTCTCGTGCGAAGCGTGCGGCGCGTGATCGGTCGCGACGCAGTCGAGGGTGCCATCGGCCAACCCCTCCCGCAGCGCCTCGCGGTCGCGCGCGCTGCGCAGCGGTGGCGCCATCTTGGTGTTGGTGTCGTAGCCTCGGATCTCGACGTCGCACAGCGACAGGTGGTGCGGCGTGACTTCGGCGCTGACGCGCACGCCCTGCTCCTTGGCGCGCCGGATCAGATCGACGGACCCGGCCGCCGACACGTGTGCGATGTGCAGGCGCGCGCCGACCAACCGCGCCAGCTCGATGTCGCGCGCGACCATCACCGTCTCCGCTTCCGCGGGCGAGCCCGGCAGACCGCAGCAGGTCGCCGCCGCGCCTTCGTGGACCACGCCCGCGCCGCGGAGATTCAGATCCTCGCAGTGCGCGATCACGGCGCGGCCGACGCCCGTCGCGTACTCGAGCACGCGCCGCATCACCTGCGCGTTCATGATCACCGCGCCGTCGTCCGAGAACGCGACCGCGCCAGCGGCGGCCAGGCTCGCCATCTCGCTCATCACTTCGCCGCGCAGGCCCTGTGTCGCGGCGGCGATCGGCAGCACGCGCACGCGCGCCGCCGTGCGCACGCGGCGCAGGATGAACTCGGTCACCGCCGCGGTGTCGTTGACCGGATCGGTGTTCGCCATGCAGCACACCGTGGTGAAGCCGCCGGCGGCCGCGGCTCGCGAGCCGCTCTCGATGTCCTCCTTGTACTCCTGCCCCGGCTCGCGCAGGTGCGCGTGCAGGTCTACGAGCCCGGGCGCGAGCCAGGCGCCGTTCGCCTCGACGACCTCATCGGCGCCGCCGGATAGCTCGGGGCCGACGCGCGCGATGCGGCCGTCGACGACCTCGACGTCGCCGCGCTCGTCTCGCCGCGACTCGGGATCGAGGATGCGCGCCCCGCGGATGCGCAGCGTGGTCACTCGTCGACTCCCGTCAGCAGATACAGCACCGCCATGCGCACGGCGACGCCGTTGGTCACCTGGTCGAGGATCCGCGAGGGCTCGGCGTCGGCGACGTCGCTCGCGATCTCCACGCCGCGATTGATCGGGCCGGGGTGCAGCACGATCGCGTCCGGCGCCGCCATGCGCAGCGCCTCGCGACCGAGGCCCCAGGTGTTCGAGTATTCGCGCACGCTGGGGAACAGCGCGCCCTCCAGCCGCTCGCGCTGCACGCGCAGCATCACGATCACGTCGGCGCCCTCGAGCGCCTCGGCCATGCTGCCGCACGGCTTCACGCCGAGCGACTCGACGTCGACGGGCAGCATCGTGCGCGGGCCCGCCACACGAACCTGCGCACCGAGCTTGGTGAAGATCTGGATGTCAGAGCGCGCCACCCGGCTGTGCGCGATGTCGCCCACGATCGCAACGTTGCGGCCCTCCACGCTGCCGAACGCCTGGCGCACGGTGAAGGCGTCGAGCAGCGCCTGCGTCGGGTGCTCGTGCGCGCCGTCGCCCGCGTTCACCACCGGCACGCGCACGCGTTGCGCCAGCATCGCCGGCACACCCGCGTTGCGGTCGCGGATCACCAGCACGTCGGCGTGCATCGCGGCCAGGTTGCGCGCCATGTCGGCGAGCGTCTCGGCCTTGGACAGGCTCGAGCCCTCGCCGGAGACGTTGATGGCGTCCGCGGAGAGCCGCTTGGCGGCGATCTCGAACGAGACGCGCGTGCGCGTCGATGGCTCCAGGAACACGTTGATCACGGTCTTGCCGCGCAGGGTCGGCACGCGCTTGATGTCGCGCTGCGAGATCTCGAGCATCGCCTCCGCAGTGTCGAGGATGCGCACGATCTCGTCGCGCGCCAGCGGCTCGATCCCGAGCAGGTGCCTCATACCACCGCCACCTCGAGCTCCCCGCTCGCGTTCCTGCGCAGCACCACCTGCTCGGCGCGCGAGGTCGGGATGTTCTTGCCGACGAAGTCCACCTTGATCGGGAACTCGCGGTGCCCGCGGTCGACGAGGGTGGCGACCTCGATCGCCTCGGGCCGGCCGAAGTCGATCACCGCGTCCATCGCGGCGCGCACGGTGCGGCCGGTGAACACCACGTCTTCGACGAGGATCACGCGGCGGCCCGTGACCGAGAACTCGATCCGTGTGCGCTTGGGCAGCGGGCGCCGCCCGCGTCCGATCACGTCGTCGCGGTAGAGCGTGACGTCGAGCACGCCGCGCGCGACCGGAGAGCCGGCGATCTCCGCGAGGTTGGCGGCGAGCAGATCCGCCACCGGGATGCCGCCCTCGGGGATCGCGAGCAGCGCCAGCCGCTCCGCGTTGCGGTCGCGCTCCAGAATCTCGTGCGCCATGCGGCGCGTCGCGCGTGCGATGGCCGCGGCGTCGAGCACGACACGTCCAGACGTTTCCCGCGCAGATCCTGGGGTCACGCTTCCCGCCTTTGTCCACCTCTCGGGATGGACTTAAAAGGGCCCAGGTTTCGAACTCACCCCCTCGGCCGCGCGAAGCCTATCGGACCTCCCTCGGGCGCGTCAATCGCAGCCGCCGTCGACGCGCTCGAAGAAGCGGCCCCAGCGCACCTCCTCGATGCGGAAGGTGACCAGCCGCGCCAGCGTGTCGAGCAGCGACAGGATCGGGTTGTCGGGGCGCCGTCCGGACGCCACCAGCCAGGACCAGTGGATGCGCCACGCCTTGCCCTTGATCTGCTCGGCTTGCACGAACGGGTGCTGCCAGAAGCGGCTGTCGCGCGAGTTGTCGCGGTTGTCGCCCATCATGAAGTAGGAGTCCTCGGGGACGACCCACGGCCCGCGCTCGTTGGCGATCCCCCGCCCGGGGTGCTGTAGCACGGGGTACAGCAGATCCTCGCGCGCTCTCTCGCAGGCGCGCAGCGCGCGCGCGGGGCGCGCGCCCTCGACGTCGTAGTAGTCGAACTCGCCCTTCTCGAGCCGGTCGAGCGGCTGACCATCGACGAAGGGCCGGCCGCCGCGGATCTCGACGCGCTCTCCGGGCAGCGCGACCACGCGCTTGATGAAGTCCTGGCTCGGATCGTCGGGGTAGCGGAACACGATCACGTCACCGCGCTCTGGAGCGCCGAGCGGCACGAGCAGAGCTCCCGTGAGCGGCAGCCGCAGGCCGTAGATGAACTTGTTGACCAGGATGAAGTCGCCGACGAGGAGGGTCGGGATCATGGATCCAGACGGGATGGTGAAGGGCTCGACCAGGAAGGAGCGGATGCCGAACGCGAGCAGGATCGCGAGCGCGAATGCGCGCGCGGTCTCGAGGTGGCGGCGCAGCGCGCTCGCCTCGTTCGCGGGCGCGGTCTTCGCCATCTAGCGCTCGCCGTCGCCCGACTGCAGCACGGCCAGGAAGGCCGCCTGCGGGATCTCGACCTTCCCAACCTTCTTCATGCGCTTCTTCCCCTCCTTCTGCTTCTCCAGGAGCTTGCGCTTGCGCGTGATGTCTCCGCCGTAGCACTTGGCGGTCACGTTCTTGCGCAGCGCCTTCACCGAGACCCGCGCGATCACGCGGCTGCCGATCGAGGCCTGGATCGCCACCTCGTACATCTGCCGCGGAATGTGCTCTTTCATCGCCTGGATCACCGCCAGACCGCGGCGGTAGGCGGCGTCGCGGTGCACGATCAGCGCCAGCGCATCGACGGGGTCGCCGTTCACCAGCACGTCGACGCGCGCCAGGTCGGCGGGTTGGAAGTCGACCAGCTCGTAGTCCATCGACGCGTAGCCGCGCGAGAGCGTCTTCAGGCGGTCGTAGAAGTCGACCACCACCTCCGCCAGCGGCAGCTCGTAGCGCAGCACCGCTCTGCGGTCGCTGTGCACGATCAGATCGCGCTGGATGCCGCGGCGGGCCTGGCACAGCTGCAGCACCGGTCCGATCGACGCCGTGGGCAGGTGGATCTGCGCCAGAATGCGCGGCTCGCGGATCTCCCGGATCTCGCCGGGATCCGGCAGATCGCTCGGGCGGTGGATCACGCGCTCCTCGCCCGTCGCGAGCGTCACGTGGTAGAGCACCGTCGGGGCGGTCACGATCAGGTCGAGCCCGTACTCGCGTTCGAGCCGCTCCTGCGCGATCTCCAGATGCAGCAGGCCGAGGTAGCCGCAACGGAAGCCGAAGCCGAGCGCCTCGCTGGTCTCGGGCTCGGCGAAGAGCGAGGAGTCGTTCAGGCGCAGCTTCTCCAGCGCCGTGCGCAGCGCCTCGTAGT
This sequence comes from uncultured Myxococcales bacterium, assembly GCA_964454165.1. Classification (GTDB taxonomy): domain Bacteria; phylum Myxococcota_A; class UBA9160; order SZUA-336; family SZUA-336; genus CAYVQJ01. The sequence goes on along the minus strand of CAYVQJ010000069.1, from coordinate 20,344 downwards.
CGCTCGAGTCCGACGGGTACAGGCCGCTCCACACCATGGGCTGGAGCGCGCGGAAGCCCGGCTGCGGCGCGCTACAGGGCCGGCGCGCCTCGGTCAGCGTGTCGCCTACGCGAACCAGCCGCGGATCGCGGATGCTCGCGCACACGATCGCGACCTCGCCCGCGCTCGCCTGCTCGATCTTCTGCATCTCGGGCGCCAGCGCGCCGATCAGCGTGACGTCGTACTCGTCCTTGGTCGACCAGAGCTTGACGCGCGCATCGGCGCGCAGCACGCCGTCGAACACGCGCACCAGCATCACGGCGCCCATGTACGGGTCGTACCAGGAGTCGAACACCAGGGCCGAGAGCGGAGCCGCCGGGTCGCCCTTCGGCGGCGGCACGCGCTGGACGATCGCCTCGAGCAGCTCGTCGATCCCGCTGCCGAGCTTGGCCGAAACCGAGAGGGCGCCGTCGGCGGGAACCCCGACGATATCCTCGACCTCGCGCAGCACGCGCTCTGGATCGGCGGCCGGCAGGTCGATCTTGTTGACGACGGGCACCAGCTCGAGACCGGCGGCCACCGCGGCCTCGGCGTTCGCGACGGTCTGCGCCTCGACGCCCTGCACTGCGTCGACCACGAGCAAGGCGCCTTCGCACGCCGCGAGCGAGCGCGATACCTCGTAGTGGAAGTCCACGTGCCCGGGGGTGTCGATCAGGTTGAGCACGTACTCGTGGCCGTCGCGCGCGCGCCAGCGCATGCGGGCGGTCTGCGCCTTGATGGTGATGCCGCGCTCGCGCTCCAGGTCGAGCTTGTCCAGATACTGGTCGACCTTCTCGCGCAGCACGAGCGTCCCGGTGCGCTCCAGCAGGCGATCGGCGAGCGTCGACTTGCCGTGGTCGATGTGCGCGATGATCGCGAAGTTGCGGATTCGCTCGAGGGGGACCTCGCTCACGCGGAGCGCCCGAGCTCGGCTCGAAAGTACGGGAGCGTGCGCGCCAGGCCGTCGCGCGCCGCGACCAGCGGCTCCCAGCCGAGCAGCTCGCGCGCCAGCGTAATGTCGGGGCGTCTTTGCTTGGGATCGTCGGGCGGCAGCTCGCGGTGCACGAGCTTGCTCTTCGAGCCGGTGAGCTCGAGGATCAGCTGCGCGACCGCCACCACGGTCAGGTCGCGCTCATTGCCGAGGTTGACCGGCTTCGGGTAGTCGGAGCGCAGCAAGCGCACGATGCCTTCGACCAGGTCGTCCACGTAGGTGACGCTCCGCGTCTGGCCTCCGTCACCGAACACCGTCAGGTCCTCGCCGCGCAGCGCCTGATTGAAGAAGGTGGGGATCATGCGCCCGTCGTCGAGCCGCATCCCCGGACCGTAGGTGTTGAAGATGCGGACGATGCGCGTCGCCACGCCGTGATAGCGCTGGTACGCCATCGTCATCGCCTCGGCAAAACGCTTGGCCTCGTCGTACACGCCGCGGATCCCGATCGGATTCACGCGCCCCCAGTAGCTCTCCGGTTGGGGGCTGACCTCGGGATCGCCGTAGCACTCCGAGGTCGACGCCAGCAGGAAGCGCGCCCCCTTGTCTTTGGCCAGCCCGAGCGCCTTGTGGGTGCCGAGCGCTCCCACTTTCAGGATCTGGATCGGCAGCCGCTCGAAGTCGGTCGGGCTCGCAGGGGACGCGAAGTGGAGCACCGCGTCGAGCGGACCCGGCACGTGGATGAAGTTCGTCACGTCGTGCTTGACGAAGGTGAAGCCGTCGCGCCCGAACAGCGGCCCGACGTTCTCGACGCGCCCCGTGAGCAGGTTGTCCATGCACACGACTTCCCAACCGTCCGCGAGGAAGCGGGCGCACAGGTGGCCGCCGATGAAGCCCGCTCCGCCGGTGATCAGAACCCTAGGCATCCCATCCCCCTACTCGGCATCCCGGCCCGAGCACTCGCAGGCCAGGTAGCGGTCCAGCGCGTCGCTCCAGTGCGGGAGAGCCACGCCGAGGCCGCGGGCGCGCTCGAGGCCCAGCACGCCGTACGCCGGGCGCGGCGCGGGCCGCGGAAACCCGCTGCTGGCGATGGGGCGCACCTCGACCTCCGGCGCGAGCCCCAGCCGCGCTCCCCGGTGGATGATCTCCCGTGCGAAGTCGAACCAGCTCGTGACTCCCTCGCAGGCCAGGTGGAGCGTGCCCCGCGCGCCCGCGCGAGCGGCAGCGAGGATGGCGGTTGCCAGGGCGGCCGACCAGGTGGGTCGCCCGAGCTGGTCCTCGACGACCGAGAGCGGCGCGCCGCGACCGGCGGCGGCCAGGATCGTGCGCACGAAGTTCGGGCCCGGTCCGAACACCCATTGCGTGCGCACGATCAGGTGCTCGCAGCCCGAAGCCGCGACCGCGCGCTCGCCCTCGAGCTTGCTCTGGCCATAGCACGAGAGCGGCCCCGGCGGCGCGTCCTCCGCAATCGGTCGGCTGCCCTCACCGGAGAAGACGTACTCGGTGGACAGGTGCACCAGCAGCGCGCGCCCCGCGCACGCGCGCGCCAGCAGAGCCGGCGCAAGGGCATTCGCGCGTCGCGCCTGCTCGGGCTGCGATTCGCAGAGATCGACCTTGGTGAACGCGGCGCAGTTGAGCACGACCTGCGGCGCATGGCGCGTCAGCGCACGCTCCACGGCGCCGGCGTCGGCGACGTCGAGCGCCGCGCGCCCGAGTGCGGTGACCTCGAGGCCGGCGCCCGCGGCGACGGCGGAGAACGAGCGACCCAGCTGTCCGCCCGCACCCGTCACCAGCCAGCGGCGCGCGCCGCCCGTGTCGCCTCGGGTTGTCACGCCGTCTAGTCCGACCGTGTACGGCGCGGCGAAGCCGCGGCTACGGCTTCGCTCGGCTTCGCCTCGCTGCGCGCGCTTCGCGAGGTCTTACGGCGGGTCCCTGCGCCCGCCTCTTCGCTCGGCTTCGCCTCGCTGCGCGCGCTTCGCGCTTGCACTCGCGTTCTCGACATGCCTCCTACTCTCGCGTGACCCAGACCGAGAGTCCGGACTGACCGAGCGCTGCGGCGAGCTGCTTGGGATCCTGGCCGGCGGCGGGGCGTACGCGCACGCGGTAGCGCTGCTGGCCGTCGGGCTTCTGATCGCTCACATAGGAGTCGAAGCCTTGACCGCGCAGGCGGCGCACGAGCGCGTCGGCGGCGCGCGCGTCGCTGTACGACGCGACCTGCACCACTGCGCCGCCGGGGGCGGGCGTCGCGGTCCTCTTCGCGAGATTCGCGACGACGGACTGCTTCGTGGCAGGCGCGGGCAGCGGCGCCGCCGCTGCTGCGGGTGCAGGTGCAGGAGCAGGAGCCGCGGGCGCCGGCTTCGGGGTGGGCGGCGGCGAGGCGACCGGTGGATTCGCCGCGAGCGGAACGTTCACCGCGGGTCGCCGCGCCTTCGCGGCCTCTTGCAGCTTCGGAAATTCCTGCAGGTCAGCCACCCGCGGTGTGGGCGTGGGCGCGACCTCGCGCCCCGGTAGCTCGACCGTCGTGCCATCACGCGCGGCCCAGGCCAGCAGGAGCTCCGGTACGTTCGAAACCGTTCCCACCACGAGCCCGATCGAGCAGCCGATGCCGAGCAGCGCCGCTCCCGTCACGAAGCGACGCATGCCTTCGAACGCCCCGCCGCGCGCTTCCTGCGCCATCTACATCCTCTCCGGCGCGGCGACGCCGAGCAGTCCGAGGCCGTTGGCGAGCACCAGGCGGATGCCGCGCACCAGCGCGAGCCGCGCCTGAGTCAGGTCCGCGTCGTCCGACAGCACGCGATGGCGCCGTCCGTCCGACACATAGGCGTGGAACTCGGACGCGAGGTCGAGCAGGTAGCGCGTCAGCTCCTGCGGCTCGCGCAGCCGCGCGGCCCGTGCGAGCGTGTCCGGCCACGCGCCGAGCTGCTTCAAGAGCAGGGTCTCGGCGGGCTGCTCCAGACGCGCCAGCGGCAGCTCGACATCGGCTACGGGCGGAACATCGCGCTCGGCGGCCTGGCGCTCGATGCTCGACAGCCGGGCGTGCGCGTACTGCACCTTGTAGACAGGATTGCGGTCGGAGCGCTCCTTGGCGAGCTCGAGGTCGAAGTCCAGGTGCGTGTCGGCGCGCCGGTCGACCATGAACCAGCGGAACACGTCGGGACCGACGTCGTCGAGGACGTCGTCGACGGTCACGAAGTTCGCAGCCCGCTTCGACATCTTCACCAGCTCGCTGCCGCGCCGCAGGTTGACCCACTGGTAGTGCACGACTTCGACGGCGTCGGCGGCGTAGCCGAGCGCGCGCAGGGCGGCCTGTACGTACGGGAACTGCTCCAGGTGGTCGGGACCGAGCACGTCGAGCATGTGCTCGAAGCCTCGGCGAAACTTGTCGCGGTGGTACGCGACGTCGGGCAGCAGGTAGGTGGGCTCGCCCGACGACTTCACCAGCACACGGTCGCGTTCGAGCCCGAGCGCGCTGGCGCGCAGCCATACCGCGCCCTCCGACTCGTAGACGACGCCCGCGGCGCGCAGGTCGCCGAGCGTGCGCTCGATCTCGCCGCTCGCGTACAGCGACGCCTCGTTGAAGAACACGTCGAATGCGATGCCGAGCCGCTCCAGCGTGCGCCGGATCTCGGCGAACACCGCGTCCTGCCCCTCGCGCGTGAAGCGGGCGAGCTCGGCGTCCGCGTAGCTCTCGCCGACCCGCACGACGAGCGCCTCCGCGATCTCGCGCAGGTACTCACCGTGGTAGCCCTCGTCGGGCAGCGGCGCCTCGCGGCCGAGCGCCTGCAGATAGCGCGCGCGCAGCGACTCGCCGAGCACGCGCATCTGGCGGCCGGCGTCGTTGAAGTAAAACTCGCGACTCACGCGTGCGCCTCCCGCCTCGAGCAGACGCGCCACGCAGTCGCCGAGCACGGCGTTGCGCCCGTGGCCAATCGTGAGCGGACCGGTCGGGTTGGCGGAGACGAATTCGATCGAGGTGCGCGCGGCGCCCGCCTGCGGGGTGTGCCCGTAGCGCAGGCCCTCGCGCAGCACCCGGCGGAGTGCGTCCGCGAAGCCCGCGCGCGCCAGGAACACGTTGATGAAGCCCGGGCGCGCGATCTCGCTACGCGCGATGATGCCGTCGCGGTCGTCCACGCAGGCGAGGATGCGCCGCGCCAGCTCCATCGGGTCGCGGCGAAGGCGCTTGGCCAGCGCGAGGGCAGCATTGGTGGCGAAGTCGCCGTGCTCCGCGACCTTCGGCGGTGCGAGCTGGAGGTCGCCCTCGAACGGGGGCGCTCCCGGGTCGATCTCGCCGATCGCCCGGCGCACGGCTTCCACCAGTACCCCATGCAGCCGGTCCCGCACGGCGATTCGGTAGCTGCCGCCAGAACCCGCGTCAATCTGCCGCGTTGACCCGGGGTTCCGGGGCGCTCGGGTGGGCCGGCGGATCCGCCCAGCGCAGGACCAGCTCCCCGTCGCGCAGCATGCCGAGCTGCTCGCGCGCGGCTGCTTCGATCGCCAGGTCATCCCTGCGCAGGGCGCCGATGCTCTGGTACAGGTCCTCGCGCCGGGCCTCCGCGGCCCGCACATGGCTGTCGGCGGCCGCGACCCGCGAGCGCAAGCCGAGCAGCGCGAACGCTCCCGCGTCCCCGTCAAACAGCAGCACCCCGACCGCCACCCCCAGCGCGACCAGCGGGGCCAGCCAGCGCGCCTGCTGCGCGAGCGCAGGCGGCAAAGCAGCTCGCTTCACCCGCCCTCCTGCGTCGGCGCGCGCAGCATGCGGCGCACCGCGTCGCCGTAGCGCGCCTCGTCCCAGTTGCGCGGGCCGACGAAGCGCTCGGTCACGCGGCCCGCGCGGTCGATCAGGAAGCTCTCGGGGACTCCGGTCGCCTGGTAGGCGCGATAGGCGGAGCGGTCGGCGTCGAGGAGCACGGGAAACGAGAGCTCGAACTCGGCGCGGAAGGCCTGCACCGCTTCGCGCGCCGCCGGGTCGTCGATGCTGATCGCCAGGATCTCGAAGCCCTCCCCGGAAAGTCCACGGTACAGCCGCTCGAGCGCGGGCGCCTCGTCGCGGCACGGGGCGCACCAGGTGGCCCAGAAGTTGACGAACACCACGCGTCCGCGCAGCCCGTCGAGGTCGATCCGGCGCGAGCCATCCGCCAGCGCGAGCTCGAACCCGGGCGCGTGCCCGCCGACGCCGAGCGGCGGCGCAGAGGGCGGCGAGAGCGCCACCAGCGCGGCCGCGCCCGCCGCCACGAGCAGCACTGCGGCGAGCAGGAACCGGGTTCCCGGCCGCGCGCCGCTCAACTCGCGGACTTCGTCTTTCGCGGCGCGTCTTCGGCGCCTACGAGCGCAATCACCGACATCGGCGCGGCGTCGCCGGGCCGGTGACCGAGCTTCACGATCCGGGTGTAGCCCCCCGCGCGTGCGCCGTAGCGCCCTGCGAGGTCCGAGAACACCTTGGCCGCCACGCTGCGGGTACGGACCCAGGTCAGGGCCTGCCGGCGCGCGGCGAGCGTGCCGCGCTTGCCGAGAGTGATCATGCGCTCGGCGACGCGGCGCACCTCCTTGGCCTTCGCATCGGTGGTGCGCACGGACTCGTGCTCGAGCAGCGAGGTCACCAGGTTGCGCAGCATGGCGCGGCGGTGCGCCGAGTTGCGCGAGAGCTTGCGATGGTCCTTACGGTGCCGCACTGCCAGCCTCCTAGGCGCCTTCCTCGCGCAGGCGCTCGATGTCCTTGCGCGCGGGGAAGCTCTCGACGCGCATGCCGAACGAGAGGCCGAGCTCCGCCAGGATCTCCTTGATCTCGTTCAGCGATTTGCGACCGAAGTTCTTGGTGCGAAGCATCTCGCCTTCGCTGCGCTGTACCAGCTCGCCGATGAACTTGATGTCGGCGTTCTGCAGGCAGTTCGCCGAGCGCACCGAGAGCTCCAGCTCGTCGACCGGCCGCATCAGCACGTCGTTCAGGCGCGTGGGCCGCGGCGCCTCGGCGACCGGGCGCGTCGCCTCTTCCTCGAAGTTGATGAACACCGAGAGCTGGTCCTTCAGGATCTTGGCCGCGAACGCGACCGCATCCTGCGGCGCGACCGAGCCGTCGGTCCAGACTTCGAGGTTCAGCCTGTCGTAGTCGGTCTCGCGGCCGATGCGCGCGTTGGTCACGGTGTAGTTCACCTTGCGCACCGGCGAGAAGATCGAGTCGATCGGGATCGTGCCGATCGGACGCTCGGCGCCGGCGTTCTTCTCGGCGAGCACGAAGCCCTTGCCGTACTCGACGGTGGCGTTGAGCCGAAACGTCGCGTCGGGCGAGAGCGTGGCGATGTGATGCGTCGGGTTCAGCATCTCCACCGCCTGGTCGCCGGAGATGAAGTCCGCGGCGGTCACTACGCCAGGTCCGCGCTTGTCGACGCGGATCTCGCGCGGGCCGGGCTGCAGCAGCCGGAGCCGGACTTCCTTCAGGTTCAGGATCACGTCGGTGACGTCTTCCTGCACTCCGGGGATGGTGGTGAACTCGTGCAGCACGCCCTCGACCCGCACCTGCGAGATCGCGGCGCCGCGCAGCGACGAGAGCAGCACGCGTCGCAGCGCGTTGCCGAGCGTCAGCCCGAAGCCGCGCTCCAGCGGCGCGCAGTCGAAGCGGCCGTACGTTTGGGACAACCCGTCTTCGACCTCGATGCGCCGGGGTCGAATCAGGTCCTGCCAGTTCTTGACCAGGAGTTCGGTGTTCATTGCGCTTGCGCTCCTAACGGGAGTAGAGCTCGACGATCAATTGCTCTTCGATGGGCAGGGTGAGCTCCTCGCGCACCGGGTCGGCGGTTACGGTCCCCGTCTTCGTCTGCTTGTCGATCGAGAGCCACGAGGGCACGGTCCGCTCTTCCAGCGCCTCGAGCGCCGCCAGGATGCGCGCCGCCTTGGCACCGCGGGCGGTGAGGCCGACGACGTCGCCCTGCTTGACCACGTGCGAGGGAATGTCCACGCGGCGTGCGTTCAGACTGAAGTGGCCGTGCCGCACGAGCTGCCGCCCCTCGTTGCGCGACGTGACCAGCCCGAGCCGGTAGACCACGTTGTCCAGCCGCCGCTCGAGCAGGGCGAGCACCATCTCGCCGGTCACGCCCTTCTTGCGCTGGGCTTCGCCGACGGTCTTGCGGAACTGGCGCTCCATCACCCCGTAGATACGCCGCACTTTCTGCTTCTCGCGCAGCTGCGTCGCGTAGTCGCTGAACTTGGGACGGCCCTGGCCATGCTGGCCGGGCGGATAGTTGCGGCGCTCGACGCCACACTTGTCGGTGTAGCAGCGATCGCCCTTCAGGAACAGCTTCATGCCCTCGCGCCGGCAGTGCCGGCACACGGGACCCGCGTAGCGCGCCACGCGACCTCCTACTGCCGCCGCCGCTTGGGCGGGCGACAGCCGTTGTGCGGGATCGGGGTGACGTCCCGGATGTAGTTGATGCGGAAACCCGAAGCCTGGAGCGCGCGCAGCGCGGATTCGCGCCCGGCCCCCGGGCCCTTGACCAGCACTCCGACCTGGCGCACGCCGTGCTCCATCGCCTTGCGCGCGGCGTCTTCCGCGCCGATCTGCGCGGCGTAGGGCGTCGACTTGCGCGAGCCCTTGAAGCCGACGGCCCCGGCCGAGGAGGCCGCGAGCGCGTTGCCTGCCACGTCGGTGATCGTGACGACGGTGTTGTTGAAGGTCGCCGCGATGTGCGCGACCCCGGTCTGCACGTTCTTCTTGACGCGCTTCTTGACTTTCTTGGCCTTCGCCACGGAATGCCCCTACTTCTTCGCCGGCGCCTTCTTCTTGCCGGCGACGGTCTTGCGCGGCCCCTTGCGGGTGCGCGCGTTGGTGTGGGTGCGCTGGCCGCGCACCGGCAGTCCGCGCCGGTGGCGCAGACCGCGATAGCAGCCGATGTCCATCAGCATCTTCAGGTTCTGCGTGGTCTCGCGGCGCAGATCGCCCTCGACCTTGTGGTTGCGCTCGATCTCGTCGCGCAGGCGGATCACCTCGCCCTCGTCGAGCGCGTGGGTCTTCGCCTGCCAGTCCACGCTCGACGCGTCGCAGATCCTGCGCGCGGAGGAGCGACCGATGCCGTAGATGTAGGTGAGCGCGATGCCGATGGACTTGTCGCGCGGAAGGTCTACGCCCGCGATTCTGGCCATGGACTAGCCCTGCCTCTGCTTGTGCTTGGGGTTCTCGCAGATCACGCGCAGCACGCCGCGCCGTTTGATGATCTTGCACTTCTCACAGATCTTCTTGACGCTCGCGCGGACCTTCACTGCGCTCTCCTAGTGGCTGCCCGGGATCGCGGTCAGCACCTCGGGCCCGCTCGCGGTGATCGCGACAGTGTGCTCGAAGTGCGAGGAGACGCGCCGATCTTCGGTCACGGCGGTCCAGCGGTCCGAGAGGATCTCCACGCGCCAGGTGCCCGCGTTCACCATGGGTTCGATCGCGAGCACCATGCCCTCGCGGAGCCGCGGGCCCCGCCCAGCGGCCCCGAAGTTAGGCAGTTGCGGCGGTTCGTGCATGGCCCGGCCGATTCCGTGACCGACGAAGTCGCGAACCACCGCGAATCCCGAGCGCTCGACCGCCGCCTGCACCGCCGCCGAGACGTCTCCCAGGCGGTTGCCGGGCCGCATTTGCTCGACCCCGGCGTAGAGCGCGTCGCGCGTGACCTCGAGCAGCCGCGCCACCTCGGGGGGCACCGGGCCGACCGCCACACTGCACGCGGAGTCGGCGTGATAGCCGTCGAAGATCGCGCCGAAATCGAGCTTGAGGACGTCGCCCTCCTTCAGCTCGCGCGCGCCGGGAATGCCGTGCACGATCTCCTCGTTCAGCGAGGTGCACACCACCGCGGGGTACGGCGGCAGCCCGCCCGGGGCGTAGCCGAGGAACGACGAGGCCAGTCCCCTGCGGCGGATCTCGGCCGCCGCGGCCCGGTCGAGCTGCGCCGTGGTGATCCCCGGCCGCGCCAGCTCGCGCAGCGCCAGCAGGATCTCGGCGACGTGGCGCCCGGCAGTGCGCATTCGTTCGAGCTCGCGGCTCGACTTGAGCTGGATCACACCGCCTCCAGCAGGTCCTGGATCAGGCGATCGCCGATCTGGTCGACAGGGCCCATTCCCGACACGCGCAGCAGCCGCTCCGCGTAATGCTCGAGCACTGGCGCAGTCTGCCGGCGATACACCTCGAGGCGGCGCTCTGCGGCCTCGGCCGTGTCGTCCGCGCGGCCTTCGCCGCGAGCCAGGATGCGGCGGCGCAGCTCCTGGTCGGGCACCTCGAGCACGACCACCTGCATCCGGGCACGGCCGGCCCGCGCCAGGAGGGCGTCCAGCGCCTTCGCCTGCGCGGTCGTGCGCGGGAAGCCATCCAGGATGAAGCCGCGCGTGCAGTCCGGCCGCGCCAGCCGCTGCTCGACGATGCCGATCATCACGTCGTCGGGCACCAGCTCGCCGCGGGCCATGATCTCGCGCGCCTTCTCGCCGAGGGGCGAGCCCGACGCGACGGCCTCGCGCAGGATGTCGCCAGTGGAGATCTGCGGGATGCCGAAGCGCAGGGCGATGCGCCGCGCCTGCGTGCCCTTTCCGGCCCCCGGAGGACCCATCAGGATCAGGTTGCGCTCGGTCATCCGCGCCGTCCCCGCATGCGCGTGCCCGAGACGAACGACTCGTAATTGCGGGTGACCAGGTGGGCCTCGATCTGCGCCACGAGATCGAGCGCCACGCCGACCACGATCAGCAGCGTGGTGCCGCCGAACCAGAACGGGACGTTGAACTGGTTGGAGAGGAACAGCGGCAGCAGGCACACCACCGAGAGGTAGCCCGCGCCGATCAAGGTGATGCGACCGAGCACGCGTTCGATGTACTCGGCCGTCCGCTTGCCGGGCCGGATCCCGGGGATGTAGCCGCCGTTGCGCTTGACGTTGTCGGCGACGTCGTCGGGATTGAACAGGACCCCGGTATAGAAGTAGGCGAAGAAGACGATCAGCGCGACGTACACGGTGTTGTAGCTCAAGCTCGAGTACTGGAAGAAGTCGTTCATGAAGTCACTGACGGCGACCGACTGGAACCAGCCAGCGAACTGCGTCGGCAGCATCAGCAGCGACGAGGCGAAGATCGGCGGAATCACCCCCGAGGTGTTCACGCGCAGCGGGAAGTACGCCATGCCGCCGCCGAACACGCGGCGCCCTACGACGCGTCGGGCGTACTGGATCGGGATCCGGCGCTGCGCGCGCTCGAAGAACACGATCGCCCCGATCACCAGCGTCATCAACCCGAGCAGCGCGACGAGGCCGAGCACGGTCATTTGATCGGTGCGCAGCATCTCGAACAGGTTGCTCGAGGCGGACGGCACGCTCGCGGCGATCCCGGAGTAGATCACCATCGAGATCCCGTTGCCGATCCCGCGCTCGGAGATCTGCTCGCCGAGCCACATGATGAAGGCGGTGCCCGACGTCAGCGTGAGCATGCAGAGCAGGCGAAAGCTCCAGCCGGGCTCCGCCACCGCGTTGGGGCCGAACGCGCCGTTCTCGAGCGCGACGGCCATCAGGAAGCCCTGCAGCAGCGCGAGCACCACGGTGCCGTACCGGGTGTAGCTCGTGATCACGCGCCGGCCGGTCTCGCCCTCTTTGCGCAGCTCCTCGAGCCGAGGGATCACTACGGTCAAGAGCTGCAGGATGATCGAGCTCGAGACGTAGGGCATGATTCCGAGTGCGAAGATCGAGAGCTGCTCTAGCGCGCCCCCCGAAAACAGGTTGAACAGCCCGAACATCCCGCCGCCCTGCTCTTCGAAGAAGCGCTTGATCTCGGCGGGATCGACGCCCGGCGTCGGCACGGCGCAGCCCACGCGGTAGACCGCGAGCATTCCCAGCGTGAACAAGAGGCGCCGGTTGAGCTCGGGAATCTTCGCGATGTTCTGCAACGACCCGGGGTTCACGGCAGGACCACTCCTTTACCGTGGCGGCGCCGCGGCGCGACTTCGAGCGAGCCGCCGGCCGCCTCGAGCTTCTGACGCGCGGACGCGCTCGCGGCGTCGGCGCGCACACGCAGTGCCACTGCGATCTCGCCCTCGCCGAGGATCTTCACGGGCCGATCGGCACGCGGCACCAGACCGGCCTGCGCCAGGACCTTGGGATCCACCTCGGCTCCCGCCGCGAAGCGCCCGAGATCCTTTACGTTGACGATCTGGAACGGGACCCGGTCGAGCGGCTTGAAGCCGAACTTCGGTAGGCGGCGCACCAGCGGCATCTGCCCACCCTCGTACCAGGCGCGGCGCTTGGTCCCGGCGCGCGCGCCCGCGCCCTTTTGCCCGCGTCCCGAGGTCTTGCCGCGGCCGCTGCCGATGCCGCGCCCGACGCGCGTGCGCGGGCTGCGCGAGCCGTGCTTTCGCTGCAGTCGGTCGAGCATCAGCGGACCTCCTCGACCTGCAGCAGGTGGATCACCTTCTGAATCATCCCGCGCACCGCGGGCGTGTCTTCGAGCTCGTAGGTCGAGCCGGGACGCGACAGCCCGAGACCGCGCAGCGTGGCGCGCTGATCGCGCTTCCAGCCGAACACCGAGCGGATCTGCCTGACACGGATGCGGCCCGGCTTGCTCACGGCTGCTCCGCGAGCGCCGCGCGCCGTTCATCGACGGAGCACAGCTCCATCAGTCCACCGAGCGTCGCGCGCACGACGTTGTGCGAGCGGTTCGAGCCCAGACACTTGGTCAGGATGTCGCGGATGCCGGCGACCTCGCACACCGCCCGCACCGCCCCGCCTGCGATCACGCCCGTGCCCTTGGAGGCCGGCTTGAGCAGCACGCGGCCGGCGCCCCGATGCCCGAGCACTTCGTGCGGGATGGTGCCATCGACGAGCGGCACCCGGAACAGCGCCTTGCGCGCCTGCTCGATGCCCTTGCGGATCGCCTCCGGCACCTCGTTGGCCTTGCCCATGCCCGAGCCGACCACGCCGCGCCCGTCTCCGATCACCACCAGCGCGGAGAAGCCGAAGCGCCGCCCGCCCTTGACGACCTTGGCTACGCGGTTGATGTCGACCACGCGCTCTTCGAGCTCGAAGTCGTTGGGGTTGATCCGCTCGCGGCGGACGAGTTCTGTCGAATTCATGTGCCTTCCTAGAGCTTCAGCCCGGCCTCGCGCGCCGCGTCGGCGAGCGCCTTGATCCTGCCGGTGTACAGGAAGCCGTTGCGGTTGAACGTGACCTGGCGGATCTGGCGCTCGAGCGCCTTGCCCGCGATCGCGGCGCCGAGCTTCTTCGCCGCGGCCTTGTCCTTGGTGGACTTGAGCCCGGCGCGCACGTCGGGCGAGCGCGTGGACGCGGCAGTGACGGTGCGGCCGCTCTGCGGGTCGAAGATCTGCACGTACAGGTGACTCGAGCTGCGGAACACCGTGAGCATCGGACGCTCACAGCTGCGCAGCTTCTTCTGCACCCGCTTCTTGCGCCGCAAGCGCGCGACAACGCGTTCGCTCGGCATTACGCGCTTCCTCCGGTCGCGCCGGACTTCCCGACCTTCTTTCGCACGCGCTCGCCGGCGTAGCGAATGCCCTTGCCCTTGTAGGGATCGGGCGGGCGCACGGCGCGGATCTCGGCGGCGAGCTGCCCGACGCGCTGGCGGTCGTTGCCGCGCACTGCGATCCGGGTCGGGCTCAGCGCGGCGACCTCGAGTCCCTTGGGCACCTGGAACACGACCGGGTGCGTGTAGCCGATCGTGAGCGTGAGCTTGCCGCCCGCGGCCTCGGCGCGGTAGCCGACGCCCTGGATCTCGAGCTGCTTCTCGAAGCCCGCCGTCACGCCGGTGACCATGTTCGCCAGCAGCGCGCGCATCAGCCCGTGCGCGGAGCGCGTCCGCTTCTCGTCGTCTGCGCGGTGGACCAGCGCTTCGCCGGCCTTCACCTCGACGCTGGTGCCCGGCACCACGAACTGCTCGAGCTGGCCCTTCGGTCCCTTCACACGCAGCATGCCCGCGTCGACCTTGATCTCGACGCCGGCGGCGATGGGCACGGGCTTTCGGCCGATGCGCGACACGACTACCAGATCCTCGCCAGGACTTCGCCGCCGACGTGCGCTTCGCGCGCCTGGTCGTCGGTCAGGATCCCGCGGTTGGTGGAGAGGATCGCGATCCCGGTGCCATTGCGGACGCGGGGTACTTCCTTCCAGCCCACGTAGACGCGCCGGCTCGGGCGCGAGACGCGCTCGATGCGCTCGATCATGTGGCGATTGTCGGGGTCGTAGCGCAGCTCGAGCGTGAGCACCGGCTTCGTGGGGTCGCCGTCGCTCGAGAAGTCGCGAATGAAGCCGCGATCCTTGAGCACGCGCGCGATCTCGCGCGCCAGCCGCGACTCGCGTACGGGCACGCGCGACAGCCGCGCGCGCCCGCCGTTGCGCACTCGCGTCAGGAAGTCGGCGATGGGGTCCTGCAGCACGCCTCGCTCCTCACCAGCTGGATTTGGTCATGCCCGGGATCTTCCCCTCGAGCGCCAGGTTGCGCAGGCAGATCCGACACAGGTCGAACTTGCGGTAGTACGCCCGCGCGCGGCCGCAGCGGCCGCAGCGGTTGTAGAACCGCGAGCGGAAACCGAGCTTGCCGGCGACCCGCGCCACGCGCAGCCTTTTTTGCTGATTCAACTTGGAGAGCTTCGCCATCGGGGATCCTCTAGGCGCGGAAGGGCATGCCGAGCTCCGACAGGAGCGCGCGCCCTTCTTCGTCGGTACGTGCGGTCGTGACGAAGGTGACGTTCATGCCGTGCACCTTCTCGACCTTGTCGTAGTCGACCTCGGGAAAGATGATCTGCTCGCGCAGCCCGAGCGTGTAGTTGCCGCGGCCGTCGAACGAGTGCGGCGACACGCCGCGGAAGTCGCGCACGCGCGGTAGCGCCACGTTCACCAGCCGGTCCAGGAACTCCCACATGCGCTCGCGCCGAAGCGTGACGGAACAGCCGATGGAGAGCCCCTCGCGCAGCTTGAAGTTCGCGATCGCCTTGCGCGCGCGCGTGATCACCGCCTTCTGACCGCTGATGCGGCCGAGCTCCGTGGCGGCCGCTTCGAGCAGCTTGGCGTTCTGGATCGCCTCGCCGAGTCCGACGTTGAGCGTAATCTTCTCGAGCCGGGGCACCTGCATCGGATTCCC
The DNA here is from genome assembly GCA_964454165.1 of uncultured Myxococcales bacterium. Lineage (GTDB taxonomy): Bacteria > Myxococcota_A > UBA9160 > SZUA-336 > SZUA-336 > CAYVQJ01. The sequence goes on along the minus strand of CAYVQJ010000069.1, from coordinate 5,310 downwards.
GTACGAGAAGCGCTGGCGCAGCCGGGGCACCACGTCGTTGCGGTAGCGCTCGCGCAGGCGCGGCGGGGTCGGCGTCTCCGCCGGCGCCGCTTCGGTCGCCGCGGCGTTCGCCTCCGGGGCCTCGCCCTTCTTGCGCCCCTTCTGGGCGCGCTCCCCCTTCGCGCCCTTCGCCTCCCCCTTCGGCGCCTTCTCGGCGCGCGGGGTCTTCGCAGCCTTCGCCGGCTTCTCCGGCTTCTCCGCTTTTCCCTGTTCGTCAGCCATCGATCGCCTCGTCGTGGCGCTTGCTCCAGCGCAGCTTGCGCTCGCCCACGGTCCGGAACGCCACGCGTGTGCGCTCGCCCTTGTGCACCAGCATCACGTTGGACAGATCGAGCGGCGCCTCCTTCTCGATGATGCCGCCCTGCCGGTTCTGCGCGTTCGCCTTCTGGTGGCGTTTGACCAGGTTCACCCGCTGCACCAGCACGCGCCGCTGCTCCGCGTCGATGCGCAGCACCGAGCCGCGCGCGCCGCGGTGCTTGCCCTTGAGCACCTCCACGGTGTCGCCTTTGCGGATGCGCGCCGACATCACAGCACCTCCGGCGCGAGCGAGACGATCTTCATGAAGCGCTTGGCGCGCAGCTCGCGCGCCACGGGCCCGAAGATGCGCGTGCCGATCGGCTCCTTGTTCGCGTCCACCAGTACGCAGGAGTTGTCGTCGAAGCGGATGAACGAGCCGTCGGCCCGGGAGATCTCCTTGGTGGTGCGCACGATCACCGCGCGGTGCACCTGCTTTTTCTTGACGCGCGCGTTCGGTAGCGCCTCCTTGACCGAGACGACGATGATGTCGCCGATCGAGGCGTAGCGGCGGCGCGTGCCGCCGAGCACCTTGACGCACTGCACGCGCCGCGCTCCGGAGTTGTCGGCCACGTGGAGGAAGGTCTCGGTCTGGATCACGTGAGCTTCTCCCGGATGCGCCAGCGCTTGCGGCGCGAGATCGGGCGCGTCTCGACGATCCGCACGCGATCGCCCACGCGGGTCTCGTTGCGCTCGTCGTGAACCATGAAGCGAGTGCGGCGGCGCACGTACTTCTTGAACTGCGGATGCTGCACCAACCGCACCACCTCGACGACACGCGACTTGGCCATCTTGTCGCTGACCACGACGCCGACGCTCGTCTTCGGGAGCCCGCGAGTCATCGTTGTTCCTTCCGCTGCCGCTGCAGCGTGAGCGAACGCGCCAGGTCGCGGCGCGCCTTGCGCAGGCTGGCGCCATCGGACAGCTGGCCCGTGGCGTGCTTGATGCGCAGGTTGAACAGCCCGTCGCGGAGCTCGCGCACGCGGGCGTCGAGCTCGTCGGCGGCCAGCTTTCGCAGCTCTTCGGCCTTCATACGTGGCTCCGCTGCAGCATGCGGGTGCGCACCGAGAGCTTGTGCGACGCCAGCCGCAGCGCCTCGCGCGCGACCTCGACGGTCACGCCTTCCATCTCGTAGAGCACGCGCCCGGGCAGCACCGCGGCGACCCAGAACTCCGGGTTGCCCTTGCCCTTGCCCATGCGGGTCTCGGGCGGCCGCTTGGTCATCGGCTTGTCCGGGAACACGCGGATCCAGACCTTGCCGCCGCGCTTGGCGTGTCGGGTCATCGCGACGCGCGCCGCCTCGATCTCGCGCGCCGTGATGTAGCCGCGCGTCACCGCCTGCAGACCGAACTCGCCGAAGGCGAGGTCGCTTCCGCGCTGCGCCTTGCCGCGCAGACGCCCGCGCTGCGCCTTGCGGTACTTGGTGCGCTTGGGCTGGAGCATCAGCTGGCCTCGATCTCACCGGGAGCCGCCAGTCGCCGCGCGCGGATTTGCGCGTCGGGCACGTAGCCCGTGAAGATCCAGACCTTCACGCCGATCGTCCCGTAGGTGGTGTTCGCCTGCGCGAAGCCGTAGTCGATCTCGGCGCGCAACGTGTGCAGGGGCACGCGCCCCTCGCGGTACTGCTCGGTCCGCGACATCTCCGAGCCGCCGAGCCGGCCGGCGGTGCGGATCTTCACGCCCTGCGCGCCGAACTTCATGGCAGAAGTGACTGCCTTCTTCATCGCGCGCCGGAACGCCACCCGGCGCTCGAGCTGCAGCGAGACGTTCTCCGCGATCAGCTGGGCGTCGACCTCCGCCTTGCGGATCTCGCGGATGTTGATGAACACCTCGTTCGTCGTGAAGGCGCCGAGCTCCTTGCGCAGCGCCTCGACCTCCGCGCCCCGCTTCCCGATCAGAATGCCCGGGCGCGCGGTGTGGATGTTCACCGACATCTTCTCGGCGCGCCGCTCGATCACGATCCGACTGATGCCGGCGTGATACAGCTTGCGCTTGATGTGATCGCGGATCCGCAGGTCCTCGTGCAGCGCCTTCGCATAGCCGCGCTCCGCGAACCAGTTCGACTGCCATCCGTTGATGACGCCGAGCCGGAATCCGTAGGGATGCGTCTTCTGTCCCACCGCCGCTCCTCGCTAGCGCTCGTCGAGAACCACGGTCATGTGGCTCATCGATTTGTTGATCCAGGTCGCGCGTCCGTGAGCGCGCGGGCGGATGCGCCACATGCGCGCGCCCTCGTCCACCTGCACGCGCTTGATGTACAGCGCGTCGAGATCGATGCCGGCGCGGTCGCGCGCGTTCTTCTCCTGCGCATTCGCGAGCGCCGAGCGGATCAGCTTCGCAAGAGGGCGCGACGCTGCCTTTGGCGTGGCGCGCAACAGGGCGAGCGCCTCGTCGCAGGCGCGACCGCGGACCAGGTCCGCCACGAGCCGACCCTTGCGGGCCGTCATGCGCACGTGTCGCAGCGTCGCCGAGACCTCCACCGCCCCCACCTACCTGGCCGCCGCCGGGGCAGCCTTGACCTTGCGGTCGCCCGAGTGCACCACCGGCTTACGCGTCGGTGCGAACTCTCCGAGCCGGTGACCCACCATGTTCTCGGAGACGAACACCGGCATGAACAGCTTCCCGTTGTGCACGTGGAAGGTCATGCCGACCATCTCGGGCAGCACCATCGAACGCCGCGACCAGGTCTTGATGATCCGCTTCTGCCCACCCTCGAGCACGCGGTTGACCTTTCTCTGCAACGAGGGCTCGACGTAAGGCCCCTTCTTGATCGAGCGAGGCATCGCCTACCTCCGCCGCCGCACGATCAGGCGATCGGTCCGGCGGTTGTTGCGTGTCTTGTGACCCTTGGTCGGAACGCCCCAGGGCGTGACCGGGTGTCGGCCGCCGTGCGAGCGCCCCTCGCCACCGCCGTGCGGGTGATCGATCGGGTTCATCGCGGTGCCGCGCACATGCGGGCGCTTGCCGAGCCAGCGCGAGCGACCCGCCTTGCCGACGGTGATGTTCTCGTGCTCGACGTTGCCCACCTGGCCGATCGTCGCGATGCACTCGACGTGCACGCGGCGCGTCTCACCCGACGGGAGCTTCAGCGTGGCGAGCGTGCCCTCGCGGGCCATCAGCTGCACTCCCGCGCCTGCGGCGCGCGCCAGTTGGCCGCCCTTGCCGAGCTTGAACTCCACGTTGTGCACGATCGTGCCGAGCGGAATGCGCGACAGCGGGAGCGCGTTGCCGGGCCGGATGTCGGCCTTCGCGCCGGCCATCACACGATCACCGATCTTGAGCCCGACGGGCGCCAGGATGTAGCGCTTCTCGCCGTCGACGTAGTGCAGCAGCGCCAGACGCGCGCTGCGGCTCGGGTCGTACTCGATCGCCGCGACCTTCGCCGGGATCTCGCGCTTGTCCCGCTTGAAGTCTACGACACGGTAGCGGCGCTTATGTCCGCCGCCGCGCTGCCAGGCGGTGACGTGCCCGGTGTTGTTGCGCCCGCCGGACTTCTTGAGCGGCTGGAGCAGCGAGCGCTCCGGCGCCTTCTTCGACAGCCCGGAGAAGTCCGCGACCATCATGCCGCGGCGGCCAGGAGACGTCGGCTTGTAGGTCCGCACCGGCATCTCACACCCCCTCGAAGAACTCGATTACGTCGCCCTGCCGCAACACGACGCGCGCCTTCTTCCAATCCGCGCGCCGCCCCACGTGACGTCCGACGCGCCGCTGCTTTCCGTGCACGCGCGACGTGCGCACCTCGAGCACCTTGACGTCGAAGAGCGCCTCGACCGCGGCCTTGATCTCGATCTTGTTCGCGGCGAGCGCGACGTCGAAGGTCACGATGTTACTCCCCTCCCGCTCGAGCGTGCTCTTCTCGGTGATCAGCGGGCGGCGGATGATCTCGCGCGGGTCCTTCACACGAGCCTCTCGGCGAGCGCGGGCAGCGCGTCGCGCAGGATCAGCAGCCGCTCGCGCGCGAGCACGTCGCGCACGTTGAGTCCGATCACCGGGAGCACGCGCACCGTCGGCAGGTTGCGCGCCGCGCGCTCGAGAACGGTGTCGCGCTCGCGCGTGACGATGAGCGCGTCGGGGGCGCCGAGCTCCAGCAGCCGCTTGACCACGTGGCGGGTCTTAGGCTCGGGGAGCGGGAAACCGTCGAGCACGACCACGCGTTCTTCGCGCTTGCGCAGCGACAGCGCGGAGCGCAGCGCGGCCTTGCGCACCTGCTTGTTCACGCTCTGCGCGTAGCTACGCGGCTGCGGTCCGAACACCACGCCACCGCCGGCCCAGTGCGCGGCTCGCGTCGAGCCCTGGCGCGCGCGCCCGGTGCCCTTCTGGCGCCACGGCTTGCGCCCGCCGCCGGAGACCAGCGAGCGCGTCTTGGTCGCGTGCGTGCCGCGCCGGCGCGCGGCGTCCTGCGCGACCACGACGGCCTGCAGCAGATCCGGCCGCACGGGCGCGTCGAAGATGCGGGAGTCGAGGTCGGTCGCCATGGCTACAGCTTGATCTCCACGTCCACGCCTGCCGAGAGCTCGAGCTTCATCAGCGCGTCGACGGTCTGCGGCGTGGGCTCGAGGATGTCGATCACGCGGCGGTGCGTGCGAATCTCGAACTGCTCGCGCGACTTCTTGTCGATGTGCGGCCCGCGCAGCACGGTGAACTTCTCGATCGTCGTCGGCAGCGGGATCGGCCCGGCGGTACGGGCTCCGGTGCGCTGCGCCGTGTCGAGGATCTCCGCCGCGCTCTGGTCCAGCAGCCTGTGGTCGAACGCCTTCATGCGAATCCGAATCTTCTGGGTCGCTAGATCTGCCATAAGAGGCCTCCGACGTTTCCTCGCGCTGCTCCGAGCGTCGCTACTCGACGATCTCGGCCACGACGCCGGCGCCCACGGTGCGTCCACCTTCGCGGATCGCGAACCGCAGACCCTGATCCATCGCGATCGGCGTGATCAGATTCACGTCGATCGAGATTCTGTCCCCCGGCATCACCATCTCC
>CAYVQJ010000068.1:0-27989 GCA_964454165.1 uncultured Myxococcales bacterium | reverse complement strand
AAGAGGCGCCCAGCAGCACAACCTCAAGAACATCGACGTCTCCTTGCCGCGCGAAAAAATGACCGTGTGCTGCGGCCCTTCCGGCTCAGGCAAGACCTCGCTCGCCATGGACACCATCTTCGCCGAGGGCCAGCGCCGTTACGTCGAGTCGCTGTCCGCCTACGCCCGCCAGTTCCTCGAGCAGATGGAGAAGCCCGACGTCGACTTGATCGACGGGCTGTCGCCGGCCATCTCCATCGAGCAGAAGACGACCTCCAAGAACCCGCGCTCCACCGTCGGCACCGTCACCGAGATCTACGATTACCTGCGGCTCTTGTACGCGCGCGTCGGCACGCCCCACTGCGTGGGCTGCGACAAGCCGATCCAGGCGCAGACGACCCAGACCATGGTGGACCGCGTGCTGGCGCTGCCGGAGGGCACGCGGCTGCAGGTGCTCTCGCCGGTGGTGCGCTCCCGCAAGGGCGAATACCGCAAGGAGCTGCGCGAGTTCGCCGCGCAGGGCTTCGTGCGCGTGCGCGTGGACGGGAAGCTCCACGAGCTCGACGACGTGCCGGCGCTCGACCGCAAGAAGCGCCACGACATCGACCTGGTCGTCGACCGCTTGACGGTGCGCGCCGATGCGCGTCAGCGGCTGACGGACTCGCTCGAGACGGCGCTCGCATCGGGTGACGGCCTGGCGGTGATCGACGTCGGACCGGGACGCGAGGAGATCCTGTGCTCCAAGCGCGCGGCGTGCGCGGACTGCGGGCAGAGCTATCCCGAGATCAACCCGCGCATGTTCTCGTTCAACAACCCGCACGGGGCTTGCCCCGAGTGCACCGGCCTCGGCACGCGCGACTTCTTCGACGCCGAGCTGATCGTCCCGAATCCGCGGCTGTCGATCGCGGACGGCGCGGTGATCCCCTTCCGCACCCGCGGACACGGCCCCGCTGGCTACTACCACTCGATGCTCGAGTCGCTGGCCGCGAGCCTGGGCTTCGACCTCGCCACGCCCTGGAAGGACCTGCCGGCGAAGATCCGCAGCCAGATCCTCGAGGGCACGGGCGACAAGGACGTGGAGTTCCAGTTCGGCAAGAAGCGCAAGTGGACGGTGCGGCGCCCTTGGAGTGGCGTGATCTCCCACCTCGATCGCCGCTACAAGGAGACCGAGAGCGACGCGATCCGCGAGGACATGCGCCAGTACATGAGCATGACCGAGTGCACCTCGTGCTCGGGCTCGCGGCTGCGCCCGGAGGCACGCGCCGTGCGCGTCGGCGGCGTGCGCGTGCACGAGCTCACGGCGCTCACGGTGACGCAGGCACTCGACTTCGTCGCGAAGCTCGCGCTCACGCCGCAGCAGGAGCAGATCGCCGGCCGCGTGCTGCGCGAGGTGCGCGAGCGCCTGCGCTTCCTCGGCGACGTCGGCCTCGAGTACCTGACTCTCAATCGCGCGTCCGGGACGCTCTCGGGCGGCGAGGGCCAGCGGATTCGGCTCGCAACCCAGGTCGGATCCGCGCTGGTCGGCGTGCTGTACATCCTGGACGAGCCGTCGATCGGTCTGCACGCGCGCGACAACGCGCGCCTGCTACGCACCCTGCGCTCGCTGCGCGACCAGGGCAACAGCGTGCTCGTCGTGGAGCACGACGAGGAGACGATCCGCGCCGCGGACTGGGTGATCGATCTCGGACCCGGCGCGGGCGTGCACGGCGGCGAGGTCGTCGCGCAGGGCACGCCGAAGCAGATCGAGAAGGTGCCGGCGTCGCTCACCGGGCAATTCCTCGTCGGCAAGCGGCGCATCGCGCTGCCGCGCAAGCGGCGCGCACACACGGGCAAGTACCTGACCGTGGTCGGCGCCTCCGAGAACAATCTGCGCGACGTGAGCGTGAGCTTCCCGCTCGGCGTCTTCACGGTGGTCACGGGAGTCTCGGGCAGCGGCAAGTCCACGCTGGTCAACGACACGCTCTACCGCGCGCTCGCCCAGCAGATCTGGTCCGCCAAGGACCGGGCAGGGCGCCACCAGCGCATCGACGGGCTCGAGCACATGGACAAGGTGATCGACGTCGACCAGTCGCCGATCGGGCGCACCTCGCGCTCGAACCCGGCCACCTACACCGGGCTGTTCACGCCGATCCGCGAGCTGTTCACGCAGCTCCCCGAGTCGCGCGTGCGCGGCTACAAGCCCGGGCGCTTCAGCTTCAACGTGAAGGGCGGGCGCTGCGAGGCTTGCGAGGGCGACGGCATTCTGCGCATCGAGATGCACTTCCTGCCCGACATCTTCGTGACCTGCGAGGACTGCGCCGGCAAGCGTTACAACCGCGAGACGCTCGAGGTGAAATTCAAGGGCAAGTCGATCGCCGACGTGCTCTCGATGACCGTCGAAGAGGCGCAGAGCTTCCTCGAGCACATCCCGGCCGTGCGCTCGGCGCTCGAGACGCTCAACGAGGTCGGGCTCGGCTACATCCAGCTCGGCCAGCCCGCGACCACGCTCTCCGGCGGCGAGGCGCAGCGCATCAAGCTCGCCAAGGAGCTGTCCAAGCGCGCCACCGGCCGCACCGCCTACATCCTCGACGAGCCGACCACGGGCCTGCACTTCGCCGACATCGAGAAGCTGCTCGAGGTGCTGTCGCGGCTGGTCGATCGCGGCAATACGGTGATCGTGATCGAGCACAGCCTCGAGGTGATCAAGACCGCAGACTGGGTGATCGACCTGGGACCCGAGGGCGGAGACAAGGGCGGCGAGGTCGTCGCGCAGGGCACGCCGGAGGAAGTCGCGCGCAACCCGCTCTCCTACACCGGGCAGGCGCTGGCTCCGATCCTGTTTCCCGCGTGACGACCGGACCTGGCTCCAGCGGGGCAGCCGATCCGTGGCCGGGGATCGGCAACGCGCTCCTGCTGGCGCTGCTCGCGACGAGCGCGCGGCTGCTCGCGGTGCAGCTTCTCGGCGAGACGCTCGGCTTCCGTGACTCCGTGCTCGGGATGTCCGCGATCGTGGGCTTCGGTGTCGCGCTGGCGCTGGCCGCGCCGCGGCTTCGCGTGCCGGCGCCGCTCGCGTTCGGCCTCGTCCCCGCGCGCGCGACTGCGTGGCTCGCTGTACCGCTGCTGGTGCCGTGGCTCCTCCTGGTCTCGGAGGTCGACAACTACGTCGCGCTCTGGCTGCCGCGCGTCGCGGACGCGTCGAAGGTCCCCCCGCTCGAGGGACCGCTCGCACTGTTCGAGCTCGTGCTCGCGGTTGGCATCGCGGCCCCGCTCTGTCAGGAGCTGTTCTTCCGCGGCCTGCTGCAGACCGCCCTGGCGCCACAGTTGGGGCGCTGGCGCGCACTGCTCTTCGTCGCGCTGCTCGACGGCCTCGCGCTGTTCCCGTTGTTCGGGCCGCGCGCGGTCATCGCGGGTATGGGCCAGGCGGCGGCGCTCGGCCTGCTGCGCGAGGCTGCGGGATCGCTGCGGCCTGCGCTCGCGCTGCATCTCGGATTCGGGGCCGTCGCCGTGGCAGCGCGGCTCGGCGCCTTCGCGATCCCGGGCTTCGACGACACCAGCGCGGCGCACACGCAGCTGGCGTGGCTCGCCGTCGCCGCCGTGTCGTGCGCCGCGGGGCTCGCGATCTGCGTCGCGGCGCTGCGGTGTTCAGACGCCGGCTGAGGCGCGCGCGAGCAGCGGCTCGATCCGCGCGCGCAGGGCGGCCTGCACCGCGTCGCGCGCCCCGGACGCGTCGAGCGGCTCGAGCCCGAGTCGCGCGTACTCGGCGTCCACGCGTTCCAGGAACCCGGCGCGTTCGAAGCGTTCGGTCGCCTGCGCGCCGAAGCGCTCGAGCGCCTGCGCTATGGGCAGGCGCAGCCAGAGCACGAGATCCGGACGCGGCAGTGCGCGTGCGTCCGCGAGGGCATCGAGCTTCGCGCGATCGACGCCCTGGGCAGCCTGGTACGCGAGCGTCGAGTCGTGGTAGCGATCGCACACGACGACCGCGCCCTTCGCGAGCGCGGGCCGGATCACGCGCGCGACATGCTCGACGCGGTCCTCCACGAAGAACGCGAGCACCTCGTCGGCCGTCGCCTCGGTCTCACCACGCGCCCAGCTCCGGTACCGCCGCCCCCACGCTCCGTCCGTGGGCTCGCGCGTCTCGACCACGTCGTGCCCGCGCCCACGCAACCACTCCCCGACCCCCCGCGCCTGCTCCGTCTTCCCCGCCCCATCAATCCCCTCGAGCACGATGAACAAACCGCTCTTCATCGACGGCTCGAAGGAGGCACCCCGGCAAGCTCGCGAAGCGAGCGCGCAGCGAGGCGCAAAGCGCCGAGCGAAGCCGGTAGGCGCGCGAACGCTCGCGCAGCCGCGCGCCGTGCGCGCGGCGTGTACACCGTAAGGATAGACAAGCCGGATGGGGACGGCGCACGCCTCACCCCGTTATTCGCACGCCGTTTTCCCGATCCCCATCCGGCTCGGGCCCGCGCGGGCTCCCCGGTCCCGATGTGAGGAGTCCCGCCGGTGTCCGGGCAGGAGTTAGGCAAGCGTCGTGCCGGGCTCGACCACACGCAGTGTCGCGGAGTTACCCGGGCGCTGTGAACCGGCAGCCGGCGAGTCGTGCACCGCCCGCAACGCGAGGCGGCGCCGCGGACCCGCGCCGCGTAGCTGCTCGTCGTTCGCCTGGCGTCGCCCGTACTCGCGCCCGATGACGAACCCGATGAACATGCCGAACCCGACCAGCAAGAGCGTGAGCGCGAACAGAATCGTCTCGATGATCATGAGCCCTCCCGGCGAACGCACGCGCGCACCCGGCGCTTCGACCCGGTGCGCGGGCTCGTCAGACCTTGCCCTGCAGCAGGAACGCGACGACGAAGGCGTAGAGCGAGATCGACTCGATCAACGCCAGCGCGATGATCATCGGCGTCTGAATCGTGGCCGCGGCGCCGGGATTGCGCGCGATGCCCTGCACCGCGCCGGAGCCCGCGATCCCCTGACCGATGCCGCAGCCCAGACCGCCCAGGCCGATCGCGAGGCCTGCGCCGAGAGCGATGCCCCATGAGCCCGACGACCCCTCCTCGGCCGCCAACGCGACGTCGGGAAGCAGTGCCAGGGCGAGGAAGGCGAGAACGCAGGTCACGAGAGTACGCATCGATGCACCTCCTGGGGATCGGGACGCTAGTGGGCCTCTTCGAGGGCCATCCCGATGTAGATCATGGTGAGAAACATGAAGATGAACGCCTGCAGGAACGCGACGAACAGCCCGAGGCCGACGAACAGCGCCGGGACGAAGACGTTCACCACTCCAAGCGAGAGGAAGAGCGCGAGCAGCGTATGGTCGGCGAACATGTTCGCCGTGAGCCGGATCGTGAGCGACAGGATCCGCGCCGCGTGCCCGATCAGCTCGACGGGTAGCGTGAGAGGCCAGAGCCACCACGGACCGAGCACGAAGTGCTGCACGTAGGCGATGCCGTGGTGCGAGAAGCCGGCGTAGTGATAGGCGCCGAAGGAGATCAGCGCCCACGCCAGGTTGGTCTCGATGAACGAGGTGGGATTCGTCAGCCCCGGCACCAGCCCCATCACGTTGGAGACCAGGATGAAGAAGCCGAGCGTTCCGACGAGCGGCATCCAGCGCGCCCAGTCGTGCCCGATCACCTGCTTGGCGAGCGACACCGCGGCCTCGAACAGGATCTCGACGAAGTTGCGAAGCGTCAGGCGCTCGTCGGGGATCAGGGCGTCATCGCCATCGAGTCCGCGGCGAACGAGCCAGCCGAGCAGCAGCGTGATCGCGAGACATGCGACGACGGTGGAGATCTTGAGCGGGATAGCGGGGCTCAAAAGCTCGAACAGGTTCGGCGGGTGCTGCACGTCAGGCGCTCCGCCCGCTCGGGCTCGCGGCGAGGCCGTGCCAGATCACCGCGGGGACCAGCGCCGAGAGGCCGACTGCGAAAAACAGCGGATCGATCGGGAGCTTCCAGAGCGCGACGCCCACGGCTGCGACCAACGCGAGGTAACGCGTGGCGAGCAAGACCTGACCGGCGCCGCCGCGACTTGCGCTGGCCAGCGCGACGAGCGACGCGACACTTCGCTCGAGGGCTACGAGGTTCACGATCTGGATGCCTCCGCCGACTGCCAGGCTGAAAACGGCGCGCCATCCATAGGGCATCGAGCAAAGCAAAGCAAGCACCGAACAGACGACGTGACGCGCGTGAAGCGACGACAGCAGGCGGATCATTTCGAGTCGCCCGAGCCGCCGGGCGGCGGCGGTTGGACTCGCAGCAGGTTGCGCAGACCGGCTGCGAAACCGAGGCCGAGACAGGCGAACAGCAGCCAGGGCTCGCTGCCAAGCCAGCGGTCCGCGTAGTAGCCGATCACCACGCCGATCCCGACGGACGCGGCGAACGTGACACCGGCCTCGAGGGCGCGGCCCCAGCCCCCGACGGACGCGCGCGGCACGAGCGCCACGCTAGCTCGCCTTGCGGAAGGCGCGGCGCGCAGCGTCGAGGGTCTGGTCGAGCTCGGCGTCGCCGTGCGCGGTGGTGAGAAAGCCGGCCTCGTACGGAGAGGGCGCCAGGTAGATCTCCTGTTCGAGCATGGCGTGGAAGAAGGTGCGGAAGCGCTTCGCGTCGGCTCTGGTGGCGTCCTGGTAGTTGCGCACCGGGCCCGGATGGAAGAAGAACCCGAAGAGTCCGCCGGCGGCGCTGGCCGAGAACGGAACGCCCGCTTCGCGCGCCAGCTTCGCGAGCCCCTGCGCCAGCCGCTGCGCGTTGCTCTCCAGCGCGTCGAAGACACCTTCGCGCGAGATCAGATCGAGCACGGCGAGGCCGGCAGCGGTCGCGAGCGGATTGCCCGAGAGCGTTCCCGCCTGGTACACGTCGCCGGCCGGCGCGATCCGCTCCATCAGCGCTCGGCGACCGCCGTACGCGCCAACGGGCAGTCCGCCGCCGATCACCTTGCCGAAGCACGTCAGGTCGGGGACCACGCCGTAGCGCGCCTGCGCGCCGCCAAGCGCGACGCGGAAGCCGGTGATCACCTCGTCGAACACCAGCAGCACGCCGTGCTCGTCGCAGAGCCGGCGCAGGCCGGCGAGGAAGCCCTCCTCCGGCAGCACCAGACCCATGTTCGCGGCGATCGGCTCGACGATCAGCGCGGCGATCTGGTTGCGCTCGCGCCGGAACGCGGCCTCGACCGCGGCCAGGTCGTTGTACGGCAACACGAGGGTGCCGGCGACCGCGGCGGCAGGCACGCCAGCCGAGCCGGGGATCCCGAGCGTCGCGACGCCCGAGCCAGCGGCGGCGAGGAACGCGTCCGCGTGACCGTGATAGCCCCCTTCGAACTTGACGAGCTTCTCGCGCCCGGTCGCGGCGCGCGCGAGCCGGAGCGCGCTCATCGTCGCCTCGGTCCCGGAGCTCGTGAGTCGGACCATCTCGACGGACGGCGCGCACTCGATGATGCGCTCGGCGAGGGCGACCTCCGCCTCGGTCGGCGCGCCGTAGCTGGTGCCGCGCGCGGTCGCGGCGCGCAGCGCCTCTACGACCTGCGGATGCGCGTGCCCGACGATCACAGCGCCCCACGACGCGAGGTAGTCGATGTAGCGGTTGCCATCGACGTCTTCGATGCGAGCGCCCGAAGCGCGCTCGATGAAGCGCGCGTCGCCGCCCACGGAGCCGAACGCCCGCACCGGGCTGTTCACGCCGCCCGGAATCACCAGGCGCGCGCGCTTGAGCAAGCGCCGCGAGCTCGAGGTCTTCACTAGAGCACCGCTCCGCTAGGCGTCGCCGGGCACGGGCGTGGTGCTCCGGGCCTCGGCCTCGTCTTCGGGCTCGGCGAGGCGCGCGACCGACACCACGCGCTCGCCTTCCTCGCAGTCCATGATCCGCACGCCCTGCGTGTTGCGCCCGATCGTCGGGATCTGCGTCACGCGGATGCGCAGGATCTTCCCGGCGTTCGACACGACCATGACCTCGTCGTTGTCGGCAACCTGGAGCACGCCGACCACCGCGCCGTTCCTCTCCGTGGTCTTGATCGTGATGATCCCCTGCCCGCCGCGATTCTGCTCGCGGTACTCGTCGAGCGGCGAGCGCTTGCCGAAGCCGTGCTCCGTCACGGTCAGGATCGTCTTGCCCGGGCGCAGCACTTCCATGCCGACCGCGAGGTCGCCGTCGCGCAGCGCCACGCCGCGCACTCCCCCGGCGGCTCGACCCATCGGCCGCACCTGCGCTTCGTGGAAGCGGATCGACTTGCCGTCGCGCGAGGCGATCAGGATCTCGTCCTCGCCGCTGGTGCGCTGCGCGCCGATCAGCTCGTCGCCGTCGGCGATGTTGATCGCGATGATGCCGCCGCGCCGCGGGTTGGAGAACGCCTCGAGCTCGGTCTTCTTGATGGTGCCGTCGCGCGTGGCCAGGATCACGAAACCACCCTCGTCGAAGCTCGGGACCGGCAGGATCGCCGAGACGCGCTCGCCCGTCTGGAGCTGCAGCAGGTTGACCAGCGCCTTGCCCTTGGCGGCGCGCCCGAGCTCGGGCAGCTCGTGCACCTTCAGCCAGTGCACGCGACCGCGGCTGGTGAAGAACAAGAGCGACGCGTGCGTGGAGGCCACGAACAGCTCGGAGACGAAGTCCTCCTCCCGCGTGCCCATCGCGGTCTTGCCCTTGCCGCCGCGGCGCTGCGCTCTGTACTGCGTGACCGGATTGCGCTTGGCGTAGCCCAGGTGACTGATCGTGACGACCATGTCTTCGTCGGGGATCAGGTCCTCGCTCGTGAACTGCTCGACCGCCGGCGCGAGCTCGGTGCGCCGCTCGTCCGCGTAGTCCTCGCGGATCTGCAACAGCTCTTCGATGACCTTGTCGGTCACCATGCCCTCGCTCGCCAGCAGCGTGCGCAGCTCCTCGATCAGCGCGCGCACCTCGGCCAGGTCGTCGAGGATGCGCTGGCGCTCGAGACCCGTGAGCCGCTGGAGCCGCAGCTCCAGGATCGCCTGAGCCTGGCGCTCGCTGAGCTGGAACTGATCGATCAGCGCGGCGCGCGCGCTGGCAGGGCTGTCGCTCTGGCGGATCGCGGCGATCACGGCGTCGAGGCTCTCGAGCGCGCGCGCGAAGCCCTCCAGGATGTGCGCGCGCTCCTCCGCCTGGCGCAGGTCGAACGCCGCGCGGCGGCGCACGACCTCGCGGCGGAAGTCCAGGAAGTGCTGCAACAGCTCGACGATGGAGAGCGTCTGCGGCCGGTTCTGCACCAGCGCGACCATGTTCACGCCGAACGTGGTCTGCATCGGCGAGAGCTTGTAGAGCTGGTTCAGCACCACGTCTTCGGGCGCGTCGCGGCGCAGCTCGATCACCACGCGCATGCCCTGGCGATCCGACTCGTCGCGGATGTCGGAGACGCCGTCGATCCTCTCCTCGCGCACCAGCTCGGCGATCTTCTCGATCATCGCCGCCTTGTTCACCATGTACGGGATCTCGGTGACGACGATCGCGACGCGGCCGCCGCGCATCTCCTCGAAGGCGGCGCGCGCGCGCACCGCGAGCAGGCCGCGGCCGCCACGGTACGCCTGCCGAATCCCGTCCTTGCCGCAGATCATCGCGCCGGTCGGGAAGTCGGGACCCGGCAGCTTTTCGAGCACGTCGTCGACGCTGGCGTCGGGGTTGCGCGCCACCAGCACCAGCGCGTCGACCACCTCGCCCAGGTTGTGCGGCGGGATGTTGGTCGCCATCCCGACCGCGATGCCCGAGGAGCCGTTGATCAGCAGGTTCGGGATCTTGGTCGGCAGCACGACCGGCTCGGTGCGCGTGTTGTCGTAGTTGGGGACGTAGTCGACCGTGTCGCGCCCGAGGTCTTCGAGCATCTCGGCGGCGATGCGCGTGAGCCGGGCCTCGGTGTAACGCATCGCCGCGGGCTCGTCGCCGTCGATCGAGCCGAAGTTTCCCTGCCCGTCGATCAGCGGGTAACGCATGGCGAACGGCTGGGCGAGCCGCACCAGCGTGGGATACGTCGCCGACTCGCCGTGCGGGTGGTAGTTGCCCGAGACGTCACCGGCGATCTTGGCGCACTTCCGGTAGGGCCGGTCCACTGTCAGGTTCAGGTCGTTGAAGGTGACCAGGATCCGGCGCTGCGAGGGCTTCAAGCCGTCGCGCACGTCGGGCAGCGCGCGGCTGATGATCACCGACATCGAGTAGTCGAGGAACGAGCGGCGCATCTCGTCCTCGATGTTCACGGGGATCGTCGCGCCGCCCGGGGGTGCGGGGGGTGCGGGCTCGGTGGGAGTCTCTGGTGCTTCGGGATCAGCCACGTTTTCTAGTTCCCGCTAGACGTCCAGGTTCTCGACGTCCAGCGCATTCTGCTCGATGAACTCCTTGCGCGGCTCGACGGCCTCGCCCATCAGCATGGTGAAGGTGGCGTCGGCTTCGACGGCGTCCTCGATCCTCACCTGCAGCAGCGTGCGCCGCGCGGGATCCATGGTGGTCTCCCAGAGCTGCTCCGGGTTCATCTCACCGAGGCCCTTGTAGCGCTGGATGTGCAGCCCTTTGCCGCCGATCTCGAGCACGCGGCGCAGCAGGTGCCGCGCGGTCGGAACCGGCTCGGAGCGCTCGCCCACGACGAGCCGCAGCGGGGTTTGCGCGACTTCCCGCACGCGCTCTCCGAAGCGCAGGAAGCGCTGGTAGTCCGGCGCCTCGAGGAACTCGTTGTCGAACGCGACCACGCGGATCACGCCGGACTGGAAGGAGCGCACGCCGGGCCGCCACACGCTGTGCTCGTCGTCGCGCCGCCAGGTGATCTCGACGGGGAGCGTCTCGGGGTAGGCGTCTCCGAGGTAGGCGAGCAGGCGCCGCTCGAACTCCGCGCGCGTCGCCGCGTCGCTCGAGACCTCGGCTGCCGTGAGCCCGGTACCGAGCGCCGCTGCCTCGACGATGCGCGTGTCGATCGCCTTGCGCTCGAGTAGCGCACTCGCGCGCTCGAGCTTGCGCGTGTCGTCGATCAGCGCGCGCAGCGCGTCGGCGCGGATCTCCGTCTCGTGGCCGGCGCCGAACACTCGAACGTCCGCGAGGCCGAGCGAGAGCAGGAGCTCGTTGTACTCGTCCTGGTCCTGCACGTAGCGTTCGTCGCGCCCGCGCTTGATCTTGTACAGCGGCGGCTGCGCCAGATACAAAAATCCGCGCTCGATCAGCCCCTTCATGTGCCGGTAGAAGAAGGTCAGCAGCAGGGTCTGGATGTGTGAGCCGTCGACGTCGGCGTCGGTCATCAGGATGACCTTGTGGTAGCGACACTTTGCTGCGTCGAAGTCGTCACCGATGCCCACGCCGAGCGCCGCGATCAGCGTCTGGATCTCCAGGTTGGCGAGCATGCGGTCGAGCCGCGCCTTCTCGACGTTCAGGAGCTTGCCGCGGATCGGCAGGATCGCCTGGTTCGCGCGGTGACGTCCCTGCTTGGCGGAGCCGCCCGCGGACTGGCCTTCGACGATGAACAGCTCGGAGCGCGCCGGATCTCGCTCCTGGCAGTCGGCGAGCTTGCCGGGGAGGTTGGCGTCGGAGAGCGCGCCCTTGCGCCGTGTCAGCTCGCGCGCCTTGCGCGCGGCCTCGCGCGCCCTCATCGCGTCCATCACCTTGCCGGCGACGACGCGCGCGAACTGCGGATTCTCCTCGAAGAAGCCCTCGAGTCGATCGGACACGACGCTCGCGGCGATTCCCGCGACCTCGCTGTTGCCGAGCTTCGACTTGGTCTGCCCTTCGAACTGCGGGTGCGAGATCTTGACGCTCACCACGGCCACGAGGCCTTCGCGGCAGTCGTCACCGGAGAGCGGGACGGCGTCCTTCCCGTTCATGGCCCCGTGCACCAGCTTGTTCATCGCGCGCGTGAGCGCGTTGCGGAAGCCTGTGAGGTGGACGCCCCCTTCGACTGTATTCACGTTGTTGGCGAAGCTGAAGACCGTCTCGTTGTAGCCGTCGTTGTACTGCAGGGCGACGTCGATCTCGACCTCGACCTCCACCTGACCGTCACTGGTCTGCTGCTGGTAGCTGCGCTTGCCGTTCATGTGCACCACCGGGTGCAGCACCACGCGGTTCTTGTTCAAGAACTCGACGAACGAGACGATCCCGCCCTCGTAGTGGAAGTCGTGTGACTTCCCGCTGCGCTCATCCTCGATCTTGATGCGCACGCCCGCATTCAGGAACGAGAGCTCGCGCAGGCGCTGGGCCAGCGTGTCGAAGTTAAACTCCGTGGTCTCGAAGATCATCGGGTCGGGATGGAACGTGACACGCGTGCCGGTCTTGTCGGTCGTGCCGACCTGGTGCAGATCGCAGCTGGGCACGCCGCGCTCGTAGCGCTGCTGCCAAACACCGCCCTTGATCTTGATCTCGAGCTCCAGGTGATCCGAGAGCGCGTTCACGCACGAGACACCGACGCCGTGCAGACCGCTCGAGACCTTGTAGGCCTTCTGGCTGAACTTCCCGCCCGCGTGGAGGGTGGTCATCACGACCTCCGCGGCAGGCCGCCCCTCGCGCTCGTGGAGATCGACGGGGATGCCCCGACCGTTGTCCTCGACGGTGACGGAGTTGTCGGTGTGAATGACCGCGCGCACGGAGTTCGCGAAGCCCGCGACGGCCTCGTCGATCGAGTTGTCGACGACCTCGTAGACCAGGTGGTGCAGACCGCCGGAGCCGGTCGAGCCGATGTACATCGCCGGGCGCTTGCGCACCGGCTCCAGACCCTCGAGAACCTCGATCGACCGGGCGTCGTACTCGCTCATGTCCTTCGAATCGCAGGCAGCCCGCGCCCTTTGCGGTGTGCTCGGAAGGCAGTGGGCCGTCAGGTCTCCGGCAGCCTGTGCACGGGGTGGTCCGGGGCCGCGCAAGACCCG
Organism: uncultured Myxococcales bacterium; assembly: GCA_964454165.1. Taxonomy (GTDB): domain Bacteria; phylum Myxococcota_A; class UBA9160; order SZUA-336; family SZUA-336; genus CAYVQJ01. Next base: position 15,205 of record CAYVQJ010000068.1, on the reverse strand, counting down.
ACGATTGCTCGGAAATCTAACGAAGCGGACGCGCTCCGGCTACTGCCGCATGGGCATGATCAGAGCCAGATGGTCGAGGTCGTCCGCCGGCCGGATCTGGATCGGATCGAGCTCACTGGTGAACTCGAGGACGGCTTCCTTGCTCGCCATAGCACTGAGCGCATCGAGGGCGTAACGAGCGTTGACGCCGGTCTCGAAGCGGTCACCGCGGTACTCCACGGGCAGCACCTCGCGGACCTCTCCAAGATCCGGATTGGCGGCAGTGAGCTCGAGCGAGTCGGCCTCGAGCACCAGCCGGAACCCGCGGGTTCGCTCGTGTGTCAGGAGCGACACGCGCTTGACCGCATGCAGCAGCCGCTCGCGGGAGAGCACCAGGCGGACCTTCTGGTCCTTGGGTAGCACCTGCCGGTAGTTCGGGAATTCGCCATCGATCAGCCTGCACGACAGCAGCAAGTCGGGCCGGCGCACCACGAGAAAGCCGTCGGGCGACAGGCCGATCTCGATCCCCCCGTCGGTCTCGTCGCATAGCTTCTGGATCTCCGAGACCCCCTTGCGCGGGATGATGATGCCCTTGGTCAGGAATGGCACCGCGGAGGCGAGCGATCGGTCGATCTTGGTCAATCGGTGCCCGTCTGTGGCGACGAGGCGGAGCCTCCCGCCGTCGGCGGCTTCCGCGAAGACACCGTTCAAGTTGTAGCGGGTCTCGTCGGTCGAGGTCGCATACAGCGTCCTCGAGATCATGGTGGAGAGGAGAGGGGCTTCGATTTCGACGAAGGAGACCCCCTCGCCGGACGCGATCGTCGGGTACTCGGCCGGCGAGATGGCCAGCAGCGTGAAGCGTGAGGCTCCGGACTCGAGGCGGACGCGGGTTTCGTCCTCGCTCTGAACCAGCACCTGCGCATCCTCGATCTCGCGCACGATCTCGTAGAGCTTCTTCGCCCCGAGCGTAGAAGAGCCCGGCTTGGTGACCACTCCGGGCAAGCGAGCAACGACCCCGACCTCCAGGTCGGTCGCGGCGAGCCGAATCCCGTCCTCGGCCGCCGTAATCAGCACGTTGGAGAGGATTGGGAGCGTCCCACGGTGCTCGACGATGGATTGGACCCGCGCGAGCCCGCGCTGCAGCTCATCCCGGTCGATGCTGAACTTCATTGCCTCTTCCTCTTGTCTTTAGATGCCTAGAGAAGCCAGTCGGAGTAGAAGCGGCGTGCGTTCCGTGGATAACCCATCCATGGCTGCGTCGGAATGGCCGAATCTCGCCGTGGAGTGTCGGTGGAGGTCTGGTGTCGACGGGGGTCTGACGGTCCTGGCCGCCCTGGCCTTCGCCGTGCATCCACTGTCTATCCCCCGTCATCCTGCGCGCGCTTCAGCTCCTTTTCGAGCAAGCGCACAGTGGCGCGTAGGCTGCCGTTGCGCTCGAGCAGGCGTGTGACCTGTCGTACCGAGTGGAGGGCGGTGGTGTGATGGCGCCCCAGGCGACGGCCGATCTCCGGGTAGGAAAGTGCGCAGTGCCGGCGGAGCAGGTACATCACGATCTGGCGTGGGATCGTGACGCGCGGGCTTCGTGAGGCGGAGCGCAGCTCCTTCGCGCGCAGAGCGAAGTGGTGGATCACCAGCGCCATGACGGCCTCGGCCGCGATCCCGCGGAGCCGGGGTCGCGCCTCCAGGGCGTCGCGGATGGAGGCACCGTCGCTGAGGTTCGCTGTGCTCGGCGAGTGGATCAACAGGCGCGTCAAGACCGAGTCGAGGCGCGCGAGGTCCTCCCCGAGCTCGCCGACGATCAGCGTCGCCTGGCGTTCGTCGGCGGGAACGCCCCAGCCTGCGATCCGCTGCAGCACCAGCGCCACGCGCGTCTCCCAATCGGGCGGACGAAGCGGGACGCAGCGGGCGTCCAGCAGGCTCGTACGCAGGTGGTCGGAGAGCAAGAGCAGCTCTCGAGGTGCCACTGTGCTGGTAAGCACGACGAGCTTGCCGTCGGACTGCAGCGCTCCGATCACGTCTGCCAGCTCCTCCTGGGTGGCGCCTCGATCTGCGAGCAGCTGCAGGTCGTCGACGAGCAACGCGTCGAAATTTCGGTAGCGCAGGCGGAAGGCCTCCAGCTCGCGCTCGCGGATGGCGACGACGAGATCGGATGCCAGCGCTCCCGCGGCGGTCGCATGGACGCGCACGCGCTCGTCTCGAGCGGCCAGGCGCTTCGCGATCGCCGACAGTAGATGTGTCTTCCCGGAGCTGTGGGGCCCGACGAACACGAGGGGCCCGGGTTGGGGAACACGCGTGCTCGCGACGGAAAGCGCGGCGTCGCAGGCCGCCTGATTTGCGGGTCCGACGACGAAGCGCTCGAAGGACAGCGTCGGGTCGCCACGCAAGCTCTCATCTTCTCGAAGCGGAACGATGGTGAGCTCGAGCGAGCCGTCGGAGAGCTCCCCAATGAGCGCGTCGAGCTGCGCCAGATCCCCGCTGCGCATCCAGTCGGATGCGCGACTCTGCGCGAGCCCGAGGCGTACGATCGTCTCCTCGACGGATACGAAGCGCAGATCGCCCACGAATTCGTCGACGCGTGTGCGCGCTAGCCGGCGCGGTAGTCCCTCGACGACGGCGACCCAGAACGGGTGCTGTGCGGCTGTCAACTCGGGTGGACGCGAACGAGCGACCAACACGCACGCCTTCTCGCTGAGCGGGTCTGCGAAGACGCTCTTGCTCATATCAGAGCGCTGCGCAGCAATGCAAGATTTCTCGTCGGAAAATCAGGGATACCCGCGGTGCGCGCGCGCTGCGAAACCGTCGATGCAACGCGTTGACACCCCACGGCCCCTATGCTTCGCTTCACGCCCTCCAGCGAGGCGGACCCATGAAGCGAACGTATCAACCCAGTCGAATCCACCGGGCGCGAACGCATGGCTTCCGCGAGCGCATGAGCAGCCCCGGCGGAAGGAGCATCCTGGCGCGGCGGCGCGCGAAGGGTCGGCACCGGTTGGTGCCGACGAACAAGAAGAGGTAATCCGCCTCGCGCGATGGCGGACGAACTCTCGGGGCGCGCACGCGCGATGCGTCGCGCTGATTTCGCACGAGTGACCGGATCTGGACGGCGGGTCTCAACCCGCTATTTCTTGGTCTTTCTCGAACGCCGCTACGACGACGGCCCAGCGCGACTCGGGATCACCGTGACGCGCAAAGTCGGTAATGCAGTGCGGCGCAACCGCATCAAGAGGCTGGTCCGCGAATGGTTTCGTCTCCGCAAGCCGCTGCTAGGAGCTCGCGACATCGTGGTGATCGCCAAGCGGGAGGCGCCGCAAGAGTTCGGACTCGCGCTGGCGGCGGGAGATCTGGATCGCTCGCTCGAGCGCTCGTCTTCGTGATCCGGCTGTACCAAGTTGTGGTGTCCCCATGGCTTCCGCACGCATGCCGCTTCTATCCCACTTGCTCCGATTACGCGCGTCACGTGCTCGCGACCCACGGCATTCGGCGTGGACTTCCGCTTGCGGCGCGGCGTTTGTCGCGGTGCATGCCGCTTCGTCAGGGCGGTCTCGACCTCCCATGAGGCGGTAGGCGTGGACCGGGTTCAAATTGCAGCGATCGCACTGGCTGTCGGGCTGTTCGCGATCTGGATGATCTGGATGCCCGCGCCTGCCCCGTCTGCTCCATCGGCTGAGAAGCCGCCAGTGGCCGGCTCTGCGAGCGGGACCGAGCAGGCGCTCGGGGACCCGCTGATTCCCGGCACCGCGCGGCTCGAACCGAGAATTGACGCGCCGGACGGCCCCTCTGCCACTGAAGCGTCAGTGACGCTCGAAAATGACGCGATCCGCCTACGCGTTACGAGCACCGGTCGCATTCAGAGCGCCCAGCTCCTCCGGTTCGCGGATCGCGTCGGAGCCGGAGCCGGTCCAGTCGAGCTCTCAACGGCTCCGACGCGCGGGCTGCTGGCGCTGAGCGTGGGTGAAGGCCCACTCACTCGCCTGCAGACGCAGCCGCACGCGTTCGTGACTCAGAGCGCGACGCGAGTCGAGCTGATGCTGGACAGTGATGGCTTTCACGTCGAGAGGCGAATCGAGGTCGATGAGCGCGGATACGGTGCGAGCCTGCGGGTCCGGGTGGAGAACCGCAGCCAGGGGACCATCACGCCTCGGTTCAGTGCGGTCTGGTACGGGATCGAGCGGCCGCTCGAGGCGCCGGATCACCTGCCGTCGTTCTCGTTGGTCGTGTCCGCCGATGGCGTCCAGCGTGTTCCACTGAATGGGCTCGGCTCTCCGGGCTTCTTCGACAATCTGCTTGGGCGCGATGTCTCGAAGGGGACCCGCTACGCAGCACCGGTTCAGTGGGCGGGCGTCGACAGCCAGTACTTCCTGTCGGCGATCGTGGCGGAGAACCCGCAGGAGGCCGAGGCGTTCCACGGGCCCATCGGGCAGAACGCGGGGATCTCGGCCCTCTCCTATCCCGGGTTCGAGATTCCGCCCGGGCACTACGTCGAGCGCTCCTACCGCCTTTACCTCGGGCCCAAGATCGCGGCCGAGGTGGCGGCTGTCGATCGGCGGCTCGAGGAGGCGATCGTGGTGGGCTGGGCGGTCGTCCAGCCCGTCGTCGCGCTGTTCGAGTTCCTGCTGGTCTGGACCCACGACAACGTCGTTCCGAACTACGGCGTGGCGATCATCCTGCTCACGATCGTACTGCGTCTCGTCACCTTTCCGCTGACGCAACGCTCGATGAAGTCGATGAAGCGTGTCGGAGAGCTGGCCCCGCGCATGAAGGCGCTCCAGCAGAAGTACGGCGATGACAAGGAACGACTGAATCAGGAGATGATGGCGATGTGGCGCCAGCAGGGCGTCAATCCGCTCTCCGCAATGGGCGGCGGCTGTATGCCGATGCTGGTGCAGCTGCCGTTCCTGGTCGCGCTCTACTTTGCGCTACAGGCGTCGATCGAGCTGCGCCACGCCCCGTTCCTCGGCTGGATCAACGACCTGTCTGCGCCCGAGGCCCTGTTTTACGTCGCGGGCTTCCCGTTTCGCGTGCTGCCCCTGCTGATGGGCGCGACGATGATACTGCAGCAGTGGCTGACGCCGTCGCCGAACGCCGATCCGCAGCAGAAGCAGATGATGCTCTGGATGAGCGTGCTCTTCATCTTCATGTTCTATCAGTTTGCGTCGGGGCTCGTGCTGTACTGGTTCGTCAGCAATCTCCTCGGAATCGCACAGCAGCTTCTGGTTAACATGGGTGGCAGCAAGGCACTGGCTGCGAAGGAGGCGACGTGATCGAGCAGAAGGAGTTCGTTGGCGAGTCGCTGGCCGCGGCGGTCGCGCGCGCGGCCGCGCACTTCGGCGTGCCGGAGAGCCGCCTCGACGTGCGCGTGGTTTCGAATGCGCTCGAGGTTCGCGGGCTCGGCACCAGCGTGATGATCCTCGCCGCGCGGGGCCAGGGCCGGCCGGCGCAGTCAACGGGCCCACTGGGTGAGCTCGCGCGCGGGATCCTGCAACGGATGAAGCTCCCCGGGAGCTTCTCGGTCGAGGAGGCCTCCGCAGACGGCGAGGTAGAGGTCACCCTGCGCGGCGAAGGGATCGTCGAGCTCGTCCGGCGCAATGACGCGTTGCTGCCGGCCCTGGCCCACCTGCTCGAGCGATCCGCACCGCGCGCGCTGGGAGCGGAGACACGGGTACGGGTCGAGTTCGGACTCGAGGATCCGGCAGAGGTGCGCCTCGACGCGCTCGCCCACAGTAAAGCCGAGGAAGTGCGTCGGTCGGGCCAGCCCGTCCTCCTCGATCCCATGGGTTCGCGCCAGCGCTGGATCATTCATAACGCGCTGCGCAACGAGAGCGGAGTGCGGAGCGAGAGCGCTGGAGAGGGTCGCGTCAAGCGCGTCAAGATCTCGCCCGTGTGAGTGCGACGCTGGGATCGGAGGCGCAGGCGCGCCTCGAGCTCTACCTGCACGAGCTGCGCACGGCCTCTGCACGGATCAATCTGGTCGGATCTGCGACTCCCGCCGCCCTCGCGCGCCACGTCGCTGACTCGCTGGAGCCCGCCGTCCACCTCCCGAAGGGTTCGCGTGTAGTCGACCTCGGGAGCGGGGCCGGCTTCCCAGGGATTCCCGTCGCGATCGCTCGCCCGGATGTCGAAGTCACGCTCGTCGAGATTCGCGAGCGCCGCGCTCACTTCCTCCGCCATGTCGTCCGCACGCTAGAGCTTGGTTGTCGTGTGCTCCGCGCCCGCATCGAAGCGCCATCGGAGCGGTTCGGGTTCGCGCTGGCGCGCGCACTTGCGCCGCCGGAGCGAGCGCTCGCGCTCGCACTCCCCTGGCTGGAGGCGTCGGGAGAGGCTTGGATTTGGTGCTCGGGAGCTGAGCTCGAGGGCGGTACGGCGTCCGCGATCCCACTTTCCAGCGGTGGGCGCGTCCTGCGCATTCATGCGGCGGCAGTGCCGCGTGGAACGCACGACCGGCCCTAGGTTTCTTCTCCTCGCACGTGGAACGTGCGTTAGACTGCGCCCAGGCTCGCAACGCCGGGGGGTGCATGGGCCGGGTCATCGTCGTCGCAAATCAGAAGGGCGGCGTCGGCAAGACGACGACGGCCGTGAACCTCGCGGCGTCCCTCGCGGCTGCTGAGTGCGAGACCCTCCTGATCGATGCCGACCCGCAGGCGAATGCGACCTCGAGCCTCGGCTATCTCTCCGCGGACGTGAAGGCCGGCACGTACGATGCGCTCGTCGGTGAGGCGGAGCTCGGCGAGCTGCTGCTGGGGACGCCTCTGCGCCACCTGAGCCTCATCCCTGCCTCGGTCGATCTCGTGGGCGCCGAGGTTGAGCTCGCTGCGGCGGAAGCCCGCGAGTTCCGGCTCGCGCGGCGCCTGCAGGGCGTGAAGGAACGCTATCGCGTCGTCCTGATCGACACGCCGCCCTCTCTCGGACTCCTCACCCTGAACGCCCTCGTAGCCGCTGACAGCGTGCTCATCCCGCTGCAGTGCGAGTACCTGGCGCTCGAAGGGCTCGCGAAGCTGATGCAGACCATCGATCTCGTTCGCGCGCAGCTGAATCCCCGCCTCGCGCTTGAGGGCCTTCTCCTCACGATGGTCGATGTGCGCAACAGCCTCTCTACACAGGTGGCCAAGGAAGCTCGCGAGCACTTCCCCGAGAAGATATTCCGGACTTCCATCCCGAGAAACGTCCGGCTGTCCGAGGCGCCCAGTCACGGCAAGCCGGTGTTGCTCTACGACATCAACTCGAGAGGAGCGCTGAGCTATCTGCAGCTCGCGGAAGAGCTCCTCGAAAGGATCGGGCATGGCGACTCGAAAGGCCCTCGGTAGAGGGCTCTCCGCACTGATTCCGTCCGCGCCGGCGGAGCGGCTCTCCGCGGAGGAGAGCGGGGCTCCCCTTTACATCAAGGTTGGACGCATCGCTCCGAACCCGCGCCAGCCTCGAAAGTCCTTTCGGGACCATGAGATCGCGACGCTTGCGGCGTCCATTCGCGAGCAGGGGATCCTGCAGCCCCTCGTCGTACGGCGCCGGGGAGACGGCTACGAGCTCATCATCGGAGAGCGTCGCTGGCGGGCAGCTCAAATGGCCGGCCTGGAAGAGGTTCCAGCCGTGATCCTCGAAGCGAGTGATCGCGCCGTGGTCGAGATGGCGCTGGTCGAGAACGTACAGCGGGCCGATCTGAACCCGATCGAGCTGGCGGAGGCGTTTCGTGCGCTGGTCGACGAGGAGCGGATGACCCAGGACGAGCTGGGCCGCCGCGTAGGGCTGGACCGCTCGAGCGTGGCGAATCACCTACGTCTCCTCGAGCTGCCCGAAGACATCCAGGGCGACGTGGTGGAACAGCGGCTCACGATGGGGCACGCCAAGGCGATCCTGCAAGCGCCTCCGGAGCAGCGCCGCATTCTGCGTGACCAGATCGTGCGCCAGGGCCTGACGGTTCGTGCGGCGGAAGAGCTGGGGCAACGTGCCGCGTCGAGCGCGCCCGTGCGCGCCCCCAGACCGGGGCCCACGCGGGACGCCCGCGTGGTCGAGCTGGAGAATCTGCTGCGGCGGGAGGTGCGTACGAAGGTCCGCGTCATCGGGAGACGTGACCGCGGACGCATCGAGCTGCACTATTTTGGGGACGCGGAGCTCGACAGGCTGGCGTCTCTTCTGTTGGGGGCGGTGCGGTGAAAGAAGTGAAAGAGGAGTCGTTCGTCGGTCGTGGGGCCTACTTCGAAGGCAAGCTCGCCTTTGTCGGAAGTGTGCGCATCGATGGTCATCTGCGCGGGGAGATTCGCGGCGACGGCACGCTCGTGATCGGCGAGACCGGGGTCGTCGAGGCGAGCGTGCTGGTGGGATCGCTGATTCTTCACGGGGCTGCGAGCGGCCAGATCTCGGCGAAGGAGCGGGTCGAGGTCGGCCCGCGGGGACGTCTCGACGGAGCCATCTCGACCCCGCGCCTCGCAGTCGCCGAAGGCGCGGTGCTCACCGCCCGCGTCGAGATGGGCGAGCTCGACTCGCGTTGACTCCAGACCTCGCTTTGCAATACTCCCGCCGCCGTCGACGGGCGGAGTTCCGTCGGCCGCCACGCGACCGTGGCGTGCTCGCCGCGAGTCGACCACACGGGGAAGAGAACAGCGTTGCGCCGCAGCCAGCGTTTCCGCGGGATCGCCCTCGTCGCTGCGGCCGTCGCGTGTCCGACGGTCGCGCGTGCCGCAGGCGGGCTGAATCTCGATCCCAACTGGGCGCTGGTCGCCGTCAACGTCGCGATTTTTCTGTTGCTCGTGATCCCGACGAACCGGCTGCTGCTGATTCCACTGGTGCGAATCCTCGAAGAGCGCGAGCGGCGCACGCAGGGCGCGCGCGCGGAGGCCGAGGCCGGCGTAGCGCAGGCGTCGCGAGCACGGGCCGACCTCGAGGGCCAGCTGCGCGCGGCGCGTGAGCGCGCGCAGGTCCGGCGCGCGGCTCTCGCTGCCACCGCGCAGGACGACGAGCGCCGCGTGCTCGAGAGCGCGCGCAAGGACGCGCGCGCTGAGCTCGACCGCGTGCGCGACGGGGTCGCCGCGGAGCTCGAAGCGGCGCGGGCGACACTTCGAAGTGACGCGCACGCGCTGGCGCGCGAAGCCGCCGCGAAGCTGCTCGGCAGGCCGCTGTGACGGCCGCGGCGCTGGCTCTCGCGTTCGCCCTCGTCGCCGGCCAGGCACTCGCTGCGGAGCACGCGGAGCAGGGTCCGAGCTGGGCCATGCTCGGCTTCCAGATCCTGAACACGGCGATCCTTGCCGCAGTGCTGGTGCGGTTCGCGCGGCGCCCGCTGCGCGAGTTCCTGGCACAGCGCCGGCAGGGGATCGCGCGCGGCATCGAAGAGGCGGAGGCCGCGCTGCGCAGCGCGCGCGCAGAGCTTCACGCCCTCCAGGCGCGGCTCGCGCGCGCGGACGAGGAGACCGCGGCGCTGGAACGCTCCGCCAGCGAGGCGGCGGAGACCGAGCGCGAGCGCACGCTGGCGCGCGCACAGGCCGCAGCCCAGCGCATCCGCGACGAAGCGCGGCGCGTGGCCGAGCAGGAGCTCGAGCGCGCGCGGCAGGAGCTGCGCGAGGAAGCGGCTGCGCTGGCGCTCGACATCGCCGCCGGGCTGGTGCGAGACAATCTGCGGCGCGACGACGACGAACGGCTGGTCCGCGAGTACGTGGCCCGCGTGGCCGACGGCTCGTGAAGCGCGGCGACGCGATCGGTCGCCGCTACGCGCGGGCCCTGTTCGGGCTCGGGGACACCGCCGCCGCCGCGGCCTTGCTCGACGAGCTCGAGCGGCTCGCGAGCGCGATCACCGAGAGCGCCGAGCTGCGCAGGGTGCTGCTCACGCCGATTCACCCGCGCCCGCAGCGCCAGGCGGTGATGGGCGACCTCGCGGCGAGCCTCGAGCTGCGCGCGGAGCTGCGCGCGTTCCTGCGCATCCTGGTCGCCGAGAATCGCGCGCAGTACCTGCCGACGGTGTGCGAGGCGCTGCGCGAGCTGGTCGAGCGCGCGCAGGGCAGGATCGAGGCCGAGGTGACCTCCGCCCGCGAGCTCTCGGCCGCCGAAGCCGAGGCTCTGCAGCAGGCGCTGTCGCGGCGCGTGGGTTCGCGCGTAGCGCTTCGCACGCGCGTCGATCCGAGTCTGGTGGCGGGCGTCGTCGCGCGCGTCGGGGACCTGCTGCTCGACGGGAGTCTCCGGAGCCAGATCGCAACTCTGGGCGAGAGCCTTCGAAAGGGGTCCGCATGAAGCTCAAGGCCGCCGAGATCAGCGACATCATCCGCCGGCAGATCCGCGACTACGAGCGCGAGATCGACGTTGCCGAGACCGGCACCGTGCTCTCGGTCGGCGACGGCATCGCGCGTGTGTACGGCCTGGAGAAGGTGATGGCCGGCGAGCTGGTCGAGTTCTCGAACCACGTGCGCGGACTGGTGCTGAACCTCGAGGAGGACAACGTCGGGATCGCCGTGATGGGCGAGGACGTGCACATCCGCGAGGGTGACACCGTTCGGCGTACGGGCGAGATCCTCCAGGTGCCCGTCGGCGAGGCGTTGGTCGGGCGCGTGGTCGACGCGCTCGGCGCGCCGATCGACGGCAAGGGGCCGATCGAGGCCAAGGAATTCCGGCGCGTCGAGGTGAAGGCTCCGGGCATCGTCCGCCGCCAGCCGGTGAAGGAGCCGCTGCAGACCGGCATCAAGGCGATCGACTCGATGACGCCGATCGGGCGCGGCCAGCGCGAGCTGATCATCGGCGATCGGCAGACCGGCAAGACCGCGATCGCCATCGACACGATCATGAACCAGAAGAGCACCGACGTCTTCTGCGTCTACGTCGCGATCGGTCAGAAGCAGTCGACGGTGGCGCAGGTGATCTCGCGGCTGCGCGATCACGGCGCGATGGACTACACGATCGTCGTCGCGGCCTGCGCCTCCGATCCCGCGCCGCTCCAGTTCCTGTCGCCCTACTCCGGCTGCGCCATGGGCGAGTGGTTCCGCGACAACGGCAAGCACGCCGTGATCATCTACGACGACCTCTCGAAACAGGCCGCCGCGTACCGCCAGCTGGCTCTGCTGCTGCGGCGACCGCCGGGGCGCGAGGCCTTCCCCGGCGATGTGTTCTACCTGCACTCGCGCCTGCTCGAGCGCGCGGCCAAGATGAGCGACGCCGAGGGTGGCGGCAGCTTGACCGCGCTCCCGATCATCGAGACGCAGGCGGGAGACATCTCGGGCTACATCCCGACGAACGTCATCTCGATCACCGACGGGCAGATCTTCCTCGAGAGCGATCTGTTCAACGCCGGCCAGCGCCCGGCGGTGAACGTGGGCACGTCGGTGTCGCGCGTCGGCGGCAACGCGCAGGTGCGTGCGATGCGGCAGGTCGCCGGCGGGCTGCGCGGTCAGCTCGCGCAGTACCGCGACGTGCAGGCGTTCGCCCAGTTCGGCAGCGACCTCGATCGCGCTACCCAGGAGCAGCTCGCCAACGGCGAGCGCTTGACCATGACGCTGCGCCAGCCGCAAAACCACCCGCTCCCCATCGAGGAGCAGGTGCTGCAGATCTACGCGGCGACGCCACAGCCGGGGAAGGCGTCGTGGGTCCGGAGCATCCCTGCGGGCGACGTGCCGCGTTACGCGGACGAGCTCTTGGCGTTCGTGCGCGCGCGCCACCCGCAGCTCCTCGAGGAGCTCAAGAACACCCGGCAGATCTCGGACTCGCTGCGTCCGCAGCTCGACAAAGCACTCGACGCCTTCGCCAAGACCTTCGAGCCCAGCAAGAGAGCCTGAGCGATGGCAGGCAAGCTCCGCGAGCTGCGCCACCGCATCGGCTCGGTGCGCAACATGCAGAAGACCACGCGGGCGATGAGGACGGTCTCGATGGTCAAGCTCGCGCGCGCCTCGCTCGCGGTGCAGGCGGCGCGTCCGTACGCGGAGCGCATGCGCGGCTTGCTCGCCGCGGTTGCCGCCGGCGCCGACCCCGATGCACAAGCGTTGCTCGTGGCGCGCGAACGCGTGCGGCGCCTCGACGTCGTCGTATTGACCAGCGATCGCGGCCTGTGCGGCGCCTTCAACGCCAACGTGATCAAGCACGCAGCGGTGCTGGTGGCGCGCCGCAGGCCCGCGCTGGAATCGGTGTCGATCATCGCGGTCGGGCGCAAGGGCGCCGAGCACTTCCGGCGCCACCCGGTCGGTGAGACAGCGCGCGTCTGGACCGGCATGCGCAGCGTGACACCCGAAGTGGGCCGCGAGGTCGCGGAGTTTCTGGCGGGGCGCTACGCGAGCGGCGCCGCGGACGAGACCGTGCTCGTGTACAGCGTGTTCGTCTCGGCGCTCACGCAGCGCCCCGGCGACGAGCAGCTCTTGCCCGTGCGCCCCGATCCCGCCGCCGCTGCGCTGCGCTACGAGATCGAGCCTTCGCCCGAAGTCTTCCTCGAGCGCCTGGTGCCGCGGGCCATCGAGTTCGCCGTGTTCCGCGCGCTGCTCGAGAACCAGGCGGGCGAGCATGGCGCGCGCATGACGGCGATGGACAACGCCACCAACAACACCAACGATCTGATCCGGCGGCTCACGCTCGATTACAACAAGGCGCGCCAGGCGGCGATCACCGCCGAGCTCGTCGAGATCGTCAGCGCTGCCGAAGCGACCTGAGAGAGAGGAACGCGCGATGAGCGACGGCAAGATCCTGCAGGTGACGGGGCCCGTGGTGGACGTGGAGTTCGCGCCCGGCGAGCTGCCCGAGATCTATACGGCACTCACCGTCACGAACGCGGCCATCGACGACCAGCCCGAGAACCTGGTGCTCGAGGTCGCGCAGCACCTCGGCGAGAACACGGTGCGCACGATCGCGATGGACTCGACCGACGGCCTGGTGCGCGGCGCGCCGGTGCGCAACACGGGCGCGGGGATCAGCGTCCCCGTCGGCCCGGCGGTGCTCGGGCGCATCATGAACGTGGTCGGCCGGCCGGTCGACGAGGGCGGTCCGATCGACGCGACTACGACGTCGCCGATCCACCGCCGCGCGCCGCTGCTCGTCGACCAATCCACCGAGATCCGGCTGTTCGAGACCGGTCTCAAGGTCATGGACCTGCTCGCCCCCTTCCCGCTCGGCGGCAAGATCGGTCTGTTCGGGGGCGCCGGCGTCGGCAAGACCGTGCTGATGCAGGAGCTGATCCACAACATCGCCAAGGAGCACTCGGGCGTCGCGGTGTTCGCGGGAGTGGGTGAGCGCACGCGCGAGGGCAACGACCTCTGGCTCGAGTTCAAGGAGTCCGGCGTCATCAAGCAGACCGCGCTGGTGTACGGTCAGATGAACGAGCCGCCCGGAGCGCGCGCACGCGTCGGCCTGACGGCCCTCTCGGTCGCGGAGTACTTCCGCGACGTCGACGGGCGCGACGTGCTCTTGTTCATCGACAACATCTTTCGCTTCACGCAGGCGGGCTCCGAGGTGTCGGCGCTGCTCGGCCGCATCCCGAGCGCGGTCGGCTACCAGCCCACGCTCGCCACCGACATGGGCGAGCTGCAGGAGCGCATCACCTCGACCAGCAAGGGGTCGATCACGGCGGTGCAGGCGATCTACGTGCCCGCGGACGACTACACCGATCCGGCGCCGGCGACGACGTTCGCCCACCTGGACGCCAACATCAATCTGTCGCGCCAGGTCGCCGCGCTCGGGATCTACCCCGCCGTCGATCCGCTGGACTCGACCAGCCGCATCCTCGACCCGACCATCGTCGGCGAGGAGCACTACCGCGTCGCGCGCGGCGTGCAGCAGGTGCTTCAGACCTACAAGGAGCTGCAGGACATCATCGCGATCCTCGGCATGGACGAGCTCTCCGAGGAGCAGAAGCTCATCGTGTCGCGCGCGCGCAAGATCACGCGCTTTCTCGGCCAGCCGAACTTCGTGGCCGAGCAGTTCACCGGCGTGCCCGGCAAGTACGTGCGCGTCGCGGACACCGTGCGCAGCTTCAAGGAGATCCTCGACGGCAAGCACGACGACCTGCCGGAGCAGGCGTTCTTCATGGTCGGCACCATCGAGGACGCCCGCGAGGCGGGCGAGCGGCTCCTCAAAGAGGCGGCCTGATGCCGCTGCGCCTCTCGCTCCTCACCCCGCAGCGACCGGTCGTGGACGCGGAGGTCGACTCCGTGCTCTGCCCCGGCACCGAGGGCGAGTTCGGCGTGCTGCCGGGACACGAGCCGCTGCTCGCGCCCCTCGCGGAAGGGCGCGTAGTGTGGCTGGAGCACGGTCAGCGGCGCGGCGTCTCGATCGGCGGCGGCTTCGCCGAGGTCACGCAGGAGCGAGTGGTCATCCTCGCCGATTCAGCGGGAACGCCCGAGGCGTAGCTGATCCCCCGGCACGCAACGTCTCCCGTCGGGCCGACGCAGGTGCACCGGGCGCGACGCAGCCCACGCGCGGCGATTCTGCAGACAGGTGTCGGGAGCCCGGCTACGCGCTCTCCATGCACTGAGGGACGCTGACGTGCCCCGGACTCCCCCTATTCTCCCCGGCATCTGGGGTGGCGCGCTCGGAAAGTTCGTGGTCGCACTGGCGGCGTGCGTGCTCGCGGCATCGCTCGTGATCTCGGTCGCGGAAGTCGCACTGCGACTCACCGAGAGTTCGGAGGCGCGCAGCGTTCGCGTTGCTCTCCAGCGCTTCTACTCCGGGTTCCCCGATGTCGAGCAGGGGTTCTTCGCATTTCATCCGGTGCTCGGCTGGACCGCGAACCGCAGTGCAGTGATTCGCCACTCGAGGCGCGGCTGGAGCGGCCGATTCCTCACCGGCCCTGACGGTTATCGGCTCGTCGCGCAAGCGCCTGCCGCGGATCGGGCCCTCGCTCGTAGGCTGCTCATCATTGGCGACTCGATGGTCTTCGGGATGGGCGCGCACGACGACGAGACCATCGATGCCTTCCTCGGGTCCGACGCCGTCGGGCTGGGACTGCGCAACGCGAGCGCCCCTGGCTGGTCGCCCGAGCAGTACGTCGAGGCCTACCGACTCGAGCAGCGCGCCTGGCAGCCAACCGACGTGTTCGTGCTGGTCACGCCGATCAACGACCTCATCGCCCTCGAGCAGTGCACCGCGCACGGGCGCTTCAAGCCGACGGTGCGGCTGCGCGCGGGTGTTCCGGAGCGCGTAGTCGGGCCTCTCGAGTCCGCTCGTTTCCGGCCTGCGGGTGACTCCCTCGTTTGGGACCTGCGTGTGGCGTTCCGCATCGCGGGCGCGCTCGGGCGGCCCTGGCTGCACTGGCTCTGTGGCGCCGCCGACCCCGAGCGCG
>CAYVQJ010000067.1:0-8512 GCA_964454165.1 uncultured Myxococcales bacterium | reverse complement strand
AACCGGGTGCGGCTTCATCGCTCGCTCGGCGACGATCGCAAGGCGCGGGCCGCCGAGATCAGCTATCAGGCCGCGGCGGGTGCGAGCGGGGTGTCGAGCTTCGCGGCGAGCGTCGCCGCCGCGCAGCCGAGCGCCTCGAGGCTCGAGCTCGCCGCCGACGCCAGCGTGCGCGTGCTCCCGGCTTTGCTGATCGCGCTGCTCGGCTGGGCGACAGAGCTGGACGAGGGAGCACGCGCGGGTCGGGGCGAAGTGGTGCGCACGCTCTGGCGCTCGCTCCGCGAGCAGGACCCCGACGCCTGCTGGGAGCGTATCTGCGCGCACCCGCCCTATCGGCGGCGCATCCCGTTCGACTCCGCGCGCCAGGCCACGCTCGGCGGCTGGCTCGAGGCTGCGCTCGGGCCCGAGGCGAACGCGGTCGGGGCGGCGGACGACGCCGCGACGCCGGGTGTGCCGGACGCTGGCGCCGCCGCCGCCCCGTCACTCGCGGGCGATCCCGAAGCGGCGGCAGGTCTTGCCTCGCCGCTCGCAGCGGCGATTCCAACCGCGCGCGACGCCGCGGCCGGATTCCACGCGCTGTACGCCGCGCTCGACCCGCGGGATCCGACGCTTCGCGAGACGCGGCGCTGCTGCGAGCGGATCTTCGCCATCGAGGCCGCGACGCAGGACGCGCCGAGCTTCTTCTGCCGGCTCGCCGAGGAGGATCTCTTCACGCGGATCGCCCGTGCTCAGCGCATGCGGCTCGCCGGGGACGCGCTCGACCACTGCGTGGGCCTGTCGCAGCCACACGCCGAGCGGCACTACGCCGCGCTGCGCGGCGCGCTCGAACGCAGCAAGAGCGCCACCGAGATCGAGTACGAGGCCGACCGCCTCGAGGCTCTCTTCGCCGTCGAGACCGACTGGAGCGAGGTCTTCCTCGCCTATGCGCTGCGCGCCGTCGATGCCGCGATCGCCTACGAAGCGACCCGCAGCGACGCGCAACGCCGCAGCGTGGCCACCAGCTACCGCACGGTGTGCGAGCTGTTCGGTCTGGACTGGGACGGCATGCTCGCGGTCCCGCGCGTCTGGGACTTCTTTCGCAAGGTGATCTTCGCGTGCGGCCAGCCGGGTTCGCCCGCCGCGCACACCGACGCGCGGCTCGGGGAGGCCGGCCTCGGCGCCGCGCTCGCCGAGGCGATCCGCCCGCGCTTCGCCAGCGCAGAAGCGCTGCGCGAGCACGTCTCCGAGCTCTTTCGTGAGGCGCTGGCCGGCGCCGAGTCGCACGTCCGCCTCGGCCCGGCCGCGCACCGCGAGGTCGTGCTCTGGGAGCGCCGAGTGCACCTGAACGATCTCGCGCTGGTGCTCGCAGACCCAGCGCATCCGCCCATCGACCTTTCCTGAGCGCCAGGCGACGCTCCTTGCCGTGGTACGATCCGGCGGTCGCCGTTAGCCGCTCCGCTACCCGGGAGCGCCTCCGGGAGGAACCCGATGCCCAGTAAGAAGAACCGCGCCGTCGTCGCGCTCGCGCCCGCAACGCGCCGCACGCGGCAGCGCCGCCTCGAGCTCTCCCGCGGTCGCACGCTCGCAGTCGGCCGCGACGGTCACGACGAGTGCATCGAGATCCGCGCAGCGGGCGGGGCGCTCGAGCTGCGCATCCGAATGACCGAGCAGGGACCGCTGCTGCAGCTCGACGGCGTTCGCCTCGCGCTCCGGGCGGCCGACTCGATCGAGCTCGAGTGCAAGACGTTCTCGGTGACCGCGAGCGAGGCGGTGCGCGTCGCCAGCCGGGGCACGCTCGAGCTGCGCTCCGAGCGCGAGCTCAACGTCGATTCCACCGAGGACGTGCGGGTCCGCGGGAAGATGATCTACCTGAACTAGCGGAGACCAGACACGTGCCGGCTGCAGCGCGGATGACCGACAAGATCAGGCAGGACTCGCCTCACTGCCACGCGCCGATCCATCCCGCGGCGCCGGTGCCGACGCCCGTTCCTCACCCCGGGCTTCCACTCACGATCGTCATGGCATGCGCGCCGACGGTGATGATCGACGGGCTGCAGGCGGCGGTCGTGGGGAGCATGTCGACGATCTGCATGCTCCCGAGCTGCGTCCCCAACGGTCCGGGAGTCATCGCCATGGGCTCGTTCAAGGTCATGCACTGCGGCATGCCGGCCGCGCGCATGAACGACATGACGGCGCACGCCGGGTGCGTCGCGCCGATCCCCGCGCCGATTGGCAAGATCATGCCGCCCTGTTCCACGACGGTCATGATCGGCTGAGCCCTGCGGCGCGCACACTTCACGCGGATCCGGCCCGTCTGTCCGGCGTGCCGCGCCGCGGGGCGCGAGCCGGCGCCGCTCGCGCTCGGCCGCGCCGTGCGCGAGAACGAGCACGAAGTGCTCGAGGGCGCGCTGATCTGCCCGGCACGCGAGTGCCAGCGCGAGCACCCGATCATCGACGGCATTCCGATCATCGTCGCGGACATCCGCGGCTACGTGACGCAGCAGCTCGCCGAGATCCGCGCGCGCGAGGACCTGTCCGGCTTCATCGAGAGCCTGCTCGGCGACTGCGCCGGCTCGGGCTCGGACTTCGACCGCGTGCGCTACCACCTGAGCTCGTACGCGCACGATCACTGGAGCGACCTCGACCCGGCCGAGCCGCTGCCGCCCGGAGACGGCGTGCTGCCGCTCGTCGAGCGCGCGCTCGGGAGCCTGGAGACCCCTCCGGCAGGGGTCTGGATCGATCTCGGCTGCTCGCTGGGCCGCTCCACGTTCGAGCTCGCCCGCAGCGCGGAGCTCGTGCTCGGCATCGACCTCGGCTTCGCGATGCTGCGCGCGGCGGCGCGGATCGCGCGCACGCAGCGGGTCTCGCACCCGCTGCGTCGCGTGGGAATGGTGTACGACCGTCGCGAGTTCGCCGTTTCGCTCCCGGCGCGCGAGCGCGTCGATTTCTGGGCGTGCGACGCGACCGCCCTGCCCTTCGCCGACGGCGGCTTCGACGGCGCCCTCAGCCTGAACCTGGTCGACTCCACCGCGTCCCCAGCGGCGCACCTGATCGAGCTCGGGCGCGTGCTCCGTGGCGACGCCCCGGCCGTGCTGGCGACGCCGTACGACTGGTCGGCGAACGCGACACCGGTGGAGGGCTGGCTCGGCGGCCACTCGCAGCGCACGGAGCACCGCGGTAGCAGCGTCGCCGAGATGCGCCGGCTGCTGGGGAAGGACTCGCCGCCCGAGCTCGGCATCCGCCTCGACCTGATCGCCGAGGTCGACGACGTGCCCTGGCGCGTGTACGTGCACGAGCGGGCGACGATGCTCTACCGCTGCCACCTGATCACCGCGCGCGCCCGCGGCGCGACGACCGCGGGAGAGTCCTAGTCGCGGCGCGGGGGAGCGAGGAAGCGCGGGAACGCCCCGTCCGCGAGCGGCGCTCCGGGGCTCGGCGCCAGCGTGTAGAGGTAGGGGTGTGGCGCGTGCGCCGGCGCCCAGCGGACGCGCGGCAGGACCCAGGTCATTGTCCAGGCGCGCCGCGGGCGCTCCGAGAGGTTCGGGCCCGACATGTGCCAGACGAGTGGGTGATGCGCGAGCAGCTCGCCAGCGCCGGCCGCGACGTCGACCGCCTCGCGCGCGCGAGCCTCGGCGTCGAGCGCTTGCAGCTCCATGGACCGCGGCTGGTGCGCACCCTCGACGAAGTCCGCCGCGCGCCGCTCGCCGTGCCGGTGCGTCCCCGGGATGTAGCGGAGGCAGCCGTTGGCGGCGTCGGCCGCGTCGAGCGCGATCCAGAAGGTGACGCCGGCGGGTTCATCCAGCGGCCAATAGGAGTAGTCCTGGTGCCACCTCACCTCGCGCGTAGTCCCGGGCGTCTTCGAGACCAGCAGATCCTGGAAGAGCAGCACCTCGCTCTCGGCGAGCAGCTCACAGGCGAGGTTCGCCAGCGCGCCGCGGCGCACGATCGCGTCGCACGCCTGCACGCGCCGCGAGAGCTCGGGGACGATGGTGCCGTACGGGTTGGGAGACGCCTGGCTGGCCTCGAGGGGGGCGATCGCGGCGTGCAAGCGCGCGAGATCCGCAGGGGTGAGCACGCTGCCGAGCCGCAGGAAGCCCCGTTCCTCCAGCTCCCGGCGTCGAAGCGCGCGCACGAGTCCGCGGCTCAGCCGGTGCGCGCGAGCTCCGCGACGTGCCCGACGGCGTCCGCCGCGGAGCCCGGCGCCGCGACCCGCGCCAGGGTCAGGTGGCGGTGCAGCGCCGTGAAGCGAGCGTAGAACTCGGCGATGTCGTCGCGCGTCAGATCCGGCAGCTCCAGGATCGACTCGCGGTGGTTCGCCTCCCGCTCCAGGTAGTCGGCGGGCAGATACCCCCGCTCGCGGCACAGCTCGAACAGCTGCGTACCCGGGTAGGGGTAGAAGACGAAGTAGCCGAAGTCGAGCACGGCAAGCTCCTCGGCGAGCTCGAGCGTGCGGCGCAAATCGTCGCGTGTCTCGCCCGGAACGCCGAGCATGTAGTTGGCAGTCACCGCGATCCCCGCCTCGCGCGTCCAGCGGAACACGTCGCGGAAGCGTTGGTTCGTGACGGGGCGACGCATCACCTGCCGCCGCACGCGCTCGCTCCCGCTCTCGACGCCGTAGGTGATCTGCCGGCAGCCGGCGCGCGCGAGCAACGCCAGCAGCTCCGCGTTGACGGTCTCGACCCGCGCATGCAGGCAGAAGGGCGCGCCGACCTCGTCGGTGTAGAGGCGGCAGAACTCCTTCACCCACGGATGGTGAATGGTGAAGGTGTCGTCGAGGAAGATCACGTAGGCGAGCCGGTCCTGGGCGCGCAGGCCCGAGAGCTCGTCGAGCACGTTGCGATGCGAGCGCCGGCGGCCGTACTCCCCCGTGCCCTCGTAGAGCTGGTTGTACATGCGCGCGCCGCAGTACGTGCATGGGAAGGGGCAGCCGCGCTGCGTCGAAACGTGGACCACGCCGGGATGCTCGTCGAGCAGGTCGCGGGCGGCGAACGGAAGCGCGTCGACCGGCGTGAAGGGCGGCCGTAGCGAAGGACGGCGCCCTCCGCGCGTCCAGACGTTGGCGATCCCCTCGGTGGGCGCGCCAGCGGCGAGCGCCTCGACGAGATCGAGCGTCGGCTGCTCGCCCTCGCCGAGGCACGCGAAGTCGAAGCCCGGCTCGGCCAGCACCTCGCAAGCCGAGAAGGTCGGGTGCAGGCCGCCGGCGACCACGGGAATCTCGCTGCGGCTGCGCAGCTCCCGCGCGATCCCGCGAGCGCGCTGCCACTGGCGCGTGGTGAGCGAGAGGCCGACCAGGTCCGCACCCTGCTCGTCGATGCGCGCGGCGACGACCTCGGCCGGGGTGCCGAGGCGCGCGCGCTGGAAGCTCACCCGGTGGCCGTGCGCCCGCAGGTATGCGGCGATGAACGCCGGCCCGAGAGAGGCGACCGCCCACTCGCGCTCGGTATCGACCTCGACGAACAGGACGTGCACGCGCGCATTATGCATGCGCGCCGCGCCAACGCACCCTGTCGCCACGGGTCGTCGAGGCTGTAATGACGCCCCGGCGGGCTGCCAGAGCATGAGAGCCGTCTCATCTTGCGGGCGTTCTCGACGTTGCGGTTCGCGTGGGCGATGCTGCCGATCGCCGCATGACGAGTTCGAGTTCCATAGCCCGAGCGGGCCTGCCGAGCCGCGTCGAGGTCGGCACACGGTCCCTCGAGAAGGTGATCGTCGTGATGCCGGCGTATAACGCCGAGGCGACGCTCGAGCGGACCTTCCGCGAGATCCCCGAGACGCACGTGGCGGACGTGATCCTGGTGGATGACGGGTCGCGCGACCGCACTGTGGAGATCGCGCGGCGGCTCGGGATCACCACGCTGCGCCACGAGCGGAACCGGGGGTACGGAGCCAACCAGAAGACCTGCTACCGGGCTGCGCTCGAGCGCGGCGCCGACATCGTGATCATGCTGCACCCGGACTACCAGTACGATGCGCGCGTGATCCCCGCGATGATCTCGTTCCTGCGCCTCGGCATCTGCGACGCGGTGCTCGGCTCGCGCATCCGCACGCGGCGCGAGGCGCTCGAAGGTGGCATGCCCTGGTGGAAGTACCTGGCGAATCGCGCCCTCACCTTCTCGGAGAACGTCGTGCTCGGTCAGAACCTGGCGGACGCGCACACCGGGCTCCGGGCATACACACGCGAGGTGCTGGCCACGATCCCGTTCGAGCGAGACTCCGACGACTTCGCGTTCGACTCCCAGGTCATCGCGCAGCTCGTGCGTTTCGGCTTCCGCATCGGCGACGTCCCCGTGGCGGCGCGCTACTTCCCAGAGGCCTCGTCGATCGGCCTCGCGCGCAGCCTCAGGTACGGCGCGTCCACCCTGGCGGTGCTGGGCCAGTTCATGCTGCATCGCGCACGGCTCGCAAGGTTCGCGATCTTCGAGCGCAGGGAGTCGCCGCGGCGGTGATTCCCGCTCTCCTTCTGTTGTCCTTGCTCGTGCTCGTGGCCCGGATCCTGGTCGCGACCCACCTCGATCTGTTCGGCGACGAGGCGTTCTACTGGATGTGCGCGCAGCGGCTCGACGTGGCCTACGTCGACCACCCGTTCATGACGGCGCTTCTCGTGCGCGGCGGTGCCGAGCTGGTGGGGCCGTCGCCGCTCGGTGTGCGCGCGCTCTTCCTCGTCCTGGGCGCCCTGCTTCCGGGAGTGATCTACCTGCTCGCGCGCCCGCTGGTTGGCCGGCGCGACGCGTGTCTGGCGGCCGCCGCGTCTCTGGTGATCCCGGTGCTCGCTCACGGCGGGGTCGTCGCGATTCCGGACGTGCCGCTCCTGTTCTGGTCCGCGCTCGCACTCGTGGGCTTCGAGCGCGCGACGCGAACCGGGAGCACGGGCGCCTGGCTGCTCGCGGGAGCGGCCGCGGGCCTCGGGCTGGCCACTCACTACCGCGCGATCCTGGTGCCTGTGTCCTTCTTCCTTTACTTGATCCTCACGCCCGGAGGTCGGAGGCAGTGGACACAGAAGGGAGTCTGGATCGCGCTCCTGGCGCTGCTTCCCGGCCTGCTTCCAATTCTGCTGTTCAATCTTCGACTCGGGTTCGCGCCGCTCGAGTACCAGGCGATCGGGCGACATGCGGGCGGCTTCAGCGTCGCGGCGTTCGCGGAGCACCTGCCGCTACAGGCGGCCCTGGTGACGCCGCTGCTCTACGTGGCGTTGCTCGGGGTGCTGGCTCGAATGCTGCGGCGCGCGTCCTCCGGCGACGACCGCGCCGGACTGCTCGCGGTGTTTTCGCTCACGCACCTCGGGATCTTCCTGCTCGCGAGCCCCGTCGCCGACACCCAACACGCCGCCGCCCACTGGCCGGCGCCTGGCTATCTGCCGCTCGTGGTGTTCCTGCCCGCGCTGCTTCGCGAGTTCGTGGCGCGGCGGCCGACGCGGAGCAGAAGAGCCGTCATAGCACTCGTCCCGGCCCTCGGACTCCTCGGCCTCACATTCGTCCTGGTCGAGAGCCGCACGAACCTGTTCGGGTTCGAGCCGCTCCGGCGTTCGTTCTCGGGCTGGAGCACGGCGGCCGCCGCGTCTCGCGACGCCATAGCCACGCTCCAGGAGACGCAAGCGGGCCCCACGCTCCTCGTGGCCGACAGCTATCCGCTGGGCGGCAACCTCGAGATGCGGCTTGGAGGCCAGGTGACCGTCTACGTGCTCGATCACCCCAAGCACCAGGCCCTCGGCCGCGCCGGGCAGTTTGCGCTCTGGGGTCGCGACGAAGCCGGCCTTCGCGCGCGCGGCGGCGAGACGGCCATCGTCGTCTTCGACCGCGACCAGTCGAAGCGGCAGGGCTGGGACGCGTGGCTCGCGCGCGCACACGAGCTGTTCGAGCCCCTCGTGCCGCTGTCGGCGCTCGAGGCGCCCGGTAAGCACCCGGGAGTGGCGCGCTTCTACCTGTTCCGAGGCGTCGTCCGCAGCGATCCCCGGAGAGTTCTGTCACGCTAGAGCGACGATGTCGGTCGGCAGAATCCCGCGCATTCACGTCTATCACGGAACGTCGCGCGAGCTGGGCGAGGCGCTCGCGGCGCGGCTGCGGCCGGCGTTTCCGGATCGCGAGATCGTGCTCTGGTCGCGCGAGGAGGAGCTGCGCGCGGGACTGCCAGAGGTCGAGGCGCTGCTCGCGTTCCGTCCGCCGCGCGGCGTGTGGGCGGGGGCGCAGCGGCTGCGCCTGCTCCAGAGCATGGGTGCGGGAGTCGACGGGCTGCTGCCGGCGCCCGACCTGCCCCCGCAGGTGCGGATCGCGAACGCGCGCGGGATCCACGGGCCGCAGATGGCGGAGTTCGCGCTCGCGATGCTGCTCGCACTCGCCAAGCGCATCCCGCAGGCACTCGAGCAGCAGCGCGCACACATCTGGAAGCCGTACGGGATGACGCTGCTGGCGGGGCGCACGCTCGGCATCCTGGGCTTCGGCTCGATCGGCGCCGCCGTCGCCGAGCGGGCACGCGCGCTCGGCATGCGCGTGCTCGGCACGCAGCGCACGCCGAAGCCGTCTCCGCACGCCGATCTCGTGCT
>CAYVQJ010000066.1:0-33131 GCA_964454165.1 uncultured Myxococcales bacterium | reverse complement strand
GGAGACATGGGCCGCTACTCGTTCGTGCTGTGCGGGTCGGCGGCGGGCGCGGCCGAGACGTTCGCCTCGAGCTGTCACGGCGCGGGGCGCGTGCTGTCGCGCACCAAGGCAAAGCAGGCGGCGCGCGGCCGGAAGATCGAGCGCGAGCTGCTCGAGCGGGGCGTGCTGGTCAAGAGCGAGAACCGCGCGTCCGTCGCCGAGGAGATGCCCGAAGCCTACAAGGACGTCGCCGACGTGGTAGACAGCGTGGAGGGCGCCGGTATCGCCCGCGTCGTCGCGCGCCTGGTGCCGCTCGCGGTGATCAAGGGTTGAGACCCGAAGGAGGGTGCCGATGCAGCTCGATCGAAGGACTCTCCTGCGCGCAGGGGCGTGCGCGGCACTCGGTGCCGTGGCGGGGATCCATCCCGCCCGGTCGGCGGC
The DNA here is from genome assembly GCA_964454165.1 of uncultured Myxococcales bacterium. Classification (GTDB taxonomy): domain Bacteria; phylum Myxococcota_A; class UBA9160; order SZUA-336; family SZUA-336; genus CAYVQJ01. The sequence goes on along the minus strand of CAYVQJ010000066.1, from coordinate 32,711 downwards.
CGCGACGCGCGTCGTCGGTGAGCTCAAGACCGCGGGCATTCGCCTCGTCCCCGTGGTCGGCGGCCGCTACAAGGTGTGGACGAAGCGCGTGGGAGCCGGGCCGATCCGCATGCTCACGCTCCACGGTGGTCCCGGATGCACGCACGAGTACTTCGAGTGCTTCGAGGACTTCCTGCCTCCCGCCGGCATCCAGTTCTGGTACTACGACCAGCTCGGCTCCTACTACTCGGATCAGCCCGACGACAAGAGTCTCTGGACCGTCGAGCGCTTCCGCGACGAGGTCGAGGAAGTGAGGGCCGCACTCGGCCTCGACCGCTTCTATCTCTACGGACAGTCCTGGGGCGGCATGCTCGCGCTCGAGTACGCGCTGGCGCACCCAGAGCGCCTGAAGGGCCTCGTGATCTCGAACATGACCGCGAGCATCGCCTCTTACGTCGCTTACACCCGGAAGCTGCGACTCGAGCTTCCCCCCGACGTGATCGCGCTGCTCGACAAGTACGAGTCGAAGGGGGACTACGACGCGCCGGAGTACCAGGAGGTGATGACCAAGCGCGTCTACTCCAAGCACATCTGCCGCCTCGACCCGTGGCCTGATCCGGTAGCCAGGACCTTCAAGCACCTCGCCACGCCCGTCTACAACACCATGCAGGGGCCGAACGAGTTCGTGGTCACCGGCAACTTCAAGGACTGGGATCGCTGGAAAGACCTCGCGAAGATCGGCGTGCCGACCTTCCTGTCCGTCGGCCGCTACGACGAGATGAGCGTCGACGACATCCGGAGGATGGGAGAGCTCATCCCGCACGCCCGGGTGCAGGTGTGCGAGAACGGCAGCCACCTCTCGCTGTGGGACGACCAGGAGGCGTACTTCGAAGGGCTGCTCGGCTTCATGCGCGACGTGGAGTCGGGTCGCTTTCCGGCCGCCTAGGCCCCGCCTGTCGCGGCAGCGTCGGAGACGCGCCAGCGCAGCGGTCGGTCGGGGTCGGGGCGGTACACGCAGTAGTGTCCGGTGCGCACGTGGAGCGACAGATGTCGCGCGAGCGCCGGGTGCAGGCGCTCGAGCTTCGCGATCACGCCCTTGATCCGCTGCGTCACGGCCAGGCGCGCGCGCTCCGAGTCACCTCCCGCGCGCCGAGCGCGGCCGCGCAGCCCGAATGCCGCGGCGAGCTGCTCGCCGAGCGCGTCCAGCTCGGCGCGCGCGCTCTCGGCTCGCGCCGGGTCGGCGACCTTCTCGGCGTCGTCGAGCTCGTCGCGCAGGCGCGCCAGGCGCTCCTCGTAGGCGCGGCGGGCGCGGGCGTCGACCAGCGCGCCGGTGTCGTCGGCGCCGCCGCGCAGCGGAGCCCCGGCCGTGGCTTGCGCTAAGTCGAGCGCGAGCAGCTCGCGGCCGGGCTCGGCCAGCAGTCGCGCGAGGTAGCGCACGCCGACCAGATCGCGCAGGCGTAGCTCGCGACCGTCGAAGTCGAGCATCCAGTACTCGCCCTCACTCCGCAGCACGCCCTCCTGCGTGGGCATCGGCGCGGACGTTCTGGCGGCCGAGGTCGCCGGCGCCAGCAGCGCGCGCGCGCGCTCGAGCGTGCGCGCGGCGCCGAGCCGGCTTGCTGCGGCCGCCGCCTGCTCCGCGAGCGCGCGGGCGCGCTCCACGTCGCCAGGCGCTTTGCGCTCGAGCAGCACCTCGGCGAGATCGACCGCGGCGTCGTGAGCGAGCGGCCCGGAGCCGAGGGCTCGGTTGCTCTCGAGCGCGCGCTCGAGATGCGAGACGGCGTGGTCGAGATCGCCGAGCGTCGCCTCGGCGAGTCCGAGCGGCCCCTCGAGAGATCCCGCGCAGTAGAGCCCGAATGCGGTCACCGCGCGCCGGTCGGCCAGGGGGAGCAGGAGCTCGCGGACCGCCGCCGCGCGAGTCGCGTCGCCCAGGCGATGGCAGACGCGCGCGAGCAGCCCGAGCGCGATCCGGTGGTCGGTATCGCGCGGCAGGTCAGCGAAGCTGCCGCGCGCGAGCTCGTCGAGGAGGGCCCTGGCCTCCGCGCTGCGGCCGAGCTCGGCGAGCACGAAGGCCAGCCCGCAGCGCCACGCGAACGCGCGCCGTTCGTCGGCGATCCCCGCGAGCGCCGCGCGCGCGAGCGCCTCGACCTCCGCGAGCCGTCCCTGCGCGAGCCGCAGGCCGAACCACGCGGCGCCGAGCGCCCCCGCCGCGACCGCGCTGCGCGCGCGCCGCGCGAGCTCGGCAGCCTCGGCGAGCGCGCGCTCCGCGCCGGCGAAGTCGCCGTGCAGGCTGGCGCGCAGCGCCCGGAAGCCCCGCGCGAACCACAGATTGGCGGGATGACGCAGCTCTTCCGCGAGGCGCGCATACGCCTCGGTGTGGCGCTCCACGCCGGCGAGATCTCCGGTCTCGAGCAGGTCTACCACGCGGAACGCGTGGGCGAGCAACCGCATGCCCGCGTCCCCGCAGCGCTCGGCGAGTGTCTGGAGGGCTTCGCCGCGCGCGAGCTGCGCGTCGCGGTCGTGCCAGATGGAATCCACCCAGTGGCGCGCGGCGCGAGCCACGAGCTCGGTGCGCTCGTCGCCGGAGTCGCGGGCAACGGCCAGCGCCGCGTCGGCCAGCTCGACCGCCCCCGCGGAGAGCTCGCGTGAGCCCGACCAGAAGCGCGCGACCGCCAGACGGGAAAGTAGGAGTGAGCGCAGGCGCGGCTCGCCTTCGCCGAGCGCGCGCAGCGCGTCTTCGAGCAGCACGCGGAGCTCGGGATCGTCGGCGCCGGCGCCGGCGCCCCAGGTCCAGCCCTTCCCCGAGGCGATTGCCACGCGCGCCAACGCGCTCGCGTCCGCGAGCGCTCGCGCGTCCTCGGCCGCGTCGCGCAGCACGGCGCGGGCGGCGCTGCGGTCGCCCGCGAGCAGCTCTGCATCGCCGAGCGAGAGCAAGAGCTCGAAGCGCTCGCGCGCGTCACACGGCTCGGCTGCGAGCGCGCGCAGGGCGTTGCGGTAGTGCAGGGCTGCCTCTTCCCACGCGCCTCGCTCCGCCGCGCGCTCGGCGGCCCGCACGGAGTAGTCCACAGCCTTCCGCGCGTCGCCGGCGCCGGCCGCCGCGAGCCAGTGGTGTGCGAGCGCGCGCATGTGCGCGTCGAGGTCGCGGGCGTGCAGCTCTTCGTAGGCCTCCGCGACGCGGCGATGCAGCGCGATCCGGCGCGTGGGCTCGAGGCCGTCGTGCAGCGCGTCGCGCAGGAGCGCGTGTGCAAAGCCGAACCAGCCGGCGCCGGCGGGCGACGCCAGCAGCAGGCGCGCATCGAGCGCCGGCCCGAGCAGATCGAACAGCTTCGCGCGCTGGATGCCGCTCACCCACTCGAGCAGCGCTGCGTCGAACTCGACGCCGATCACGGCGGCGGCGCGCAGCAAGTCGCGCGTCGCGTCCGGGAGCTGGTCGAGGCGGGCGGCGACGACGCCGCGCACCTCGCGGGGCACGACCCTGTCGCTCGCGGTGTTCGGCGCCAGCAGTCCCTCCGAGGCGAGCCAGTGCACCAGCAGCCCAACCAGGAAGGGGTTGCCCGCGGTCTGGCGCTGGACTTCGTCGAGGAGCGCCTCCGTCGGCGGCGTTCCCGAGGTCTCCTCGATCCAATGCGCGAGCTCGGTCGGGCCGAGCCCGGCCAGCGGCAGCGAGCGCGTCGCCGAATCGCTCGCGATGCGGCGCAGCAGCTCCGCCGCACGCGTCTCGGAGTCGCGCTCGCCACGGTAGGTCCCGACGACCAGCACGCGCGCGCTCCCGAGCTCGCGGGCGACGAACGAAAGCAGGCGCAGCGAGGCGGAGTCCGCCCAGTGCAGGTCGTCGAGCACGAGCAGCAACGGCGCACGCGTCGCCGCCGAACGCAGGAACGAGCTGGCCGCGTCGAAGAGGCGGAAGCGAGCCTGCTCGGGATCGAGCTCCGGCTCGGCGGGAAGTGCCTGCAAGCGCGGGCGCAGCTCCGGCGCGATCTGCGCGATCGCCGCGGCATTCGCGCCGAGCTCCGCCGCCAGCTGCTCCGAGCCTCGGCCGGCGGCCCAGGCGCAGAGGATCTGCGACCAGGGCCGAAACGCCGGCGCACCGGCGAGCTCGTGGCAGCGGCCCCAGTACACGCTGAAGCCCCGCTCGGCCGCGCGCGCGGCGAGCTCCTCGCAGAGGCGCGTCTTGCCGATCCCGGCCTCGCCGTGCACCAGGCAAAGCGCCCCGGAGCGGCGCGCTGCGGCGGCGAGGGCGACCTCGAGCTCGGCCAGCTCGCGCGCGCGCCCGAGAAGGGGCGCCGGGGCTCCCGCTACGTCCGCTTCGTTCTCCGCAACTGCCACTTCCGCCTCGCCGCGACCGCCCCGCGATACGTCGTTACGGCGATTGTCACGCCACACCGGTGGGTGTTTCAAGCAGGGGAGGCGCGTGTCCGCGATGCGTAGGGCGAGAGGTCACGCCCGGCGGCAGGTTGCGGCCGGTCTTGCCGCAGCTCTCGGAGTGGTCGCGTTCGCGGGACTGCGCGCGGCGCTCGCGGTCAGCGGACTGGCGCTCGCGCGCGGCGCCGGCGCGCAGGAGTTGGTGATCGCCGCGAGCGCCTTCGCGCTCGATGCGCAGGACGGGTACGTCTACTGGACCGAGCAGCCGGACGAGTTCTGCGCGGGCGCCGCCCGGCTGCGCAAGATCGAGGGCGGCGGCGGCAATCCCGTCACGCTGCGGAGCGAGCAGGGCTGCATCTACCCCGCGGAGGTGCTCGCGGACGCGTACTTCGCCTTCGACGTGAGCCGCGATCTCGGCGGACTGCGCGTGCTGCGGATCTGGACGGGCGGCGGGAACACGTCGCAGACACTCGCAAACGGGGGCGACGGCGGGGTCGGCTTCGCGCAGGACCAGTGGTTCGTGTACTGGCCCGAGGGCGTCGGGATCTGGAGACGAGACAAGCTCGGCCGGAGCGCCGGTCCCCAGGTCGTGGTGCCGGACGCCGACATTCCCGGCGGGATCGCGGTCGACGACACCTACGTCTACTGGACCGAAGGCGTCGTCGGGAACGGCTCGGTACGGCGCCACCAGAAGGACGGCGGCGGCGCGACGGAGATCCTGAAGCAGGCGTTGGACCTGCCGCGCTGGATCGCAGTCGACGAGACGCACCTGTACTGGTCGGAGCTGGGCTCGCGCATCCGCAAGATGCCCAAGGCCGGCGGCAACACCGCGACGCTGGTGCAGCCGGAGGCGGAATACGTGACGTCGAGCCTCGCGATCGACGAGACGCACGTGTTCTTCACCGACGAAGCGCAGGGCGGCGGCGTGGGTCGCCTGCGGCGCGTGCCCAAGGGCGGAAACAACGCGGCCAATCTTGCGCTCGGCATGGACCAGCCGCGCTCCGTGAGCCTCGACGGGCAGCACGCCTACTTCGCCGACTCGAGCGGGATCTGGCGCGTGGAGAAGGACGCGCTGCACCTTCGACCCGACCTCGCGTGGCTCGGGATCGAGGTGACCCAGGGCATCCAGCGCATGGCCAACGACGTGAGCCTGGTCGCGGACAAGCCGACCTGGGTGCGCGCATATCCCACGACCGACATCGGCGCGCTCGCGAACGTGCGCGCGGTGCTGCACGGGACGCGCGGCGGCATGGCGCTGCCGGGCTCACCGATCGGGCCGCGCTTCGACCAGATCCGTGTCCTCGAGGGCGTGGCGCTCGACAACCCGACGCGGGGCGACACCCGCTCGAGCTTCCTGTTCCATCTTCCGACTTCTTGGATCTCCGGCGACGTGACGCTGCGCGCGGAGCTGAACCCGAACGGCACGATCGTCGAGTCCAACGCGATCAACCAGAACGTCTCCGACAGTGTGACCTTCAACGCCAAGTCGTCGCCGTGCGCAGTCTTCATTCCGGCGAGCACCGCCGCGGGCTACTTCTATTGGTGGAGCGACGGCTTCTTTGACATCGTCGCGCGCTTCGAGAGCCTCTGGCCGATCGCTTCGCTCCGGGTGTTCGCCCAGAGCAATCCGATCGAGGAGTGGGAGGGCGACGGCTTCGGCCCCTACGAGGTCTCGGACGACGAGCACAAGATGATCGGGGCGCTGGTCACGCGCGACGTCTTTACCGACGACCCCGACGTGTGCGACGACGCGAACGCGGAGACGCACTACGTGGGGATGGTGCACCCGGACGCCTTCACGGGTGCGTTCCTCGGCTACGCCAACTACGAGTTCAACGCGTCGTGGGTCAAGATGGAGACCGACCCGGCGCTCAGCAACAACGTGAGGTTCGAAGTGCCGCGGGGCGGCTCGACGCTCGCGCAGGAGCTGGCGCACAACTACCAGGGCGTGGCCGCCGGCCCGGCGTGGTTTCTGCATGTGGACTGCGGGAACCCCGAGGACACCAACCCCGGCTATCCGTACCCGACGGATCAGATCGGCAACGTGGGCGCCCTCAGCCACTGGGGCTTCGACCGACTGAACCTGCTGCCGATCGCGCCGGACGCCGCGGTCGACTTCATGTCGTACTGCAATCCGATCTGGACCTCGGATTACACCTGGGAGAATCTGTTCGACTACCTCGACGTTCCGCCGGCCGGCCTCGGGGCGGCGATCGGGCCGGCCGCGCTCACGGCGGACCGGCTGATCGTGATCGGCGAGGTTCACCCCGCGACCAACGCGGTGACGATCGACTCCGCGTGGCGGCTGCCTCCAGCGCTGCTGAGCTCGCAGAAGCTCGCGAAATTCCTGGCCATGCAGCAGCCCGGCCCCAACGCGCTCGAGCTCCAGCGCCTGGACGGAAGCGTCGCGTTCAGCCAGCCGTTCGCCTCGAAGCGGGAGAGCTGGCACGTGCTGCCCGCTGATCCCGAGGAATCGTTCGTGGCGATCGCGCCCTGGGACTCGAATACGCGGCGCATCCGCATCCGGCGCGGCGCGGTGGAGGCGGCGAGCCGCCTGGTGAGCGCCAACGCGCCGACGGTCACGCTGCTCGCTCCGAACGGCGGCGAGGTGATCGGCGCGCTGCTCGCGGTGTCGTGGAACGCCTTCGACGCCGACGGCGATCCGCTGGTCTACACCATTCAGTTCAGCCCCGACGGCGGCGCGACCTGGCAGGCGCTGGCGACCGACTACCCGTTGACGAGCTTGACCCAATCCAATCCGCAGCTGCCGGCGACCTCGACCGGGCTCGTGCGGGTGATCGCGAGCGACGGAGTTCTGACCGGATCCGACAGCTCGAACGGCGCCTTCACGGTGCTGCCTCACGCTCCGATCGCCCGGATCGTGACGCCCAAGAACGGCGCGCGCTTCCTGCCGGGCGAGGAGATCCCTCTGGCGGGCGCCGGCTGGGACGCGGACGAGGGTCGGCTCGAGGCCGGCGACCTCGAGTGGAGCGTCGAGAACGTGGGCGTCGTCGGGACCGGCTCCGATGCTTTGGTCCCTGGCGGGCTCGGACCGGGGAGCTACGACGTGACGCTCGGGGTCACCGACGGCAACGGATCTACGGCGCAGGCGCTCGTGACGATCGAAGTCGGTCCCGCTCCCGCGGTCGAGGTCGTCTTCCCCTCCGACGGAGCGGTCCTGCCGGCCGGGCTCGCCGTGCTCCTGCGCGCAAGCGCCGCGGACTACGACGCCTTCGCGCCGCTGCCTGATACCTCCGTGTCCTGGAGCTACGACGGGATCCCGCTCGGCGGCGGCCGCAAGCTCGCGGCCTCGCTTCCGCCGGGGACACATCTGCTCACGCTGTCCGCGACTTCCGCGGCGGGCTTCACGGGGAGCACCTCATTGCGCGTGACGCTGGTCGCCGACCCGGATGCGGATGGCATCCCCGACGCGACCGACAACTGCCCCGACGTCGCCAACGCGAGTCAGTCGGACACCGACGCCGACGGCGTAGGCCAGGCGTGCGATACCTGCCCCGCGCTCGCGAACCCGAGGCCCGCGGTCGCGGCGATCCAGCCCTGGACGACGCTCGTCTCCGGGCAGCGCGACGACGACGCTGACGGCCTGGGCAACCGCTGCGACTTCGATCACGATCAGCTCGGCCTGGTGATCACCGCAAGTGACTTCAATCACGCCAAGGCCGGGGTCGGGAAGCTGGCCTCGGATACGGGGTGCGGTACGGGCGGCGTGCTGCGCTGCGCGACGCTCGACCAGGACGAAATCGGCCTCGTGATCAGCGCGAGCGACTTCAACTCGATGAAGGCCCAGGTCGGCAAGCTCCGGCCGCAGAGCTGCGGCGCGGCCTGCATGCCGCCGTTCGGCGTCGCGGGGAAGGTCCCCTGCTCCGGGCCGGCGTGCTGATGGGAGGGTTCGCGATGCGCAGAAGCATCTGGTGGCTGCTGGCGCTCGCCTGCGTGTGGAGCGCGAGCGCTGCGCACGCGCAGAACGAGATCCGGCTGCACTCGCGCACGTTCACCCCGGCGCCGGGGCTGTCGTCCGCGGACCTGAACGCGATCCTCGCCCAGCCGCCCCTCGCTCTGAACCGGGTCCACGCGCTGGTGCAGACCAACGCGATCTTGAGCAACGCGCAGGACGCCGCGCTGGCGGCGCTCGGGCTGCAGCGAGTCCTGTACCTGCCGAACCGCGGCTGGCTGTCGTCGCTGCCGCGCAGCTCCGCGCAGATCCTGTCGATCGCGGCGAACCCGGCGGTGCGCGCGATCGCCGCGCTCCAGACCAACGACCGGATCGGCGCCAGCATCCGCGGCGACGGCATCGACGCGCGGCTGATCGCCGGCGGCCTCGCCTTCCTCGAGATCCGCGTCTACGACGACGTGCCGATCGCCGTGGCGGCCTCGCTGCTCGCGCCGCTCGTCACGCAGATCGTGACGAGCGACGACTTCGCCGACACGCTGCTCGTGCGCATGAGTCCGGCGGCCGCCGCCGTGAACACGGTCGCGATGCAGGACTACGTGGTGCTCGTCGACGAGCCGCCGCCGCCGCCCGAGGACGACAACGACCTCGCACGCGTCGACACGCGGACGTCCAACGTGGGAGTGGTCGAAGACGTAGTGGTAGCGGGCGCCGTCACCGGGATTGCGCCCGGTGCGCCCTACGCGCTAGGCGGCGAGGGTGTCACGCTCGCGCAGTGGGAGGGACGCCGGGCAGACAGCTGTCATCAGGATTTCGTGGGCACCACGTTTCCCGACGGCTCGATCGTCGGAGCCAACCTGCGCGTGACCAACGGAATCAATGGCGACGGCTCGCTCGACAACGACTGCGCCGACGCGGGCTACAACCCGGCGGCCGACGTGCGGCTCGGGGATCACGCGACGCACGTCGCAGGAACCGTGCTCGGGAACGGCGGGCAGAGCGCGGGGGCGGGTGGCGTGGCCCTGCAGTGGCGAGGCATGGCGCCGAACGCCGAGATGATCCTGCACCTGAGTCCGGGCCTCGACACCGACGGCGACGGCGACGCCGACGCGGCGCGCGTCACCCAGCACGCCGCCCAGTACGCGAGCGCGATCTCACAGGGCGCCGTCCTGTCGACCAACTCCTGGGGCATCAGCCACTGCCACCAGATCAACTGCGCCGCGCCGCCGTGCGTTCCGCCGGCGGCGAGCTGCTACGACCGCGGCGCGGAGAGCTACGACAAGCTGATCCTCGACGTCGTCAACGCCGACCGCTCGGCCGCGCTCTCGATCCTGGGCTCTGCCGGTAACCAGGGCGGCAACTTCGGCACCACCCGCGTGCCGAACAGCGCCAAGAACACGCTCGTGGTCGGGAACATCGAGTCCGACACGAGCAACCTGCGCACCAGCAGCAGCCGCGGGCCGGTGGATGACGGGCGACTGAAGCCCGAGGTGCTCGCGCCGGGCGACCAGAGCGTAGGCGGCCGCACCCGTTCCACGGTGATGACGTTCTTCACCGACGACGTCTGCGCGGCCAACCAGTGTGGGGTCGTGCCAGGCTGCACCTGCCAGGGATCGGGCTGCAACTCGAACGGCACCGCCTTCGATACGATCGACGACTGCGCCGCGCCCTACGACGACATCGGCGGCACGTCGATGGCGACGCCCGCCGTCGCGGGCGCCGCGGCGCTGCTGGTGCAGCAGCTGCGCGCGCGCAGCGGTGCGAACCCATGGCCCTCGACGCTGAAGGCGCTGTTGATCCACACCGCGGTCGACCAGTGCTGCGGCGACAACGCGGGGAACGACGTCGACACGCCCGGTCCCGACTACGCCTACGGCTACGGGAAGATCGACATCCAGACGGCGCTCGATCACGCGCGCGACGACCAGGACGGCGTGATCGTCGAGTCCGCGGGGTTCGCCGGCTCGGGGGCGTGCGCCACCGATCCGGCCGTGGCGTGCGACTACGACGGGGGCGGCGCCGACGACGACAGCTACTCGGCGGCGATTCCAGCCGGGCTCGCGCGCTGGCGCGTGACGCTCGTGTACGACGACCTCCCGGCCGCTCCCGCGGTGCTCGCGGCCGGCGCGCCCGCGCTGCGCAACGACGTCGACCTGTTCCTGCGCGCGCCCGACGGGTCGATCGTTCGGCCGTGGCTGCTCAATCCCGCCGTGCCCGCCGCAGCGGCGGTGCGAGCGCGCGACGCGCTGAACCCCGTCGAGGTGGTCGACGTGACGAACCCGATGGCCGGGAACTGGCAGATCGTGGTGCGCCCGATCGCGCTCAACCCGGCCACGAACGCGAGCGAGCCCGACCAGCGCTACTCGCTCGTGTACCGCAAGTACCTCGAGGACGTGATGATCCGCGACTACGCCGCCGACGACGGCGGCGTGCCGAGCGTGCGCGTGGAGCCGGTCTGCGACGTCGACGCTGACGGGAACCCCGACAACTGCTGGACGCCGCTGCGCTACTGGCAGACCCCGGCGATCACCGTCGACGGCGGCGAGGCGGTCGATCCCGGCGTGGAGAAGACCTTCCACGTGCTGGTCACGAACCGCGGCAGCACGCAGGTCGTGAACGCGCCCGTGGGCCTGTACTGGTCGAACTCCGGGCTCGGTCTCGACTGGGCCGACTTCACCGCGAACCCGATGGGCGGCTGCGCCGTGACGCTCGATCCCGGCGAGACCAGCGCGCCCGGCGACTGCTCGATCCCGTACACGTTCGCGCCCGGCGACGTGGTGATCGGCGACGACGGCAAGATGCACGTGTGCCTGCTCGCGACCGTCGGAACGGTTGCGGACCCGGTGACGTTCGCGGGCTTCGCGACCATCGCGGCCGGCGCGAACCCGTCGGCCTACGTGCCCTGGGACAACAACCTGGCCCAGCAGAACCTCGCTCAGGAAATCACGGGCGGCGGCGAGGACGGCGAGTACGACGTAGGCGTGCACAATCCGAACGGGCAGCAGACGCGGCAGGTGCAGGTCGTGCTCGATCTCGACGACCTGCCCGCGGGCTGGCAGGCGCAGCTCGTCGGCGGGCCGATCTTCACGATCCCGCCCGGAGGCATGGTGGCCGCCGAGCTTCGCCTCACTCCCGCGGCCGCGGCCCAGCACGGCGTGCGCGGGACGGTGCATCTGTACGGGATCGACCTCCAGACGGGCGATCGGATCGGCGGCGCGACCTATGCGCTGGAGGTGCGCGACACCGACATGGACGGCATCCGCGACGCCGTCGCCGGCGGCAATCCGGACCCGGCCGACAACTGCTGGACCGCGCCCAACGCGAGCCAGTCCGACACCGACATGGATGGAGTCGGTCAGGCCTGCGACACCTGCCCGGCGCTGGCGAATCCGCCCGTGGCGCCGGCGAACGTTCTGCCCTGGATGACGTTCGTCTCCGGCCAGCGCGACAGCGATGGCGACGGGCTCGGCGACCGCTGCGACTTCGACCACGACCAGCTGGGCGCCGTGATCACCGCGTCCGACTTCAATCACACAAAGGCGTCGATCGGCGACCTGACCGCGGCTGCGAACTGCGGCACCACCGAAAACCTGCGCTGCGGCAAGTTCGACCCCGACGAGAGCGGCGCCGCAATCACCGCAGCCGACTTCAACCTGATGAAGGCGCAGGTGGGCAAGCTCAAGGCCGCGAGCTGCGGAGCAGCGTGCACGCGACCGTTCGGCACGCCGGCGGCGCCGATCGTCGGCAAGGCCGTCTGCACCGGCCCTGCCTGCTAGCGCTTCGAGCGGCGTGAGCTCACTCCAGCGAGCAGCCAGTCCCGTCGTGGTAGCGGGCGGTGCGCTCGCCGAGAAGGGGCACCCACGCCCGCACCGCGCGCTCGGGGAGCAGCACTTCGGCCTGCACGCGTTCGGCGCGCGGCCGCAGATCCGCGCGGCACGCGGCCAGGTCGCGGCCGCCGACGAACATGCACGAGCAGACCTGCTTGGCGACGAAGCCGCTCCCGAGCCGCCCCTGCTGCCGCAGCCTTGGTCCGTAGTACGCAGCGGCGGCGACGAGCGCGGCGAGCAGAGCTACGGCGATGGCGAGAAGGGCGCGGCGCACGGTCAGTCGACCGCCTTGAAGACGCCGGAGAGTCGCCCGAGCAGACGGATCACCTCGGGCTCGTCCACCGCGTGCGTCTCGCCGAGCCGCACCAGCACCAGGTCGCGCGTCGGGACCAGCATCACGACCTGGCCGTTGGCGCCGCTGGCCATGAACGCGGAGCTCTCCGAGTCGGCGAGCGTCGCCCACTGCCCCTCGGCTGGCCGGCGAGGGAGCCAGAAGTGCGCGCCGAACGAGCCGTTGTTGGACGCGGGCGCCGGCGTGCGCGCGTGATCGACCCAGCCTTCCGGGAGGATCCGCCGGCCGTCCCAGACGCCGTCGCGCAGGTACAAGAGCCCGAAGCGCGCCCAGTCGTGGGCGTTAGCCCAGAGCGAGCTGCCGCCCAGGAACGTGCCGGCCGTGTCGAACTCCGGAACCGCGCTCGACATGCCGAGCGGATCGAACAGCTCCGCGCGCATGAAGCCGAGCATGCCGTCGCGCCCGCCGCCGACCTCGCGTCCGACGATCCCCGCGATCAGCGTGCTGGTCCCGGTCGAGTAGTCCCAGTAGCTGCCGGGAGGCTTGACGAGCGGTACCGACGCGGCGAACGCCGCGGCGTCGCGCTGACCCTCCCCGAACATCAGCTCCGCGGCGAAGAAGCTGGCGCCGACCGACTTCCCGTCGCCGTTGTCGAGGCCGGAGGTCATCCACAGGAGCTGCTCGACGGTGATCGCGTGGCGCGGGTCGCCGGCGGGCCAGGCCGGGACGGGCGCGGGCGCGCGAAGCTCGAGCCGCCCGTCGCGCACCAGGATCCCGACCAGCGCGTGGGTCACGCTCTTCGCCATCGACCACGAGATGAAGCGGCTCTGCGGCCCGAAGCCGTCGGCGTAGCGCTCGGCGACGATCCGCCCGCCCGCGACCACGAGCAACGCGCGTGTATCGGGCAGGCCGCTCTCGTCGCGCGGCGCAAAGAGCGCTTCGATGCGCCGCAGGAGCTCCGCGCGATCGACGCGCGCGTCGGGCTCGCCCGTCGCCCACGCCTGCGTCGGCCAGCCGACGCCCGAAGGCTGTGGTGGCAGCGGCGCGAGCTCATCGGCGTCTGCGACCGCCGCGCCCGCGACGCACACCACGAGCGCGACCAGTCGCCGGAGGTCCATCGACAGTCAGTCTAGTCGCGGGTGGGCGCTCGAGCCGTTCGTCGTCGTGCTGCTCGCGAACTCGGTGGGCTGCGTGCCCTCGCGGAAGGGCTGGAACAGGGTCTCGTTCGCGTCGGACGGCGCGAGCAGGCCCGACTTCTTGTCGATCCGCACCACTACCACGCCGTCGGGCTGGGGGAAGTCGATCGGCGGGTAGCCCTCGAGCGCGGCGCGCATGTAGTCGATCCACATCGGCAGCGCGGCGCGCGCGCCCGTCTCGTTCTTGCCGAGCGTGCGGATCTGGTCGTACCCGATCCACGCACCGGTGGCGACCTGCGGCGAGGCCCCGACGAACCAGGCGTCGATCAGGTCGTTGGTCGTGCCGGTCTTTCCCGCGAGCGGCCGCCCGAGCTCGCGCGCGCGCCGGCCGGTGCCGTCCTCGATCACCGCCTTCAGCATGTCGGTGATCAGGTACGCGGTGACGGGATCGACGACGTAGCCCGGGGGCAGCGTCGAGCCGCCGTTGGCGCGCTGCGAGCTGCCGCGCAGCTTCTCGAGCACGTCGTCGAGCGTCATCACGTCCGTAGCGGAGGCCGGCGCGGGCGTCTCGCCCTCGGTTTCGGCCTGCGGCGCGGCACGGCGCAGCAGCGACACGTCCTTCTCCAGCACCTTGCCGTCGCGGTCGCGCACCTCTGCGATGAACATCGGCTCGACCCAGCGGCCGTTTGCGGCGAGGATCGCGTAGGCGCGCACCAGCTCGGCGAGCGTGACCTCGCTCGTGCCGAGTGCCAGCGACAGGTTCGAGCCGAGCTGCTGCTGCGGAATTCCGAGCCGGCTCGCCATCTCGAGCGCGGGCGGCAGACCCAGATCCTGGAGCAGGCGGATCGTCGCGACGTTGCGCGACTGAGCCAGCGCATCGCGCAGGGTGATCGGCCCGTAGAACTCCTCGCTGTAGTTCTCGGGCTTCCAGCTCTGGCCCGTCGCCGGGTCGTCGTACACCACCGGCGTGTCGAGGACGATGCGCGCGGGTGTGTAGCCATGGTCGAGCGCCGCGGCGTAGACGATCGGCTTGAACGCGGAGCCGGGCTGCCGCCGCGACTGAAGTGCTCTGTCGAACTCGCTGCCGCGGAAGTCGTAGCCGCCGACCAGCGCCTTCACGCGCCCGCGTTCGAGGTCGAACGACAAGAGCGAGCCCTGCGCCTCGGGCTCCTGGTAGAGCGCGAACGTCGGGGTCGGCGCGGCGCCGGCTTCACCCTCGTGCTCGCCCGTCTTCTCCACCTCGATGACGTATCCCGGCTTGAGGGCCGTGCTGACCTTGGTGATGTGCCGATTCAAGCCGTCGAGCTCGGGGTTGGGCGCCGCCGCCCACGCCACGTCCTCGAGCCCGAGCTCGATCTCGCGCGAGCCTCCGAGCCCGAGCTTCGCGGCGCCGCGCCCATCGTCGACGGCGAGCACCAGCGCCTGCAGCCGCGTCTCGTCCGCCCACGGCTCCGGCGGATTGTCGTGCGCCAGCGTCTCGAGCGCGGTCTGCCACTCTGCGGCCGGCAGCGTGCGCAGCGGTCCGCGGAAGCCACGGCGGCGGTCGTGCTCGCGCAGCCCGTGGCGCACGGCCTTCCATGCCGTCTGCTGCAAGTCGATGTCGAGAGTGGTGCGCACCTCGAGTCCGCCCGTCAGCACCAGCTCGGAGCCGAAGCGCTCGTACAGGTAGCGCCGCACCTCCTCGGCAAAGTAGGCCGACGCGAGCTGCGCCGGCGCGCTCAGCGGCCTGGCGAGCTGCCACGGCTCGTCCGTGGCGCGCGCGGCGTCCTCGGGCGAGAGGAAGCCCTCCTCGACCATGCGCCGCAGACAGATGAGCTGGCGCCGCCGCGCGAGATCCGCGCTCGCGAACGGCGAGTAGCGCGACGGGGCAGGCACCACGCCGGCGATCAGCGCGGCTTCGGCCACGCTGAGGGCCTCCACCGACTTGCCGAAATAGGTCTTCGCCGCGGCCTGCACGCCGTACGCGCCGGAGCCGAGATAGATCTGGTTCAGGTACAGGTACAGGATCTCGTTCTTGTCCAGGTGCTGCTCGATGCGCCGCGCCAGCACCATGTCGCGCAGCTTGCGGACCCAGGTGCGCTCGCTCGTCAGCAGGAAGGTCTTGGCCACCTGCTGCGTGATGGTGCTGCCGCCTTGCTTTACGCCGCCGGCGACCAGGTTCCGCCACGCCGCGCGCGCGATGCCGGGATAGTCGAGGCCCTCGTGCGTGTAGAAGGCGTCGTCCTCGATCGCGATGAAGGCGTGCACCACGAACTGGGGGATGCGCTCGATCGGCACGATCTCGCGCCGCTCGGTGTAGAACTCGCCCACCACCGTGCCGTCGGCCGCGTACACCCGCGTGATCAGGTTCGGGTGGTAATCGTCGAGCGAGCGGATGTCCGGCAGGTCGCGCAGCACGAGCGCGTAGAACAACGCCGCGCCAAACGTCGCGCCGGTGATCGCGAGCACGCCCAGCGCGAGCGCGATCTGGAACAGGCGTTTCACAGGGACCTTCCTGGGGAGGGTGCGAAGGCGAATCGAGGCTAACCGACGCCCAGACGACGCGCACGAGTTTTGCGGTAGGCTGCGCGCATGCGCCACGCCTTCATCGTGGATCCGCTGCCGTCGCTCAACGTCGACAAGGACACCACGCTGGCGTTCATGCGGGAGGCCGCGCGGCGCGGGCACGCCATCGCGACAGCGCAGGTCGACGGGCTCGGCGTCGCTCCCGGCGGCGAGGCGTTCGCCACGCTCGCTCCCACGCGCATGCGCGACGGCTCGCCCTGGTACGAGACCGACGCCGCGAGCGCGCGTCCACTCCGCGAGTTCGACGTGATCTGGATGCGTAAGGACCCGCCCTATGACCTGAATTTCTTCTACTACACGCACCTGCTCGAGCAGGTCGCGCCGCCGGCGCTGGTCGTGAACTCGCCGCGCGGGCTGCGCGAGGTCACCGAGAAGCTGTTCACGCTGCGCTTTCCCGAGATCTGCCCGGAGACGCTGATCTCGCGCCGGATCGACGAGCTACAGGCCTTCCGCGAGAAGCTGGGCGGCGAGATGATCATCAAGCCGCTCGGCGGCTGCGGCGGCGAGGGCGTGTTCCACCTGACCAAGGACGATCGCAACGTGATCGCACTGCTCGAGATGGCCACCCGCCACGGCGTCGAGTACCAGATGGCGCAGCGCTACATCCCCGAGGTGCGGCAGGGCGACAAGCGCATCATCCTCGTCGAGGGGGAGCCCGTCGGGGCGGT
Organism: uncultured Myxococcales bacterium; assembly: GCA_964454165.1. Taxonomy (GTDB): domain Bacteria; phylum Myxococcota_A; class UBA9160; order SZUA-336; family SZUA-336; genus CAYVQJ01. The sequence goes on along the minus strand of CAYVQJ010000066.1, from coordinate 15,975 downwards.
GCTCCGCGTGCCCCTGCACTGGGAGACGCGCGCGAACTTCCACGTCGGCGGCAGCGCGGTGCGGGCGGAGCTGACCGCGCGCGACCGCGAGATCTGCGCGCGCGTCGGCCCGGCGCTCGCCGCCTTCGGCATCGTGTTCGCGGGGATCGACGTGATCGGCGCCTGGCTGACCGAGATCAACGTGACCAGCCCGACGGGCATCCGCGAGATCAACGCCTTCGAGGGCATTCGGATCGAGGCGCAGGTGCTCGACGCCGTCGAGCGCCGCGTCGCGGGGGCGCGCAAGGGGGGGTAGAGGCATGGGGATCGACCCGAAGCTGCTCGTCGAGCAGTGCGGGCGCACGCTGGAGCGCACCGACTTCCCGGCGCTCGGCCGCAAGGTCGAGGGCAAGGTGCGCGACTCCTACCTGCGCGACGGCCAGCGGGTGCTGGTGACCACAGACCGCGTGAGCACCTTCGACGTGATCGTCGGCACGCTGCCGTGGAAGGGGCAGGTCCTGAACCAGCTCGCCGCGTACTGGTTCGAGCGCACCGCGCAGATTGCGCCCAACCACCTGATCGCCGTCCCCGACCCCTGCGTGTCGGTCGCCCGCGAGTGCCGGCTGCTGCCGATCGAGTTCGTGGTGCGCGCCTATCTGACGGGGGTCTCCTCGACCTCGATCTGGACCGCGTACGCGCGCGGGGAGCGCCTGTACTGCGGGCACCGGCTGCCGGAGGGCCTCCACAAGCACGAGAAGCTGCCCGAGCCGCTGCTCACCCCGACGACGAAGGCCGAGAAGGGCGCCCACGACGAGCTCTGCTCTCGCCCGGAGGCGATCCGGAGCGGGCTGATCTCCGAGGCCCACTACGACGGGGCGGCCGCGATCGCGCACGCGCTGTTCGCGGAGGGCTCGCGAGCGGCGGCGGCGCGCGGCCTGATCCTCGTCGACACCAAGTACGAGATCGGGCTCGGTCCCGACGGGACGCTGGTGGTGATCGACGAGATCCACACGCCCGACTCCTCGCGCTACTGGTACCGCGACGGCTACGAGCGTGCGCTCTCCGTCGGTCGGGACCCGGAAGCGCTCGACAAGGAGTACCTGCGGCGCTGGCTCGTCGAGCGCGGCTGGCGCGGTGACGGCCCGCAGCCGACGATCCCCATCGACGTGCGCTGCGAGGCGTCTCGACGGTACATCGAGGCGTACGAGCAGATCACCGGACGGGCGTTCGAGCCCTCCACCGAGGAGCCGACGAGCCGGATCCGACGGAATCTCTCGAGTTTTTTCGGCTCTCCCCTTTGACAAGCGCAAACCCTGTGGAACTATTCAGCGCGTTCCCGACGGGAACACGTCGTCTTCTCGACGACGGTCAAGGGGGGTGAGGACATGGCAACGAAAGTTGAGCGCACAGGTGTGAAGCGCGAGCCGGGGTTCCTGTATTACCTCGACAAGCAAGGCGACGTCTCGCGCGTCGCGATGGCCCGCGGTGGCGGCAAGACGGGTCGCGGTGGCAAGCCCACCAAGGTCACGAAGGCAGGGGTCACGCGCGAAGATGGCTGGCTCTACTTCATCGACCGTCAGGGCGACGTGTGTCGCACCAAGATGGCGCGGCGAGGTGGCGCAGGTCGCAAGAAGCGGCCAGTACGGCGTGGAGCCCCGCGGCGCGCGGCACGCGGCGCGCGGCGCACCACGCGTCGGCCGGCGCGGCGGACCGCAGCCCGGCGCAAGCGCCGCTAGATCTCGAGGCCCGCTGGGGCCGACGGAGACACCGGTCTCCGGCTTCCGTTCGAAACCGTCCGAGAGGTTGGACGTACGATGGGGGGGCCGCCTGCTGGGCGGTTCCCCCATCTCGCGTCCGGTGTTGGAGTAGGCTGGCGTCGATGACGGAGGTCGTGGCGCGCAGCGAGATCGAGACGCCGGTGGGGGTGATGCGCGCGGCGGCGACGCGGCGCGGGATCGTGCGGCTCTCGCTGCCGCGCGAGAGCGGGCGCGGCTTCCAGGCGTGGCTGGGGCGCGCGCTGCGCGGTGCGGAGAGCGTCGACTGGCTGCCGCACCTCGACAAGCTCTCGCAGGAGCTCGCCGAGTACTTCGCTGGCAAGCGCATGGAGTTCGACCTGCCGCTCGACCTGCGCGGCACGCCCTTCCAGCTCCGCGTCTGGAACGCCCTGCTCGGGATCCCTTACGCTGAGACCCGCAGCTACCTCGAGGTCGCGCGCGAGCTGCGCGCGCCGCGGGCGGTACGCGCAGTCGGCAGCGCGAACGGCTCGAACCCGATCCCGATCCTGGTGCCGTGCCATCGCGTGATCCAGACCGGCGGCGGCCTCGGCGGCTACGGCGGCGGGCTCGAGCTCAAGCGCCGCCTGCTCGCGCTCGAGCGCGCGCGCCACCCGCAGGGTGCTCTGCTGTAGCATGCCGATCCGGAGCGCGGCCGTCGGCAGCGAGAGCGAGGCGCAGCGACTCGACGTCGATGTACGGCTGGCGCAGGCGTACGCCGCCGGGATCGGCGACCGCAATCCGCGCTACTTCGACGACGCCGTGCCCGGCGGCGCGGTGGCGCCCCCGGCGTACTGCGTCTCCTTCGAGTGGCCCGCGTTCCTGTCGCTCGGCAGGCTCGATTCCTTTGGCGTGGCGCGCGACGAGCGCCTGCGCGGCGTGCACGCGCTCCAGGACTCGTCGTTTTTCCGGCTGGTGCGCCCGGGCGACGCGCTCGAGACGCGCGCGCGCGTCGTCGAGGTGCGCACCACACGGGCGGGCGCATACGTCGGGGTGAGAATCGACACGCGAGACGCGCGGAGCGGCGAGACCGTGGTCACGTCTCACTATGGGTCGCTCTACCGCGGCGTGGGTGTGGACGGCGGCGACGCGTGCAGCGACGGCATTCCGCCGTGGCCCGGTCCACCACCCTCGGGAGCGCCGACGCTGAAGGTCGCGATCCCGATCGCGCCGGAGGCCGCGCACGTCTACACCGAGTGCGCGCGGATCTGGAATCCCATCCACACCGAGCGACGCGTGGCGCTCGAGGCCGGGCTGCCGGGGATCATCCTGCACGGCACGGCGACGTGGGCGCTGGCGGCGCGCGAGATCGTCGATCGCCTGGCCGAGGGTGACCCCGCCCGCTTGCGCCGCCTCTCCGGCGAGTTCCGCGGGATGGTGATCCCGGGAGAAACGATCGAGCTCGAGGCTACGCGCGGCGGCGACGGTCAGGTGGCGTTCGTGGTGCGCAACGCGCGCGGCGAGGCCGCCGTCGCCAACGGCCGCGCTCTCCTCGACCCGGAGGGAGCCGCGTGAGGCTCGGCATCGTCGTGCGCGTGATGGGCCCGCAGTCGGCGCCGGGTGTGCTGCTCGAGTGCGCGCGCACGGCGGAGGCGGCGGGACTCGACGACCTGTTCGTCGCCGATCACGTCGCGATCCCGCCCGACGACGCGGAGGGCTCGCAGGGTCGCTACCTCGACCCGCTGGCCACGCTCGCATGGCTCGCCGGATCCACGCGCCGCATCGGACTCGGCACGGGTGTGCTGATCCTGCCCTATCGCGCGCCGCTCCCGACTGCGAAGGCGATCGCGACGGTGCAGGAGCTGTCGGGCGGACGGCTCGTGCTCGGTGTCGGCGCCGGCTGGATGGAGCCCGAGTTCAAGGCGCTCGGAGTCGATCGGCGTCGGCGGGGTCGCATCACCGATGAGACGCTGACCTTCCTCGGACGTTGCTTCGCCGGCGACGTGGTCGAGTCCAACGGCCAGCCCTTCCTGTTCCGGCCCCGTCCCGCGCGCCCGCCGATCCTCGTCGGCGGCGCGGCGCCCCACGCGCTGGTGCGTGCAGCGCGCTTTGGCGACGGCTGGATGCCGATGGGCTCCGATCCCGCGAAGCTCGCCCCGCACCTCGCGACGCTGCGCCGCCTGTTCGCGGAAGCCGGCAAGCCCGCACCAGAGCTGGCCGTGATGGGAGGCCTCCACCTCGCCGATCCGCCGCGCGCCGCCGACGAGCTCGCCGCCCTCGCGGCGCTCGGCGCGACGCGCGTCGTATTCGGCGGTCGCTACGCCGACGCCCGCGAGTTCGCGACGCAGGCCGAGGCGCTGGCGAAGCTCCGCGCATGACGCCCGGCCGCGCCGAAGCCTGGGCGGTATTTTGCGAGTTCAACGAGACGGACTCGCTGCGCAAGCACGCGCTCGCGGTCGAAGGAGTGATGCGCCGCTTCGCGCGCAAGCGCGGCGGCGACGAGGAGCTCTGGGGCATCGCCGGCATGCTGCACGACCTGGACTGGGAGAAGTTCCCAGAGGAGCACTGCCGCGTGTCCGAGCGGATCCTGCGCGAGCGCGGCTTCCCCGACCTGGTCGTGCGCGCCGTGGTGAGTCACGGCTGGCAGATCTGCACCGACGTCGAGCCACTCTCCGACATGGAGCGCTGTCTCTACGCCGTAGACGAGCTCGCCGGCTTCTGCTGCGCGGTCACGCTCGTGCGCCCGAGCCGAAGCGTGCTCGACCTCGAGGTGAAGTCCGTGCGCAAGAAGTGGAAGGAGAAGGCCTTCGCGGCCGGCGTGGACCGCGCGATCGTCGAGCGCGGCGCGGGCCTCGTCGACATGCCCCTCGACGACCTGATCGCCGAGACGATCGCGGGCCTGCGCGAGGTGGCCGCGCAGATCGGGCTCGATGGAAGTCTTCGACGAGAGCCTGGCTCATAGTGCTGCGCGCCAACGCCGACTCTATCTGCGGGCTCGGCGGGAGCGCCTCCTCCCGAGAGCGGAGTGCTCACTCGAGAGGTCGTCGCGGCGCCTACTGCGGGTGCTAGAGCATCTTCCGATCCGATTCCGGTTCACCGCAGACCCATTCGCAGGAGGACACGCGAATGGCAACCCGGCGAGAAACCCAGTGGTGGCAGGCCGATGGAACTTACGCGCCGCTGATCGACGTCGCGGCTCTGGAGGTGCAGCTCCGGCTGCTGCGCCACGTGATCGCGCTGGGCGGTCCCTCGTCTGCAGGCGCCCGAGACGTCGCTCGACGCATCGAGCGCCACCTTCGCGGTGCCGAGGCGCTCCTCGTCGACGAGGTCGCGGAGGCTGCCTAGAAGGCCGCGCTTCCGCGGAGCGCGTGCGTGGTATGATCGGCAAATCAGGGGATTGGGGATGCGGCTCCCGATGACTGGTTGGACTGGCGCTGCAGCCCTCGCGTTGGCCGCTTCGGTGTTGGCTCCCGCGCTGCTGCAGCCGAGCCAACCGGCATCGCTCGCGCCCGGCTTCGACGGCGAGCTGCAGGCTCCTAGCCCTGCCCAGAATCTGCGCTTCTTCGTCGGCGCGGACGGGATCGAGGTTCAGGACCGCACCGAATCGAGCGAACCGTCGCTTCTCGCGCTTAGGGCTCGACGCTACGGCCGCAATGACCTCGCACGCGAGCTTGCGCCGGGGTCCGTGAAGACAGAAGGCGCCCGGGTGATCCTCGCGCGTCCGGAGCTCGAGGAGTGGTTCGTGAACTCCGACCGGGGCCTCGAGCATGGCTTCCGCGTTCCGACGCGAGTACGCGGCGAGGGAGAGCTCTGGATCGAGCTCGAGCTGTCAGGCGCAACTGCCCAACTCAGCGGTGACGCGATCGAGCTCCTCAGCGTGGGCGGCCGTTCGCTGCGCTACGGGGAGATGGTCGTCTTCGACTCTCTAGGAGAAGACGTGAGCGCGCGGCTCGAAGCGCCGGAACCGCATCGGATCCGCCTGGTCATTGACGATCGCGGGGCCGTGTACCCGCTGACTGTCGATCCACTGCTGACCTCGGCGCCGGTACGCTTGGAGTCGAACGTTGCAGGCGCGTCCTTCGGCAGTGTGGTCGCCGGAGCGGGTGACGTGAATGGAGACGGGTTCGGCGATCTCATCGTCGGTGCTCCCGACTACACATCCGGAGAGGTTGGCGAAGGCGCCGCCTTCTTGTTCCTTGGCGCGGCGGCAGGGATCCCGACTGGCGCGGCGCCGGTGGCGACTCTGCAAGGCAATGCCCCGTCTGCTCGCTTTGGCGCGAGCGTGTCGTCTGCGGGGGACGTGAACGGTGACGGCTACGACGACGTGGTCGTCGGCGCACCCGGATACCAGAACTCCAACGGTGCCGTCTTCCTCTTTCTGGGGGGGCCATCGGGCATCTCGAGCGGAGGACCTGCGACGGCCGCGAAGACGCTGCAGGGGTTTCTGCTGGGCGCCCGCTTCGGCACGAGCGTTTCTGCCGCCGGTGACGTGAGTGGCGACGGCTTCGCCGACGTGGTCATCGGCGCGCCGGACTTCGCGAATGGCGTCGTCTTCTTCTTCTTCGGTCACCAGAGTCAGTTGCTGTTCGATTCCGGCTTGCTGCATGTCGGCGACGACTTCAGCTTGCGGGTCGGGCAGAGCGTCGCCGGTGCTGGAGACGTCAACGGGGACGGGTACGCGGACGTCGTCGTCGGGGCGGCGCTCGGCTCCACGACGCTGCTGGTCGGAGAGCCCGGCGGCTTGTCCTGGTGGGCGGACTATCCCGGCCCCGGCATGCCCCTGACCGTCTCCAGCGCAGGCGATGCCAACGGCGATGGGTTCTCCGACGTCATCTTCGGAGGTGCCAACTTCATTCGGGTCTATTCCGGCGGGCCGTCCGGGCTCACCCCCGGGGCGCTGGTTACCGGGACGGCTGGCATCGACTTCGCGAAGGCTTTCGCGAGCGCCGGAGACGTGAACGGCGACGGCTTCGCCGATGTCATCGTCGGCGCGCCGCTGTTCGCCAACGGGCAGAGTCAGGAAGGCGCAGCGTTCGTGTTCCTCGGGCGCACGACTGGAATATCCGGTGGCAGCGAGAGTGTTGCCGACGCGCGGGTCGAGTCGAACGTCACGAGCGCGCGGGCTGGCACGTCGGTCGCGAACGTTGGCGATTTGAACGGCGACGGATTCTCCGAGATCGCCTTGGGTGCGCCGCTGTTCGCGTCGGGTGAGGTCGGCGAGGGGGCAGTCTTCGTGTTCTCTGGCGGAGGCAGGGCCATCGCGAGCGGGCCTGCCACTGCTGCCCAGAGGATGATCGAGGGAACTGGTCCGTTCGAGCAGTTCGACCTACGACTCGGCACGACCGTCGCGTCCGCTGGAGACGTGAACGGAGACGGATACAACGACGTCATTCTCGGCGCGCCCGGCTACGACGTAGCGCCGCCACTCGATCTCATCCGCGACGGCGCGGCTTTTTTGTTCCACGGCGGCCCTGCCGGGCCGACGGGATGGAGTCTGCCGACCGCTCAGACTCGGCTGACGGGCGGCGAGGACGGCTCGGGGTTCGCGCTCGTGCAGCGATTCGGCTATGGCGTCGCCTCGGCCGGAGATGTGAACGGCGATGGATTCGGCGATGTCGTCGTGAGCGCGCCCTCGTACTTCAACGGGCTGGTTCAGCAAGGCGCGGCTCTCGTCTTTCACGGCAGCGCGGTCGGGATCGCCAGTGGTGGACCCGAAAACGCTGCGAGCGTGCTGGAGAGCGATCAGGCGTTCGGAGGCGTGTTCAACGTCGCCTCCGCCGGAGACGTGAACGGCGACGGCTACGGCGACATCATCGTCGGTGCTGACCAGTACGACGCCGGCGCGGTCGACACGGGAAGCGCCTTCATCTTCCTCGGCGATGCCACCGGGATTCCGAGCGGGAGCGTTGCAACCGCGCACGCCCGACTCGCGGGTGACCAGGCGTCGGCAGGCTTCGGCTACCAGGTGGCAGCTGCCGGAGACGTGAATGCCGACGGGTTTGGTGACGTGCTCGTCAGTCAGCTCTCACCTAGGGCGGTTTTCCTGTTCCTGGGGAGCCTGAACGGAATCGCGAGCGGCGGCCCGGACTCGGCGTCGACGCGACTCGACCAGAGCCCCGGTGCGCCTGCCTTCGGCGCTGCGATTTCCTCCGCGGGCGATGTCAACGCGGACGGCTACCGCGACATCCTCGTCGGCGCACCTGGCTATACCAACGGCCAGACTTCCGAGGGCGCGATTCTCCTCTACCTCGGCGGGCCCGCCGGAATTCAGCACGGGGGTATCGGCACCGCGAACGCGCTGATCGAGAGCGATCAGCTCCAGAGCGACTTCGGGTCCAGCGTCGCGCCGCTCGGTGACGTGAACGGAGACGGCTATGCCGACGTCGTCGTCGGCGATCCATCCTATGACGGCGGTGCGCAGGTGGACGGAGGTGCTGCCTTCGTCTTCCTCGGCGGTCCGAGCGGGCTGCCGCCTGGAAACCTCTCGGCAGCCGCGGCAGTGATCGAAGGAGCGAGCGCAGCGTTCGCTGTGTCGAAGCTCGGAGCAAGCGTCGCCTCGGCCGGTGACATCGACGGCGACGGCTTCGTCGACCTGGTGATCGGGGCACCGAACTACAGCATGGGCGCGGGCCTGAAAGGCGCCGCCTTCGTGTTCACGGCGAACGGGGGGCGCACCGGGCAGGCCGTTCTCGCGCAGCAGCGCGCCGGGGACGGGATCGCGGTCACCGTTCAGCCCTGGGGCGACTCTCGTTCGCTGGACGAGTTCGAGGTGCGCATGAAGGCCACGCATCCGGCGGGGCGAGGACGCACGCGGCTCGAAGTCGAGGCGTGTGGGCCGGGACTTGCGTTCGGTTCGCCCGGATGCACGGTGGCTACGGGATCGAATTGGACGGATATCGGCGTTGGAAGCACCAAGCCCACGCTGTCGGTCCTCACTAGCGGTCTGACGTCCGGAACGCTCTATCGCTGGCGCGCTCGCGTGCAGCGCGTGCCCTTCACCGCCGTCTTGACGGGGATCAGCACTCCGCCGAAGCCTACGCATGGCCCCTGGCGCAGACTCGAGGCGCAACGCTTCGAGGGGGACGTGCGCACGGCTGTCGACCCCAATTCAGATCTCGACGGTGATGGCGTGATCGCAGACAACTGCCCCACCGTTCCGAATCCCGACCAGTCGAACTTCGACGGCGATCTGACAGGCGACGCGTGTGATCCGGACGACGACAACGACGGTGTCGTGGACGCAGCCGACAACTGCCCCCGGGTGCCGAATCCGCCGCAGCTGAACTCTGACGGGGATGCGCTGGGGGATGCATGCGACCCGGACATCTGCGGGCAGTCGGACAGCGATGCAGACACCGTTCCCGACTATTGCGACAGCTGTCCATTCGTCGCGCTGCTCGACGGCGATGGCGACGGCTACTGCGGCGCCGCGGACTTCTGTCCCGCGCTACCGGAACTCGTCTCTGCGGACCTGGACATGGACGGACTGGGCGACCTCTGCGATCCCGATCGAGACATGGACGGAGTCCCCGAGGACGGCGATCAATCGGGGATCGTGGGCGACGCCCTCTGCACTTCGGGCGTCACGGCGAGCTGCGATGACAACTGCCCCGTCACGCCGAACGGTGATCAACTGAATACAGATGCCGACGGCGCGGGGAATGTTTGCGACGGGGGAGGCGCGAGTTCCGACGAGACGCCGCCAGCCGGACAATCGACCTATCGACCCTTGTTTCGTTTCCTGCTCGACCCTACCTCGCAGTTCGCCCCATCGCAGTCCGGGGACATCGGCCAGGGAATCTGCGAATTGAGCTGGATCAACGATCCCAACGTCCCCGGAAGCTCGCAGCCCAAGGCGGAGATCACCTTCATCCCCTATCCGGGTCGCACCGGCGTGGGCTGTTGCTCCTGGGAGATAGCCTGTCGAGACGCCAACTCGCAGCCGATCAACTGTCCGTTCTACTCTTACGAGGGATACCCGAACGTCAGGCTGAATCCCACGGATCCCCAGCGCGTGTACGGTGTCACGATGTTCGGAATCACGAATCCCGATGAAGAGCCCGTCTACTTCGCGGACGGCGACATCTTCCCGAATCAATGCGACAACTGTGATTACGCAGCGAACGACGATCAAGCCGATCACGACGGCGACGGTCTCGGCGATGCATGCGAGTGTGGAGACGTACAGCCCGACGGGCTGCTGAACACGATCGACGGGCAACTGCTGCGCGACGCGTTCGCAGCGCGAGCGAGTCTGCCGCGCCCCGAGAAGTGCAACGTGGCGGGGCCGCTTGGACCCTCCGACCTCGACATGAACGGGATTCCGGACGACTGCAACATCCTCGACTGGGTCGTGTTGCGGCGACGGCTCGATGGTCGATATCTGATCTCGACTCAGCTATGTGATGCCGCTCAATAGCGGACTCGTCGTCGTGGCAGCGCTGGTGATGCTGCCTGCCGCGACTGCTCGCGGCCAGGCCACCACGGACGGCAGCGTCGGGCCTGTCGTGACGTTCGACGCGCCGAGCTTCGAAGTGCCGGCCTCGACGGGAACGCAACGGGGATCGAACCTGTTTCACAGCTTCGACTCCTTCCGGATTTCGCAGGACGGAAGCGCGACGTTCACAGCTCTCGGAACAGACGAGCCGATCCTGACCGTGATTGCCCGCGTCACTGGCGGCGAGCCATCGCGAATGGACGGCCCGCTGCGCTCGACGATCGGCGAGCAGCACTTCTTCTTCCTGAATCCCAGCGGCGTTCTGTTCGGAGCTGGAGCCCGAATCGAGCTGGGAGGGTCGTTCCTCACGGGCTCGGCACACAGCGTCGACTTCGCCGATGGAAGCTCGTTCGACACCAGCGGTCTCGAGTCCACTCCGCCGTCTGCCGCGCCCATCTCGAGCCTCTCGTTCACCACATGCTGCCCGGCCCCGGTCGAGATTCAGGGCCGCCTCGGTGTCGGGCCGTCGCGCTCCTTGGTCGTGGCGGGCGGTGACGTGACGATCTCGGGCGGAGGGGGCGAGTTCGGCGCAGAGCTCTCGGCGCCGGAGGGCGATCTCTGGTTGCTCAGCGCCCGCTCGACGGGACGGCTCTACCTGGGCGACGAGCCGAGCGTCGAAGGATTCGCCGACTTCGGCTCGATCACGATCCGCTCGGAGTCCGTGCTCACCTCGACGCGATTGCCAGTACTCGAGTTCAACGGAACGAGCGGCATCTTGGAGTCGATCGCCAACTTCGACCTCGCGAACGTCAGCGCCGCCGAGCTGGGGTACTTCGGTCGGGCGACGAGCCAGCAGGGTGAGCTGCTTGCGGGGACCTACCCGCTACCGGATGGCACGCCCGTCGACGTCTACTTCAACGTGTTCCCGCAGACGGAAGGCTCCGGCAGCATCTGGATCCGCGGCGGAGACCTGACGCTCGTCGATTCGGAGATCCGCGCCGTCAATGCGGGCGGTTTTGCGGGCGGCATCGACGTCACCCTCAGCCGCGATCTGCGGCTCCAACGCGAGGCGAGCTCCCGCGATGTCGGCCTGTTCACCGGCGGCATTCCGTTCGCCGGCACGCTCGCATACCGGGTCGCCATCGGCGGCGCGCCTGCCCGCACGTTCTTCTTCCCGATCGCGTCCGGCTTCGGCGGTGACGGACCTGCGGGGACGATCCGAGTGAGTGCGCGCAGCGCGAGCCTCGAGGGGGGAGCGGCGATCAGCAGCGTGAGCTTCGGGCGCGGTGCGGGTGGAGTGATCGACCTCTCGCTCTCCGGCGACCTGAGTATCTCCGGTCTCAGTCCGGAAGGCGTCGTACGGGGCTTGTTCAGCAACGCCCAGGGCACCGGGCGCGCGGGCGACATCACGGTGAGCGCGGGGGACGTTCGTCTCGACGACGGCGGCGCGATCATCGCGCAGACCACGGGAGACGCGCCTGGCGGGGACATCACGCTCGACGTCGGCACGCTCGAGATCTTGGGGACCGGGCAGATCGATACCAGCACCAGCGCGCAGCGCTTCGATCTGCTGAGCGACGCGGATCTGCGCGGGCGCACCACCAGCGGCGCCGGGGGGCGGATCGACGTCGCGGCGCGCGAGGGAGTGTCCATTTCCGGGCGCGGGAGCGTCGACAGCTTCTCGCGCATCAGCACGTTCTCGAAGGCCCGTTCCGCTGGGGTCGCCGGCTCGATCGACGTGAGGTCGCCATCGCTCGTGATCACCGATGGCGGCGGGATTGCGGTCACGTCCGAAGGTCCCGGTGACGCGGGCAACATCGCGCTCCACGTCTCGGAGCTCGAGCTCCGAGACGGCGCTGCCGTCACCGCCTCCGCAGCGCAGTCGAAGGGCGGCGACGTGTTCGTGATGGCGGACTCCCTCGTGCACGTGAAGAAGTCCACGCTGAGCGCGCGGGCTCCGCTCGGCCACGGCGGCAACGTCAAGATCGATCCGAGATTCGTGGTCCTCAACGACGCGGAGATCGTGGCCGACGCGGTCACCGGGGAGGGGGGCAGCATCGACATCGCCTCGCGCTACCTGTTCCGCTCCGCCGACTCGCGGATCGACGCGAGCTCGCAGTTCGGCGTGTCGGGGACGGTGGTGATTCGCTCGCCGGAAGTGGATCTCTCGGGTGAGCTGGCGCAGCTTCCGGCGGATCTGCTCGGGACCGACACAGAGCTCGACCGGCGCTGCGCGGAGCGCGGCGCCGCGGGGCGCGGGAGCTTCGTGCTGCGCGGGTACGGGGGCACACCCGACACGCCCGATCGCCTGCGCAGCGCGCGCTATTCGCTGGCGGAGGATGGCGCTTCGCTCGCCTCGCGGCGGCGCGGGGATTTCGAGTCTGAGGTCGTGCACTGGCGCGCCGCGGCTGGCGCTGCGGCAACCGATCGGGAGCGCGCAGGGGCTCAGCTCGAGCTTGCGCAGGTCGAAGAGTCGACGGGCGCCTACACAGCGGCGTTGTCGGCGCTGGAAGACGCAAAACGCTGGTCCCGGAGCTCCGGCACGAGCGCCGAACAGGCAGCGCTGCTGGCCGTCGGCGGGCGCATTCTCGCGCGGCGCGGAACAGCTGCAGCGGGCCTGGCCGAGCTCGATCGTGCGCACTCGCTTGCCGCCGGTCACCCGTCGCTCCGTGCCCAGATCGCTCTCGACCGCGCGCATCTCCTGGTGCAGCTCGGACACGCGCAGGAGGCGGCGACCGCCTACGGAAACGCTGAGCAGCTGGCGCGAGCGGAAGGCCTGGAGTGGTTGGCGGCACTGTCACGCGCGGGCGGCGCCACCGACCCGGCGGAGCTCGACGCCGCGGGGCGCGCGCTCGGCGCCCTGCCGCCGACTCACGAGACGCTGTTCGCGCTTCTCCACGTCGGTCGCAAGCTCGACACCTTGAGCCGCTCGGCGGCGGGATCGGTATCCGACGACCTGCGGCTTCAGGCCGGGACCCTTTTCAGTCAGGCGGCGCGCACCGCGACAGAGATCGGCGCCGCGCTGGCCGCGTCATATGCGTGGGGATATCTCGGCGGGCTCTACGAGCAGGAGGGCCGAAGCGACGAGGCGCTGGAGCTCACGCGCCGTGCGCTCACCGAGGCTACGCGAGCCGAGTCACCCGCGTCTTCTTATCTCGGGCAATGGCAGCTCGGGCGTCTGGAATCGGCGCGAGGACGCCCGGACGCCGCGATCCGGGCGTACGAGGCCGCGCACCGCACGCTGCGCGCGTTGCGCACGCGCGCAGCGCTCGAAGGTGCCGCGCACCGCGCGCTGGGTCGTGAGTTCCCGGTAGAACCCGTCGCGCGCGGGCTCGTGGACGTGCTGCTCCGGCGGGCCGCCTCAGCCGAGGACGTGGCCGAGCGCGAGACACTGCTGCGCCGCGCCCGCGATCGCATGGAAGACCTCAACGCAGCCGACCTCCAGGACTACTTCGAAGACGAGTGCGTCGCCGCGCAACGGCATGCGCCCGCCGACACGCTTCCGGGCGCGGCGGTCCTCTACCCGATCTCGCTCCCCGACCGGCTCGAGCTGGTGCTGAGCCTGCCGAGCGGCATTCGCTCGGTGCGCGTGCCAGTGGCGGCTGACGCTCTCGCCGCCGTGGCGCGCCAATTCGTTCGCCTGCTGCAGGATCCGCGCTCCGAGCAGTATCGCGTCCCGGCGGCACACCTGTACGACTGGTTGGTCCGTCCCGTCGAAGACGACCTCGAGGGCGCGGATGTCCGAGTCCTGGTCGTGGTGCCGAGCGGCGGCGTCCGAGGTCTCCCCTTCGCAGCGCTGTACGACTCGCGCCGCAAGCGCCTGCTGATCCAGGACCATGCCGTCGCGGTGGTTCCCGGCCTGTCGCTCACGGACCCGCGCCCGATCGATCGCGGGAGCCTGGAGCTGCTGAAGGCGGGTCTCACGAAAGGCGTGCAGGGCTACCCCGCCCTTCCGCGCGTGGCGGAGGAGGTCGCGAGCATCGGAACGATGTTCCGCGGGCCGACGCTACTCGACGAAGGCTTCGTGGCGGCCGCCCTCTCCGATGCCATCGCGAACCGCGCGTTCGGTGCCGTGCACCTGGCATCGCACGCCGAGTTCGGTGCCAGCGCAGACGACGCATTCGTGCTCACCTACGATGAGAAGCTCAGCGTGGCGCGACTCGCGGAGATCGTGCGCGGGACCTCCTTGCGCGAGCAGCCGCTCGAGCTCCTGGCACTGTCTGCGTGTCAGACGGCGCTCGGCGACGAGCGCGCGGCACTCGGGATCGCAGGTCTTGCCCTGCAGGCCGGCGCGCGCAGCACCCTGGCCACGCTCTGGTCCGTGGACGACGAGGCGACCGCGCGGCTCGTCGCGGAGTTCTATCGGCGCCTGGCCGAACCTGGCACGTCGCGTGCCGCGGCGTTGCAGGGCGCCCAGCTCGCTCTGGTGGAGAGCCGCGAGTTCGCGCATCCCACCTACTGGTCGGCGTTCCTGCTGATCGGGAGCTGGCTGTGAGGGCAGGGCTCTTCCGCGCAATCGTGGTGAGCTCCCTGCTCGTCGGTGCGAGCGCGTGGGCGCAGCAGGTGCGACCGGGAGCCGAGGCTCCCGCCGTGCCGGAGCCGATCGAGTCACCCGAGCCGGAGCGCCTTCGCCTTCCACCCATCCCAGAGATGCCGCGAGCGGAACGCCGGGAGCTGGCAGCCAGAGTTCGCGTCGAGGCATTTCGCTTCAGGGGAAATTCCGCGGTCGCCACCGCGGAGCTCGAACGCACGGCGGCGCCCTATGCGGGTCGTGACCTCTACGCCGAGGACCTGGAGGAGCTTCGCGAGGCGCTCACGGCCGGCTATGTGTCGAAGGGCTTCGTCACCTCGTTCGCGACGATCCCGCCGCAACAGCCCGAGGAAGGTGTGGTCGAGGTGCGTCTGGTCGAGGCGGGGCTCGGCAAGATCGTGGTGGAGGGAACGGAGCGTCTGTACCCGGGCTACGTCGAGCGGCGGCTGCAGCCCGATCCCGGGGATCCCGTCAACGTCTTCGAGATCGAGCGCGAGCTCGAGCTCTTGCAGCAGGGCGACCTGATCGAGCGCGTGCACGCTCAGCTCGTCCCCGTCTCCGGGCGTCGCGAATTCGATCTTCTCGTCAGCGTGACGGAGGAGCCGCCCCTCGAGCTGACGCTCGGGCTCGCGAACGATCGATCCCCGGCGGTGGGCGAGAACGCAGCGCAGGCCTGGGCCGAGCATCGCGATCTCCTGGGCTTTGGCGATCGGCTCAGTCTCGGGCTCGAGGGCGGCGAAGGGTTCGTGGACGCCGACGCGCGCTACGCGGTGCCGATCACGTCTGCCGACACCACCCTCGAGCTCTATGCCGCGCGGCAGCGCAGCAAGGTCGTCGAATCCCCGTTCGACGAGATCGACATCGAGAGCGAGTCGTCCACGCTCGGAGTCGGACTCCGCCAGCCGCTTTGGCGCGACGCGCGTCAGCAGGTTTGGATGGGGCTGCTCGGTGAGCTGCGGCGAGGGGAGACCTCGATTCTTGGCGAGAGGTTCTCGTTCGTGCCGGCCGCAGACGACGGCGTCACCAAGGTCAGCGTGCTCCGGCTGCTCTTCGACTGGACGCGACGCGGAACGGATCAGGCCCTGGCGTTTCGCTCGACCTGGTCCCAGGGCTTGGACGTGCTCGGTGCGTCCGAGTACGGGTCGCACCTTCCGGGATCCCACGTCGCCGACGGCGAGTTCGGCGCCTGGTTGAGTCAGCTCCACTGGCTGCGGCGCCTACCGCCGGTGGCGCGCGGCAGCGAGCTCGTCGCGCGCCTCGATGCTCAGCTCGCGCGCGATCCACTGTTGCCCCTCGAGCAGTTCGCCATCGGCGGC
>CAYVQJ010000065.1:0-39444 GCA_964454165.1 uncultured Myxococcales bacterium | reverse complement strand
TCGACCCGCGCCTGGACCCTGCTACCCGGCGCTCCGGCGCTTACCGGGACGGGACTCTCACCCGCTGGAGAAGTGCAGCATGAATCGGCGCGCTCGCCCTCCTGCGAGGACGGTCGCTCCGGCTCTTCACGACGCACCACGGCTCGATCATACTGGTGGACGCTGCTCATCGTGCGCGACGCCTTCTTCGGCGCCCGCCGCTTCGGCGACTTCGAGAGGAGCCTCGGCGTCGCCAAGAACATCCTGACCGCGCGCCTCGGGCACCTGGTCGCACACGAGATCTTCGAGCGCGTCGACGTCGGCCAGACCGGCCAGCGCTTCGAGTACCGCCTGACCGGGAAGGGCGAGGCGCTGTTGCCGATCCTGACGGCGCTGCGCGAATGGTCCGATGACTGGGTGTTCGGCCGCGGTCACGAGCCCGTGATCGTGAAGGACCGCCGCACCGGCCGCCGCCTACCCAGACTTCGGGTCACCGACGCGGCAGGTCACCCACTCTCGCGCCGCGACCTGCGCACCGAGCCCGGCCCCGGCGCGTCGCGCGAGACGCTCCGCCGCCTGCAGCCGCGCCCGCGCTGAGCCGCACGCTCAGGCGGCCAGCGCCGCGATCTCCTGCTCGATCACCGGCATGCCGAGCGCGCGAGAGAGCTCACGCGCGGATTCGATCAGGCGCGCAGCCTGCTGGCAGGACCGGCGCGTCCCGCGAGCGCGGAGCATGCGCGCGTAGTCGACGAGCGTGTACGCCTCCCAGACGCGCGCGCCCATGCTGCGATCGACGCTGAGCGCGGTCTCGAAGTGCAGCGCCGCCTCGTCCCAGCGCTCGAGCAGCCCCGCGAGCACGCCGAGCTGACGCGACGCGCAGCCCGACGAGAAGTAGTAGAGCAGCGTGAGCGTGCGCCCCGCGTAGGGGCGCAGCAGCTCGAGCAGTCGTTCGGCGCCGGCACGAGCGCCGAGGTGCCCGCACGAGAGAGCCAGATTCGCGAGCGACATGGCGTAGGTCCCGTCGCGGGGCAGCGAAGCAAAGCCGGTATCGACCAGCGCCTGCAGGCGCCGCTCGGCCTCCTCGCGCGCCCCGCTCTCGCACAGCACCCAGATCACGCCCGCCTGAAACAGGCTGATCTCGGGATTCAGATCCGCGCCGCTCCGGACCTCGGGCAAGGCCTCGTCCACGCGGCACTGCATGTGGCGCACGGCGCTGAGCTGGAGCAGGGAGATCACCTGCGCCAGCGGCGCGTCCGCCGCGCGGCCAACGACGAGCGCGGTCTCGGCCAGCCGACGCGCGTCTTCGAGCGCGCCGCGCGCGAGCGCTACGCCGGCGCGCGCCCGAAATAGCGCCGAGCGCGCACCGGGCGTGCGCAGCCGCTCGGCCAGAGCGTCGAGCTCGAGCAGCTCCCTCTCGATCGCCTCGGGCGGGCCGATCTGCAGACAGTGCTGCAGCCGGAACAGCCGGGCGTCGAACTCCAGCCCCGCGTGCCCTGCGTCGCGTGCGACGCGGATCATCTCCTCGTAGCTGTGCTGCCACTCGCGCTCCTGGCTCGGGTGCAGCAGCGCGAAGCACAGGCAGCGCAGCGAGTCGAGCAGCACACGGCGATCCCCCGAGCGCCGCGCCAGCTCGACCGCCTTGCGCCCGCACTCGAGGTGCCCGCTCGGATTGCCCTGCAGGTACGAGAGCATTCCGCGCAGCCCGAGCAACCGGGCGCGCGGCGCCAGCGCGTCGCCGGCGAGCCGCGCGAGCGCTTCGTCGAGGATCTCGATCTGGCCCGGGTGGCTGGCGTAGCTCGGCTGGAACTCGCAGAAGCTCGCGCTGGCCTCGTACAAGAGCTCCGCAGAGCCGGTCCCGCGCGCGCGCTCCAGCGCCTGCGCCGCCAGGTCGCGCGCACGCTCCGGGTGTCCGCACAGGAAGTGCGCGCGCGCAGCAGCAAGCTCCGCCTCGGACTGCGCTCGCGCGTCCTGCGGAAGCGTGGACTCGAGCAGCTCGAGCAGCGATTCGTAGTGCGCGGCCGCCTCCTCGAAGGCGAGCGCAGTCATCGCACGGTCCGCGGCAAGCCGCGCGTAGCGCATGGCCTTCGCGAGGTCGCCGCCGAGCACTGCGCGCCCGAAGTGGTGCGCCAGCTCGGCCAGCGGCGGATCGGGGCGGGCCGCGCTCGTCGACTCGATCGCCAGCGCGATGCGCCGGTGCAGGCGCGCCTTCACTCCGGGCCGAAGGCCCTCGTAGAGGATCTCGCGCAGCAGCCCGTGCGCGAAGCGGGCAACATCGTGGCCGTCTCGTTGCACCAGCCGCTGCGCCAGGGCTTCGTGAATGCCATCGGCGAACGAGGCCTCGCCGCTCTCCGACGCGCGCTCGAGCAGGTGCTGCGAGAACTCGGCTCCGGCAACCGAGGCGAGCGACAGCGCTTCGCGGCACGCCGCGGAGACGCTGTCCAGACGCCGCCGGAGCACCTGCCGCACCGTCTCGGGCGTGGACACCCTCCATGTCGCCGGGGCTTCGGTGGTCTCTTCCAGAGCGAGGAGTCGCACCAGCTCGTGCAGGTAGAGCGGGTTCCCGCCTGTCTTGTCGTACAGAGTCTCTGCGAAGCGCGACGCGATCTCCGCGTTCGTGAGCAGCGCGAGCAGCCGCTGCACGTCCTCGCGCGGTAGACCGCGCAGCTCGATCAGCCCGCGACCCTCGCGCGCCGGCACGAGCAGCCCGAGAGCCTCTGCGAGCGCCGAGTTCGGTGGGCTGCCGACGTCGCGATAGGTGCCGAGCACGACGATGCGGGCGTCGCCGAGCTCCTGCGCCAGAAAGCAGAGCAGGCGCAGTGAGTCCGAGTCGGCTGCGTGCAGGTCGTCGAGCACGACGAACAGCGGCTGACTCGCGGCCGCGCGCGCGAACAGGCGCGCAACCGCATCGAAGATCGGGAAGCGGGCCTCGGCCGGCTCCAGTCGCGCTTGCAACGGCGCTCGGGATCCGGGCCCGGTTGGCAGCAGGCTCGACAGGTCTTCATTCCCATGAAGCTCACCGAAGCGCCGGAGAACCTGAGTCCAGATCCAGTAGGGCGGTCGCCCCTCGCCTTCGTGCGCGCGACCCCAGAGCGGAAGCGCGCCCGCCGCGCGCGCACTTTCGCAGAGCTCCTCGGCGAGACGCGTCTTGCCGACTCCCGGCTCGCCGCACAGGAAGAGGACCTGTGCACGGCCGGCCAGAGCCTCGGCGAGCAGCGCGCGCCCCCGCTCAAGCACGGGCTCGCGACCCACGAACGCGCGCGCGGGCGCTCGCTTCACCGCGTCCGCGACGACCGGCGCCAGGAACCGGAACCCGCGGCGGTGAACGGTCTCCAAGAAGGTCGGCCGGCGCGGATCGTCGCCGAGCGCCCTGCGCAGCTCGCCGATGCAGCGCGTGAGCGCGTCGTCGCTCACGGTGATCTCCGGCCAGACTGCCCTGAAAAGCTCCTGTTTGCTGACCAGCTCCCCCGGACGCTCGACCAGGAAGCGCAGCAAGTCGAAGGCCTTGGGCGTGAGGTGTTGCGCCTCGCCGTCGCGCCAGAGCCTCCCCGATACGGTGTCGAGGCGGTAGCCGCCGAAGCTCAGAGCGGGGGATGACATCGCGACACTTGGCCTCCTCAGCGTCTGTCGGAGAAATGTCGGAGTTTCGTCGGCGCGCGGGCCGCAACGATCGAAGACACGGGTATTACACCATAGACATGAGCACCGTCACCGCGCGTCGATGGCTCGCCCGTTTGCTTCCGGTCGCAACAGTCGTGCTGCTCGCGGCACAAGCGTCGGCGGTTCCGCTCGCGCCGGCGACGTACCGCGAGAGCGTCGGGCAGAGCTGCCCGGAGGGGG
Source organism: uncultured Myxococcales bacterium (assembly GCA_964454165.1). Taxonomy (GTDB): domain Bacteria; phylum Myxococcota_A; class UBA9160; order SZUA-336; family SZUA-336; genus CAYVQJ01. The sequence continues at coordinate 35,628 of CAYVQJ010000065.1, read as the reverse complement.
TCGTTGGAGTCGCCGATTTCGCGCCCGAGTCGGTTTCGGGCCAGTGGTCCGCCGACCAGTTCTTCTACGGGTTCGGGAGCTGGGGAGGAAGCGCGGCAACCAGCTACACGCCCAGCGCCAGTGCCGCGTTTTCTGGGTCCAACCAACAGTCCTGCCCAAGCTTCTTCCCGGCGATAGCGGCGGTGACGTACGACGTGGAGGTCGGCGGCGTGTCCGGCGCCCCTGCGGCGCGGGTCCTCTTCTCCGTCTTCGGCGAGGCGACCGTCTCCGGCGCGGGGGGGGCCGGTGGGATCTCCTACGGCGTCGCAGCTGTCGACCCTGCAACGGGATTGGGGGTCAGGGAGCTTGTACGGCAGGCTCGCAACACGGGCCCGGGGACCGCCACACTGAACGGCAGCTTTCCGATCTTCTTGCGGGCTGGCGACAGGGCTCGCGTCCAGTTCTCGGCCTAGTGCGGCGTCTCTACCGGCGCGTGCTCCGCGTTCATCGACCCCCTGCCGGTGATCGATCCGACGCAGATGATCTTTTTCGACGGCGTGGATGTCCCCGCAACGGACCTGTACTCGCTGCAGTTCAGCAGCAACATCCCGGAGCCCGCAACGGGCGCGCTCGCGGCGCTCGGGATCGGCCTCCTACTCTACGCCCGGCGCGCGCGGGGGATGCGAACATGACCAGCTCGCCCGCCTGGCGCCGAAACCTCGTCCGAGGACTCGCAGTTGGGATCGCCCTGGCCGCGGGTCCGGCATCCGCTCTGCCCGTCCGGCCGGCGACCTTCTACGAGTCGGCCTCCGCCGACGTCAACGGGGTGCAGGTCGACGGGGCTGTGGGCGCCGACGACCTGCTGCCGGAGACCGTGTCCATCCAGGGTTCGGGCACCAACATGTTGGGCCAACCGGTCAGCTGGGACGGGACCGCGACGACGTCGGGTGCGCCGAGCCCGCGAGCGACTGCGCAGGCGACCAACGTAAACCTCAGCGGCTCGCTCGTGCGAGGGCTGGTGACCTACGACGTGGAGGTGGTCGCCGCCCCGGGCGCCCCGTCCGCTCCCGTGCGCGTCCTCTTCTCCGCCTTCGGTGAGGTCGAGACAACCAGTCCCTTCACAACGGGTTCCGTTGGTTTCATCAGCCTGATCGTGAAGGGCGTCGACCCCGCTACCGGGTTCACTGTGGGCCCGGACGTCTGGAACGTCCGAAACGAAGACAACAGATCGTATGTGCTGAACGAATCTACGACTGTGTTTCCCCGCGCGGGAAACATCCTGCGGATCCAAATGACCGCCAGCTGCCAGACCTCGATCGGCAGCTGCTCCGCGTTCATCGACCCGCTCCCGGTGATCGATCCCACTCACCTCATCTTCGTCGACGGCGTCGACCGGCCGGCGACGGACTTCTTCTCGCTCGCCTTCAGCAGCAACATCCCGGAGCCCGCCAGCGGAGCAACCGCGGCGCTCGCGATCGCGCTCCTGCTCTACGCCCCGCGCGCGCAGGAGATGCGAACATGACCAGCTCGCCCGCTCGCCGCGGAAACTTCGTCCGAGGGCTCGCTGTTGGGATCGCCCTGGCCGCGGGCCCGGCCTCCGCCCTGCCCGTCCGGCCGGCGACCTTCGTTGCAGCTGGGACGGCACCGCGACGACGTCGGGCGCGCCCAGCCCGAGGGCGACTGTGCAGTCGACCAACGTAAACATCGGCGGCGCCTGCAATTAAGGGATGCGAGCGCTGGCGACCTACGACGTGGAGGTGGTCGCCGCCCCGGGCACTCCTCCGTTTACCTCCGTGCGCGTGATCTTCTCGGCGATCGGCGAGATCGCGGCATCCGGCGCCGCGATCGGCGTCATCCGAGCGCTCGTTCGGGGCGTCGACCCGGTGAGCGGGAACACCGTGGGGTCAACCATCTGGGACTGGCTCCCCCCCGCCCGGGCGTCGGAGAAATGTCGGAGTAACGTCGGCGCCCGGGCCGAAACCATCGCCTGCGCCCGGATTACAACACAAGTATGAGCAGTCCCCTCATGCGTTTCCAGCGAGCTAGTTTCCTGGCGATTCTGACGTTCTCACTTTGGCTGATCGCGCTCGAGGCGGGCTCCACGACGATCAATGTGTTCGGCGTCAACGGTCCGTTCGGCGCGGCCGGGGCCAACGGCGACCCGGGCCTCGACGGGGCGGCTGGCGGCGCGGGCGGCCCGGCAGTCGCGAACGCGACCACCGTGAACACCGACGCGAGCAACACCGCACAGGCCAACGGCGGCACGGGCGGAAATGGCGGACCCGGCGGCGTGGGCATCGACGGACCCGACCCGGGCGCGGCCGCGGATGGCGGCAACGGCGGTGCCGGGGGAGCGGGCGGCTCAGCCGACGCGGTGGCCAGCACGACGGGCGCGGCTGGAGACGCCGCGGCCACCGCCAACGCGTTCGGCGGAGCCGGGGGCAGTGGCCGCGAGGGTGGGAACGCACAGGGCGGCGGCACCTCGGGCGACTCCGGCACGGGCGGCGACGGCGGTAGCGCGCGCGCAGCCGCCGATGCATCGGCGCCAGGCAACGTGACGGTCAACGCAACGTCAGTCGGCGGTGGCGGCCTCCACGCATACGGCGGCGTGAGCACCGCAATCCAAGCCGGCCACGGCGGTGGCGTGAGCTTCGGGCCGGTCGTGGGCACCTCGACCGGCGGTGGGAGCGTCCTCGTGTCGGCGGCGGGCCTCGGTGGCTCCGGCGGGCAGGGCGGATTCGCAGTCCCCACCGGCATCGGCAACGGTGGCATCGGCGCTGACGTCGCCATGCTCAACGTCGTGTCGGCATCGACGAGCGGGTCCATCCGCCTGATCCAGAATGCGCAGGGTGGAAACGGCGGCAACGCGCAGAACGGCGGGAGCCCGGGCCTCGCAGGCGACGCCAGCTCGTCGCTGACCTTCGTTCACCCAGGCTCGGGCGACCTGATCTTGGGGGTCCTCGCCTTAGCAGGGAAGGGTGGCGCGGGGACCGCGGGCATCGACGGGCGGGACGGTGGGCTGGGCCATGTCGCAGCCTCCGGCACTGCCGCTGGCGACGTCTCGGTTACCGCGAACGTGATTCCGGGGGGCGGCGGCGACTCGGCAAACGCGCAGGCCGGCCATGGCGGCGCCATCTCCGTCGCGCCGCGCTCGGTCGTCGGCACCTCGACGGGCGGCGGCGACGTCGCCGTCGCGCTGAACGTCGGCGAAGGCCAGGGCGGCGGCGCCGGCGTCGGCGGCATCGCTGGAAACGGCTCGGACATCTCGCTCACCGACATCGTCGATGGCTTCACCGCGGGAAGGCTCACGCTGACTCAGTTCCTGAACGGCGGGAATGGAGGCACTGTAGGGGCGCCCGGAGCCCAGGCGGGGCGAGGCGGAAACGTCTTCAACTCGCTGACGAAGTCCGGAAGCTTCGACTGGCTCACCGTCAGCACCGACACCCGCGCCGGCAACGGAGGGTTCCTCACCCAGTTCGCCGGCCTCGGCGGAAATGCCGACGGAATCAGCTTCGCCCAGAACGATCGCGGCATCGTCGGCGCGGCCGCCCACTCGACCGCCGAGTATGGCGGCCTGCTGGGCGGGAAGGGCGGCGATGCCCGAGCGCGGGCCACGGCCATCGGGACCGGGACGGCGTCGCTCGTTTCGGTCGGGGGAAACGGAGCGGTCGCCACCGGCGGCGATGGCTACGGAGCCGACGGCGGTGACGCACTCGCCGAAGCGACGGCCACTGGCGGTGCGAATGCCACGGTCGAGTCGGCTGCCAGCGCCGTTGGCGGACGGGTCCTCGCCGGACCCAGCGGAAACGGCGGCGACGCCACTTCGATTGCCGTCGGCCAGAACACCAGCGGGCCCGCTACGACCGTGGCGGCAGCCTCCAATGCGCGAGGCGGCGACGTGACCCCGAGCGCAGTCGGCGCCGGCGGCAACGCAAACGCCAGCGCACGGACGAGCAGCCTCGGCGCCAGCAACACCGCGACCAGCAGCGCGTTCGGCGGCCTCGGAGCCGGCGGCGGCGCGCATGGCAGCGCGATCGCCGACTCCTCCGCATCGATCGCGCAGAACACGGGCAGCGCTCGCGGGATCAGCCAGGCGCACGGCAGCTCCGGCATGGCGAGCGCCCACGCCGACGCGACGCACGGCTTCGTCGTGCGCGCGAGCGCAACGGCGTCCGCACCAGTCGCCGGTACGGCCGGAGCGCGGAGCACCAGCGACGCGCTCGCGGGCGCCAATGGCAATTTGGGCGTCGTGAGCAACTACTTCTTGTACGAAGCGGCAGGCGCGCTGCAGGGCGCTCCGCTGGCGTCCAGTCTCCCCCTGGCGCCGACCCTGAACCCCAACGTGCTCGCAGCGCTTCCGAAGGCCGACTCCGACTACCTGTTATTCGGGCTGATGCGCGGCGGCTACGCGGCGAACGGCTCGGGCGCGCCGGTCACGAACAGCATCCTGCTCGATGTCGAGTTCGACATGAATCAGTTCACGCGCGGCGTGCTGCGTGTGGGCCTCCTCGATCCCGCTCTGGCAGCCAACGGATTCGACCAGATGCGCTTCCAGATCATCGAAGAGGGGAGCGCGGTCTTCGACCAGCTCTTCACCAGCGGCGCAGCGGCGCTCACCTTCTTCGACGACAACGTGATCGAACTCGGCGGCTGGATGGCGGGCTTGTCAGGGAACCTCGATCTCCAGATCCGCATGGATCTCACGGCCAGCAATCCCGCCGACTCGTTCGGGGTGAGCCTGGTCGCCGGCATCACCACTGTGCCGGAGCCAGCGACCTCCGTGATGCTCGCACCGTTGCTCGCGCTGGCCGCCGCTTCGCGGCGGTGGGGAACGCGAGCTGCCCGAGCCCGCGCCTCCCACGAAGCGTGCCTGCTCACAGGCTCCGTGGGGAAACGGTTGTAGGGAGGCGGAGCCCCCTCGACCGCGCCACGTGCGAGATAGAAGAACGGGCGCTCCGCGATGCCGCGTCGGTCAAGGCGCTAGAACGCCAGGCGCACTGCGGTGGTGCCGAGCGCCATGCGCGGGAAGATGCGCGCGAACACCGCCTGGAAGACGCCGGTGCGCACGAGCGCCGGGAAGATCCAGCGCATGATGAAGCGGCTACCCGGCGTGGTCTGCAGGATCACGCGCGGCGGCTGCGATTGCATCGCCTGGATCGCGCGCACCTCGGGCAGGCGTTCGTCGACGACGCGCCGCGCGGCGGCATCGAGCTCTTCCTGCGTGCCGCCGCGCAGGAGCGACGGACCGAGCTGATTGGCGGCGACCAGCGCGTCGCGCAGGGCGATGTTGAGCCCCTGCGCGCCGACCGGCGACATCGGGTGCGCGGCGTCGCCGATCAAGAGCACACCCGGCGCGCTCCACACGTCGAGGTGATCGCACACGACGTCGAGCAGGAACGGCTGCGTGATCTCGCCCGCGTGCGCGCGGATCCAGTCCGCGAGGTCCGGCGGTACGTTGCTCGCGAGCTCGGCGATCCAGTGCTCGATTCCCGCGCGGCGCAGGTCGCCGAAGTGACCCTTCGCGATCATCCAGCCGAGCTGCAGCCGCCCGTCCGGTGAGGGAAGCAGGATCGCGAAGTGACCGCGCCCGAAGCAGGCGCGCGCGCGCCCGCGCATGAACTCCGGCAGCGGCAGCTTGCACCACACCACGTCGAACGCCTGCGCGCTGCGCTCGCGCTCGAGCGCCGCGCGCTTGCGCACCAGCGACGCGCGCCCATCGCAGCCGATGGTGTAGTCGGCGCGGAGCTCGCGCGTGCCGCCCGCGCCGTCGACGCGCACACCCGCGACGCGGCCATTCTCGGAGAGGAGGTCGCGCACGGTCGCGCCGCGCAGCAGCTCGAAGCCTGCGTGCTTGCCGGCCTGCGCCACGAGCATCTCGAGCAGCGCCGGCTGCGAGACGAAGCGCGGCAGCGGCATGTCTGCCGGACCGTCTGCGACGCCCAGCGTGAGCACGCGCCGTGCGCCGAGCCAGACCGAGATCTCGCTCACCGCGGCCTGCGGCAGCGCGTCGAGCTCCGCTCCGAGCCCCATCTGCTGCAGCGCATCCACGCCCGAGGGCATCAGCCCCTCGCCGCGGAACTCGCGCGCAAAGTCGCTCTGGCGCTCGATCAGCGCGACCTCGATCCCGCGCCGCGCGAAGAGCAACGCAAGTGCCGCGCCCGCGGGTCCCGCTCCGACGATCGCCACTCGCATCCGGCGCCTCCTGGTCGCCGTAGTATCGTGCTCCTCATGCTCGACCATGTCAGCACCTATGCGACGAGCTACGACGCCACGAAGCGCTTCTACGAGGCCGCGCTCGGGCCGCTCGGCAGCCGGCTGCAGACCGAGTTCGTCGCGGGCTGGGACGCCGACTTCTCCACCCGCCGGATCTGCGCGTTCGGTCCCGAGCGCGCGGTGTTCTGGGTGATCGAGGTGAAGCAGGCCTCGAGCCCGCGCCACATCGCCTTCGTGGCTGCGAATCGCGCAGCGGTCAGAGCGTTCTACAACGCCGGCCTCGCCGCGGGCGGCAAAGACAACGGCGCGCCTGGCCCGCGCCCCATCTACCACTCCGACTACTACGGCGGCTTCCTGCTCGACCCCGACGGCAACAACGTGGAAGCCGTCTGCCGCTCGCCGGACGCCTGACCTGATTCCTAGAGGCGCTCGACCAGCTCCAGCGCGGCGTCGGCGAGGCCGTCGATCTGCTTCTTGAAGGCGTCGACGTCGGCGGAGCCGGCCATCACGCCCTTCAGGTAGCGGGCCATGACACCTTCCACGATCGCGGCGAGGCGCCAGTACTGGAAGGCGCGGTAGTAGTCGATGCGCGACAGGTCGCGGCCGGCGCGCGCGGAATAGCGCTCGCAGAGCTCGGCGCGCGTCGGGAAGCCGCCCGCGAGCGACGGCGACAGGGCGGCGCCGCGCTGCGTGGGCGACGACTCCCCCGGCTCGGCCCAGTTGTTCAGCAGGAACGCCACGTCCGCGAGCGGATCGCCGAGCGTGCAGAGCTCCCAGTCGAGCACCGCGGCGACGCGCGCGTTCGCGCCCGAGATCATGTTCCCCAGCCGGTAGTCGCCGTGCACGATGCTCGCGTCGCGCTGCTCGGGGATGCTCTCCGCCAGCGCCGCGTGCACGCGATCCATCGCGGGCAGCTCGCGCGTCTTCGATTGCTCCCACTGCGTCTTCCAGCGCCGGAGCTGCCGCGCGATGTAGTCCTGCTTGCGCCCGAGGTCGCCCAGGCCGACCGCGTCGGGATCGACAGCGTGCAGATCGGCGAGCACGTCGGCCACGTGCAGGCCGAGCGCGCGGCGGTCCGCGGGCTTCGGGAACTGGCGCTGCGCGTCGGCCGCACTCGCCAGCACTGCGCCTTCGACGAATCCCATCACGTAGAACGGCGCGTCGTTCACCGACTCGTCGGTGCACAGGCCGAGCATGGGTGGCACGGGAATCGCCGCCTTCTCCACGCCGGTCTGGATGCGGTGCTCGCGCGGCATGTCGTGCGCGGTCGCCAGGATCGCCCCGAGCGGCGGCCGCCGCAGCACGTACGCGCGACCGCCCGCGTCGTCCACGCGGTACGTCAGGTTGGAGTGCCCGCCGGCGATCACGCCGAAGCGCAGCGGCAGTCGCACGCCGGGAAGGTGGGTGGCGAACCACGGCGCGACCGTCGCGCTCCGGATTCCCTTCACCTCGCCGCGTTCGGCCATGTCGCAGTTTGGGCGCCGCGGGCGCCGGGTGTCCAGACGCGTGCTGACGGTAGCAACGGAAAACCAGGAGCCGGGCTGGACGCGCCGCGGATCATCCTGAACTCTACGACGATGCCGCCCGGGAAGCGCTACCCCCGCTACGCGCTCGACCTTCCCGTGCTGTACAACGGCGACGACGGATCCGGCGAAGGCCGCATGGTCGACCTGTCGCTCTCCGGCGTGCGCGTGCGCGCGGCGGTCGCCGTCCCCGGACTCGGCAGCGTGCTCTCGGTCTGGTTCCAGCCGCACCCTGCGATGGCCGGCTTCACCCTCGTCGGCCAGGTCGCCGCCGTCCTGCCGGACGGATTCGCCGTCCACTTCGCCGGTCTGACCGACGACCAGCGCGAGGATCTCGCCGTCGCGCTCCCGCCGGGCGCCGCGGTCCCGATCGACATCACCGACTCGACCCGCTAGCGGCGCCCGCGGACGCCTTCCAGGAACGCCGTCGCCGCGTGCACGGCATGCGCGCTCCTCACGGAGTGAAAGAGGTCGAAGGCGTGCTGCGCGCCCGGGATCTCCAGGTACACGACCGGGCTGCGCGACTTCTCGCGCAGCGCGCGCACGAAGACGTGGGCCTCTTCCACGTACACGAGCGAGTCGTGCGTGCCGTGGATCACCAGGAAGGGAGGCGCGTCGGCGTGGATGCGCGCGAGCGGCGAGGCGTTCTCCCAGAGCTCGGGGTTCGCCTCGGGCTCGGACTTGAACACGCTCCGCGCGAGGAACGGCACGTAGGGATTGGCGCCGCGCACGCGATTGCGATCGACCAGGTCGTACACGCCGTAGAACGGAACCGCGGCCGCGACGCGCGTGTCGGCGTGCTCGAAGCCCGGCTGATACGCCGGGTCGTTGGCCGAGAGCGCGGCGAGCGCGCACAGGTGCCCGCCCGCAGAGCCACCGGTGATGCAGATGAAGCTCGGATCGGCCCCGTACTCCGCCGCGTGCTCGCGCACCCACGCGATGGCGCGCTTCACGTCGACGATATGAGCGGGAAACGTGGCCTGCGGTGACAGCCGGTAGTTCGCCGCGAAGCCGACCCAGCCGCGCTCGGCCAGGTGGTAGAGGAGAGGATTGCCCTGCGTCTCCTTCTCGCCGTAGACCCACGCTCCGCCGTGGATCTGCAGCAGCGCGGGGCGCCGCTCGCCGGGCGTCGCGCCCCGCGGGCGGATCACGTCGAGCAGGTTGCGCCGCCCGCGGTCGCCGGGGAGTGCTGCGCCGTACTCGAGGTTGCGGATGCGCTCGACCCCGGGCCGCTTCATGCGGAACGGCCGCGCGATCCGCGCGACGGGGATCTTCGTCTCGACCGGCGCTCCGTGCTCGGAAAGCGCCGCCGCCACCGCAGCCGGTGCTCGGCGACGACCTCGCTCGTGCGACGCGAGCAGCACGGCCCATGACGCGAGCGAGAGTGCCAGGCCCGCGATCCCCGGCGTCGTCTCGAACGCCCCGAGCCAGGCGAACAGCGCCGTCGCCGCCGCCTGCCACGCCACATGGTGTAGGGCCAGCTCTGCCGTGAACCACCCCGCCACGAAGTGCGGCAACGAGAGCCAACGCGACTTGCTCGGCCGCGCCACGGCCGCGACCGTGAACAGCACCCCAACCAGCGACGCCACCAGGAAGAGCCAGCCCAGCATGCGCGCGAGTATGACCGATCGCCCGGGTCCGGAGCGAGACCGGCGCGCTCCGCGCCACCGAACCCAACGCAACCCGACTTGCGTTTGGTAGCGCCGAACGGAACTCTGGCTGCACATGGTCAACCCGCAGCTGTCGCTCACGTTGTTGATCGCGCTGCTGGTCGCGCCGTTCCGCGCCCCGGCCGCCGACCTGGCCGTCGGCGCCGACGCGCCCGCCTTCTCGCTCGTCGGCTCGGACGGCGCGCAGCACGCGCTTGCCGATCACGTGGGCGAGCGCGGTGTGGTGCTCGCCTGGTTCCCCAAGGCGTTCACGCCCGGCTGAACCGCCGAGCTCGCGGCGCTGCGGGACAGCGCCGAGGCGCTCGCCGCGTACGACGCGGCCGTCTACATGGTCAGCCTCGACCTGCCGGAGCGGAACGCCGAGTTCGCGCGCTCGCTCGGCGCCAGGCACGTGGTGCTCTCGGACCCGTCCAAGACCGCGGCGGAGGCCTACGGCGTCCTCGCGCTCGGCGGTCTCTACGCGCGCCGCTGGACCTTCTACATCGACCGGGCCGGCAAGATCACCGCGATCGATGAGCAGGTGAGCACCGAGAGCGCCGGCCAGGACATCGCGCGCAAGCTCGGCGAGCTCGGCTTCCCGAAACGCGCGCGCTGAGCGTTCGGTCCCGGCCAGCTGCGCGCCGTGAGGCGGTCTGTCGCTTGAAGCCGCACGGGCGCCGGCGGCATATTCCGCGCATGCCGATCACCGACGGAACCGACCTGCTCGACCCGCAGCGCTATGCAACTCACGGCTACCCACACGAGATCTGGAGCCGGCTGCGGCGCGAGTCTCCCGTGCACTGGTGCGAGCCCGCGGAGCTCGTGCCGTTCTGGGCGATCACCCGACACGCCCACATCTCGGAGATCTCGCGGCAGCCGGACGTCTTTCTGAACGGTCGGGGCATCGTGCCGCCGACGCGCGAAGACGCCGAGCGCATGGCGCGTGGCGAGCGCGGTCCCTTCGACCTGATGCAGACGATCATCACGATGGACCCGCCCAGGCACCGCAAGTTCCGCAAGGTCGCGAGCCCGTACTTCACGCCTCAGGCGCTCAACCGCATCGACGAGATCGTCCGGGCGAGCGCGCGCCGCCTCGTGGACCGGCTCTACGACGCACAGCGGAACGGCGAGGGCAGCTGTGACTTCGTGACCGAGATCGCGGTGCCGCACCCGCTGCGCATCCTGTGCTCGATCCTCGGCGTGCCGGAGGCCGACGAGCCGCTGATCCTGCGCCTGACGCAGCAGCTCTTCGCCGGCGACGACCCCGAGTTCCAGCGCTCCGAGGCCGACCGCAGCGAGGCCTTCCGCGCGCTCGGGATCGAGTTCCTGCAGTACTTCGGCAAGGTCATCGCGGAGCGGCGCGCGAGCCCGCGCGACGATCTCGCCGGGCTGCTCGCGAACGCGCAGGTCGACGGCGCACGCATGGGCGACATCGAGACGCTCGGCTACTACCTGATCACCTTCACCGCCGGGCACGACACCACGCGCAACAGCCTGGCCGGCGGCATGCTCGCGCTGCTCGAGCATCCGGGCGAGCGCGAGAAGCTGCGGCGCGATCCGACGGGCCGCGTCGCCGACGCCGTCGAGGAGATCGTGCGCTGGACCACGCCCGTGAACTACATGATGCGCACCGCGGCGAGCGACTACGAGCTCGGCGGCACCAAGCTCCACGCCGGCGATCGTCTGCTGCTGTTCTACGCCTCGGCCAACCGCGACGAGGACGTCTTCGACGACCCGTTCAGTTTCAGGATCGACCGCCGCCCGAATCCGCACCTGGGCTTCGGGATCGGCGAGCACTTCTGTCTCGGCTCGCACCTGGCGCGCCGCTCGCAGCGCGCGCTCTTCGCCGAGCTGGTCGGCCGCCTCGAGCAGGTGGAGCTCGCCGGTCCGCCAGCGCGCCTGGCCGCGAGCTTCGTCGCGGGCGTCAAGCACCTGCCGCTGCGCTACCGCCTCACTCCGCGCGCATCGGCCTAGGGACTGATCCGCTCCCCGTACACGCGCGCCCAGCGCTGGGTCCAGACGCCGAGCACGGTGAGCGTCTCGAGGTCGGCGTAGTCCACGCGCGTGAAGCCGTGCTGCTTCGCGATGTCGCCGATCCCGTCGCTGCCCCAGTCGACGCGGATGTAGTACTGGAAGCTGTTCCAGGACTCGCGCCCGTACTCGTCGTGGACCGGCGTGCGGTCCAGGTTCACGTCGAGCGGCACGGTCACGTGGGAGTAGAGCGCGCCCGACATGCAGCCGAGCGGCGTCGTCGCGAGCAGGAGCAGAGCGATCGCCCGCACCCGCATCTCAGTCCCCGTACACGATCGTCGTCTGCCGCGTGTAGACGAAGCCCAGAATGGAGAAAATCTGCATGTCCGCGTGGTTCAGCGTCGTGATGGCGCCGTCCTTCGCAGCGGCCTGCGTCCCCGCGTCGCCCCACGCGACGAGCCCGAGGATGGACTGCGCCTCGGACCTGCCGACCTTGCTGCCGAGCTTTGTCGTCGCCAGGTCGGTGTCCAATGGCTGGATCACGTTCATGAAGACACAGCCCGTCGAAGCCCAGAGACCCAGGCCGAGCACGAGCGCGTACGTGCGGCGCATTTCGTTCCCTCCCCCCGATCAGGTGATTCGCCAGCGACCGGAGGCGTAGCGCTCGAGGCCGCCACGCAGCTCTCCGGTCGCGAGAGACTTCATGCCGTGTTCGAACTCGTTGCGCAAGGCCGCGGGCAGGTCGAGCGACCACTGCTCGTAGGCAGAGCGGCGGTCGCTCCTGAGCGCCGCCTGCGGGAGCGCGGCGATCTCGCGCGCGAGCTCGCGTGCGGCGGCGAGGGCCGTGCCCTTCGGGACCAGTCGGTTCACGAGGCCCATGCGCAGCGCCTCCTCGCCGGAGACGCCGCGGCCCGTCAGGATCAGGTCGAGCGCGTTGCTCTGCCCGACGAGGCGCGGCAGCCGCACCGTCCCGCCATCCATCAGCGGAATGCTCCAGCGACGGCAGTACACGCCGAACACCGCGTCCTCCGCGGCCACGCGCAGGTCGCACCAGATCGCGATCTCGAGCCCGCCTGCGACTGCGTGACCTTCGACCGCAGCGATCACCGGCTTGTCGAGCAGGAGACGCGTCGGACCCACCGGGCCGTCGCCGTCGGGCCGAAGGCTCGTGCCGCGCGGCGCGTTCGGCTCGCGCATCGCCTTCAGGTCGGCGCCTGCGCAGAACGTGCCGTTCGCGCCGCTGAGCACCGCGACCCGCAACGCGGGATCCGCGTCGAAGCGCCGCATCGCGTCGGCGAGCGCCGTCGCGGTCGGACGATCGATCGCGTTGGAGACTTCGGGCCGATCGATCGTGACGAGCGCCACTGCGCCCTGGGACTCGAAGTGGATCGTCATCTCGCGCGCCCTCCTCTCGTCTTCGCGGGCGCCCGGGCCGCGATGGCTGTCGCCAAGCGGCCTCCGCTCGGGCGAGGCCGCCCTCGCTGCGCGCGCTTCGCGCTTGCCTGAGCCGCGATGGCTGTCGCCAAGCGGCCTCCGCTCGGGCGAGGCCGCCCTCGCTGCGCGCGCTTCGCGCTTGCCTGGATCCCGACCGACGCGGCGACCTGACGCCACAAGATCTCGATCACGCGCTCCGGGCTCGGCCGCGGCTTGCGCCGGAGCGCCTCGACCATCACCAGGCGCATCGCGCCGAACATCGCCGCGCCAGCGAGCGCTGGATCCACACCCACCGGCAGCTCGCCCCGTCGCTGCGCGCGCCGGATGCTGCGCGCCGCCCGGTCGACGACGGAGCCGATGCGATCCGCCTCCCGGCGCGCGACCTCGGGATCGCGCACGAGCGGGCCGTAGACCACGGCCGCGAACGGCTCGCCGTAGTGGAAGCGCACGCCCCGCTCCAGCCGGATGCGCTCGTGGCGCTCCCAGTCACCGAGCTCGTCCAGGTCCGCGTCGAGCACTTCGGCGTGGAAGCGGTCGAAGAAGTCGTCGACGAGGGCGGACACGAGCCCCGCCTTCGAGCCGAAGTAGCGGTGCACCAGGCTCTGCACCACGCCCGCGACCTCGGCGACCCTGGCCAGCTCGACCGCGCCGCCGGTCTCGATCGCCACGCGCCGCGCGACCTCGAGCAGGCGCTGGCGCGTCGCCTGTCCCTTGGCCGTCACGGGCAGGTTCGTCGTTGACATCGCGCGCAGCCTCCCCGAAAATTGAAATGAAGTCAATTCTGCTTCGACCGAGGAGGACGCCATGGGGACCCTGCTGGACGCTCGCGGCGTGGCGCAGCGCGTGTTCGAGCACATCGAGGCGGGCACCACCGACATGAGCGACGGGATCTGGCGCGAGCCGGTCGCGAACTACCGCTCGCCGGAGCGGCTCCAGGCGGAGATCGAGCGCGTGCTGCGGCGCTATCCGACGCTGTTCTGCCCGTCGGTCGCGCTCGCCGAGCCGGGCGCATTCGTCGCGCGCGAGGCCGCGGGCACGCCCCTCGTCGTGGTGCGCGGCGCCGACGGCCAGGTCCGCGCCTTCCGCAACTCCTGCCGCCATCGCGGCATGCAGGTCGCCAGCGGCAGCGGCTGCGCCAAAGCGTTCGCGTGCCGGTACCACGGCTGGACCTACGACCTCGACGGCCGCCTCTCCCACGTGCCGCACGAGCACGGCTTCCCGGGCCTCGACAGGGAGCGCCACGGCCTCGTGCCCGTACACAGTGTGGTGGAGCGCGCGGGTCTGGTCTTCGTCACGCAGGACCCGGGCGGACCGAGCGACACCGGCCTCGACGCGCTACCCGAGCTGATCTCCAGGGACCAGCAGCTGTTCGGCTCGCGCGAAAACGTGACCGCTGCGAACTGGAAAATCTTCCTCGAAGGCTTTCTCGAGGGCTATCACATCCGCCCGACGCATCCGAAGACCTTCTACCCCTTCGGCTTCGACAACCTGAACCTGATCGAGTACTTCGGGCGCAACAGCCGCGTGACCTTCCCGTTCCAGCGCATCCGCAAGCTGGCTGCGGTTCCCGAGGCCGAGCGCAACGTCGACGGGGCCGTCACCTTCGTCTACCAGCTCTTCCCGAACGCGATCATCGCCGTGCTCTCGCACCACACTGTGGTGACCGTGCTCGAGCCCGCGGGCCTCGGCGAGACCCGGTCCGTGACCTATTCGCTCACGAACCGCCCCAGCGGCGACGAGGACCCCGCCGCGGCCGCCAAGCGCGACGCCGCCTTCGTCAGTCAGACGGGAGCCGCCGAGGACAACGCCGTCGTGTGCGCGATCCAGAAGGGGATCGCCAGCGGCGCCAACGAGCACTTCAGCTACGGCCGCTTCGAGGGCGCCATCGCCCACTTCCACCGCTCCCTCGACGCTCTCCTCGGCTAACGAAAGCGCCAGCCGCCGGCGTCATTGCTCGTGCAGCCGGTCGCTGCCGCGCGCTGACTCCTCGTCTCGCGGGTCGGGCGTGCTGCCCCACCCAGGAGAGTGTCACCCATGCCCAACCTGAAGCATTCGCACACGTTCGATCGCACGGCGCAAGCCGCTGCCCGCGAGCTCGGCGCCGCTCTCGCCCGGCTCACGCTCGCGCCGCGCCAGGCGCACAAGAGCCTCACGCTGTGGCCGCTGCTTCGGGCGGACGAGCCCTCGGGATCGCTCGAGTACGTCACGCTCTCCGATGCGCTCGCGCGCGGGCACATCGTCGTCGACGAGCTTCAGGGCGGGGCGACGGTCCCGCACGTCCTCGTCACCAACCGGGGCCCGCTGGCGACGCTCGTGCTGTTCGGCGAGGAGCTCGTGGGCGCCAGGCAGAACCGGGTCGCCAACGCGAGCTTCCTGGTGCCCGCGCACGGCGAGGTCGTGATCGACGTGTCCTGCGTCGAGCAGGGCCGCTGGTCTCGCCGGCCCGGCGATACCTTCAGCAGCATCGGCGGGCTGCTCTCGCACGAGATCCGCCGCAAGATGGCGCGACACGTCTCGGCGTCGCGCCGGTCGGGCGGCGGCTTCCAGGCCGACCAGGGCGAGGTGTGGGACGAAGTGGGCGACCGCGTGCGCTACTCGCTCGCCAGCTCGGCGAGCACTGCGTACCAGGACTACGTCGGCACGCGCCGGCGCGATCTCGACGAGCTTGCAGCCGCCTTCCGTCCCGTGCCGCATCAGGTCGGGTTCGTCGCTTCCATCGGCGAAGAGATCGTCGGGCTCGAGGCGATCGGGCGGCCCGCGGTGTTCGAGCACGCCTTCTCGGGCCTGTTGCGTTCGTACCTGATCGACGCCATCGACCATGGGCTGGTGAAGGAGCGGCGCCGGGAGCAGTCGGGGTCGCCGCGCTTCGAAGCCCCGGAGCCGTTCCTCGAGGCACTGGTCCAGGCGCCCGCGGAGGCGCGGGCATCCCTCGGGCTCGGCGTCGACGTCCGCCTCGAGGACGCGCGCGTGGCCGCCTGCGCTCTCGTCGCCGACACCCTGGTGCACGTCACCGCGTTTCCGTCCGTCGGCTAGTAGGATCGCGTCCGGGAGGACGCGGCCTATGGACTTCGGGATCGCACTGGCCACGACGACCGAGAGCTGGCGCGCGGTGAAGCGAGCCGAGGCGCTCGGCTTCAGCCACGCCTGGTTCTACGACACGCAGCTCCTGAACCCCGACGTGTTCGTCGGCATGGCGCTCGCGGCGCGCGAGACCAGGCGCATCCGGCTCGGCACGGGCGTGCTGATCCCGAGCAACCGGCTCGCTCCCGTCGCCGCGAACGCGCTCGCGACGCTCGGCAAGCTCGCGCCGGGGCGCATCGACTTCGGCGTCGGCACGGGCTTCACCGCGCGGCGCACCATGGGGCAGACCGCGATCCCGCTCGCCGCGCTCGAGCGCTACGTCGGCGTGGTGCAGGGCATGCTGCGCGGCGACACCGTCGAGTGTGAGCTGGAGGGGCGCCCGCACAAGGTGCGCTTCCTGAACCCCGACCTCGGCCTGGTCAACCTCAAGGACCCGATCCCGCTCCACGTGAGCGCGTTCGGCCCGAAGGCGCGCGCGCTCACCGCCAGGCTCGGCGCGGGCTGGCTCATGTTCGCGGGCTCCACCGGCCCGGCGATCGCCGCGCTCGGCGAGATGCAGGCGAGCTGGAAGAAGGCGGGCCGCCGCGAGCCGCTCTACTCGACCCTGTTCACGCTCGGCTGCGTGCTCCGCCGGGGCGAGCGCGCCAACAGCAAGCGCGCGCTCGCGCAGGCCGGCACGCTCGCGGCCGTCGTGCTGCACGACCTGGTCGAGCGCGGCCAGCTCGGCGAGGTCACCGGCGCCATGCCTTCCTTCATCGCGCAGCCGCTCGAGGGCTACCGCAAGCTCTACGAGAGCTACACGCCCGCCGACGCGCGCTACCTGTCGCTCCACCGCGGCCATCTCATGTTCGTGCGCCCCGACGAGAAGCCCTTCCTCACCCGTGAGCTCCTCGAAGCGTTCACCTTCACCGCCGCGGCCCCGGTCCTGCGCGAGCGCGTCGCCGCCCTCCGCGACGCCGGCTACTCCCAGCTCACCATTCAGCTGGTCGAGGGCCACGAAGACGCGATCGACGACTGGGCCGAGCTGCTCGAGCCGCTCGGGCTCAGGGACAGACCGTATCGTCCCCGCACTGGTTCACGCCGATCTCGATCCCGGCGGGGCCGCTGACCTGCGCGACGTTGTTGCACAGCCCACCGCTGTTGTTGCACGCGAAGAAGTTCCCGCCGTATCCCACGCGCGAGCTGCTGGTGTTCAGCCCGAACCCGCCATTCGAGTTCGAGTTGCAGTTCATCACCTGCCCGATGAAGCTCGTGATGCCGTCGGCGCGATTGGTTCTCGCGACGCTGCGCTGAACCGTCCCCGACGACGACACGATGCCATCTTCGAAGTTCGAGCCAGCCACCGAGTCGACCACGAGTCCGCTCCCGACGTCGATCCCGTGCATGCCGTTGCTGACCGCGGTTACGCCGTCGATCCTGGAGTGCTCCCCCGTGATGCGCACCCCTGAGCTCGGCATGCCGCGGATCGTGCCGTTGCGAATCGTGACGCCGGCAACGTTGAACCCCGCGATGCCGATACCCGTGCCGACGTTGGTGCAGGCCGTGACCGGCAAGCCGGTGCACTCGGCGCCGCCGCGAAGCTCGAAGCCTCCGAGGTCGATCGTCACGTCGTCGGCGTAGAGGTCGATCGTATGGACATTGAGCGCAGCCCCGGTCCGGTCGAGGTTGCTCGTCAGCCGGTACGAGCCCGGCTGGGTGATGATCACGGGGAATCCCGCGGGGTCGCCCGGCGTGACGCCGCCGGCGAGCGCCTTCGCCTGGTTGATCTCGATCGCGCCGTCGGACGCCGAGACGGCCCCTGCCCAGAGCACCGCCGACAGCACCAGCGCGATCCGTCCGCAAGTCGAGTGTGCGTCCCGTGAAGCCACGCCGTCGCCCTCCGCGTTCGCCCGCCCCCCCGACCGCATTCTAGGTGAGGAGGGCGCGCGCAGGTCGACGGATTCAGTCCTTCAGGGTCAAGGTGCTCGAGGCCGCTCGGCTTCCGGCCGAGGTCTGCGGCATCGACGGTCGCCTGCGCAGCTATCCCCTTCAGCGTTGGCGCGATTGACTGGCGCTGCCGGGGCGTGGTGAAATCACAGATAAGTGTCAGGAGGGCCTGCGTGACCTGGTCGCGAGTCCTCGTTGCTTCGATCCTCGGACTCGGCAACGCGCTCGCCGTCGCAGCCCACGCCGGCGACGGTCGGACCGAGATCAACCAGGCCAGGGCCGCCGCCGGCTCCATCAACGGGGACGCACTCGCGGATCCGCCCGACTTCCCGGTCGTCCTCTCGCAGCCCGGAAGCTACGTGCTCACCGGGAATCTCGTGGTCTTGGCCCCTGGCGTGTCCGCGATCGAGGTAATCACGGGCGAGGTGAGCCTCGACCTCGCTGGCTTCGCGATCCTAGGCCCGACTGGATGCGTCAAGGGTCTTCCGGGGAATCCGCCGGCCTGTGCGCCGGTTCACGCGGGACGCGGTGTGAATGCGTCGGGGCAGACGACCACGCGCATCCGCAACGGCAGGATCCGCGGGATGGGCGTCGGCGTCGACGCGGGCGACGGTGCGCACGTCGAGGCGGTCCTGGCGACCTCGAGCTCGGGCGACGGGATCGTCGCAGGCCCTGCATCGCTGGTGCACTCGAGCCAGTCGGCGCTAAACCTCGGCATCGGGATCTCTCTGGGATCCGATTGCGTGGCGACGGAGAATGACGTTGCCTCGAACGGTTCGGACGGGATCCGCGCAGGTGCCGGGAGCACCCTCGGCAAGAACCGGAGCCGGGAGAATCTGGGGCGCGGGATCGCCGCAGCGGCCGACTACGGGACGGTCGTCGAGAACGAAGTGACCTCGAGCGGCCAGATCGGGATCGAGGTCGGCGTCGGCTACACGGTCGCGGGAAACGCCGTCTCGGGAAGCGGCGTCGTCGCGACCGCGGCCGGGATCGCGACCGGGCGTGACGGCGTCGCGGTCGAGAACACCGCGGTCTCGAACACCGGCGTGGGATTGCAGCTCGCGCTCGGCACGGGCTACGCCGGGAACGTCGCCAACCTGAACAACGGAGGGAACCTGAACCCGCAGATCCTGTTCGGGATCCAGATGGGGCCGAACGTGTGCGGCGGCGCGCTGTGTCCATGAGGATCGCGGCCGCGTGCATCGGCCTGGCGAGCGCGCTCGCGCTGCCGTGGAGCCTCGCTAGCGCGGATGAGGGCCGCGTCGAGATCAACCAGGCGCGCGCTCTCTCGGGAGGCATCCCGGGGGACAACGCCGGCTTCCCGGTGGAGATCACGCTGCCCGGCGCCTATGTGCTCACCGGTCGACTCGAGCCACCCGTGGGATTCATTCACGCGATCCTCGTCGCCGCGAACGACGTGGACATCGACCTCAACGGCTTCGCGATCGCGGGCACGAACGTCTGCGTCGGCACTCCCGTCACGTCCTGCCCTTCGCCGAACCTGGGGGACGGCGTGAGCGTGCCGGACACCGGTCGCTACGGGCTCAGCGTTCACGGCGGCAGCATCCGAGGCATGCAGCGCGGGATCGGTGCCAGGAGCAACGTGCGCGTGTGGGACGTGACGGCCGAAAGCAACGCGTTTCACGGCATCCATCTGGACGGCGACGGCTCCTGCGAGGTCTTCGACGTGCGCGTGATCCGGAATCGGTTCGTCGGTCTCGCGCTTCGGCAGTGCGACGCGCGGCGGATCGTCGCGACCGGCAACGGCTCCAACGGGATCAGCGGCGGCAGCGTGAGCTTCGCGGTGGCGAGCCGGAACGGCGCCGACGGGATCAACGGTATCCCGGCTACCAGCATCATCTGGGGCGTGACCGCAGTCGGCAACGGATCCGACGGGGTCGACTCGGTGAGCGCGGTCCGCTGGTCGACGGTCGCGGAGAATGCATCGCGCGGAATCGCGGGCACGGTCGGCCCGACACTCGGGTGCGTCGCCCGTCAGAACGGATCGTTCGGGATCAACGCGGGAGCGCCGGGAAACTGCTCGGCCAACGCAAACGGAGTGGAGATCTTCGGCGTGGAGCTCGGGGAGAACGTCTGCGGCGGCGACCTGATCTGCCCTTGATCGAGGCTCAGGCGCTTCGTCCGGCTCTCGCAGTTGGGGCGTCCTCGACCCGCGAGCGGGCCGCTCGAAATCAGACAAAGGCCCGCCCCGGGACAGGCAACGGGCGCACCATTCGCACACCCTCGAAGCGATGAAACCCGTCGCCTGCCTCGCGGTGCTCCTGAGTCTTGCGGGCTGTACGGCCCGAACGAGGCAGGTCGATCTTCGCGGTCTCGCGTTTCCCGTCCTGGTCGGCCCCGTCGAGAGCGTCGGTGGTCCCACGGGCGCCGTGAAGAGCGGACGTCTGATCTCGAGCGTGAATGCGAAAACCTCGACGCTGTTCGGAGCGGGCTCCGGGACCTCGTCAGAACATGCGTACGGCGACGTCAACAGGACGACGACGACGACGTCCGTGGGGCGGGACAACCAGGACACGATCGCTGCCGAGCTTCTCAAGGAGACCCAGGGAGATCAGGACAGGGTCGTGATCATCTCCAGGATCAAGGCGGTCAACTCCACACATCTCAGCATCTTCGCCCTGCAATCCATGTCGATCTCGATGAGCGGAGAGGTATGGGATCCCGAGTGAGGAGCCGATGAGATCTCTGTCGATCGCCGTCGCCGTTCTTGGCCTGCTGACTTCGGCCTGCGCGGGTGCCCGCCATAGCGTTCGCTTCGACTCGGCCAGCTACCCGATCTCGATGACGTCCGCCGTTCCGGTAAGGGAGCGCGGCGGGAAGCTGCGGATCCGGCGCAACCTCGATCCGGTCGGACGGTTTCGCGCGGAGCAGGTCGGCAAGAGCATCTTCTGGACGCTCATTCCGTTGAACAAGGTCGACTTCTCGAGCGCGGTGAACGCTCAGATCCGTGCCCTGGAAGGCGACGCCGTGACCAATCTCATGATCACCGCGTCGGACACCGGCTTCGACACCTTCAGCATCTTCTCGTTCTTGAATTGGCTCCCCTTCTGGCCCGGGGACGTGAAGGTCATCGTCGAGGGCGACATCGTCCGGGCGCAAAAGTCGGAGCTCTCCGCGAGGTGATCTAGCCGGTTGAACGCCTCGGGCGTACCCCTTAGCCTGCGCACAATGGGACTCGCAGATCCTGGGCTCGCAGGTGACCTCGCGGAGGCGAGGCGCATCGTCTTTGCCGGGCTCCGCGGTCACCGGGCACGGGTCTTCTTGTTCGGATCGCGCGCTCGGGGCGACGGGGGTGCCGCGTCGGACATCGACATAGGAATCCTCCCCGAAGTGCCGCTGCCGGCCGGAGCGCTCGCGGAGATCCGCGAGGAGCTGGAGGAGAGCGGAATCCCGTATCAGGTCGACGTCGTGGATTTGTCGCAGGCCGATGCACACCTGCGCGAGCGCGTCCTGCGCGAGGGGGTTTTGTGGACCGCCTGAGCGAGCGGATCGCACAGGCGGCTCGTGCGATCGCGACCCTGCAGGAGCTGTCGGCGCGCCAGAATCTCACACTCGTCGAGCGCGACGCGATGCTGCAACGGTTCGAGTATTCGTTCGAGGCGACGTGGAAGACCGTGCAGCTCTTTCTGCGCACCGTGGAGGGCGTCGAGGCTGGCGCGCCGAAAGGAGTGGTGAGGGCGGCGCTGCGCTCGGGACTGCTGTCTGACGGAGAAGCCCGCGCTGCGCTGCGCATGGTCGATGACCGCAACCTCACGGTTCACACCTACAATGAACCCCTTGCAGTCGAGATCGCCGCACGGGTTCCAGACCATGCGGCGCTGCTCGGAGCCTGGCTCGACCGCCTGCGCACAAGAGCGGCCGCCGCGCGCTGACCCAGGAGCTCACCTCCCGAGCTCCCCGCGCCGGTAACGCCCCCACGCGCGTTCCGCGAAGCCGCGGCAGTGGAGGCCGTAGCGCGTGAAGTAGCGCTCCAGGTTCTGCACGTCGCGAAGCAGATACTCGAGGCCGCCGGCGTGCGTGTGCAGGTTCAGGGATTGCGGCACGTCGATGATCCACGGCCGCTCGTCCCACCAGAGCACGTTGTAGGCGGACAGGTCGCCGTGGATCAGGTGGCAGTCGAGCAGGATCTCCACGTTGCGCAGCAGCCGCTCGAGCACCGCGCGCGCCTTGTCGGGCTCGAGCTCCACGTGGCGTAGCTGCGGGGCCGCGCCCTCCGCGTTGCCGACGAACTCCATCAGGATCGCGTCGGGCGAGCACGAGAGCGGCTCGGGCACGTCGGCGCCCGCGTCGAACATGCGGCACAGCGTCTTCCACTCCCACGCCACCCATTCGTGGTGCGCGATGCGCTTGCCTACCTCTGTCTTGGTGCGCATCGCCCGCTTCGAGCGCGCATCGAGCGCCGTCCGCTCCCCCGCGTACGAGCGCCCGCCGCGGAACGCGCGGAACTTGTCGGCGCGGTACACCTTCGCGGCCAGGTACTCCACGCCCACCGACTCGTGCGCCGCGCACAGGTAGACCGTCGCTTCCTTGCCGTCGCCGATCATGCCGAGCACGTCGGTGACGAACCCCTGCCCTCCGAACTGCGCCATCACCTCGGCCTTCTCGACCTCGGCGAGGTACTCGCGCTTGAAACCGGCCCCCGACAGGCGGGAGCCACCGCGTGCATCCGACAAAGCGATCTCCTCGGCGAAGACGTCGCGACTCGAGGCGAGCCTCTTGTCGTGGCTCGAGCCTCGGTCTCGCGGTGTCTTCGCCGGGAGTGCGGGTGCCCCGAACGGTGCCGGCTAGCGGCGCGTCGGAGCGGACCGGAGGCTGGAGCGCGTCTGGCAGCGATGGGCTTTCATTCCGCGCCTCCCTTCCTCCGCTCGTTGGAGCAGCGCGATCGTACTCCGAGATCGAGCAGAGTCAACGGTGTGCGATCAGCACGCGACCCGGAGCCGGCGACACGTCGCGGAACTCGGCGCGGACGAACCCCGCAGCGTCCACGATCGCGCGGAGGTGCGCACCTCGCCGCCCGGCGTCGTCGCCAGCAGATTGAGATTGAGCGCCACCGCCGCGGGCGGAGAGGTGCGGTCGTCGTTCAGGATCGTCTCGTAGACGGCCAGGCGGCCGCCTTCCACCAGCGCCGAATGGACCCGCTTCAGCAGATTCGTGGACGAGTCGAGGTCGGGCATAAAGTTGGTGACCAGCGCGAGGTCGTATCCAGCGCCAAGATCCACCGCGAGCGCGTCGCCGGGGATGGGATGGAAGCGACTCGCCACGCCTGCCGTCTCTGCATGGCCCTTTGCGATCGCGAGCACCACCGGCCAGTCCACCGCATGGACCTCGGCTCGCGCATTCCGTTTGGCGAATTCGATCCCGTAGAGTCCGTGGCCGACCGCGATGTCGAGCACCTTCATCGGGCGGTCGGTTCACTCGCCGACGCAGTCCGCGACCACACGCGCAAGGAACGCCCCCGGCACCGCCATCGCACGCGCGAAGTCGACCCAGATCGGATGTTCGGGAGCGAGTAGCCCGCCGCCGGGTACAGCGGTTCCCCCGCGACGCACCGCTTCGGTCAGCTCGGCGAAGGCCCCCACGATCGCCCCGCCCGCGTAAGCCCTCGCGGCCGCAGCCCCCAGGTACCCGGGCGAGCGCGCATCGAGAAAGGCGGCGGCATCCGGGCTCAGCGAATACGTGTCGCCCGTCTTCTCGAGGAAGCCAAGCATGGTCAGGCTGTCGGCCAGCGCGCGGACTCCGCGTTCGGACGCGGAGCACCGACGCGCAAGCGCCGCGACCGCATTGGCGCCTTCGCCGATCGCCGTTAAGAGATCGAGCTCGATCGCCGTCCGCAGCGCCGCAGTCCGCTGAAAGCCGGCCAGCGTCTCGAGGATCCGCAGTGGGTTCGGCGGTGCGGCCAAGTGCGCGTCCTCCGCTCGCCGCACAGCATGCGCGATCCCCGTCGGCGGGTCATCCGTCCCGCCAGTCCCCCATCAGGCTGCTATCGAGCCGTCGGCGGGCTGTCCGAGTCGGTCGAGCGGAGCGCCGAGACGCGGTCGGAGATCTCCCAGAAGCGCCCCCACCGCTCCACGTACTCCCAGTCGACGCGGGTCCCGGCTCGGCGCTGTGTGCGCAACATGACCGCGACGTCCTCGCGGTCCCGCGGGCGATCGGCGATCAGCTTGTAGATCAGAAGGTCTTCGAGAGTCGCGACTGGGACGCGCCGGCCGGCGATCTCGAGCGGAACCGCCCTGCGCAGCGCTTCCTGCTCGAACTCCGTCTTGGCAACCAGCAGATCGACCTGCCGGAGCGCTCCCTTGCTCGCTCGGAAGATCATCAGATCAGGGAGCGCGTCGTCCGGATCCACCCGATTGCGGCGCGTGCAGGAGTACCCCGCCGCAACCAGGGCGCGCTCTGCGGCCTCGAGCACCGCGGCGCTCGCGGCGATCGTCACGTCCACGTCCGTCGTCGCGCGCGGCGGCGCCCACGCGTTGCGCGCGACCGCGCCGATCACGGCGAAGGAGCCTACCGTGCCGAGCGCGTGCGCGAGCGCCTCGAGGATCTCAGCGAGGCCCGCGGCCATCGAGTCCGAGCGCGATGCGTCGCCGCGCGAGCTCCATCTGACCATCGGCGCGCGCGTCGATCTCGGCGAGAACCGCGGGCGTCCACGCGATCTCGGCGCCAAGCTCGCAGCCCAGGATCATTCGTTCCCCCGGCGGCGTCTCGAGCGCCCGCGCGATCCGCTCCTCCTCCGACTGGCGCTCTCCCGCAGCGATCGCGCGGAAGTGATCCCGATCTCGCGAGGATGCTGTGCTCACGGCTCGCCCATCTTACTGGCGCACCACAGGAAGCGCCGCCTCACCCGCGGCGAGGATGCCCCCCCGTGCCGAGAAGGGCATCGACGTCCTCAACGCGTTGAGTAATTTTACTCAACGCCATGAGTAAACGGAGAACCGGCCCCTTCCAGCGAGAGCAAGCCGCCACCCTGGCGGGCCGTCTGGCGGAGCCGCGGCGCCACGTCCAGGTCGTGGCCGGCCCGAGGCAGGTGGGCAAGACCACGCTCGTCGAGCAGGTTCTCGCCACGGCTGCCATACCGAGCGTGTACGCCTCGGCCGACGAGCCCACGCTGCGCGACTCCGCCTGGCTGGCCGTTCAGTGGGAGCGCGGCCGCCTCGCCGCGGCGGGCCGGCGCGCCGGCGCGGTGCTCGCGCTCGACGAAGTGCAGAAGATCCCGGGCTGGTCGGAGACCGTGAAGCGGCTCTGGGACCAGGACACCCGAGCGCGCACCCCCCTGCGCCTGGTGGTGCTCGGCTCGGCCCCGCTGCTCATGCAGCAGGGACTCACCGAGAGCCTGGCCGGCCGCTTCGAGGTGCTCCACCTGCCGCACTGGTCGTTCAGTGAGATGCGCGCCGCCTTCGGGTTCTCGCTCGAGCAGTATCTGTACTTCGGCGGTTATCCCGGTGCAGCGCCGCTCGCCACCGACCCTCAGCGCTGGCGGCGCTACCTGCTCGACGCGCTGATCGAGACCACGATCTCTCGCGACGTCGTGCTGATGACGCGCGTCGACAAGCCGGCCCTGCTGCGGCGACTCTTCGAGCTGGGCTGCCGGTACTCGGGGCAGGTGCTCTCGTACACCAAGATGCTCGGCCAGCTCCAGGACGCGGGCAACACCACGACCCTGGCTCACTATCTCGATCTCCTCGGCGGCGCAGGGATGCTCGTCGGGATCCAGAAGTACGCCGGGAGGGCCGCCCGCCAGCGCGGCTCGAGCCCGAAGCTCCAGGTGCTGAACACGGCACTGCAGACTGCGCAGTCCGGCCTCTCGCCGGAAGAAGCGCGATCCGATCGCGAGTTCTACGGCCGCCTCGTCGAATCGGCCGTGGGCGCGCACCTCGCCAACGCCGCGGCCTGCGGGATCTGCGAGCTCTTCTACTGGCGCGAGCGAAGCCGCGAGGTTGACTTTGTGCTCCGCGCCGGGCGCACGCTCGTCGCCATCGAGGTGAAGAGTGGGCGCGCCCCAGCGGCGCTGCCCGGCCTCGCAGCCTTCGCTTGTGCGTTCAGGCCGAAGCGCACGCTGCTCGTCGGTGAAGGCGGCATTCCGCTGGCGGACTTCCTGGGTCAGCCGGTGGAGAGCTGGCTCCGAGGATGAAGCACGGCTCCGCTGCGCAGCAGCCTAGACTGGGACCTGGGCAGGGAAGGTTCCCGCGAGAACCGGTGCCGAGGCGAAGATGTTCGTGACCGACCAGCGATCGCAGCGCCGTCTCTCGCGCCGCCAGTTCCTGGGCGGCGCCGCGGTTGGCGCGGGCGCGGTTGGCGCCGGGGCTCTCGGCGTCACCTCGTGGCTCGACGACCCGAACCGCCCGCCTGATCTCTACGAGTACTACGTCGACAGCTACTGGTTCGACTCGTCCGGGCTGCGCGACGATCCACTGCGTCCTGCTCTGCGCGGCGCAGCGAAGGCCGACGTCGCCATCGTCGGCGGCGGCTTCACCGGCCTCGCCACCGCGATCGCGATCGCCCGCCGCCAGCCCGACCGGCGCGTCGTCGTGCTGGAGGGCGCGCGCTGCGGCTACGGCGCGAGCGGTCGCAACGGCGGGTTCGCCGACGTCATGTACACCGGCTTCGGCGCGTTCGCGTCGCAGCAGCCGCCGGAGGTCGTGCGCGGCGTCTACGACACGATCGCGACGGGACTGCGAGCGATCGAGCGCCTCGTCGAGCAGGACGGCGTCGCCTGTGACCTCGAGTCCAACGGCGCCATCCGCATGGCCACTACGGACGCACAGATCGAAGCGCTCGAGCAAGGACACGCGGGGCTCGTTGCGCTCGGCGTCAGCGCGCGGCTGGTCGAAGGCGCGGAGTTCCGCGGACTCGTTCGCACCGAGCGCTTCCGCGCGGGACTCGTCATCCCGACCAGCGCGATCCTGAACCCCGCGAAGCTCGCGCGCGGCATGGCGCGTGTCGCGGAGTCACTCGGCGTCGCGATCCACGAGGCGACCCGCGTCGTGCGCATCGAGCCCGGGCGACCGGTCCGCATTGCGACGGAGCACGGCGAGCTCGAGGCCGCGCAGGCCGTGCTCGCGACGAACGGCTACACGCCGCAGCTCGGCATCTTCACCACGCGGCTCCTGCCGCTCTGCAACTACGTCGTCGCCACCGAGCCGCTCTCGCCCGCGCAGTGGGAAGCGATCGGCTGGTCCGGCCGGCAGGGCCTCTCCGACGCGCGGCTGCAGTTCATGTACCTGCGCCCGACCGCCGACGGCCGCATCGTCGCGGGCGGCGAGGGCGCGCCGTACTTCACGGGCAGCCGCCCGAGCAGCGGCAACCACCAGCCCACCATCGAGAAGCTCCAGCGCAGCCTCCTCGAGACCTTCCCCGCGCTCGCCGGCATTCGCTTCACCAACGCCTGGGGCGGCACCATGGCCTTCACGCGCGACTTCACGCCGCGCATCGGCGCGCTCGGCCCCGAGGGAAACCTCTTCTTCGGCCTCGGCTACTGCGGCGAAGGCGTCGTGATGAGCCAGGTCGCCGGCCGCATCCTCGCCGCCTTCGTGGCTGGCGAAGCCGGCGAGTTCGCAGCCCTGCCCTTCGTCGGCGGCGTGCCCCCGTGGGTCGGCTTCGAACCGCTCCGCGCGCTCGGCGTGAAGGCAATGGAAGCCGCCCTGCGCGCTCTCTCGGATTAAGCGGCGCGCCTCGTCTCCGAGATGATCCGCGCGAGCTCGCGCTTCGTCGTGCCCATCGCGAGCAAAGCCCGCACCAGCAGATCCAGGCTGACGGTTCGGTCACCGTTCCCCAGGGGGCGTCTCGAGCGCTCGCGCTTACCGGCAGGCCGCGCCGGCCGCCCTCGTCTTGACTGGCCTAGACTCGAATCACCGCGAAGTGAAGGAGGTGCGTATGGACACGGACAGCCGCCGCCGCAGGGCTCGTCAGGTGCCCGCACCGAAGACTGGCGGCAGGCTCCGGATCGGCGACGACTGGAACGCCATCACCATCATCGCGCTGTCGCAGGACAACCCGCTGAAGGCGGTGGCCGAGTTCGTCGAGAACGCGATCGACGCCGGCGCGCGCAACGTGACGATCACTCGCGGGAAGGAACGCGGTGAGCACTATCTGGGCGTGGTGGACGACGGCGCGGGCATCCCGCGCAAGGACGGCGTCCCCGACTTCCACCACGTGGCGACACACATCTGCGACTCCATGAAGCGGCGGCTCAAGGAGGCGGGCGCCTCTGGCATCCAGGGCGAGTTCGGCATCGGTCTGCTCTCGTTCTGGACCGTGGGCGAGGAGCTCACCTTGAGCTCCGCCGGCGCCGACGGTCGCATCCACGAGATGCAGATGGCCAAGGGGCGCCAGACCTACGCACTTCGCAGTCGCGCCTCGCTCGCCCCCGATCCGGGCACGCGGCTCAGAATCAAGCCGCTGCTCGCCGGCATCCGCCAGCTCTCCGGCGAGAAGATCCAGTGGTATCTCGCCTCGGAGCTGCGCGAGCGCATCCGCGCGTCGGGCGTGCAGGTGAAGATCCTCGATCTGCAGGCGCGTAAGGAGTTCAAGGTCGAGCCGCGCCAGTTCTCCGGGCAGCTCCTGCACCAGCTCCCGCGCGTGGCGACGCCGCAGGGCGAGGCGTACGCCGAGCTCTACCTCGCCGAGCCGAGCCCCGACAACAGCGTCGGCCTCTACCGCAACGGCACACGCATCCTGCCGTCGATCGCGGAGCTCGACAGCTTCGAGCGCAGCCCGTGGACCGACGGCTGCCTGCAGGGAATCATCGACGTCCCCTTCCTGAAC
Source organism: uncultured Myxococcales bacterium (assembly GCA_964454165.1). Lineage (GTDB taxonomy): Bacteria > Myxococcota_A > UBA9160 > SZUA-336 > SZUA-336 > CAYVQJ01. The sequence goes on along the minus strand of CAYVQJ010000065.1, from coordinate 7,070 downwards.
CTGACCCCTGCGACGCGCACCGGCGTGATCCAGGACGCGGCGCTCGCCGCATTCGTCGACGCCGTCGGTCCGCTCGAAGACCATCTCGCGAACCTGATCGTCGAGCAGCGACGCGCGCAGGAGGAGCAGGCGACGCAGGACACGCAGCGCTCCATCCAGCGCGCCTTCCGCGAGGCGATGCTCGCGCTTCCCGAGGAGGAGTACGACTTCTTCGAGATCCGCGCCCGGCAGCAGAGCGAGCGCGGGAACGGAGACGCGCCCGCCGACACCGGTGGCGTCGAAGTTCCCGAGCCCACGCGCGACGAAGAGCGCCAGCGCCGCTTCTTCGAGTTCGCCGGTCCCCTATTCAGCGTGCGCGCCTCACCGGCCGTCTGCACGCTCGCGGTCGGCACGTCGCGCCGCCTGCGCGCGCTCGCCCGCGACGCCAGCCGCCGCCGCGTCGACGAGGGCCTGACCTTCGAGTGGCGCATCGCCGAAGGCGAAGGCGCGATCGACGACGCCTTCGCCGAGATCCCCACTTTCCAGGCGCCGACACAGCCGTGCGTCGTGCGCGTGACCGTCACCGCGCGCCAGGGACCGATCGCGTGTGAGGGCGAAGCGCTCGTCACCGTGACCGACCAGCTCCTTCCCGAGACGCCCGAGCTCCGCGCCGGCCGCCGCGGCCTGCCCGGCTACACCCTGCAGCACGCCCCCGCCCAGCTCTGGCGTTCGCGCTACGACGCCGACCAGAACGTGATCGTCGTGAACAGCGGCCACCGCGACTTCCTCTACGCCTCGCGCTTGAAGTCGCTCAAGCTCCGCTACCTGGTCCGCCTCTACGCCAAGGAGATGGTCCGCAAGAACTTCCCCGGCCTCCCCGGCGACCAGCTCCTGGAGCGCCTGATCGAGCTCTCCCTCTATGCTGAGGAGCACCTCCGCTAGCACGCACGGTTTCGACGGATTCACGGTGCTTCCGTAAATACGGAGGCGTAAATGACGGTAGTACCGAGATTCTTCCAGGACCCCGGCTCGAGCTTCTTCCTGTTCGGCCCGCGCAGTACCAGTAGAGCTTCGGGTGCTGCGCGAGGATGCGCTTCGCCCGGCGCGTGAACACCGGCACGCGGAATGCGAGCAGGAGGCTCGTCGGCCCGCAGGGGATCTTCAAGCCGGCCGTGCTGCCGCGGATCCCGCTCTCGATCACGACCGTCCCGACCCAGCCGGGGAAGCCGCGCCCCTACGACGACGGCTTCCAACCCGACGGCTCCATCGTCTACCGCTACCGCGGAACCGATCCGCGGCATCACGAGAACGCCGGCCTGCGCGAGGCCATGCTGCGGCAAACGCCGCTCGTCTACTTCCACGGAATCGAGCCCGGCGTCTACGTTGCCACCTGGCCGGTCCACGTGATCGAAGACCGCCCCAAGGACCTCTCGTTCGTGGTGGACGTGGACGCCGCCTATCGTTCGATCGACACCGCGTCGCTGATCGCCGACGCCGACCTTCGCCGCCGCTACTCCACCGTCACCACACGCGCCCGCCTACACCAGGAGGCGTTCCGCGAGCGCGTGCTCCGCGCCTACCGCGAGCGCTGCGCCTTGTGCAGCCTGCGCCACCGCGAGCTGCTCGAGGCCGCGCACATCGTCCCCGACTCTGACCCGCTCGGCGAGCCGCTCGTCTCCAACGGCCTCGCCCTCTGCAAGCTCCATCACGCCGCCTTCGACCGCGACCTGATCGGTATCCGCCCCGACCTCGTCGTCGAGCTCCGCCCCGACATCCTCGAAGAAGCCGACGGCCCGATGCTCCGCCACGGCCTCCAGGGCTTCCACCGCCGGAGCATCACGGTCCCGTCCGCGGCGCGTCTCCGCCCGAACCCCGACTTCCTGAGCACGCGCTACGAGCGGTTCCGGCGAGCGGGCTGACACCACCTCCCCTTGTTCATTCACCTCGTGAATGATTATCATTCACGGCATGAAACCGCTGCCCCGGCTGGTCGGCGGCGCCCTGCGCGAGCGGCTCCGGGTCATGCCGGCCGTCGTCGTGACCGGCGCACGGCAGACCGGCAAGAGCACGCTCGTCGAGCAGCTCGTGCCGGGTCGCCGGCGCTACCAGTCGCTCGACGAGCTCGACGTGCTCGACGCCGCCCGTCGCGACCCCGAAGTCCTGGTCGGCGGCCGCGACCCGGTCACGCTCGACGAGGTGCAGCGCGAGCCCGGGCTGCTCCGCGCGGTGAAGCGGGCCATCGACCGCGACCGCACTCCCGGGCGCTTCCTCATCACCGGCTCCGCCAACCTGCTGCTCCTGCGCCAGGTCGCAGACTCGCTGGCCGGCCGCGCGAGCTATCTCACGCTCTGGCCGATGACGCGGCGCGAGCAGCGGGGCCTGGGGCGTTGTGGGCTGTGGGACGAGCTGCTCGGCGCGCGCGACGAAGAGTGGCGCGACATCCTGGCAGCGCAGCCCGACGAGCCGGACGACTGGCGCGCCCTCGCCCGCAGGGGCGGCTTTCCCACCCCGGCGGTCGGCATGGCGACGCCCGACGAGCGCGCCATCTGGTTCGACGGCTACGCCCGAACGTATCTCGAGCGCGACCTACAGGACCTCGCCTCGATCAGCGCGCTGCCCGACTTCCGCCGCCTGATGCGCGCGGCCTGTCTGCGGCTCGGCCAGCTCGGCAACCAGACCGAGCTGGGACGCGACGTCGCGCTGCCGCAGCCCACGGTGTACCGCTGGCTCAACCTGCTCGAGACCTCCTACCTGCTGGTGCGCCTGCCCGCCTACGCCGTGAATCGCACCAAGCGCCTCATCAAGTCGCCGAAGGTCTACTGGTGCGACACCGGGCTGGCGCTGCACCTCGCAGGTGCCGAGCCGGAAGGCGCGCATCTCGAGAACGTCGTGCTGCACGATCTCCTCGCCTGGCGCGACGCCCGCCTCGAGCGTGCGGAGCTCGGCTACTGGCGCACCGCCATCGGCGAGGAGGTGGACTTCGTGATCGAGACCGGCGGCAGGCTGCTGCCGATCGAGGTCAAGGCCGGCGCACGCCCGCGGCTCGCGGACGCCACGCACCTGCGCACGTTCCGGGCCGAGTACGGCAAGAAGGCGCGCGCCGGACTGCTCCTGCACACCGGCAGTACGCTGGAGTGGCTCGCCCCGGACGTGCTGGCCGCCCCCTGGTGGAGGGTGCTGTGACGCTCGTCTCAAACGGCCTCGCCCTCTGCAAGCTCCACCACGCCGTCTTCGACCGCGACCTGATCGGCATCCGCCCCGACCTCGTCGTCGAGCTCCGCCCCGACATCCTCGAAGAAGCCGAACGATGAGACAAGGTGGGCTCGAGGGCTTCGCTCGTCGGTGGTGGGAACGGCAGGGACGTTTGGACCGTCCCCTGCGGGTGTCCGATGCGGAGCGGAGGGTCCCCGAGTCGGCCGTCGAGTCGCAGAAGATCAGCATCGAAGGTGTCCAGCACTGGTACCGCCGAGAGCAGCGCGGTCGCGACGTGCACGGCGTCCTTGGGCTTCAGAAAGCTGTGCTCCCAGATCAGTCGCCGCGCGTACTCTCCCACCGGGCGATCCAGATTGCGTAGGAGAATGAACGGATTCTCGAAGAAGGAACGGATCGTCTCCTCCCGCTGTGCGGGTAGCGATGCGTGCCCCTTGAGCTTGATCACTTCTACCAGGGTGAGAGCCGACGTTACGATCTCTACCTCCCCGGTTTGAGCTGCCTGCACCACACCTCGGCACTTCTCGACCTTGTCTGGTTCAGCGAGAAACCAGCCGAGGAAGCAATCGGAGTCCCAGTATCGCCGCGCGAGGGTCATTCATCGTCTCGCAGGATCCCGCGGACGTCCTCGAAGGACGGAAGTCCCGAATGACCCGCCAGCCTGCGGAGGGCCTCGACGCGAATGCTCACGGGAACGTCGTCGCGGCGATATCGCACAAGCCCAGACACGAGAACACGCACTCGGTCCTTGAACGCGTCCACGATCTGCTCGAAGAGTTCAGGTTCGAAGAAACAGCGGACGGGGCGGTCGGTGAGTACGTCGTACACCGAGAACCGTGGAGTACCGCGTTCGGAGATCATCTGGATCCGACCTTCGATGGAGCCCAAAGCCTCGGTATGGGGGCCAAGAAGCGTCTGCACGTTGGCAATCGTGCTCTTCGCCACCGTCGTCGCCCGCTCTCCCGTCAAAACGCGAATCGGCACGGCACCCTGCTCATCGAGCGTCGCAAGCTCTGCCAGCTTCTTTACCGCCTCGAGTGCTCGATCGGAGAAGTGTCGAGGTCGTTCCGCGCGGGAATACAGGACCCCGATCCCCTCTCTGATGGTCCGCACAACCGTCCGGGCGGTCTGGTCATCGACTTCTACCGGCTGCGCGTACGCATGAACGCGCGCGCTGCCCTGCTCGACGGAGATGTACCAGCGGATCGCATCGCGCCGCCGGGTGATCCCCGTAGAGACCTCACGGATGAGCGCTAGAAACGCCTCCACGCTCTGCCCGAAGGTGTTGGCCGGAACGCGTGGGCGGCCCAACTCCAGGGTCAGGCGATCCCCAAGATCCTCATGCCCATCGGACATTGTTCAGTCCCTCTCGATTCGGGATCCAGATCGTCCGAGGTCGTGCGTCGGCGGGGTCCTCTTCGCGAGCGCGTGCGTTGAGCGGGAGCGCTTGCGAAGAAAGTCGGCCGCGCGGCGGACGCCCTGATGACCCTCACGGTCCCGCCGAACGGGTTTACCACCGCACCGGGCTCCCTGCGCGGCAGGAGAGTAGCGTGCGTTCCGCACAGCGCCGGAAGCCCCTTTCTAGGGACAACTACTCGGCGAGGCCCGCCAATCGTCTGCGGAGGATCGCGACGTCGAGGAGATCAACTCCGCCGTCGGCGTTCACGTCTCCGTCGCAGGTCGGGGCGCATCCGGGGGCGCTCGTGCAAGTTGTGAACTGCCGTCCGCCCAGGATCAGATCGTCGACGCCGATGCCCGCTGTCTGCGCCGAGCGCAAGACCACTGCCGACACACCGTTCGCGTCCTCGTACCCGACGAAGCTCGGGCCTCCGACGAACGGCCCGCTCGTGGACAGCGCAACTCGCGGGCCCGATGGACTCGAAAAGAGGACCGACTGCCCGGCGTCGGCCTCCGTCACGTAGAGCCCCACCTGCCGCGGCAGCGGGTCCAGGAACCGAATCATGATGCCGCAGCGCTCGCACTGCTCGAGCTCGCCCGCGACGCCGTACTTCGTGCCAATGACCTTCATGGGCAGACTCGGCGTCGAGCTGGCCGGCACCGCCACGATCGCCGCGACAAACGGGGAGACGCTGTTTCCGGGCTGATACCAGTCGGCAGGATCCGACGAGATCTCCGCACCGATTGGCGCGGTGCTGCCGAGCAGAACCCCATGGCTGCATTCGAACTCGCGCGAGAGGTATGTGCCGTGCTCGAACTGATCGAACGAGAGCGTCGTCGCGTCCGGCCCGAAGTCGATCGGTGTGATAGGGCCTGCTGCGAGAGTGAAGCTCGCGTGGCTCGAGACCCCGCAGAGCGCGAACAGCCCGAGCAAAGAACCCAGCCGTGGCATCGCCTTCCCTCCGGGGGGAGGTGGCCTGCGCGAAGGTAGCGAGCCTACGCTCCGGCAAGGGCAGTGAGAGGCGCGGTAGCATGAGGTCGGTCGCTGTCAGCGGGAGGGCACGATGGCGAAGCGGAAGAAGGACTCGAAGCCGGCGAAGGGCAACGGCGCCACCGTCGGCTACGAAGCCCAGCTCTGGCAGATGGCCGACACCCTGCGCAGCGGCATGGACGCCGCCGAGTACAAGCACGTCGTCCTCGGCCTGATCTTCCTCAAGTACATCTCCGACGCCTTCGAGGAGCAGCACACCAAGCTCGTCGCGGAGAAGGCGAGCGGCGCCGACCCCGAGGACCCTGACGAGTACCGAGCCAAGAGCATCTTCTGGGTCCCGCCCGAGGCGCGCTGGTCGCATCTGAAGGCGCATGCCCGCCAGCCCACGATCGGCCAGCTCGTCGATGACGCCATGGCCGGCATAGAGCGCGACAACCCGGCGCTCAAGAGCGTGCTGCCCAAGGACTACGCCCGCCCCGCGCTCGACAAGCAGCGGCTCGGCCAGCTCATCGATCTCATCAGCAACATCAAGGTGGGCGACGAAGCGAGCCGCGCCAAGGACGTGCTCGGCCGCGTCTACGAGTACTTCCTCTCGCAGTTCGCGAGCGCCGAGGGCAAGAAGGGCGGCGAGTTCTACACGCCGCGCTGCGTGGTCAAGCTTCTGGTCGAGATGCTCGAGCCCTACCGCGGCCGGGTGTACGACCCCTGCTGCGGCTCCTCCGGCATGTTCGTGCAGTCGGTGGAGTTCATCCGCGCGCACGCCAAGGGGAACGGCAACGGCGGCAAGGCCAAGGCCGACATCTCGGTCTACGGCCAGGAGTCGAACTACACCACCTGGCGGCTCGCCAAGATGAACCTCGCCATCCGCGGCATCGACGGCCAGATCAAGCACGGGGACACCTTCCACAACGACCAGCACCCTGACCTCAAGGCCGACTTCATCCTCGCCAACCCGCCCTTCAACATCTCGGACTGGGGCGGCGAGCGCCTGCGCGACGACAAACGCTGGCAGTACGGCGCGCCGCCGCCGGGCAACGCCAACTTCGCCTGGGTGCAGCACATCGTCCACCACCTGGCGCCCGCGGGCGTGGCCGGCTTCGTGCTCGCCAACGGCTCGATGTCGTCCAACCAGTCCGGCGAGGGCAATATCCGCAAGAGCTTGATCGAGTCGGACCTCGTGGACTGCATGGTCGCGCTGCCAGGCCAACTCTTCTACTCGACACCGATTCCCGCGTGCCTCTGGTTCCTCGCGCGCGACCGCAAGAACGGAAAGTTCCGCGACCGCCGCGGCCATGTGCTCTTCATCGACGCCCGAAGGCTCGGCCCGCTCGTTGACCGCACCCACCGCGAGCTGACCGGCGAGGACATTGCCCGCATCGCAGACACCTACCACACCTGGCGCGGAGAGAAGCAGGCGGGCAAGTACGTTGACGTGCTCGGCTTCTGCAAGAGCGCGCCGATGGAGGAGGTCCGCAAGCACGCCCACGTACTT
>CAYVQJ010000064.1:0-35667 GCA_964454165.1 uncultured Myxococcales bacterium | reverse complement strand
AGCAGCGACGATCAAGACCAGACCCGATCCCGCACTACCCCCCTCCGCGGGCGCTCGAGTCGAAAGAACGAAACCCAGTGACCCAGGAGAGCGAACGGAACCGGAACCTCGGCGCTGTTACAGAAGAGAAGTTGCTTGATCGAGATGTACCGCTCCATCCAGGTCTACCATGACGTCGACGACGCGAACTGCGGGCGGCTGCTCGATCTGCCCTGCGACACCTTCGACAAGAACGAAGACGACTCCGTCAATGCGACGGACTACACGAAGTGGGCCGATGGGAATCCAGACTGCCCGATTCGAAACGCCTACTGGCAGCAGCCGCAACCCCCGCAGGTCCCTGCGGACTACTGCGTCTTCACGAACCAACTGAAGCGGCACTCGGGTCGTTCCGCGTGCGTGAACAACCACCCGGCGCCGGGCGAGGTGTTGGACGAGGTCTGCGAGTTCACCTGCACAGGGGACTGCTGCGGCGGCCAATGCACGGTTCCCGTTCCGCAGCCGAGTGATCCCTTCTACAACTGCAACTGCGGTGGCAGCTATCCGGCCTGCCCGTAGGCCAGGGGAGGAAGGTTGATGCATCGCCTTACGTGGCTCGTTCTGCTGGGCGCGCTCGCCACGCGAGCCGCGAACGCAGCGGAGAGCGTGGTGTATTTCGGTGCAGACGCGGGGGTGACCGATGGCGCGGCGGCCTCGAAAATGACGATGGTCCATCACGGGGGCGCCGGTCAGGCGATCAGCGTCGAGTCGCTGCAGCTATTCTCGGCGGAACGCTCCGGGGTTCCCGAGCTTGTGGGGGCGACGATTCCGAGTGGGGCGCGGGCGAGCGCAGAGGCGAGCGCCCCGGAGCTCTCGTTCGCGGTGAGCTTCCCGGTCGACGTGCAGGTCCCGAGCCCGGGACGCTACCAGCTCACGCTGACGTTGCTTCCGGGCAAGGCCTGGGAGGACGGGCAGGTGCAGATCGTGGCGGTCGGTCGCCGTGTCTCGGGGACTGGCCCGGCGGAGTTTCGGCGCGAGATCGAGGGCTGGTTCCTGACCTTCCCGTAGCGGTCCGGCTCAGAACGCCGGCATCCGGCCCTTGGCGAGCTGCGTCGTCGTGAACATCTCGTCGGGGACGGCGGCGTCGACAATCACGTTGCGGATCGTGCGCACGGTGCGGCGGCCGCTGCGCAGGTCGAGCATCTCGTCCCGCAGCGTCACCCACCACTCGAACTGCTCCTCGATCGAGTCGACGTCGGCGGTGTAGCGCTTCCAGAGGCCCTTCCGGTCGAAGTAGTCGGCGCGCACGATCACCGGGCGGCGCGTGGAGAGCCAGACGATCACCTTGGCGTAGGCGCCGGCGAGCGGGCGCAGCCGCAGCACGCGGCAGGGCTCGCCCTCGATCGAGTCGGGGCCGAGCACCTCGATCCGGAAGTCGTCGGCGCGCTGGGCGCGCAGGTCCTCGTAGGCGAAGTCGCTGCCGAACAGCGGCTCGTCGTGCTTGCCGGCGCTGATCGCGCGCACGCGGCCGCGCGAGCCCTCCGCCACGAACACGCGGTCGCGCTCGCCGGGGCGCTGGAACAGCAGCGCGCGCCCTGCATCGCGGTCCCCGCCCGCCAGGTAGATCAGCGTGCGCGTCTCGTCGCCCTGGTGCTTGCGGCCGAGCGCGAACGAGACGTCGGTGCGCTCGTCGCCGTCCAGCACGACCATTTCGATCCCGGCCAGCAGATCCGCGCCGTACAGGTTGTGGAAAGCGGCGTCGAGCGACTCGCGCGCGCGCTCGACGTCGAACGCGCACAAGACCGGCACCAGCGACAGCAACAGCAGCATCCGCAGCATCCGTGACCTCGAGCGACGGAGCCGGAGCCCGGGCAGCGGAAGCTAGAACGCGGGAAACCGCTGATACCGCAGGCTGTGGCTCGTGAACAACCGATCGGGCAGCGCGGGATCGAGCATGAGGTTGCGCAGCACCAGCTCGACTTCGCCCTGGCCCGGCGTGGACACCCGGCGCCGGATGGGAAGCCAGCGGTCCTCGCGTCGCTCCACGTCTTCGGGCGACACCTCGACGCGCCGGATTTCTCGGCCGGCACGCAGATAGCGCGTCCGCAGCGCGACACCCGTGCGCGTCGAGAGGGCGAACTCGATCCGGTCGAAGTGCAGCCAGTCGCGCCCGCGCAAGCCCTGCACCACCCGGCAGGGCTCGCCCTCGACGCGCTCGTCCGGCAGGCGCTCGAAGGTCAGCTCGCCCGGCGTGAATGGACGCAGCTCCGCGATCGGCAGCGACGCCCCGGTCGGCGGGAGCTCGAAGGCGAGGTCCGGCGCGCGCAGTCTTCGCACGCGGCGCGTCGCATTCGCGTAGACGAAGAAGTCATCCGAGTGGTTCAAGCGCTGCAGCAAGAGGAAGCCCAGCGACGCGACCTCGCTCGGCTCTGACACGTCGATCAGCAGGCGCGCGACGCCATCGTGCCACTTGCGCGCCACGGCAAACTCCATGGCCATGCGGCCCGATCCGAGGCGGTAGGCCTCGAGCGCGTCGAAGCCGAGCAGCTGGTCGAACCACCCCTGCGCCAGCGCGTCCGCGGACGGGTCGTTCGCCGGCGGCGGCTCCGCGTGTGCGAGAGCGGCGCACATGAGCATGACCACGGCGACGGCGAGCTGGCGCATGGGGCCCCTTGGCTGCAGATACGACGGTGCCCTACCGGGCGGATCGCGCCAGCGAAAAGTTGCAGAATCCCCGTGTGGGCGACGCGATCTACCTGGACTACCACGCCACCACGCCTTGCGATCCGCGCGTGGTCGCGGCGATGCAGCCCTACTGGACGGCGGAGTTCGGCAATCCGGCCAGCCGCACCCACGCGTTCGGCTGGCGCGCGGCCGAGGCCGTCGAGCGCGCCCGGGAGCAGGTCGCGCGCGCGATCGGCGCCGACCCGCGCGACGTGATCTTCACCTCCGGGGCGACCGAGGCCAACAACCTGGCGCTCTGGGGCGTCGCGCGGGCGCTGCGCGCGCGCGGCGACGAGATCGTCGTGTCGTCGATCGAGCACCCTTCGGTCCTCGACCCCGCAGACGCCCTCGCCGCGGACGGCGCGCGCGCGACGCGCATCCCGGTGGGAGCGGACGGCCTCGTCGACCCCGAACGCGTCCGCGCCGCCGTCGGCCCGCGCACGCTGCTCGTCTCGGTCATGCACGCCAATGGCGAGATCGGCGTGATCCAGCCGATCGCCGAGGTCGCGGCGGCGGCGCGCTCCGCCGGCGCGCTCGTCCACTGCGACGCCGCGCAGTCGCTCGGCAAGGTCCCGCTGGACGTGGACGCCATGGGCGTCGATCTGCTCGCGCTCTCGGGGCACAAGCTCTACGGGCCCAAGGGCATCGGCGCGCTCTACCAGCGGCGACGCAATCCGCGCCTGCGGCTCGCGCCTCTCTTGCACGGCGGTGGGCACGAGCGCGGGCTGCGCAGCGGCACGCTGCCGGTGCCCCTGTGCGTCGGTCTCGGGGCGGCGTGCGAGATCGCCTGTGCCGAACGCGAGGCCGAGGCGAAGCGCGTGGGCGAGCTGCGCGACCTGCTGCGCGAGCGCATCGAGGCGGCACTCGAGGACGTCGGCCTGAACGGGGACGCGACGCAGCGCCTGCCCGGCAACCTGAACCTGTCGTTCGCGGGAGTGGAGGCGTCTGCGCTGGTCGCGGCGCTCGACGACGTCGCGGTGTCGACGGGCTCGGCCTGCTCGTCTGCGAAGCCCGAGGCGTCTCACGTGCTGACAGCACTCGGTCTCGGCCAGGCGCGCGCCTTCTCGTCGGTGCGTTTCGGACTCGGTCGCTTCTCGACCCGGGACGAGATCGAGCGCGCCGCCGCGCGCGTGATCACCGAGGTCGGGCGCCTGCGCGCGCTGTCGCCCGTCTGGAGCGAGCGCCGGCGCGCCCCGAAGCGCTCCGGATGAGCGACCCGGAGGCCGAGGCCCCGACCACCGGACCCTACGGCGCGGCGGTGCTGGCGCGACTGCGCGAGCCGCGCTTCGCGGGCCGGCTGCCGCGCGGGGAGGCCGGCGTCGGCACAGGAGAAGCGTCCGATCCCGATCGCGGCGAGCTGGTCAGGGTCCAGCTCCGCGCCGAAGACGGGCGGATCGCCACGGCTTGCTTCCAGGCCTTCGGCTGTCCCGCGACGATCGCCGCCGCCAGCCTGGCTGCGGAATGGGCGCACGGTCGGCTGCTGCCGGAGGCGCGTGCTCTCGACCCGGACGTCCTGGCGGGCGCGCTCGAGCTCGGCGCCGCGCGGCGGCGCTCGGCCCTGCTCGCGGCCGCTGCGCTGGCGGCCGCCGCCCGGGATCTGGAAACTAGGCCGCCCACGAGCATCCAAGGAGGCACGATGCCGGAGCCCAAGAGCAAGAACATCGTCTGGAGTCACAGTCAGGTCACGCGCGACGAGCGGCGCAAGCTGCTCGGGCACGGGGCTGCGACCGTCTGGTTCACCGGGCTCTCCGGCTCCGGCAAGTCGACGATCGCGAAGACCGTCGAACGCGTGCTGGTCTCGAACCGCGTGAGCGCGTACATCCTGGACGGCGACAACGTCCGCCAAGGGCTCAACGCCAACCTCGGGTTCTCGCCGGAGGACCGCACCGAGAACATCCGGCGCATCGGCGAGGTCGCCAGGCTCTTGAACGACGCGGGCGTGATCGTGCTGACGGCGTTCATCTCTCCCTACCGTGCGGATCGCGACGCCGTGCGCGCGAAGCTCCCGGACGGCGAGTTCGTCGAGGTGTTCGTCGACTGCCCGATCGAAGAGTGCGAGCGGCGCGACGTGAAGGGACTCTACAAGAAGGCGCGCGCCGGCGAGGTCAAGGAGTTCACGGGGATCTCGGCGCCGTACGAAGCGCCCGCGCAGCCCGAGCTCGTGATCGAGAGCGCCAAGCACGACATCGACGCCTGCGCCCGGCTCGTGCTCGACTCGCTGCGCCGCCGCGGCGTCATCACCGCCTGAGCCTTGCCTTAGCCGAGACGCAAGCGCGAAGCGCGCGCAGCGAGGGCGCTTCGCCCGAGCGGAGGCCGCTCGGCGACAGCCGTCGCGGCCAAGGCGAGCGACGAAGCCGCAGCCTATACGCAGTCAATCGCGCGCGCGAAGGCGCCGATAGCGGCGCGGTCGGCTTTCTCGGCCTCTGGACGGCTGCTAGGATCGAAACGTGAAGGGCTACCGGCGTTTGGCGTCTCTCGCTCTCGGGCTCGCGTGCGCGACCGCGCTCGGCTGCGCGACGCGTTCCAGCCTGGGTCCTGCCATCCCCGATCTCCCGCCCGAAGCGCAGGCGGAGGCCGTGTTCATGCGTGGCCGCATGCTCGAGCTCGAAGGCGAGCTCGCGGATGCCGCGAAGGCGTACGAGCAGGCGGCGAAGCTCGATCCCGGGTCGGTCGACCTACAGCGCGACCTGGCGCGGGTCTGGGCGCGCCTCGGCGACGCCGACAAGGCGCTCGCGCACGCTGAACGCGCGCACGAGCTGGCGCCCGACGACGAGGACACGCGCCGCATGCTCTCCGCCTTCTACCTGCGCGCGCAGCGCTACGAGGATGCAGCGCGCATGCTCGAGGAGATGCGGGTCGCCGGAACGCTGTCCGAGGAAGGTCTGGCGGGGCTGCTCAGCCTGTACGTCGAGATCGAGCAGTACGACAAGGCCCGCGTGATCGCCGAAGAGCTGCTCGTCCGCGATCCGGAGTCGCTGCGCGGGCAGCTGGCACTGGGCGGCGTGCTCGAGCGCCAGGGCAAACCCGACGAGGCCGAGAAGGTCTATCGCCGCGCGCTGCTCGCGCAGCCCGACAGCGACCCGCTGTGGGAGGCGCTCGCGCGCCTGCGCCGCGCCGGGCAGGATCGGGAGGGCGAGCTTGCGATTCTGCGCGAGAAGCTGGCTCGCAAGCCCGGCGACCCCGCCGCGCTCCTGCGCAGCGCGCAGCTCCTCGACGAGGGCGGTGACCGCGAAGCCGCGACGCGCGTGCTCGAAGATCTGGTCAAGGCGCATCCCGACGAGATCAACGCCCAGCTCCGGCTCGGCTACTTCTACTACCAGGCGGGCCGCCACTCCGACGCGATCGCGCGCTTCGTCGAGGTGGAGCGCCACAACCCCGAGATGCAGGAGGTGCGCTACTTCCTGGGCGTCGTTCACCACGACGCCGGGCGCGACGACGACGCGCTCGCGGCGCTGGAAAGCGTCGAGCCGGCGAGCGAGCGCTTCGGCGACGCGCGCCGCCTGATCGCGCGCATCTGGGAGGATCGCAAGGACTACCCGCGCGCGCTCAGCGAGATCGATCGCGCGGTCGCACTCGCCCCGGGCGAGAGCAGCCTCGCAGTGTTCAAGGCCGGCGTGCTGCAGCGCAGCGGCAATCTGCCCGCCGCGCTCGACCTGATGAACGATGTGATCGACGCGGATCCCGAGAACGCGGACCTGCGCTACGACCTCGGCGTGCTGTACGGCGAAGCCGGCGACCAGAAGCACGCGATCGAGGTCATGGAGTCGGTGCTCGAGAAGCAGCCCGATCACCCCAGCGCGCTCAACTACGTGGGCTACACCTTCGCCGAGCGCGGTGAGCGGCTCGACGACGCCGAGGGCATGATCCGGCGCGCGCTCGAGCAGCGGCCGGACGACGGTTTCATCACCGACAGCCTGGGCTGGGTGCACTACCAGCGCGGGCTGCAGCAGCTCGCGGCCGGCGAGCGCGATCGCGCGCGCGAGGCGTTCCGATCCGCCGTCCTTGCGCTGGAGAAGGCAGTCAAGCTGACGGAGCCCGGCGATCCGGTGATCACTCGCCACCTGGCCGACGCGTATCGCTCGGTGGCGCGGCTCGAGGACGCGCTCGTGGCGTATCGCCGCGCGCTCGAGCTCGAGCCGACCGACGCCGACGCGCTCGAGATCCGGCGCCAGATCGAGCTGCTCGAGCTCGAGATCAAAGAAGCGAGCGGGGCGCGGCGGTGAGAGCCGCGCGCGCCGCGCAGGCGTGCGTCGCCGCAGCGGTGCTCGCGCTCGCCGCGTGCACGACGCTGCGACCCACCCCGCCGCTGCTGCCGATCCGCGGCGAGGACGCGCGCGTCGCGGCGTGGCTGGGACGCGTGCGCACGGAGGGCGGGGAGCGCCGCGGTCTGCGTGCCGACGCCATGGTGTCGCTCGAGTCGCGCGCGCGCTCGGGACGCTTCCGCGAGGTGATTCTGGCCGCGCGTCCAGCGAGCCTGCGGCTCGAGACGCTGAATCCGCTCGGTCAGACGCAGACGCTGCTCGTCACCGACGGGCGCGACTACGCGTGGTTCGACGGCCGTGAGCTCGCGCGCGGCCCGGTCGACCGCAACGTGCTGCGCGAGCGGCTCGGCATCGACCTCGAGCCCGGCGACGCCGTGGCGGCGCTGCTCGCCGCGCCGCCGCTCGCGCCCGGCAGCGGACCGGACGCCGTGTGGGGCGCCGGCGCCGAGCGCCTGGTCGACGTGGACAGCCTGCGGCTGCGCTTCGCTGCGGAGGGCGATCTGCTCGGCGTACACGCCCGAAGTCCCGATGGCGAGGTGCGCTGGAGCGCTTCGTATCGCGACTGGCGCGAGGCGCGCGGGGGGCGCTACCCCTTCGCCGTGGTGCTGAATTTCCCGGCCAGCGAGCTGCGCGCGGAGCTCCTCGTGCGCGAGGTCGAGGTGAATCCAGCGCTCGACGACGCGTTGTTCCGACTCCCGCCGGGTGCGGGTGAGTGAGCGGCGCCGTCCTCGAGATCCGCGGCCTGCGCACGAGCTTCCAGACCAGGCTCGGCAGCTTCGCGGCCGTCGACGGCGTGGACCTCGAGCTGTTTCCCGGCGAGACCCTCGGCGTGGTCGGAGAGTCCGGCTGCGGCAAGACGGTGACCGCGCTGTCGGTGCTGCGTCTGCTGTCGGAGCCGCCGGCGGCGATCGAGGCGGGCGAGATCCTGTTCGAGGGTCGCGATCTGCTGCGCCTGTCGAGCGAGGAGCTGCGCAGCATCCGCGGCCGGCGCATCGCGATGATCTTCCAGGAGCCGATGACGTCGCTGAACCCGGTGTTCAGGGTCGGCGACCAGATCGACGAGGCGCTGCGAGTCCACCGCGCCGGCGATCGCGCGCAGCGGCGCGCCCGCGTGCTCGAGCTGCTCGGGCGGGTCGGCATCGCGGAGCCCGAGAAGCGCATGCGCGACTACCCGCACCAGCTCTCGGGCGGCATGCGCCAGCGCGTGATGATCGCGATGGCGCTGGCGTGCGACCCCGCGGTGCTGATCGCCGACGAGCCCACCACTGCGCTCGACGTCACGATCCAGGCGCAGATCCTCGAGCTCTTGCGCGAGCTGCAGCAGGGCCTGCGCATGGCGGTGCTCTTGATCACGCACGACCTCGGGGTCGTCGCCGAGAGCGCGCAGCGCGTCGCCGTGTTCTACGCGGGCCGCGTGGTCGAGCGCGCGGACGTCGGGGCGCTCTTCCGCACACCGCGCCATCCCTACACACACGCGCTGCTGCGCTCGTCTCCGGGAGCCCAGCCCGCCGGCGCGCGCCTGCACGTGATCGAGGGTCTGGTGCCCGACCTCGCAAGGCGTCCGGCGGGCTGCAGCTTTCGTGAGCGCTGCAAACGCGCGCTCGAGCGCTGCGCGGTCGACGATCCGAAGCTCGAGCCGATCGGCCAGGGGCGTGCGGTCGCCTGCCACAATCCTCTGCCGGCGGCGGGAGCGGCGTGAGCGCGGCGGCGGCCCTCCCGGCAGCGCCGCCGCTGCTCGTCGCGCGCGCGCTGCGCAAGTGGTTTCCCGTCGGCGCGCGCGTGTTCGGGCGCGCGCAGTGGGTGCGCGCCGTGGATGGCGTCGACCTCGTGGTCGAGCGCGGCCGCACCGTCGGGTTGGTCGGCGAGTCGGGCTGCGGCAAGTCCACGCTGGCGCGCCTGCTCTTGCGCCTGATCGAAGCCGACGCCGGCGAGGTTCGCTTCGACGGCGAGGACGTGCGCGCCGCTCCCGGGGCCCGGCTGCGCGCGTTGCGGCGGCGCATGCAGATCATCTTCCAGGACCCGTTCGCCTCGCTGAATCCGCGCATGACGGTGGGCGACGCGATCGGCGAAGGGCTCCTGATCCATCGACTCGGGAGCGCGCGAGAGCGCGAGGCGCGCGTCGCGGAGCTGCTCGACACCGTCGGGCTGCGGCCGGAGGTCGCGTCCCGCTACCCGCACGAGTTCTCCGGCGGCCAGCGCCAGCGCATCGGCATCGCGCGCGCGCTGGCGCTGTCTCCCGAGCTGATCGTCGCGGACGAGCCGGTGTCCTCGCTCGACGTCTCGATCCAGGCGCAGATCCTGAACCTGCTGCTCGAGCTGCGCGAGCGCTTCGGGATCGCCTACCTGTTCGTCTCGCACGACCTGCGCGTGGTGCGCCACGTCTCCGACCGGGTCGCGGTGATGTATCTCGGCAAGATCGTCGAGGAGGCGCCGGCCGCGGCGCTCTACGCGCGCCCGCAGCATCCCTACACCGAAGCGCTGTTGTCCGCGGTGCCGGTGCCGGATCCGGAGCGCCACGTCCGGCGCATCGTGCTCCAGGGAGACGTGCCCAGCCCGGTCACCCCGCCGCCGGGCTGTGCGTTTCACCCGCGCTGCCGGCGCGCGATCGCGCGCTGCAAGAGCGAGCCGCCGGCGCTGCGCGAGATCAGCCCCGGACATCTCTCGGCCTGTCACCTGGCCCCATTGTGAGGAGGGAACACCAGCATGCGAATCGAGTACGACTTCAGTCTCCAGCACGTCGACGTGCCGCGCTTCTCGGTCGAGTCGACCGAGGGAGCCCACAAGCTGTTCACGCTCGCGAGCCTCGTGCTGAACGTGCTGCACGAGAAGCCGCGTGTCGACGTGGTGTTCCATAGCGCGAACCCCGACGAGCCCATGCGCAAGATCGCGACGTTCCTCGACATCGTGAAGAGTGCGCCGGGCGCCCCCAAGCTCTCGAGCTCGGAGGGCGGAGCGGGCCGGGCGGGAGGTGTCTATTTCCAGTGGCTCAGCATCCGGACCAGCGGTGCCGGCGGCTAGTGCTCTGGGCCACCACCCGAGCGCGTAGCAGCGCTGCGTCGCCCGTGAGCTCGCTCGCCGCGACGTAGCGGGCGAAGGCGCGCTCGCGCCAGCGCGCGTCGACGGCGTCCGGCAGGGCGGCGTTGAGCTGGGCCAGGTTCTTCGCGCGGCGTCGCCAGGGCACGCTGCGCGCGAAGTGGACGCGCGCGTAGTCGAGCAGGCACGGCGGCTCGCCCGGTCGCCACGTCACGTTGTTTGCCTTCAGGTCGGCGTGGTAGATGCCGCGGCGGTGCAGTGCGGCGACGAGCTCGGCGAGCGCGTCGCCACAGCCGTTGCGGGTCGCTGCGTCCGCGGCGTGCCAGCCGGCGTCCACCCAGTCGGCGAGCGTGGCGCCGGCATCGCGCATCAGCAAGAGCTTGCCCGCCCAGGCCAGCGGCCGGCCGGTGGCGATCCCGCGCGCCTCGAGCCCGTTCCCCGCCAGCCACGCCGCGCGCGCGGCCCGCGTGGAGGCGTGCGCTTTGACGATGATCCCGTCGCAGCGCCAGAGCGAGGCGGCCGGCTGCGCCTTGAACGGAGCCGTGCTCGCGCGCGCCGCGAGTGCTTCGGCGAGCGCCTCGGGGGCGACGTCGCGGCGGCGAAAGCCGCGCGCCCCTGCGGCATCCCACGCGGTGAAGCTGCCGCTCTCGATGACGCAGCGGCGCGTGCGGCTGCGCCAGTGCCGGTGCGCTCGCGCGAGCGCCCAGCGGCGCGTCGCCGCGAGCTCCGGCGGGAGCGGCTCGCCGAGCGAGAAGGCCAGGTAGCCGAGCTCGCGCCGGCGCAGCCACGCGGGGATCCACGGCAGGAAGCGAGCGCTCTGCAAATCGGTGAGCGCGATCTCGCCGTCGCGCGCGAGCAGATTCCCGAGGTGGAGATCGCCGTGGAGCATCCCCGCCGCGTGCATGCGCTCGACCGTCGCGAGGATCGCGGGCAGATCCGCGCGCTTTGCCGGGCGCGCGTCGATCCAGCGCGTGGCCAGCCAGTCGTCGCCCGCGCCGAGCAGCTCGGGAACCGGGAGCCCGGCCGCGTGCGCGCGCCCGAGCGCACGCGCTTCGCGGCGCGCCTGGTGCGACGGGCGCATCCAGGCCTTGAGCAGAGCGTCACCGACGTGCACAGTCGCGCGCACCAGGTTGCGCCGCAGCGCGACGGCCCCGTCGGGGAGCTCGCCGGCGCGCAGCCGCACGGCGAGCGCCGCGAACGCTTCGGGATTCAGCGTTGCACCCGAGCGTACAGCGCGAGCACCTGCTCGGCGTGGCGTTCCCACGAGAGCGCCTCGGCGCAGCTGCGCGCGGCGCTGCCCGCGCGCTCGAGCCAGTCGCGGTCGTCGAGCCGCGCGAACGCCGGCGCGAAGTCACCCGCGAGCACCAGCCCGTTCGCGCCCGACTCGATCAGATCCGCCACGCCGTTGTCGGGCGTGGTGGCGACGGGCAGACCGGACGCCATCGCCTCGAGGCACGCGTTGGAGAACGGGTCGTAGCGCGTGGGCAGCACGAACAGGTCGGCCGCGGCGTGCAGCCGCTCGACGTCGTTGCGCGGGCCGAGGAAGCGCACGCGCGCTTCGACACCGCAGCGGCCGGCGAGCGCGCGATACGGCGCGACGTCGCCCGCGCCCGCAACCAGCAGCACGGCCTTCGGCGCGCCGCGGGCGAGGCCTTCGATCGCGCGGTCGAGGCCCTTGCGCGCGAAGCCGCTGCCGACGAACAACGCGGTCGTCCCGTCCAGACCGAGCTCCGCGCGCGCGTTGGCGCGGGCCAGCGCGCGTCGTCCCGGCGAGAAGCGCTCGGCGTCGACGCCGTTGTAGATCACTGCCAGCCGCTCGGCCGGCACGGCGTAGCGGCGCGCGATCTCATCGGCGTTGCGCGGCGCGTTGCACTGGATCAACTGCGACGGGTCGCGGAACACCGCCTCCTCGAGACGCAGGATCACCTGGTGGCGCGGCGACAGGCGCCGCAGCCGCGGCCGCGCCGAGGTGCGTTCGAGGTAGGCGGCGTGGCTGCCGCCTCCGGTGCGGTACACGTCCTGGTGTCGCGTGCGCGCGAACGCGTGGACCACGTCGAAGCCGCGTGCTGTGGCGCGCCGCGCGGCGCGCGAGAAGGCGAGCACGCGCAGCGGCTGCCAGACGCGCGGCGCGCGCACCCGCGCCACGCGCACGCCCGGAGGAGGAGGAGACGCATCCCGGCACACCGCGGTCACCTCGAGCCCGCTGCGCGCGAGCTCCGCGGCCAGTCGTACCGCCGCCGTTTCCACTCCGCCCGCGCCGGCCGTGAAGCGCTCGACCACGATCGCTACCCGCACGGCGCGAAGGTAGGACGCGCCGCCGCCGAATTCACCGGTCCGTGCCGCGACGGCTGTCGCCGAGCGGCCTTCGCTCGGGCGAGGCGCCCTCGCTGCGCGCGCGCTTCGCGCGCTTGCGGTCCAGCCTCGGGCTTCTAGTAGAGTCGTCGGATGGAAGCGGTCGAAGTCGATCATCTGGTGTATGCGGTGCCTGACCTCGACGAGGGCGTGCGCGAGCTAGAGAAGCGGCTCGGGGTGCGCGCCGCGCCGGGCGGGCGCCACGAGGGACTCGGCACGCACAACGCGCTGCTCGCGCTCGGCGAGGAGGCGTATCTCGAGATCATCGCGCCAGATCCCTCGCAGCCGGCGCCCGGGCGGCCGCGGCCGTTCGGCGTGGATGCGCTGCGGAGCGGACGGCTCGTCACCTGGGCGGGGCGCGTGCGCGACCTCGACGCACAGGTGGCGGCGGCGCGCAACGCGGGCTTCGATCCCGGCCCCGTGCTCGCGATGAGCCGCGCGCGTCCCGACGGCGTGCGCATCGCGTGGCGACTCACGCTGCGCGCCGAGCCGGCCGGCGACGGGCTCGTGCCGTTCTTGATCGACTGGGGCGCCACGCCGAGTCCCGCGCTCACTTCGCCGCGTGGCGCCACGCTGCTCGAGCTCCACGCCGAGCACCCGGATCCCGCTGCGGTGTCGCGCGCGCTCGCGGCGCTCGGTGCCTCGCTGCGCGTCGAGCGCGGGCCGGCGCCTGCCCTGCGCGCGCGGATCGCGGCGCCAGTGGGCGTCGTGGAGCTCGGGTGAAGGCGGTCTTCTTCGAGTGCCACGGCGGGCCCGAGGTGCTGCGCTACGGCGACTTCCCGGACCCCGAGCTTGCGCCGGGTCACGTCCGGCTGCGTGTGCGCGCCTGCTCGCTCAACTACCTCGACATCTTCAGCCGCCGCGGCATGCCGGGGATCAAGGTCGAGCTGCCGAGCATCACCGGCGGTGATTGCGTCGGCGCGATCGCGGAGCTCGGCGCGGGCGTCGCCGGCTGGGAGGTCGGCCAGCGCGTGCTGGTCGACCCGGTGTTCGCCGACGCCCAGAGCGGGCGCCTGCGTATGCTCGGAGAGAATTGCCGCGGCGCGCTGGCGGAGCAGGTCGTCGTACAACAGTCTCAGCTGATCGCGCTCCCCGACGCCGTCTCCGACGAGGATGGCGCGTGTCTCCCCGTCGCCTACGGCACCTCGCACCGCATGTTGTTCGCCCGCGGTCGCGTCCAGGCCGGCGAGAAGGTGCTGATCCTCGGCGCGAGCGGCGGCGTCGGCACCAGCTCGCTCCTGCTCGCCCGCATGGCGGGCGCGTACGTGATCGCGGCCGCGGGCTCCGCCGAGAAGTGCCGGCGCCTGCGCTAGCTCGGCGCCGACGAGACCATCGACTACTCCACCACGGACTTCGCAGAGCATTGCCGTCGCACGACGGGCGGGCTGCTCCGCGGCGGCGGCTACGACGTGGTGGTGAACTTCACGGGCGGCGACACCTGGGCGCCGTCGCTGCGCTGCGTGAAGGCCGGCGGTCGGCTGCTCACCTGCGGAGCGACGGCGGGCTTCGATCCGAAGACCGACCTCCGGTACATCTGGACTGGCGAGCTCGACGTGCGCGGCTCCAACGGCTGGCGGCGCGACGATCTGCGGCGCCTCGTGGAGCTGGTCGCGGGCGGCAAGCTCCGCCCGGTGATCGACCGCGTGCTCCCCCTCGCCGACGGCATCGAGGCCTGCCGCATGCTCGAGCAGCGCGCCTTCTTCGGGAAGATCGTCGTCCGGCCCGCCGCCTGAGCGCCCCCAATTCGCCGCTCACCCGCACCCAAGTGCTGCGCGCGCGCAGCGAGGCGTTTCCGCCGAGCGAAGGCAGTAGCGCGCGGCCGCCCGCGCGCGTACACCGCTCAGACCCGCAAGCGCGCGCAAGCGCGCACGCAGCGAGGCCGTCCGGCCGAGCGGAGGCGGTAGGCCGCGGCCGCCCGCGGCCGTACACCGCTCAGACCCGCACCCGGGGCAGCGTGATCCCCACCTGTCCCTGGTACTTCCCGGCGCGATCGGCGTAGCTCGTCTCGCAGCGCTCGGCCGCGCGGAAGAAGAGCACCTGCGCGATGCCCTCGCCGGCGTAGATCTTGGCCGGCAGCGGCGTGGTGTTGGAGATCTCGAGCGTGACCGTGCCCTGCCAGCCGGGCTCGAACGGCGTCACGTTCACGATGATGCCGCAGCGCGCGTAAGTGCTCTTGCCGACGCACAGCACCAGCACGTCGTCGGGGACGCGGAAGTACTCGACGGTGCGGCCGAGCGCGAAGGAGTTCGGCGGCACCACGCAGACGTCGCCCTTCACGTCGACGAAGGCGTCGTCCCGAAACGCCTTGGGATCCACGATCGAGTTGTAGACGTTGGTGAACACCTTGAACTCGTCGCCGATCCGCACGTCGTAGCCGTAGCTCGAGAGCCCATAGCTGACGACGCCGCGGGCTTCGGTGCGCTCGACGAAGGGCTCGATCATGCCGTGCTCGCGCGCCATCTGACGGATCCAACGATCGCTCTGCAGGCTCATGCGCGAGAGCTTACGCCACGCGCTTGACAACGCGCGGACCGCGCGGGACTCTGCGTGCGATGGTCGGTTCGAAGCTCCAGACGTCGCTTTCGATGTGTGCGCTCGTCGGCGCGGAGATTCTCGTGTAGCCGGGAGGCGCAGGTTCAGGTTCACCGAACGCCCTCCCGGCAGCCCCCGGGAGGGCGTTCGGCTTTTGAGGAGTCCGTCATGGCTTCGGCGATCGAGCTCGAGCGGCTGCGCAAGGTGTTCCGGGTGCCGGAGCGCGCCCACGGCCTCGCGGGCAGCCTGCGCGCGCTGGTCGCGCCGCGCGCGCGCGACGTGGTAGCGGTCGACGACGTCTCGTTCGCGATCGCGCCGGGTGAGCGCGTCGCCTTCGTCGGGCCCAACGGCGCCGGGAAGTCGACGACGCTGAAGATCCTTTCGGGGATCCTGCAGCCGAGCGCAGGCCGCGTGCGCGTGCTCGGGCTCGATCCCGGGCGAGAGCGCTTGCCGCTGGCCTTTCGCATCGGCGTGGTGTTTGGACAGCGCTCGCAGCTCTGGAGCCACCTGCCGGCGGCCGACACCTTCGACCTGCTCGCGCGGATCTACGAGCTCGAGCCCGCCGCGTACCGCGCGCGCCGCGACGAGCTGGTGGCGAGCTTCGCGCTCGAGGAAGTCTCGCTGAAGCCGGTGCGGCAGCTCTCGCTCGGCGAGCGCATGCGCTGCGAGCTAGTCGCGAGCCTGCTGCACCGACCGGAGCTGCTGTTCCTCGACGAGCCGACGATCGGGCTCGACGTGGTTGCGAAGGCCACGATCCGCGACCTGGTGCGGGCGCACTCGGTGCGCGACGGCTGCACCGTCCTGCTCACGTCGCACGACACCGGCGACATGGAAGGCGTGTGCGAGCGTGTGCTCGTGATACACCGGGGCAGGCTCCTGCTGGACCGGCCGATCGAGGCGCTGCGCCGGAGCTTCATCCCGAAGAAGCGCATCTCGGTCGTGACCGAGGAGGCCGAGCTGCATCTGGACCTGCCCGGCGTGCGGCGGCTGCCGAGCGCGCCGCACCGCACCGAGCTCGAGGTGGATCTGGCACAGGTCGGCGTCGATCGCGTGGTGGCCGCGATCGTCGCGGGAGCGCGCGTGCTCGACCTCTCGGTGGAAGACCCGCCGATGGAGGAGATCGTGACCGCGATCTACGCGGGCGCGGCTCCGCGGGGGGCCGCGTGAGCCGTTCGCGTCTGGCCGGTAGCGCGGCGAAGTATCTCGCGCTGGCGCGCGCGTCGGCCCGGCGCGCGCTGCTCGAGCGCGCGGCTCTGCTCGGTCGCGTCGTGTTCATGGGTGTGATTCTGTTCATCTTCTCGCGGGTCTGGGACGCCGTGCTCGCGCGCGGAGTGGTCGCGGGTGCGGGAAGAGCCGAGCTGATCTGGTACCTCGCCGTCACCGAATGGTGTTTGCTGTCGGTCCCGGCGCTATTCCTGGCGATCGAAGCCGACGTGCGTTCGGGCGACGTCGCGTGCCGGCTGCTGCGCCCCGTCTCGTACCTCGGCGCTTACCTGGCCGAGGCGTTCGGTGAGGCGGCGCTGCGGCTCGTCGTGCTCGGCCCGGCGGGGGCGGCATTCGCGGCCGCTCTCGCGGGGGGCTTGCCGGCCGACCCGCGTGGCCTCTTGCTCGCGCTGCCGCTCGGCGTGCTCGCGACTGCGCTGGCGCTGCTCTCGACAGCGGCGATCGGCATGTCGGCGTTCTGGATCATCGACACCAGCCCGATCTACTGGATCTGGCAGAAGCTCGCGTTCGTGCTCGGCGGGCTCTTGCTGCCGCTCGAGCTGTACCCGGAGTGGCTGCGCTCCATCGCGCGCTTCTCGCCGTTCCCGGCGATGCTCTGGGGGCCGGGTCGGACCGCGTTCGGCTACGCGCCGGTGGCGGTCCTCGAGACGCTGTCCGAGCTCGTGGTGTGGACCGCGCTCGTCTCCGCCGGGCTCGCCTGGCTCTCGCGGCGGGCGCGGCTGCGACTCACGGTGAACGGGGGGTAGTGATGAGGCGATCCGCGGGGACGCTCCGCTTCCTGGGCGCGCTGGTGGCGATGAACCTGCGCGCGAGTCTTGCGCTCCGAGGCGCGTTCTGGCTGCAGGCCGCGTTCATGCTGCTGAACAACGTGACCTTCTTCGCGGTGTGGTGGATCCTGTTCGAGCGCTTCCCCGAGATCGGCGGCTGGCGCCTGGCCGACGTGGCCACACTGTTTGGTGTCGTGGCGTCGGGCTACGGGCTGTCGGTGGTCTTCGCAGGCGGGGTGCGCGAGCTGGCGCGCTCGATCGACCAGGGCGAGCTCGACTCGCTGCTGGTCCAGCCCAAGCCCGTGCTGCTGCACGCCGTCGCTTCGCGCACGGTCGCCTCGGGCTGGGGCGACCTGGCGACCGGGGTCGGCATGCTGTTCCTGGTCGGCGCATTCGAGCCGTCCGCGCTCGGCTGGACGCTGCTGGCGGTGGCGACGAGCGGCTGCGTGTTCACCGCGAGCGGCGTGCTGGTCCAGAGCCTGGCCTTCTGGCTCGACGGGATCGAGAGCTTCGCGCGCCAAGTGTGGGAGTTTACCCTGACGTTCAGCCTGTACCCGCGGCCGCTCTTTTCGGGCGGAGTCTCGTTCCTGCTCTACACGCTGCTTCCCGCCGGCTTCGTCGGCTTCCTGCCGGCGGAGCTGGTGCGCGCGCCAACGCCGCTGCTCGCCGCCACTGCGCTCGCCGCCGCGTCGGGCTGGACTCTCCTCGCGCTGTACGTCTTCGGGCGCGGGCTGCGCCGCTACGCGTCGGGCAACCGCATCGGCGCGCGCGTGTGAGTCGAACGGGCTCTGGTTCGCGCGCCGCCGTCTGCGTGACGGCCTTCGCCCTGGTGATTGCGTGCGGCCGCGGCGTCGAGCCGCCGCCGCCCGGCGAGCTGCGCATCAACCTGGGGACCGAGCCGCCGACGCTCGACTGGACGCGCGCGACCGACGGCACCTCGATCCTGGTGATCGAGCAGCTCATGCGCGGGTTGACCCAGCTCGGCCCCGACCTGCGCCCGGCGCCGGCCCTCGCCGAGCACTGGGACGTCTCGCCTGACGGGCGCAGCTACACGTTCCAGCTGCGCGAGGGTGTGCGCTGGTCCGACGGCGTGCCGCTGGAGGCCGAGCACTTCGTCTACGCCTGGCGGCGCCTGCTCGATCCGGCGACCGGCGCGGAGTACGCCTACTTCCTGTACGGCGTCGAGCACGCGCGCGAGATCAACGAGGGCAAGCGCCCGCCGGGCGACCTCGGGATCCGCGCGCTCGACACGCGCACGCTCGAGGTGCGGCTCACAGCACCGCTGGTGTACTTCCCGTCGCTCACCGCGTTCATGGTCACCTATCCGCAGCGCCGCGATGTCGTCGAGCGCCACGGTGAGACGTGGACCGAGCCCGAGAACATCGCCACGCTTGGCCCGTTCCGGCTCGACGAGTGGCGCCACGAGTACCGGCTCGTGCTCACGGCGAACCCGGACTTCTTCGGCGGCAAGCCGCCACTCGAGCGCATCGTCGCCTTCATGGTGGGCGCGGAGTCGACGGCGCTCGTGCTGTTCGAGCAAGGGCTGCTCGACTACCTGCGGCTGCCGTCTCTCGAGATTCCGCGCTACGCGGGTCAGCCCACGTACCGGCGCCTGCCGCTCCTGCGCGGCTACTACTTCGGCTTCGACACGCTGCATGCGCCGTTCGACGACGCGCGCGTGCGGCGAGCGTTCTCGATGGCGATCGACCGGCGCGAGTTCCCGGCGCTGCTCCTCGGCGGCGAGGAGCCCGCGAGCTACTGGATCCCGCCCGGCATGCCGCACCACAATCCGTCGCTCGGGCTGCCGTTCGACGCCGAGCGCGCGCGTGCGCTGCTGCGCGAGGCGGGCGTCGATCCGGCCGCGCTGCCGCCCGTGCGCGTCGTCTACAACACGCTCGCGCGGCACAAGCTCGTGGCCGAGAAGCTGCAGCAGCAGTGGTCTACGCATCTCGGCGTGCGCGTGGAGCTCGAGAACCGCGAGTGGAAGGTGTTCCTGAAGGAGCTCGACGTCTCGCCGCCTCCGGTTTTCAGATTGGGCTGGGGCGCGGATTACCCCGATCCCGACAACTTCATGAACCTGTTCACGTCGTACAGCGCGAACAACCACACGGGCTGGAAGAACGCGCGCTACGACGAGCTGGTCGAGCGCGCGGCGCGTGAGACCGATCCCACGCTGCGCCAGACGCTCTACGACGAGGCGCAGCGCATCCTGTGCGAGCAGGACGCTCCCATCGCTCCCGTGTTCGTCGAGTCGCTCAACGCCGTGGTGGCGCCCCGCGTCGTGGGACTGCGCCTGGATCCGCTCGAGATCCTGCGCTTCGAGCGCGTCGAGGCGCGTTGAAGCGTCAGCGGCTCGGGTCGAGCAGCACCTTCAGCACGCCGTCGGCACGGCGGTCGAACAGGTCGTAGGCCTTCGCACCGTCGGAGAGCGGGAGGCGGTGCGTGAACACCCGCTCGGGGTGCAGGCGGCCGGCGCGCACCAGCGGCACGAGCGTGGGCCACATCTCCGGCACCGGGCAGATGCCGATCCGGAACGTCAGGTCTTTCATGAACGCGAGCCCCATCGGGAAGGCGAAGGCGGGGTTCACGTTCACCCCGATCACCGAGACCACGCCGCCCGGTCGCACCACGCGCAGCGCGCTCTGGATCGTCGCGTCGGCGCCGACGGCCTCGATCACGCAGTCGGGGCCGAGGCCTCCGGTCGCGTCGCGCAGCGCAACCTCCGCGGCGGCGGCATCGAGCGCGATCGCGCCGAGATCGCGCGCGCGCGCCAGGCGCTCTGGCACGCGGTCGATCGCGAACACGCGCGATGGGCCGAAGAGCCAGGCACTCTCCAGCGCGAGCATGCCGACCGGGCCCAGGCCGATCACCGCGACGGTCTGCCCGGGGCGGATCTCGGCGTTGCGCGCGCCGTACCAGCCGGTGGGCAGGATGTCGGTCAGGAGCACCGCCTGCTCGTCGCTGATGCCGTCCGGAATCCGCAGCATCGACGTGTCGGCGTCGGGGACGGCGACCGCTTCGGCCTGGCCGCCGGGGAGCGTCGAGCTGGTGCCGAACACGCGCGTGCGTCGCTTCTCGCAGAGCGTGACGCCACCACGCGCGCAGGCCGGGCACGAGCCGCAGCCGATCACGCCGGACACCAGCACGCGGTCGCCAGCGTGGAAGCGCGCGACGCCGCTCCCCGTCTCCACGACCTCGCCCACGAACTCGTGCCCGACGGTGAAGCCCGGCCGGTCGACGGGCAGCGTGCCGTGGTACAGGTGCAGATCGGAGCCGCAGATCGCGGTGCTCGCGACGCGCACGATCGCGCCGCGCTCGTCGTCGGGCCGCGGATCCGCCACGCGCTCGCAGCGAATGTCTCCCGGGCCGTGGAACACGAGTCCGCGCATCGCCCGATCCTAGTCTGTCCGCGACGGCCCGGCGAAGCCGGGCCTGCGGCTTCGCTCGCGCGCGGACGCGCGCGCTTCGCGTGCTTGCGGGGCCTGTGCCGCGACGGCTAACGCCGAGCGGCCTTCGCTCGCGCGGACGCGCTCGCTGCGCGCGCGCTTCGCGCGCTTGCGGGCTAGCTTGCGCGACGTGGGAGGTTGGAGCCGGTGATCCGCTACGCGCTCGCGCGGCTGGCGCAGAGCGTGCCGGTGCTGCTCGCGATCGCGACCGCGACGTTCCTCTTGCTGCGCCTGCTGCCGGGCGGTCCGTTCGACAGCGAGAAGACGCTGCCGCCCGAGGTCAAACGCAACGTCGAGGCGCGCTATCACCTGGACGAGCCGCTCGCCGCGCAGTACGCGCGCTACCTCGCGGGGCTCGCGCGCGGCGACCTCGGGCCGTCGTACAAGTACGTAGGGCGCGACGTCTCGGCGATCCTGGCCGAGGCATTTCCGGTGTCGGCCCAGCTCGGCGCCGTCGCGTTCGCGTTGGCGCTCGGCGTCGGCGTACCGCTCGGGCTCGCCGCCGGCGTGCGGCGCGGGCGCGCGTTCGACCGCGTCAGCATGCTCGTCGCCGTGCTGCTGGTCTCGGTGCCGAGCTTCGCCCTCGGGGCGTCGCTCGTGCTCGGGATAGCACTCGGGCTGCGCCTGCTGCCCGCCGCCCTCTGGGAAGGCGCGTCGAGCGCACTGCTCCCGGCGCTCACGCTGGCAGCGCTGCCCCTGGCCTACGTAGCACAGCTCACGCGCGCTGCGGTGATCGATGTGATCGAGCGCGACTTCGTGCGCACCGCCCGGGCCAAGGGAGTGTCCGAGCGGGCCGTGCGCTGGCGCCACGTGCTGCGCAACGCTCTCCTGCCGGTGGTCACCTACCTCGGTCCACTGGTCGCGGTGCTGCTCACCGGCTCGTTCGTGGTCGAGGTGATCTTCGCGATCCCGGGCATGGGGCGCTTCTTCGTGACGGCCGTGAGCAACCGCGACTACCCGCTCGTGCTCGGCGTGACGCTCGTCTACGGCGCGCTCGTGGTGTTCGCCAATCTCGGCGTGGACCTGCTCTACGCCTGGCTCGACCCGCGCATCCGGCTGGGGAGTCGCGACGCGTGACCGCTACGGGTTGGCTCGGCGCCGCGCTGCTCGCCGTCCTGCTCGCCACCGCGCTGCTCGGTGATCGCACGACCGGCTTCCGCTTCGACGCGCAGGACGCGGAGGCGCGCCTGCTCGGTCCCGGCGCCACGCACTGGCTCGGCACCGACCCGCTGGGGCGCGACGTGGCGGCGCGGCTCGCGGAGGGCGCGCGTGTATCGCTGCTGGTTGCGGTCGCCTCGACGCTGTTCGCGGTGGCGCTCGGGATCGCTTATGGCGGCGCGGCAGGCTGGGCCGGCGGCCGCGCGGACGCCTGGCTGATGCGCGGGCTCGATGTCGCGTATGCGCTGCCCGACCTGCTCTTGATCGTGCTGTTCACACAGGTGGGCGAGGCGCTCCTCGCCGACGCGCCCGACCTGTGGCGCCGTGTGCTCGCGCTGGTCGCAGCGCTCGCCCTGGTTTCGTGGGTGAGCGTCGCGAGGCTGGTGCGCGGGCTCGTGCTCTCCGCGCGCGAGGAGCCGTGGGTCGAGGCGGCGCGCGCCACTGGAGCGACCCCGGCCCGGGTGCTGCTGCGGCACGTGCTGCCGAACCTCGCCGGCCCGCTGCTGGTGCTGACCGCCTTCCGCGTTCCGGCCGCGATCCTCGCGGAGTCGACCGTCTCGTTCCTGGGCCTCGGGATCCAGCCCCCCTTCGCGACCTGGGGCGTGCTCGCCGCGGACGGCTTCGAGGGGCTGCGCTCCTACCCGCACTTGATCCTGGCCCCGAGCGCCGCGCTGGCGCTGACCCTGACCGCGTTCCACCTGCTCGGCGAGGGCCTGCGCGGGGCGCTCGACCCGCGCGAGCGGACCCGCCTGCGCGGTTGACGTTCGCGGCCGGGATCCTTAAACAAGCTCCGCCCGCAGGGGCCTTGGAGTGGTCGCCATTGGATCGGTCGGATCGGCCGGAGAAGCGCGAGCTGATTCTGGACGCCGCGCTGTCGGTGTTCAGCCGCAAGGGCGTGTTCGGCTCGCGCATCGCCGACATCGCGGAGGAGGCAGGCGTGGCCTACGGGCTCGTCTACCACTACTTCCGCAACAAGGAAGAGATCCTCAACACGATCTTCGAGGATCGCTGGGCGCGCACTACGGACCGGCTGGAGGTCGCCGCGCGCGACGGCGCGGACGCCCGCGCCCGCCTGCGCGGGGTCGCCGACATCTTCCTCTCCGCCTACCGCGCCCGGCCGCAGCTCGTGGAGCTGCTCCTGCTCGAGTTCACGCGCATGTCCAAGTACCTGGAGCCGGCGCACCTCGAGCGCATCGGCAGCGCCTTCGCGGTAGTGCGGCGCGTGCTGGAGCGCGGCCAGGCGGAAGGCGAAATCCGCAAGGACGTGGCATCCGAGCTGCTGCTGCTCGCGTACATCGGAGCGATCCAGATGATCGTGCAGTCGCAGGTGCTCGGCGCATTCCGCGAGCCCCCGGGCTTCGCGGAGCACGGCGCCGACCAGGTGGTCGACGTCTTCCTGGAGGGAGCGAGGGTGCGGTGATCGAAGTCGAGAAGCTCGGCAAGCGCTACGGCGAGCTCGCCGCCGTCTCGGAGGTCAGCTTCCGCGCCGAACGCGGCGAGGTGGTCGGCTTCCTCGGTCCCAACGGCGCGGGCAAGACCACCACCATGCGCATGGTCACTGGCTTTCTGCCCCCGTCGTCGGGGCGGGTGCGCGTCGCCGGCTTCGACCTGATGGAGTCGCCGCGCGAGGCGCGGCGCGCAATCGGTTACCTGCCGGAGCAGCCTCCCCTGTACCCGGAGATGCGCGTCGCCGACTACGTGCGCTTCGTGGCCACGATCAAGGACGTTCCCTCGGGCGAGCGCGCCGCCAAGGTCGATCACGCGCTCGTCGCGTGCGCCCTGACCGAGGTGCGCAATCGCGTGATCGGCCGGCTCTCGAAGGGCTTCCGCCAGCGCGTCGGGCTGGCGCAGGCGATCGTGCACGATCCGGCGGTGCTGATCCTCGACGAGCCCACCGCCGGCCTCGATCCGCTGCAGATCGTCGAGATCCGCAACCTGATCCGGAAGCTCGCCGACGAGGGCGGCCGCACCATCATCTTGTCCACGCACATCCTGCCCGAGGTCGAGGCGATCTGCCGTCGCGTGATCCTGATCTCGGGCGGCCGCATCCGCGTCGACGGCCCGCTCGCCGAGATCAAGGGCAGCGGCACGCTCGAGGACGTATTCCTGCGCCAGGCGGCGGCCGCGCTTCCGCAGGAGGCGGGGGCGTGAAACACACTCTCGCGATCGCCGCGCGCGAAATCCGCTCGCTGTTCTCCACGCCGATCGCCTACGCTGTGCTCGCGTTCTACCTGGTGCTGGCGGGCTACTTCTTCTTCATCGGGCTCGGCGTGTTCCTGCAGCAGATCCAGCAGATCCAGGCGTTCCAGATGACGCACCTGCTCGAGCAGTTCAACCTGAACGAGCGCGTGATCGGCCCGTCGTTCGGCAGCTTCTCGATCATCCTGGTGCTGCTCGTCCCGCTCGTGACCATGCGCAGCTTCGCCGAGGAGCGCGTGAACGGGACCTTCGAGCTCTTGCTCACCAGCCCGCTCTCGACCTGGGAGATCGTGGCCGGCAAGTACCTGGCCGCGACCGCGATCTCGCTCTTGCTCGTGCTGGTCTCGGCGCTGTTCCCGCTCTTGCTCGCGCTCTACGGCGATCCGGAGCTCTGGCAGACGCTCGCGGGGCTCGTGGGCCTACTCGGCTTCACCCTGACGCTCGCGGCGATCGGCTGCTTCGCGTCGTCGCTCACCCGGAGCCAGATGATCGCGGCTCTGATCGCCTTCGTCGTCGGCCTGATCCTCTACCTGCTGTCGTTCGCCGCGCAGGTCGTGCCCGAGGGGGTGTGGCGCAGCGTGCTGACCTATCTGGCGCTCGGCGAGCACCTCGAGCCCGCGCTCGCCGGGAATCTGCGCAGCGAGGACCTGGGCTACTTCGCGGTCTCGATCGCCTTCCTGCTGGTGCTGACCCGGACGGCGATCGAATCGCTGCGCTGGAGGTAGACGTGCTCTACGCGATCTTCGGGCTCGTCTTCTTCGGCTTCGGGCTGGTCGCGCTCCTATCCGCCGCCGATCCCTACTGGATTCTCGGCCACTTCCTGCTGGCGCTGGCGCTCTGGGGCTACGCGCTGGCGACGGGCTTCGGCGAGCTGCGCCGGCAGCTCTCGGCCGACGCCGCGCGCCGCGGCGCACGCTACGGCGGAAACTCCGCGGTGCAGGCCGCCGCCGTCACGGTGATCCTCGCCGTGCTCGCGTACGTGAGCGTGCAGCGGCCGGTCCGCTGGGACTGGACCGAGTCGAAGCTGCACAGCCTGTCGGACGCGAGTCGCGCCGTGCTGGATCAGATCGCCGAGGATCGCCCGATCGAGGTCCTCGCGTTTTTCCTGCCGGGCACCGAGGCCGGCGCCAAGGAGCTGCTCGAGCAGTACACCTACCACTCGAAGCGCCTGACGTTCCGCATCGTCGATCCCAATGCGAACCCGCAGCTCGCGACGCGCCACGAAGTCACGAGCAACGGCGTGCTGATCATCTGCGCGGGGGCCTGCGAGCAGGCCGCGGGCACGGCGCGCGTGACCGAGGCGAGCGAGCAGGAGCTCTCCAAGGCGATCCGCAGCGTGCTCTCGACCAAGAAGAAGGTCTACTACCTGGCCGGACACGGCGAGGCGGACCCGGCCGACGCCGAGGTGCGCGGCGCGGCGATCGCGAAGAAGGCGCTCGAGGGCGAGAACCTGGAGGTGGCGTCGCTCGTGCTCGCCAACCAGGAGAACGTGCCCGACGACGCCGGCGCGGTCGTGATCGCGGGTCCGAGCCACACGCTGTTCCCGCGCGAGCTCGAGGCGCTCGACCGCTACCTGCGCGGCGGCGGCTCGCTGCTCGTGCTCTCGGACCCGATCGTCGAGGGCGGGTTGGAGGAGCAGGTCAAAGCGTGGGGCGTGGTGCTGGGCAAGGACGTGGTCGTCGATCAGCAAATCCAGCTCTTCGCCGGGCCGCAGGTCGGGATCGAGCCGGTGGTGCTCTCCTACGGCAGCCATCCGGTCACCGAGAAGCTGCGCGGGCAGATCACGACGTTCTACCTGGCGCGCTCGCTCGCGGCCGCGGAGTCGGGGTCGGGCGTCGTCGAGCTAGCGTCGACCGGCGAGGGGAGCTGGGGCGAGAGCGACGTCGAGCGCTTCGTGAAGGAGAGCGTGGTCGGCCTCGACGACGGCGACCGCAAGGGGCCGATCCCGATCGCTATGGCGCGCAGCTTCCCGCAGGAGGGGGCGGAGAAGAAGCGCGAGGGCCGCCTGGTGGTGGTGGGCGACTCGGACTTCTCGCGCAACCGCTACATCACGAGCGCGGCCAACGGCGATTTGCTGCTCAACATGGTGGGCTGGCTGGTGGGCGAAGAGCACTTCATCTCGATCGAGCGCAAGATCCCCCGCGCCTCGAGCGTCGCGCTCACCAACGAGCAGTTCTACAACTTCCGCTACCTCTCGCTGTTCGTGCTGCCGGAGGCGCTGCTGCTCGGCGGCATCCTGGTCTGGTGGCGGCGCCGGAGCGAGGATCGGTGAGGTCGCGTTCGACGCTCCTGCTGGTGGCGCTCGCGGCGCTGGCGGCTGCCTACTTCTACTGGTACGAGCTGCCGCGCGGCGAGGAGAAGCAGCAGGAGGAGGCGCGCTCCAAGAAGCTCTTCGCCGACTTCGCCGCCGACGACGTCACCGCGCTCGAGCTGCCGACGAAGGAGGGCGGGCGCGCGCGCGTGGTGCGCGTGACCGAAGGCGGCGGGAAGTGGAAGCTCGAGCAGCCGCTCGTCTATCCGGCGGACGACGGGGCCATCGACTCGCTGCTGTCGTCGCTGGCGGAGCTCTCGCTCGAGAACGAGGTCAAGGAGCTGCCGTCCGACCTCGGGGCGTTCGGGCTCGGCGACGGCGCGCGCGCGCTCCGGGCGTTCCTGCGCCAGGGAGAGCCGCTGGCGCTCCTGATCGGCGCCAAGGCGCCCCTCGGCACGACCAAGTACGTGCTGCGCGACGGCGCGCCGCGCCGGCTCGCGACGGTGAGCGACTACGCGCTCTCGAGCTTCGAGCCGGCGCTGCTCACGTTGCGCGACAAGCGCGTCACGCGCCTCGAGCCCGACGAGATCGATGCAGTGCGCGTGCTCGAGAAGGGCAAGGCGCTCATCGCCGCGAGGCGCGGCCCGGGCGAGCCCACGGACGCGGACTGGACCCTCAGTGAGCCCGCCACCGAAGCGGGAGACCGCGAGCGCATCCGGCGGCTGCTGCAGGACGTCTCGTTCCTGCGCGCGACCGGCTTCGTCGACGGTCCGGTCGACGAGAAGGCCACCGGCCTCTCTGCGCCCGAGATCGAGCTCGAGCTTGGCGCGGGCGAGCGCAGCGAGCGCGTCCAGCTCGCGCGGGCCGGCGGTAAGGTCTTCGCGCGGGGCGCAGGCGCCGACGTCGCGTTCGAAGTGCCCGACCGCATCCTGGCGGACATCCCGCGCGACGCGTTCGCCTACCGCTGGAAGCGCGTGTTCGCGCTCGACGACACGAAGGTCGCGCGCCTCGACCTCTACTTCCCGCGCGACAGCGCGCAGTACGCGTTCGCGAAGGAAGGAGAAGCGTGGAAGGCGGTGGGCAGCGACGTGGAGCCGGAGTCGCTGCGCCTCGACGACGTGGTGTACGCGCTGCGCGAGATCGACGCCGTCGGGCAGATCGAAGGCTCGCCGCCAGCGGCGGGGGTCGGGCTCGAGCCGCCGCAGCTTCGAGTAGAGCCGAAGGACGCCGAGGGCAAGCCGCTGGGCTGGCTCGAGCTCGGCGACCACGAGGGGGACGGCATCGCGGCGCGCTCGTCGACGGGCGAGCGGCTCTGGCGCGTCGCGAAGACGCTCGGCGACGATCTCCCGCTCGGCCACGAGGCGTTCCAGAACCGCTGGCTCAAGCCCAAGCCTCCGCCGCCCGCAGCCGCGCCGGCGCCCGAGGCCGCGCCCGCGCCAGACGCACCCGCTCCGCCCGCGGCAGAGAAGTAGGGCAAGTGCTCCGCGCGCGCAGCGAGCGCGTTTCGGGCGAGCGGAGGCCGCTTGGCGACAGCCATCGCGGCTCAGGCAAGCGTTCCGCGCGCGCAGCGAGGCCGTCTGCGGCCGAGCGAAGGCCGCTTGGCGACAGCCATCGCGGCTCAGGCCCTTAGCGCCGCGAGTAGATCCGCGTGGATCCGGCCGTTGCTCGCGACGATCGGCGCGCGCAGATGCACGGCCCCGCCGTCGAGATCGCTGAGCCTGCCGCCAGCCTCCTCGACGAGCAGCGCGCCCGCGCACACGTCCCAGGCGCCGAGCGAGAGCTCCCAGTAGCCGTCGAAGCGCCCGCACGCGACGTAGGCGAGGTCGAGCGCGGCCGATCCGGCGCGTCGAATTGCGCGCGAGCGGCCGAGCATGCGGCCGAAGTAGGGCAGGTTGCGCGCGACGTGGGTCGGATCAGGCGCGAAGCCGGTCGCCAGGAGAGCCTCGCCCAGGGCCGTCGTCTGCGAGACGTGCAGCCGCTCGCCCCCGCGCCACGCGCCGTGCCCTCGCGCGGCGCTGAAAAGCTCGTCGCGCAGCGGATCGAAGACCACACCCGCCACGCGCAGGCCGCGCTCCTCGATCCCGATCGACACCGCGAAGTGTGGAAAGCCGTGTGCGTAGTTCGTGGTGCCGTCGAGGGGATCGACGACCCAGCGCACGCCGCTCGAGCCCGGTCGCTCGCCGAGCTCCTCGGACAGGATCCCGTCCTGCGGGCGCGCGGCTCGGATGCGCTCGCCGATCAGCGCGTCGCAGGCGTGATCGACGTCGGTGACCAGGTCCGCCGGGCTCGACTTGGTCCCGATCTCGCGCGGAAGGCCGAAGCGCGCCCGCTGCAGCGCCCCGGCCTCGCGCGCGATGCTGACCGCGAGGTCGAGTAAGGCGTTCACGCCCGCGCGCCGACCCGGAACACGGCGCGGGCGCGCTCGGCGCTCGAGCGCGCCATCGACTCGAGCGACACGCCGAAAAGCTCCGCCAGGCACTCGGCCACGCGCGACACGAACGCCGGCTCGTTGCGCTTGCCGCGGTGCGGCGTGGGCGCGAGGAGAGGGCTGTCCGTCTCGATCAGGAGCTGCTCGCGGGGCAGCGCGCGGGCCACCTCGCGCAGCTCGCGCGCGTTCGGGAAGGTGACGATGCCCGAGAACGACAGCGCGAAGCCGCGCGCCAGGCACTCCCGCGCGAAGGGCAGGTCGCCGGTGAAGCAGTGGATCACGCCGCCCGCGCGCTCGCCGCCCTCGGCGTCGAAGATCTCGAGCAGGTCCTGGTAGGCGTCGCGCGATCCGCGACTGGCGCGCACGTGGATCACGAGCGGCAGCCCGTGGGCGTGCGCCAGCCGGATCTGGGCGCGCAGGGCGGCGGCCTGCAGAGCGCGCGGCGAGCGCTCGTACCAGTAGTCCAGCCCGCACTCGCCGACCGCGACCACGCGCGGGTGCCGGAGCCAGCCGTCGATCGCGCGCTCGGCGAGCTCGCCCCAGTCCGAGGCGTCGTGCGGGTGCAGGCCGGCGGTCGCCAGCACGTCGCGATGCTCGTCGGCGAGCGCGACCGCGTGCGCGTTGGGGGCGATGCCGTAGCCGGCGCCCACGGCGATCACGAGCTCCACGCCGGCCGCGCGCGCGCGTGCGAGCGCCTCCGCGGCGTCGCTGAACTCGGGCGCGCCGAGGTGCGCGTGGCTGTCCACGAACACTCAGCGCGCCTCGACGCGCGGGAACAGCGCGGGTCCCTTGCGCGTGCGCGTGCCGGGCGGGAGCTGGCCCCACGCCAGCGCCTGCCCGAGGGGGGCGATCGGAACCGTGCTGCCGATTTGCTCCAGGATCTTCGAGCTGGTCTCGGGCATGAAGGCCGCGAGCAGCACGGCGATCACGCGCAGCGCCTCGAGGCTCTCGTACAGCGACGCCGCCAGCCGCTCACGCTGGCCGGGATCCTTCGCGAGCTGCCAGGGCTTCTCGTCGTCCAGCCGCTTGTCGGCGGCGCTGATCAGCTCCCAGAGCGCGGCGAGCGCGCGCGACGTCGAGAAATCGCGCAGCTGTGCGTCGACCTCGCGCGCCACGCGCTCGGCCACCGCGGCCAGCGGCGACGTCCCCTGCGGCGGCGGGACCGCGCCGTCGAAGTAGCGCCCGACCATGCTCGTGCTGCGCGACAGCAGGTTGCCGAGGTCGTTGGCGAGATCCGCGTTCAGCCGGCGTACCAGCGCCTCTTCCGAGAACTCGGCGTCGAGGCCGAACGACATCTCGCGCAGCATGAAATAGCGCAGCGCCTCGAAGCCGTAGACGTCCTTGAGCGCGAGCGCGTCCACGACCGTGAGGGCGCTCTTCGAGATCTTCCTGCCGCCGAAGGTGAAGTGGCCGTGCACGCGCAGCTCGCGGTACAGCGGGATCCCCGCCACGTGCAGCATGATTGGCCAGAAAGCGCCGTGGAACTTCAGGATGTCCTTGCCGATCACGTGGTGCACGCCCGCCCAGCAGCGCTCCCAGTCGGGAGCGTCGGGATAGCCGACGCCCGTCAGGTAGCTGATCAGCGCGTCGGCCCAGACGTAGGTGACGTACGCCGGGTCGAAGGGCAACGGAATCCCCCACGCCAGGCGCTCGCGCGGGCGCGAGATGCACAGGTCGCCGAGGCCGCCGTCGCGCAGCATCGCGAGCACCTCGTTGCGGTAGCGCTCCGGCTGGATCAGCGCCGGATGGCGCGCGAGCTCGGCCTCGAGCCAGCCGAAGTAGTGCTTGGTCTTGAAGAAGTAGTTCGACTCCGCGCGCTGCTCGAGCGGGCGATCGTGGTTCGGGCACTTGCCGTCGACCAGGTCGCGCTCGACCTTGAACTCCTCGCAGCCCACGCAGTAGAGGCCCTCGTAGCTCTTGAACTCGATCTCGCCCTTCGCGTGGATCGTCGACCAGAAGTGGCGCACCGCCGCCTGGTGCTGCGGGTCGGTGGTGCGCACGAAGCGCTGCGGTGCCAGGCCGAGCGCCTGCCACTGCTCGCGGAAGCGCGCGGCCATCGCATCGACGAACGCCTGCGGCTCGACGCCCGCCTCGGCGGCCGACTCGGCGAGCTTGTCGCCGTGCTCGTCGGTGCCGGTGATGAAGAACGCCTCCTCGCCGGCCTGGCGGTGATAGCGCACCAGCGTGTCGGCGAGCGTCGTGGTGTACGCCGTGCCCAGGTGCGGCGCAGCGGTCGGGTAGTAGATCGGCGCGGTGACGTAGTACGGCTCGGCCGGGGCCATGGGCCGTCGAATGTAGCGAGCGCGAGTCCCTTGGGCGGGTCCCGGCGACGGCCTTGCTCCTGCGGCGCGTTCCTTCCATCCTGTCCGCGTGCGTCCCGAGGACCTGCGCGATTGGTGCGCGCTGCGCCGCATCGCGACCAATCCCTGGTCCACCGTGCGCTTCCGCAAGGGCCAGCGCGACGGCGACGTCTTCGAGGTGCGCATGCGCGAGGGTGGGCCGCTCTGGCTGCGCGGGGGCCGCGCGGACTTCCACATGTTCCACCGGATCTTCCTGCGCGACGAGTACCGGCTGCGCGCGTCCGTCGCGACGCAGCTCGGATGCGTGGTGGACCTCGGCGCGAACGTGGGCCTGTTCTCCGCGCGCATAGCACCGCTCGCCCGGCGCGTGATCGCCTACGAGCCGTTCCCGGAGAGCTTCGCGCAGCTCCAGGCGAACCTCGCCGAGCGGCGCAACGTGGAAGCGGTCTGCGGGGCGGTCAGCGATCGGAGCGGCGTGCTGCGCCTGTTTCCGCCGCGCAAGCAAAGCCGCAGTGGCACGCACTCGCTGTATCCGGAGGCGTGCGGCGAGCTGTCGGAGCGCTTCGTGGAAGTCCCGAGCCTGACGCTCGACGAGCTCTTCGCGTGCCACCGGATCGACGCGTGCGACCTGCTGAAGCTCGACGTCGAGGGCGCGGAGTACCCGATCCTGTACGGCGCGAGCGCGGCGGCGCTTGGCCGCATCCGCCGCATCCACGGCGAGTACCACGACGTGTCGCGCGACGATCCGCGCACGCGCTCGGCTGCGTTCGCCGCTTTCCTGCGCAGCGCCGGCTTCGAGGTCGAGCTGGTCCCGCACCGGCGCAAAGAGAACCACGGCACCTTCTTCGCGACGCGAGGCTGAGCTCGCCGGCAACGAGTCGGCTCGGTCAGCGGATCTCGCTCCAGTGCGCTCCCGCCCGCGGCGGCAGCTCGAGGGAGCGCGAGGCCCAATCCAGGCAGATCGCCGCGATCCGCTGCAAGACCTTGCGCAACTACGCCGGAGCTTGCGCATCGCGGTAGGCGCGTCGCGCGCTCCGGGCGGCGAGATAGGCCGCCCACGTGCCCCCTTCGGGTAGGACGTCGAACGGATCGGGTCCCCCTTCGAGCGGCAGCGTGGAGAGGGCCGTCGCCAGATCGTGTTGCGGATGGCCGCGCAACGCGCCGCCCCAGTCGACGAGCACCATGCGCTCGCCCAGGAAGCAGAGGTTGTCGCTGCAAACGGCCACTGCGGCTCGAAGCCCGTCTCGGCCGCCGGGAGCGACGCGGGCGGCGACGCGGCTGCGACGCGGCGCAGCGTCTCGAACAGCAGCGCGAAGTGACCGGGCTTCCAGCGGACCGGATACCGGTCGGCAGGCCAGTGCGCTGCGCTGAGATCCTCGATCACGAGGATCGGTCGGCCGCCGTCCTCGAGCCACGCCAGCGGCTGCGCGACGAAGCTGCCCCCGACGCTGGAGAGGATCTCGCGCTCGGTGCGCAGCCAGCCCTCGGTCGCGTCGTCGACGGCGACCTTCACGAACGCGCTCGAGCCGTCGTCGAAGCGGAGGATGAAGCGGTGAGCCGCCGAGAGTCCGGTGTGGGGCTCGAGCCAGCGCACGGGCTGCTTGCCGAGCGCAGCGGCAACCCGCGCGTGGAGCTCGGGGGGCGGAAGCCGGTCCTGCGCCGCCATCGCTTCGCGCCTCAACGACTCTCTGTCGTCGTGAGCTGGAACAGCAGGCCCTCGACGACGAGCTGCGGCTGCAGGTTGCGGCGGCGCCACTCGCGGGAGGCGCTGGCGACGGCGTCCGCGCGCTCGAGCCAGCACGACGCCGTGCGTGGATCGTTCGCGCGCGCGGCGGCCTCGACGCGTTCGCGCGCGAGCGCCGCGTAGACGTCGAGGAAGAGCTCGAGCCGCTCGCGCGCGGCGTCGCCGCCACCGCGATAGCCCTCGGCGACGTCGAGCAGATCGCTCGCGGCGAGCTCCGTCGCGCGGGCCAGCGTTGCGTAGAGTTCGAGCGCGTCGGCGCCCGAGCGCTCGCGCCATGCGCGCGCGGCTTCGAGTCCCCCGCCCGCGAGCTCGGCCGCGAGCCGCGCCTCGAGCTCGCTGGCCCCTTCGCTGACCAGTGTGCGCGCCAGCTCGGGCGCCGCGCGCGCCGAGAAACGCAGCCGCGTCGTGCGCGAGCGCAGCGTGCGCGGCAGCCCCTCGCTCGACTCCGCCACGAGCACGAGCGTGGCGCCGCGCGGCGGCTCCTCCAGGGTCTTGAGCAGGGCGTTCGCCGCCTCCGCCCTCAGGCGCTGCGCCTGCAGGATCACGCCGACGCGGCGGCCCCCCTCGTTCGCGACGAGCGCCAAGGCGCGCAGCAGGCCGCGCACCTGGTCGATCTTCACGAACGGGCCGTCGGGCTCGATCAGGTGCAGATCGGGATGGGCAGGAAAAGCGAGGGGCTCCGCTCCCGTCGGCTCCGGCGCCGCGCCGCGCAGCAAGAGCCGCGCGAACCACGCCGCGGTCGCGCGCTTGCCGCTGCCAGTCGTTCCCTCGAACAGATACGCGCCATGCACGCGATCGGCGGCGACGCTCTTGCGCAGCTCGGCGCGGATCGCTGCCGCTTCGTGCTCTCGCATCGAAGCGCAGGATACCCCGGCGCTACCTCAAGGATCGCCCGCGCGCAGCCGAAGCAGCCAGAGCGCGCTCGCGCCTCGAAGGAGGGACGATGGGACTTCAGGACTTCCGCAAGCCCAAGGACGCGCCGGCCCCCTCGAGCGGCGGCGTCGGTGCGCTGACGGCGTTCATCGACCAGGGCTCCGAGTTCTCGGGCAAGCTCAGCTTCCGTGACACAGTGCGCATCGACGGGCGCTTCGAGGGCGAGATCTCGAGCGACAACACGCTGATCGTCGGTGAGACCGGAGACATCCACGCCACGATCCGCTCCGAGACCGTGATCGTATCCGGCAGCGTCAACGGCGACATCGTCGCGCGCCGCCAGGTCACGTTGCACCGCACCGCGAAGGTGAAAGGCAACCTGCAGACCGCGAGCCTGATCGTCGAGGAAGGCGCGCAGTTCAACGGCCAGATCGCGATGGGCCCCGAGATGCCGAAGAAGCCGGACAACGTCGTCAAGCTTCCGGACGTGAAGAAGCCGTAGTCGTATGGGTGGGACCCGGTCGCGCTTTGCGCGACCACCCACCCGCTTCGCTCGGCTGCGCCTCGCTGCGCGCGCCTTCGGCGCTTGCGGGGGCCTAGGCCATGCGGCTTGTTCGGCGTGCGCTCGCCGCCTACCGGCTCTTGGGCCGCAAGTGCTTCGCGCGCGCAGCACGCGCAGCGTGCGGAGGCGGTAGGCCGCGGCCGCCCGCGGCCGTACACCGCTCAGGCTGGCTACGGAGCCACGATCACCGAGGTGGCGCCGGGGACGTTGCGGGTGATGCGGGGCTCGATCACCAGACGGAGCGTGGCGGCGGCGGAGGGGCAGATCGCGCACGCGCCCTGCAGCGCGACGCGCACCGTGCCGTCTTCGTCGACGCCGACGAGCTCGACGTTGCCACCGTCGGCCAGGAGTCCCGGCCGCACGGCGTCGAGCGCCTCGCGCACTCGTTGCGGGGTGAGTGCGCCCGGCGAGCGTTTGAAGTCGTCGTCTCCCTCTCGTAGGCTCCCGGCCATGCGCGTGCGTCTCCTGTTGTTCGCGGGCCTGCGCGAGGCTGTCGGCAAGAAGGAGCACGCGCTTGAGCTGCCCGACGGCGCGCGCCTGCGCGACGCGCTCGCGCGCGCCGAGGCGGAGCTCCCGCCGCTCCTGCACTGGCACGGGCGTCTATTGCTGTCCTTGAACGAGGAGCGCGCTCCACTCGACACCGCGCTTGGCGACGGAGACTTGATCGCGCTGCTGCCGCCGGTGAGTGGTGGCTCCGGGGCCGGCTCGCTGCGCGCAGCGCCGCTCTCGCTCGACCTGCTGATCGCCGAGGTGGCGAGCCCGTCGTGCGGTGGCGTCGTCACGTT
This sequence comes from uncultured Myxococcales bacterium, assembly GCA_964454165.1. GTDB lineage: Bacteria > Myxococcota_A > UBA9160 > SZUA-336 > SZUA-336 > CAYVQJ01. The sequence continues at coordinate 1,048 of CAYVQJ010000064.1, read as the reverse complement.
CACGGGCGTGGTGCGCGATCAGTCGCGCGGGCACGCGATCGATCACCTGGAGTACGAGGCCTACGATTCGCTGGCCGAGGCCGAGATCTCGAAGATCCGCGCGGAAGCGCGCGAGCGCTGGCCCGAGGTGCGGCTGGCGATCGCGCACCGCGTGGGTCGGCTCGCGATCGGCGACGCTGCCGTGATGATCGCCGCGGCCGCACCGCACCGTCCCGCGGCGTTCGAAGCCTGCCGCTTCGCGATCGACACGCTGAAGCGCACGGTCCCGATCTGGAAGAAGGAGTTCGGCACCGAAGGCGGCTACTGGGTCGAGGAGAACCCGTGACGAAGGCGCACGGGCCCGACGCGCCGGCCCAGCACCGCGCGTACGCTCCCCCGAGCGTCGCCTGCCTGGTGCTGACCGTGAGCGACACGCGCACGACAGACGACGACACGTCGGGCAAGCTCTGCGCCGAGCGTCTCGAGGCTGCGGGGCATCGGGTCGTCGAGCGCGCCATCGTCAGGGACGATCGCGACGCGATCCGCGCCGCGGTGCTGCGCGGGATCGCGCACCCAGACGTCGACGTGGTGATCGCCACGGGCGGCACCGGAGTCTCGCCGCGCGACTCGACGCCCGAGGCCGTCGAGCCCGTGCTCGACAAGGTGCTGCACGGCTTCGGCGAGCTGTTTCGCTCGCTCTCGTTTCAGGAGATCGGCGCCGCGGCGCTGCTGTCGCGTGCGGTCGCCGGGACCGCGCAGCGCACGGCCGTGTTCGTGGTCCCGGGCTCGTCCGCCGCGGTGCGGCTGGCACTCGATCGCCTCGTCCTTCCCGAGCTGGCGCACCTGGTCGGTCAGCTCCGTCGCTAGGAGTCTTGGCCGCGATGGCTGTCGCCAAGCGGCCTGCGCTCGGGCGAAGCGCCCTCGCTGCGCGCGCTTCGCGCTTGTCTTGGCCGCGATGGCTATCGCCAAGCGGCCTGCGCTCGGGCGAAGCGCCCTCGCTGCGCGCGCTTCGCGCTTGTCTTGGCCGCGATGGCTATCGCCAAGCGGCCTGCGCTCGGGCGACGCGCCC